>CAXUMX010000005.1:0-116699 GCA_964252395.1 uncultured Acidobacteriaceae bacterium | reverse complement strand
GTCTGGAGTCAGAGAGGTAAGCCAAGGCAACTACGCCATCCCCGCAACCGGCGACGTGGGCCTGGGCAATCCATTTTTGGGAGGCGGCGCGCCACGCGGCATTCAGTTAGCAGTCAAATTTGCCTTCTACATCTAAAGGCGCCCAGCGCGACGCCGCGAAGGAGTCTGATACAGTGCGTGCGTGCTTACAACTCCCGGCATCTACGTTGAGGTCCGTATTCTGGCGAGTATCGACGAGGTCTGGCGACTGACTCAAGATCCGGGACTTCATCAAAGGTGGGACCTTCGGTTCAGCCGAATTGAATACCTGCCGCGTGAGGGCCGGCTGCAGCGCTTTCTGTACGAAACGCGCATCGGCTTCGGCCTCCGCATACGGGGAACTGGAGAGAGCGTTGGGCAACTTGCCTCTCCAACAGGAGATGTCACGTCCTCCCTGCGATTCTCTTCCGAGGATCCCAAGTCTTTGATCAAAAGCGGCTCTGGATATTGGCGTTACATTCCGACCGAATCAGGCGTCCGCTTTCTCACCTGGTATGACTACACCGCACGGTTTGGGGTCTTCGGCCGCATGCTCGATCGCGTGCTCTTCCGTCCCCTTATAGGATGGTCAACCGCATGGAGCTTTGACTGCATGCGGCTTTGGGCAGAAGGAGCGCAAACCCCGGAAGCCTCAACTGCCCTGTCATTCATTCATGCCGTCGCCCGAGTCGCGCTTGCCTTTATCTGGATATGGCACGGGCTGATTCCGAAGCTGGTATTCCGACATGTGGATGAGCAAATGATGCTGCGCCAGGCCCATGTGCCAGTAAGTCTGCTTCCCTGGCTTGGCTTGCTGGAGATGCTCTTCGGCCTCATCATGCTGTTCACCTGGCGAAGGCGTTCGCTCTTTCTGGTCAACATCGCTCTCATGATGCTCGCCAGTGTGAGCGTTACGATTTATTCGACTACCTACCTTCGCGCCGCATTCAATCCCATTACGCTTAACGTGTCGGTGACCGCGTTAGCGCTAGTCGGCTGGCTTGCTTCCAGAATCCTGCCTGACTCGCGTCGATGTCTGCGCAACGCGCCGGAGGCTCTATGACCTCGATCTACGAACGTGCCATGGGTTCGGACTTCCGGCGACTCCACCCGCATATCCAGCGCCGCTTCTCGATCACATCTGAGGGCGGCATGGCATCCATCGGCTCTGGCGTCATGGAACGCCTATGGCACGGCGGGGCTTACACGCTTCCGTTTTTGTACCTAGGGGCATGGCGGCGCATCATGTTCCCAGAGCACGGGCGAGATGTGCCGTTCACAATCCAGAACTATGCTTATAAGGACGCGCTTGGACGAGAGACCGTGACCTGGATCCGTAGCTTCGATACGACGCGGCGCAGGCGCTTCGATGCTTACATGATCTATGACGAGGAGCGGAGGCGAATCGTCGACTACCTCGGCACCCATCAGCATCTCGCGGTCGATCTCGAACTCAGGGTTGCACCGAATGGCGGGCTTGCCATCCGATCTGGTGCGCAACGGTTCTATGAGGGTCCATTCGCTTTCTCCTTCCCGCTCGCCTTATCCGGCGTAGCGGATGTCTGCGAGTGGTACGACGATGAGCAGGGCTGCTTTCGCATCGAGATGGCCGCGGCAAACCGCCGATGGGGGAAGCTGTTCGGGTATGCCGGACGCTTTCAAGCCGAGTGGATACCCGTCACACCAGGCTCGATACCGAGCACGCTGCTGCCGCGGCGCGTAGAGGCGCGCTCCTAGTGCCCAGGCATACGCACGTCGCGTTGACAAAGCCCAAACCTGTCCGCAGAATCTGTACATCACCCGATGCAGACCCTGACGCAAACCGATCTTGCTGGACTTCCTCTGCTTGCGCGCGGTAAGGTGCGCGATCTCTATGCAGTAGGTGAGTCGCTTCTGCTGATCGCGACGGATCGCATCTCGGCCTTCGATCATGTGCTGGCAACCGGCATTCCTGGCAAGGGCCGCATCCTTACCCAGCTCTCGCTTTTCTGGTTCCAACTGCTGCGCGATGTCGTCCCCAATCACCTGATCAGCACGGATGTTGCCAAGTTCCCCGAGGAGCTGCGACCTTATGGCGCGCAACTCCGCGGTCGCTCCATGCTGGTCAAGCGCGCACAGATGTTTCCCGTCGAGTGTGTCGTACGCGGGTATCTCTCCGGCTCCGGCTGGAAGGACTATCAGGCTACGGGAGCCGTCTGCGGTATCTCGCTGCCTGCGGGCCTGCGTGAGTCCGACAAGCTGCCCCAGCCGCTCTTCACACCGGCCTCAAAGAGCCTCGGCGGCGAGCACGACGAAAATATATCGTTCGCCGACATGACGGCGCGCGTAGGCAGAAACGCGGCCGACAAATTGCAGGCCCTGAGCCTCGCTATCTATGATCGGGCAGCCACGTACGCGGCCGAACGCGGCGTGATCCTGGCGGACACCAAATTCGAATTCGGTATGACTGCGGACGGCATCGTGCTAGCCGATGAGGTGCTGACGCCGGACTCCTCCCGCTACTGGCCGGCTGACCAGTACGCTCCCGGTGGTCCGCAGCTTTCCTTCGACAAGCAGTTCGTGCGTGACTACCTGGAGCAGATTCACTGGAACAAGCAGGCACCCGCACCCGCGCTACCGGAGGATGTAGTGCAGAAGACCCAGCGCAAGTATCTGGACGCCTATCGCCTGCTGACCGGCCACGAGCTGGATCTGAGCTAAGTCACGTCCATGAGCATGCTGGCACCGGCGGATTGGATCATCCTGGGCGTGCTGGGCCTTTCTGCCGTGGTCGCCTTCCTCCACGGACTGCTGGTGGAGGTGTGCGCGCTGACCGGGCTGGTAGCCGGTGTCATCCTGGGCGGGCAGTATTATCTGCAGGTGTCGCCCTGGGTGGAGCAGCTGGTCCACGAGACGGCCGTGGCACATGCGGTTGCATTTCTGCTTATCGCATTAGCCGTTATGCTGGCAGCCGCAATCATCGGTCGGGTGCTACGCTGGATGCTCCGGCGAGTGGGTTTAGGTTGGGCAGACCGGCTGGCGGGGGGAGTTTTTGGCCTGGTGAAGGGATATGTGCTGGTCGCATTGGCAGTTGCGGCACTTGCAGCATTTTTCCCACATCAACCATGGCTCGAACAATCCCAACTGGTGGCATACTTCATGCCGGGGGCACAGGGAAGTGCTGCTGTGCTGCCGCGAGAACTTGGCAGTAGAATTCAGAGCGGATTGCATACCCTGGAGCAGGCAGCCCGCAGTCGTGCTCCAGGATGGCGCCCGCAGTGACGCAGCAGCCACCAGAATCGGTCCCTAACCAAAGAAAGAGGACTCCGTGAAACGCGAGTTGGACAGCCTAGTCAGCCAGATGCATGCCGGCGGTATCACTTACGACGAAGCCATCCGGGAGTTCAAAAAACGATTTATTCTGGAAGTGCTTGCGGCGCATCGCGGCAATCAGTGCAAGGCCGCGCGCGAACTGGGCATGCATCGCAACACGCTGAGCCGGACCATTGCTGAGCTGAACATGGATCCGGCCCAGATTCGCAACGGCCTCAAGCGTCCGCCGCGCCCGGCGCGTCCAGTGATGGAGCAGCCGAAACAGGCAATGCGCTCCCAGGGCTGAGCCTGCGCTCAGGCCCCCTGCCAGGACGTATTGCCGCCTATGCGAGTTCGCGTCATTCCGTCCGAACAGGAGCCGCCGTCCGCCTTGTCCAACTCCGTCAACGCTGCAACCGCCCCCGATGCCTATCGCGAGGCGGTCACTGCCGAAGGCCGCGTCGCCTGGCGTAAGGGCGTCCGCTGGACCGCGTTCGACGCCTATCTCTTCGATATCGACGGCACCCTGCTGCGTGATCCGGGTCGGGTGCACTATCACGCGTTCTCGCTCGCCTGCATGGAGGTGCTGGGGCACTCGCTCTCGCTCGATGCCATCTCTGTGCAGGGCAGCACCGATCCACGCATCCTGCGCGATGCCTTCGCCGCCGCCGGCATCGGCGACGAAAGCTGGCGTCCGCATCGCACCCGCATCCTCGATTCGATCTCGGCAACTGTGGCGCGCAATGTAGCCAGGATGCAGATCCGCGTGATGCCGGGCGTGGTGGACGTGCTGCAGGCCTTGGCGAAGACCGGCAAGCTACTGGGCGTGGCAACCGGGAATCTGGAGGCGATTGGCTGGCTGAAGCTGGAGACAGCAGGCCTGCGCGAGTGGTTTCGCTTCGGCGCCTTCAGCGATGAGCATGAAGAGCGCGCGGCCATGATTGCCGCGGCCGCAGCCCAGGCCCGTGACTTATCCCACTGCGCCGCTTCCCTGCTCGTCATCGGTGACACGGCAGCTGACATCGCCGCTGCGCATGAGAATGGCCTGCCTGTCATCGCTGTCGCTACCGGCCACACTCCCTATGAACGTCTGCTTGCGCTTGGCCCAGAGATATGTGCGGAGAACCTGAGCGCACTTCTGCACGTAGAGGAGGCCGCGTGAGTCGGCGAAGCAATGCAGGAGTACGTCGTCCGCTGACGCGGCACTTCTCCGCAGCCTTTGCGCTGCTGCTGTACGCCGGTGCAGCGACACTGCCCTTGCGCGCTCAGCAACCAGCGACCTCGTCAGCCGTCACCCCTCACCAGCGGCGCGATGCAGAGAAGGCCTTCATGAAAGGCGCGCGCGCAATTGAAGCGCACGATACGCGGGCTGCGTTTGCTTCGTTCAGCACAGCGGCCAGCCTTGAGCCCGACAATCGCGATTATCAGAACGCCGCGTCTATCGCCAAAGCGCACTTCGTCACCGACCTGATCCAGCAGGCGGAAAAGGCGCGCATTCTTGGCAAGCTGGAGGTCACGCGCGCGCGGCTGGCGGAGGCGCTGGCGCTTGATCCGCAGAATCCGGTAGTGGCTCAGCATGTGAGCGACCTGGTGCAGCCCGCGCCTGCAGTCACTGCAGAGGAGGACTTCGGTTCGTCCATCTCGGAGGCTATTCGCCTCGCGCCTTCACCAGGCAACCACAGCTTCCACATCCGCGCCGATGCGCATAACGTGTTGCAGCAGGTTCTTACGACCTACGGCATCACCCCCATCTTCGACGCCAGCGTGAAAAGCCAGGTGGTGCGCCTGGACGCGGAAGACGTGAGCTTCGCGCAGGCGCAGCAACTGCTCGCGCTTGAGACCGATACCTTTCAGGTGCCGCTTGACCCGCATCGCGTGCTGGTAGCGCGCGATACGAAGGACAACCGCACCAGCTTCGAGCGACTACTGGAAGAGACGATCTATCTTCCAGGGCTGACGAACCCGGAGGTCACCGACATCGGCAACGTTGCGCGCAACGTCCTCGAGGTGACGCAGGCCAGCGTGCAGCCAGGCACCGGCACTCTAACGGTACGCGCACCTGCAACCAAGCTGGCCGCCCTGAACCATACACTCGCCGACATGCTGAGCGGCCACAGCCAGGTGCTGCTTGAGGTCAAGTTGTACGAGATTGCGCGCACCCGGAACCTGAATGCAGGGGTAGTGCCGCCGCAGCAGTTCAACGCGTTCAACCTCAATACGGAACTGCAGGCTGCACTTAAAGGAAATCAGGCGCTGATCGATCAGATTGTTTCGAGCGGCCTGGCCAACGCGAATGATCTGACTGCGATCGCAGCGATCCTGCTCGCCTCCGGACAGATCTCGAGTTCGATTCTCAGCCAGCCCTTTGCTGTCTTCGGAGGCGGCATCACGGAGACCGGCGTCACCCTGGGCAGCCCAAGTGCCAACCTCGCGCTCAACACCAGCGACAGCCGAGCAGTGGATCAGGTCCAGTTGCGAGTGCAGGATATGGAAACCGCGAACTTTCTGGCCGGCATGCGGTACCCGATTATCCAGAACAGCTTCTCCAGCCTCTCTGGAACCGGAGTCAACATCCCTGGTCTCAACTCTGCGGGAGTCTCCAGCCAGCTTGCTGCGCTGGGTCTCAACTCCTCCACCCTGAGCGCGCAGCAGACGATTCCGCAGGTGCAGTATCAGGACCTCGGCGTGTCCCTGAAAGCGACTCCGCACATCCACGATGACCGAACACTTACATTGAAGCTGGAGTTGAAGGTTCAGGCCTTAGCTGGCTCATCTGTCAACAATATACCTATCCTGACCAATCGGCAGTTCACCGCGGATCTGGACCTGGTTGATGGGGAAACCACCCTGGTCTCAAGCAATCTGACGACGCAGGAGTCTCGCGCCATCAGTGGCCTGCCCGGGCTGAACGAGATCCCCGGGCTGCGCTCCAGCACGGACAAGAACACGCAGTCCAGCGACGACGAACTGGTGATTCTGATCACCCCGCGCATCGTGCGACGGTCGCATCCGACGCATGCCAGCCAGGCGGTTCTATTGCCGACACACCAGTAGCGCCCTACTTCGTGCCCGGTGCGCCGTCAATCTGCATCTGGTAGCGGATGATGTTCTGCAACGTGTCGTAGGGGATGCTGGAGAAGCCGGGCAGCGAGCGGCCATTCACAAATAGCGTCGGGGTTGAGTTCACGCCCACCTGCTCGCCCAGCTTCAGCGAGGCGTCAATTGCATCCTTGGTCGCAGGCTCCACCGCGCAGGCCTTCACCTTCGCCGCGTCCACCCCGGCTGCCATCACAGCGGCCTGCAGTGCCTGCGTAGAGCCTTCCGGGGTCAGCGATGCCTGATCTGCATACACTGCGTCGGAGTACTTGAAGTACGCGTCATTGCCACCGAGTTTGGCGACGCAGACGCCCTGCTCAGCTGCCTTCTCGGCCTCGCTGTGCACGCTTCGCAAGGGAAAGGGCTGCGCAATGTAGCGCGCCCCGGGAAAGTCTTTCTCCAGCCGCTCCACGATAGGCTGCGCTTCCTTACAGTGCGGGCATTGGAAGTCCGCAAACTCTACCAGCAGCAAGGAGGCGTTCGCCGGCCCACGTGCCGGTCCCTTCGCATCCTGCTGCAGCAGACGGCGGTTCTCTTCGAAGGGATGTGCCCCGAAGGGAACCACATCGTCGTTAGTGACCAGATGCTTCCCGTCCGGGAGTGTGAGGAAGGTCAACGCCGAGGGCTGTTGCTGCTGTCCACCCTTCTCTTCGACCAGCACGGTAACACGGCTGACCCCGGCAGCGGGCGTCGTCTGGATCGCTTGCACCTGCCAGATGCGATTGGGATCGTAGCCCCAGCTCTGCTTCAGGAACTCATCGACGGTATCCTTCGTTGGCGTGCTGGCGGTGAAGTTGGCGGGGTTAGGCGGAGGCAGCGGCTGCAACTGCCCTATGGGCCCTGAGGGCGCAGTTGCTGTTTGTGGCGCAGGCGCCGGTGCCTGTGGCGCAGGCACCGCTGCCTGACCCAGCGCAAATGTCGCTGTCGCACACAAAGAAATGATCGCTGTTGCTACAGCCGCACTCCGCAGTTTCGCCCGTCCTGTGTTCATCCATTCCCCATTCTCTTCCGAGTTAAACCTGAACCTTCACCGCGATTGGAAAGCGCCGGCCGCTGCCGAAGGACTTTGCCGTCACCTTCAGCACCGGCGCGGCCTGTTGCCGTTTGTACTCACTCTGCTCAATCAACTTGACGACCTTCTGTACCAATTCGTAATCAAGTCCCTGCTGCTCCGCGATCGCTTTCATCGGCATGTAACGCTCCACGTACGCCTCGACCAGGGGATCGAGCACGTCGTACGGCGGCAGCGAATCCGTATCCAGCTGGCCGGGGCGCAGCTCGGCCGACGGCGGCTTCTCGAGGATGGTTCGCGGGATGATTTCCCTCTCACGATTGACATAGCGGGACAGCGCGTAAACACGCGTCTTCACCAGATCGCCGATGACCGCTAACGCGCCAACCATATCGCCGTAGAGCGTGGAATAACCCACAGCCATCTCGGACTTGTTGCCGGTCGTCAGCACCAGCGCCCCCAGCTTGTTGGAGAGCCCCATCAGCAGAGTTCCGCGGATGCGCGACTGCACATTCTCCTCTGTCAGATCCGGAGCGCGACCCGCAAACATCGGCTCAAGCGCGTCTGTGAACTGAGAGAAGATCTGGTCGATACGGATGACCTCGAAGCGAATCCCGAGATTCTTCGCCAGCATGCAGCTGTCATCGATGGAGCCTTGCGAGGAGTAGGGGCTCGGCATGCCGACACCGATTACATTCTCCTTACCCAACGCATCCACGGCGATGGCCGCCACCAGCGCAGAGTCGATCCCCCCGCTCAAGCCCACCAGCACCTGGCGGAATCCGCACTTGCGCACGTAATCGCGCGTACCCAGCACCAGCGCCGCATACGTGGCCGCATCGTCGCCTTCGACGGTCCGCCGAATGTCGCCCGTCCCCGTGCGCGTATCCACCATCACCAGGTCCTCGGCGAAGGAGCGGCCGACGGCGATTGGCTCTCCCTGCGCGTTCAATGCGAGGCTGGTGCCGTCGAAGATCAGGCTGTCGTTGCCACCTGCCTGATTCACCATCAGGATGGGCATGTGGTGGTGCCGTGCAGCGGCGGCCAGCATCTCCGCGCGCTGCTCGCGCTTGCCCTGCCAGAACGGGGATGCAGAGATGTTCAGGATGAGCGTCGCGCCCTGCCGTACCAGCTCTTCCACCGGGTCGACACTGTAGAGGCGCTGCTTCCAATAGCCTTTGTCGTTCCAGGCGTCTTCGCAGATGGTCAGCGCGACGGTCTCGTCGGCAATCTTCACAACCTCCTGCTGCTCCGCAGGGGCGAAGTATCGCTGCTCATCGAAGACGTCATAGTAGGGCAGCAGCCGCTTGCGCTGTGTGAAGACAATCTGGCCGCCCTGCATCAGGACCCCGGCGTTGCTGATGCGCTTGCCGGATCCGGGTGGCGAAGGCACAACGCATCCGCAGATGACCGAGATTCGGCTGTGGGCGGTGGCCTCCCGCGCGATGCATTCCAGTACTTCGCCCGCCTTCTTCACGAAGGATGGCTTCTCCAGAAAGTCCCCGGTTGGATAGCCGCAGACGCACAGCTCAGGAAAGACGACCAGGTCCGCCCCTTGCTTATCTGCCTCACGTACGTACTGCAGGATCCTCGCCGTATTGCCGTCAAAATCTGCGACGGTAGGATCTATCTGCGCCAGCGCAATCTTCACCCTTCAAGTGTACCGAAGAACAGAAGGGCCAGCCGGAGGGCTGGCCTCTTCCAAAACTCAGGTTCCTGTGGTCAGAGCGCTATGCGCCAGTGCCGGCTGCCACTACGGCGAGCGTGCGCACAATGATCTTGATATCCAGCCATAGGCTCCAATTCTCGATGTACGCAGTGTCCAGGGAGATGTAGCTGTCAAACGAGGGATCCTGCCGCGCCTGCACCTGCCACAGCCCGGTGATGCCTGGCACAACATCCAGCCGGCGCAGATGGTTGAGCTGATACCGCTTCACCTCGCTTGCGATCGGCGGCCGCGGCCCTACCAGGCTCATATCGCCACGCAGCACATTCACCAATTGTGGCAGCTCGTCGAGAGAGTACTTGCGCAGCCAGCGGCCCACGCGAGTGATGCGCGGATCGTTGCTGATCTTGAACAGCACCGACTCCCGCTCATTCATGTGCAGAATCTCTGCCCGGCGACGCTCGGCATCGCGCACCATGGTGCGGAACTTGAAGCAGCGGAATACGCGCCCCTTCTTGCCGATACGCTCTGAGCTGTAGAGGATCGGCCCCTCGGAGTCAGAACGCACCGCGAAGGCAATGGCGATCATCAGGGGCGACAAGACGACCAGGCCAATGCTGGACAGCGCGATGTCCAGCACGCGCTTCAGCATCATCCCGATCACCGGCGCCTCGCCCCGGTGCAGCGGAATGGTTGGGAACTGCCCGATGTACTCGACCGGGCTGTTCCATGCGAGTCCGTCATAGAGGTCGGGCACGACGCGGATGTCGACGCTAGCCTCGCGTGCCTGCTCCACCAGCCGCTTCACCAGTACACGCTCGCACGGCGCAGAGAGGAAGACCTCGTCGACGAAGTGCATCCGCGCCAGCTCGAGCACCTCATCAATGCTGCCGAGTACTTCACGGCTGTTCGACGGCAACTCGGAGTCGAGCCCCGGGACGTGCACATAGCCCTTGAATGAGTACCCCAGGTGTCGAATCGTCTCGATGTGATGGCGCAGGGCCTGTCCCACGCGACCGGTGCCGACAATCAGGATGTTGCGCCGTTCAATGCCGCGCTCGTAGCGCCGGTAGACAACCGCGCGCCAGACTAGCCGCCGAATGCAGATCAGCAATGTGGTGAATGCGAGCGTCAGAATCACGACGCCACGAGAGATGACCTCCCCGCGGGCAAAGTACAAGGCGCCGGAGAGCAGCAGCCCCGCCGTGAAGCACGCCTGCACCGTCAACCGCTGGTCATGCAGCGTGTTGCGCAGCTGGATTGGCGCGTAGAGGTGCATGCGGCGGCTGACCATCACCAGCGCCAGCATGAACCAGCCCAGATAGAAGAGCGTCAGCGCCGGCCGCAAGCTGAACATTGCCTGGGTCTGCAGCACCGCCTTCTGCCCAAAGAAGGCACCCAGGTAGACGCGCACTGCGAGCAGCGACGCGACCAGAACGCTGAAGACATCCGTGAAGGCCCAAAGCAGAGGCACCCACAGCGCATTGGTCCAGACCTTCGTCCGGGTGCCTGAGGCATCGGGCACATCCTCGCGGATGCGGACCGTCGCTTGCATCTGGCGGATGAACTCTGGGGTGCTCATGTGCTGTTTGCTGCTCCCTCTACTGCTTACCGCGATGCGGGCTGAACGGCGAGATGGGCTGGTTGGGTGGTGGCCAGGATTCTCTCAAGTGAGAGCGCCCATACGGTCGTGCGAGGAAGGGTCGCGGAAGTGTGATGCGGTCGTTTGCGTACGATATCTGCCGGCCTGACTGAGCCTGTCGTCTTTCCAGCGATCCTGCATGCTGCGCATCCGTGCAAACTGCGGGCTTGAAGCATTCACTAACGCCCACAGTCTAGCATCGGGTGTTCGCAGATAAGACGAAGATTTGGTTACTCTCTGAATAACTGTGGCAACTCTTCGCACGGGATGCATGTTCGTCTGTGGAAAGCTTGTCCCATTACCAGCGAGCAGGCTTTCGATCACTGATGAGGGATCATTGCACACCCGCTATGACGCTCGTCACTGCCACTTCCGCGTTAGAGACTTGTCGTTCCGAATTAGTTCAACCAGTCTACGTGGGGTGGTCGCAACCGTTCGCTTATCGCAATGCGCGTCCTTGCATCGCGGCCTGCCTGGTACTCCTGCCTGTTTAAACCTCCGGCAACACTAGCGCATCCAGATCCAGGAACTGGCGAAGTATCTCGTCGTCGCTCTGTTTCATCTCCTGCATGGTGCCAAAGAACCGCACCTCTCCTTCATGTAGGAAGACCACGTGATCGGCCAGCCGCTCGGCAAAGCGCATGTCGTGCGTCACAACAACACTGGTAAGCAGCAGCTGCGTCTTCAGCTTTTGAATCAGATCGCCCAGCAGCCGTCCGATCAGCGGATCGACCATTGTCGTCGGCTCGTCATAGAGGATCGCCTGCGGCTGGGAGGCCATCGCGCGCGCAATCGCAACGGAACGTTTCATCCCGGTTGAAAGATCCGAGGGCAGCAGCGCGGCCATTCCGGAGACGCCGACCATGTCCAGCAGGCCGTTCACGATCTTTTGAATCTGATCCTCTTCGAGCTCCTTCCGCTCGCGAAGCGGAAACGCGACATTCTCTCCCACGCTCAAGGAGTCGAAGAGCGCGCCGCTCTGAAACACCATCGTGACCTTCTTGCGCACCTCGTCCATCTGCTGGTCGGTGTAGTTGGTAATGTCCTCCCCTGCCACCAGGACCCGACCCTTGTCCGGCTTGAGGAATCCCATGATGATGTTCAGCGAAACGGACTTGCCGACGCCGGAGCGGCCCAGGATGCACAGCGTCTCACCGGTCAACACCTGGAAGCTCACATCGTCCAGTACGCGCAGGCTCCCGAACGCCTTCGAGACATGGTCGAAGACGATGTAGGGCTCAGGCGGCTTGCTGGCCTCGCCGGCTGGCTGCGGGTTCTCTTGTGCCTCCAGCACCTCATCCCGAATCACCTCCACCGGTATAGCCAGCGGAGTATCGTCTTCCGGGGTGGGCGGGGTAGCGACAGGTGTTGCGGTGTCGGCGGTTGCGTTCGCCATCCTGCGAGGCTCGTCCATACTCAGAAGAATAGCGGCTCTGAGTCGATTGAACGAACAGCCGCTATCGCGGTATCAGGATGGCGGAGCTGCGCTTCCTGCGAGACGACTCGCGCCGCCAGCGCCAGGTCTGCCGGTGTGTTGCAGTTCAGGAACTCCCATGCGACAGGACGAGAGAGCCGTGGCCAGCCCGTCGCGACCAGAGTTTCGACATCGAACGTATCCACGGGCAAGCTCATCGTGGGCGCTTCCGCAGTCTCCGTCGCTGCGACGCTTACCGCATGCATCATCTTCAGTACATCGTCAGCCAACAGCCGCGATACCGCTTCGCACAGCTCGCGGCGATATACCGCGCAGAGCGGCTGCGGCCGCCCACTTGCGCGCGGAATGGTGGCGAGCGCGCCGCTGGCGCGGGCCCGTGCAAGCAGAGCGGCCAGCAACGCAGTCGAGACGAGTGGCAGGTCGATGCCGAGCACCAGGATCAGCGGGCTCGCACTCTGCGCGAGGGCTGTTGCAAGACCGGCCATGGGTCCGCAGCCTGCGCGGCTGTCTGGAAACCACTCCGAGCTCGGATCCTGGGTCGGCTCCAGGCGGGCGCGATCTTCGCCGGGCACACCTCCCGCGATGCGGCTTTGCAGCCCCAGCGCCCGCAACTTGTCGAGCATATGGGCGAGAAGCGGGCGGCCGGCCAGCCGCACTCGAGCCTTGTCCTGACCCATGCGGCGGCTCTGGCCGCCGGCCAGAATCCAGCCTTCCGCAGACTCTTGCTCGCGTTTCGTCGCGGCCTTCATGGGTAGCAGCTTCAGGAGGCTCCGAGCAGATCCAGCAGGCGCACGATCGACTCAATACCGCGGTAGAAGTTCGCGATGTGGAACTTCTCGTTGGGCGCATGCAGGTTGTCGTCGGGCAGCCCGAAACCCATCATCAGCGTGGGAATCTTCAGGTGGCGTTCAATGTCGCCGACGATGGGGATAGAGCCGCCGCCACGGATGAAGACAGTGTCCTTGCCGAAGACTGCCCGCATGGCATCTTTCGCCGCCGTCACATACCGATTGCTGGACCCGATCACGATCGGATCGGCGGAATGGATCAACCTGACGTCGACGGTGACGCCTCGCGGAGCGAGCGTGGCGACAAAGTCGCGTAGCTGCTGAAAGGTCTTTTGCGCGGTCATCCCGGGGACCAGCCGCATGGAAAGCTTAGCGACAGCGCGCGCCGGGATCACTGTCTTCGCTCCTGCCCCGGTGAATCCGCCAGGCATACCGTGCACATCCAGGGTGGGGCGCGCCCAGGTGCGCTCCAGGACCGAGTAGCCCGGCTCGCCAGTCAGCTCGCTTGAGCCGATCTCGGTCTCACGATAGTGCTCTTCATCGAAGGGCAGAAGCTGCCATGCCGCCTTTTCTTCCGCAGAAGGCGCCTCTACCTGCTCATAGACGCCCGGGATCAGGATGCGTCCGTCGCGGTCCTTCAACCCGGCGATGATCTGTGAGAGCGCAATGAATGGATTGGGGGCCACGCCTCCGTAAAGGCCGGAGTGCAGGTCGATACGCGCGCCGCGTACCTCGATCTCCGTATAGATCATGCCGCGCAGCCCAACGCAAAGCGTAGGCAGGTCTGGCGCGAACATCTCGGTGTCGGAGACCAGGGCGAAGTCCGCCTTCAACATCGCCGGGTGCTCACGGACGAAGCTCGCGATTCCCTCCCCTCCGACCTCTTCCTCACCCTCAAGGATCACCCGGACGTTAATGGGAAGCCTGCCATTGCGGGTCGCAAACAGCGACTCCAGCGCCTTTAGGTGCATGTACATCTGCCCCTTGTCATCCACCGCGCCCCGGGCATAGATGTTGCCGTCGCGCTCGGCCGGCTCAAACGGCGGACTCAGCCACTCATCCAGAGGATCGGGCGGCTGAACATCGTAATGCCCATAGCAGAGGCAGGTAGGCTTGCCCGGCGCACCCAGCCACTCGCCGTAGACCAGTGGGTGGCCAGTCGTCTCAATCAGCCGCACCTGTTGGAGGCCGATGCGTTCCATCTCCGTGCGAAGCAACTCCGCCGCCCGGCGCACATCGGCGGCGTGCTCAGGCAAGGTGGAGATGCTGGGGATACGCAGCAGATCCTTTAGCTCGTTCAGGAAGCGGGTCTGATTCGCGCGAGCGTACTCAAGGGCGGTGTGGGCACTGGCGATGCTTGACATGAATGCGGGACGGGGCTCCGGGCGCAGAGTTCTGTGATGGCAATGATAGCTCCGAGAAGCAGACGCCGTCCCCGGCCTGCGGGGCCTGGAGGCTCGACCCCGGAATTCAGGTCTGTCTTGAGCGGTGGGGACGCACCCTTAGTAGCGCCCTAGGGAGGGGTCCACCTCACGCGCCCAGGCGTCAATGCCGCCGCGCAACGATTGCGCCTGCTCAAAACCCTGATTCCGCAGCCAGTTGGCTACGCTGAGCGAGCGGACACCGTGGTGGCAGATGACGATAATGGGGACGTCGGGGTCCAGCTCCTGGTGCACACGACTGGGTACATCGCCCATGGGGATAGCCTTGGCCCCGGGAAATTCGACGGTTGTGGTCTCCCACGGCTCCCGAACATCCAGCAGATGGGGCGGTTCACCGCCGGACAACCTACGTTTCAGCTCCTGCGAAGTCGTTTCAAGGTCTAACATTGTCAGAAGGGATGTTGCGGCGGTCGTTCGGGTTGTTAGAGCATTCATTGGATGCTGTGCCCGGCGGCGATGCTCTTGGTGTAGACCTTTCCGAAAGGGAGGCCAGCACTGCAGATCGGATCAGGTTGAGCTACTGCAAGTAGAGTGTCCCCGCTGCAATCCTGGCCTCTCCCGGGGTGTTCCGCTGGTACCGAGCTCCAGCGGCTGTGTATCGAAGAACAAAGTGCTTGGAGAGACGAGTCGTCGTTTTATGGCAGCAGAAAAAGTGTTGATTGTTGAAGACGAGCTGCATGCATTGATGGGACTGGCAGAGCTGGTCTCCGGCTGGGGCTATCGCACGGAGACGGCCCGCGATGGTGCCGAGGCTCTGGAGAAGGTGATGTCGTGGGCACCCGGCATCGTGGTCACAGACATGAAGATGCCGCGGATGGATGGCATTGAGCTGCTGAACCGCCTGACCGAGCTGCCGGACAAGCAGGCAGTCATCATGCTGACCGCGCAGGGATCAATCGACCGCGCAGTCGAGGCGATGAAGCTGGGTGCGTACGACTTCATCCAGAAGCCTGTGGACCCCACACGGCTGAAGATGATTCTGGCGAATGCCGCACGACAGCGCGAGACCGAACACGAGCTGGACGTCACTCGCCGCAAGCTGCGCGAGAAGGGCGTACTTGGATCGCTGGTCGGCTCTTCAAAGAAGATGCAGGACATCTTCCAGCTGATCGAGCGTGTAGCCCCCAGCAACGTCTCGGTACTAATCACAGGCGAGAGCGGGACGGGCAAGGAAGTCGTGGCGCGCACGCTCCACGAGCTGAGCCCGCGCAAGTCAAAGCCGTTTGTCGCGGTGAACTGTGCAGCGATCCCGGAGACGCTGATCGAAAGCGAGATCTTCGGCTATGAGAAGGGCGCCTTCACCGGCGCGATGGAGCGCAGCGCCGGATGCTTTGAACTGGCCGAAGAGGGCACGCTGCTGCTGGATGAGATCGGCGAGATGCCGATCGGCACGCAGGCCAAGCTGTTGCGCGTACTCGAGGAGCGACGCCTTCGCCGTCTGGGCTCGAAGATTGAGAAGCCCATCAATGTCCGGGTGCTGGCAGCGACCAACAAGGATCCACGCGAAGCCGTCGAGGACGGACACCTGCGCGCAGACCTGTTCTACCGCCTGAATGTCTTCAACATCCATATGCCGCCGCTGCGCGAGCATAAGGAAGACATCCCCGCGATCCTGGAATCGATTCTCGAGGACATGAACGAGAAGCACGAGCGCACGGTCACCGGCGTCGACAAGGAGATGCTGGCCCGGTTGATGAGCCACGACTGGCCCGGCAATGTGCGCGAACTGCGGAATACGATCGAGCGCGCAGTAATTCTGTGCGGCGAGGGAGTGCTTGAGTCGCGCCATCTGCCGCCTGGCTTCGGCGAGCGGGTGACCCGCGCCAGTGCCGATGACGCATCTGCGGCCAACTCGGTACAGGTAGAGGTCGGCGCTACGGTGGATGAGGCGGAACGGCTGCTCATTCTCAAGACACTGGAATCGACGCGCAACAACAAGACGCGGGCAGCGGAGATCCTGGGCATCAGCCTGAAGACGCTGCACAACAAGCTGAAGGAGTATGGCAGCGCCAACTTCGCTGCCAGTGAAAGTGTCGCCAGCGAGAGCGTGGAAGAGCGCGTCTAGCCACGCTCCGCATGGGGCTGCGTGGCTCGCGGCCCAGTAGCTCAGGGCCTTGCAGCCTGCTTTTTTTTGCGGCAGCAGACGCTGTCTATGCCCCAACTTTGAGGCAGAAGAATGCACCGCCGACCCTCCCCTGGCAGTGAATTCGTCCTTTCTGACCGGATCACCGGAGGTGGCTACGCTAAGTTCCCACTTCCGTGTAGTTTAGCCGTGGGGGTTACTCGGGTACCATGGGCTGACCTGAATGCGCCTCAAGACAAAACTAGTGCTGGCGATCACCGGACTTGTGTTCCTGGTGGTAACCGTACTCTCGTGGCTGTTTCTACAGCAGCTCATGGCTCAGCGCATCAGCCAGTCGTACGCCGCCAACGACATGGTGGCCCATCAGATCCTCTACGGGACGCGGCTCGCGGTAACCAATGGGTTACGCGGACGCACTCTGAACCCGAACGACCCCTCGGCCCTGCGCGCCATCGTGGCCGAGTCTCTGCAGCGCGACGAGGGCCTGGAAGCGCTGATCAACTCGGTTATCCGCTACTCGCCGACGGTCTTCGATGTGGCCATCGCCGATCGCAACGGCCGCGCGCTGCTGAGCACCGACCCTACCCAGGACAATCAGGCTCTTCCGGAGCGTCAGGACTTCGCCCAGCTGCAGCATGGCGGCGTCATCAGCTCCATCCGGACCATCTTCGGCCCCACCCGCGTCTACAACATCACACTGCCGCTGGAACTGGAGCACAATCCCTTTCTGACCGTACGTGTCGGCATCCGCTCCACATTCCTGCACAACGTCTTCGCCCCGTGGATCTGGGCTTCGCTCACCTTTACCGGGGTGTCGATCCTGTCCTCGCTGGCGGTGGCCGCGCTGCTGGCCAACCTGGCGCTGCAGCCGATAGAGCAGATCAGTCTGCGGCTGGACACGCTGGAGCAGGGCGACGAGATAACGCCGGCAGAGCTGCCTGCTCCGGGAGATACGCGTATTCAGCGTGCGGCGGAAGATACCGTCGTGCTGGTTTCAGACAAGATCGAGCGCATTGGCCGACGCATGCGCAACGTCGAAGAGGTCTTCTCCGCACTGAAGGAGAACCTCGATTCGATGATGTCGAACCTGCAGGACGGCATCCTGCTGTTCACGGCTGAAGGGCGCGCGGCGCTGGTGTCAGACTCGGTCGAACGCTTCCTCAGCATCCCGCGCACGGAGATCTTTGGCGGCAGCGTAGCCAGTGTCTTTCCCCGCACCACTGCGCTGGGCAAGCTTGTGCGTGAGGCCTTCGACCAGGGTCGGCCGCTGCACCAGGAAGAGGTAGAGACAGAAACGGGACGGCGCATCCAGGTCTCGATCGACTTCGTGCTGGATCAGGAGGCGGAGGCGACCGGAGCGATTCCGGGCTCCTCCCTGGGCGCGCTGCTGACGCTGCATGATTTGGAGTCTGTGCGCGAGATCGAGAGCGAACTTGAGCTCTCCCGCCGGCTGGCCTCGATTGGACGGCTCACCTCTGGCGTCGGCCACGAGGTAAAGAACCCGATCAATGCCATAGTGGTCCACCTGGAGCTGCTGCGGAACAAGCTCTCCGGCCCGGACGCACGGGCGATGCGGCACCTGGAGATCATTGAGAGCGAGATCCAGCGGCTGGACCGCGTTGTGCAGACGCTGGTCGATTTCTCCCGCCCGGTGGAGTTGCAGCTTCGCGAACAAGACCTGAGGCGCATCGTCTCCGGCGTCCTCATGCTGGCCTCGGCCGAGCTGGAAACACATAATGTGCGTGTTTACAGTCACATGCCGGATCGACCGATCATCACCAAGGTGGATGCGGACCTGATCAAGCAGGCCATTCTGAACGTGGTCTTGAACGGCGCTCAAGCCATGGGTCAGGGTGGCGACCTGAATGTGACCCTGCGTGAGGAGGGCCGCATGGCCGCGATTGAGATCTCAGACAGCGGCAGCGGTATCCCAGACGATATACGCGAGAAGATCTTTGACCTCTACTTCACCACCCGCAAGGACGGAAGTGGGATAGGCCTGGCCATGACGTACCGTATCCTACAGCTACATAACGGTAGTATTGACGTACAATCAGAGCAAAATATAGGTAGTACTTTCACCCTGAAGCTGCCTTTGCAGGCGTCTGCTGAGGCGAAATTACGCGGTTCTAATCTTTTGGAGAGGCAGGATTCCGCACCCGCCTTCTCTGCTGGGGAGTCCGGTTCATGATGCGGCGGTCGACAGCCCTATCTTCCATTGTCCTCGCGCTGCTTACGCTGCCGGCGCTGACCGGGTGTGTGCTTCAGAAGAAGGTTGCGCCACCGGTGGTTGCAGTTGCCCCGCCGCCGGAGCCCCCACCCATGCCGCTTTACACCTCAGAGCTGGCGCAGAGCAGTGAGCATCTGCCAGTGCTGCCTCCAGTGCCCCCACCGTCCGCGCAACCCGCGCCTCCTCCCCTGTCGGAAGTGTCGCTGGTCAAGAAGCGGCCCAGCTCCCGCCTGCGTAACCGCAGAGGTGACACGGAGGTTGCCGCGAAGGACACGCCGGCACGCGAGAAGGAAGCGGGCGTGGTGGAGACGGCATCAGCCGAGGTCCAGGCGAATCCGGCCAGTTCCTCGGAAACGGCGGCCAAGGTTACGGCGAAGGCGCCGACCGGCGATAACGGCGTGGCCACGCCTATCGGCCAGCTTACCGCCGGCCCAGGGCAGGACACTCCACAGTCCAGCCGTGAAGCCGCCACGCTGATCCAGAACACCGAGCGGGGAGTCGATTCCCTGCACCGTGGCCTCTCCGGAGACGAGTCGAAGACCGTCACACAGATCCACAGCTTCCTGCAGCAGGCCATGCACGCGCTTCACAATGGCGACGTCGATGGCGCATTCACGCTGGCTACAAAGGCCAAGGTGCTGCTGGCAGAGCTGACCGGCAGCGAGTAGGTCGCAACCGCGCAGCTCTGCGGACGCAGATCAGAAGGCGGCGCACTGGGTGCGGCGCCTTTTCGCGTTTCTCCGAGGGACTCAGCGCTCACCCCACTTCAGCTTCTGCCGCAGTACATCGAAGAAGCCGTCCTGCCCCATGCGCACCAGCTTCACCGTGTGCTCGGAGCGCTGACAGCGGAGCTCGTCCCCGACTCTGACCTGAACTGCCTCCTGGCCATCGACGGTGAGGAAAGTCTGATCGGGCACACCGGCAACGCTGAGCGTGATCACTGCGTCGCCACGCACCACCATCGGGCGGATTGTCAGCAGATGCGGGCAGATGGGCGTCACCACCATCGCATCGACATCCGGAGCCATGATCGGCCCATTCGCAGCGAGGTTGTAGGCAGTCGAGCCGGTCGGCGTGCTGACGATGATGCCATCCGCGCGGAAGGACATCGCCAATTGACTTCCCAGCAACACCCTGAAGTCGCCCATGCGGGCGATCGCTCCCTTCGAGACAACGATATCGTTGAGCGCCTCATAACAGCGAAACTGCGCGCCGTCCCGGATGATGTCCACGTGCAGCATGGATCGCGCTTCGATGCAGCATTTGCTGCCCAGCCAGCCCTCCAGGTTCGAGAAGAGGTCAGTCAGCCGTACCTCGGTAAGGAAGCCGAGCGAACCAAGATTCACGCTGAGGATAGGGACGCCCGATTTTGCGAAAGCACGCGCAGCGGCCAGCAGAGTGCCGTCACCACCCAGCACGATAGCCAGCTCCGGATGATGCTCCGCCATCTCCTGCCGCGCGACAATGCGCGCGCTTTGAACATAGGTGCCGCTAACCGGATCGAGCATCGCCTCCATACCGCGACCGTGCAGCCAGGCCACCAACTCATCGAGGATGGGAGCAAGGTCCGGCTTCTGTGGTTTGGAGATGACAGCGACGGTGCGCATCAGGGTCAGTGTAACGGACGTCTCCGAATGTCACCTGAAGCGGACCCGCAGATTCTCGCCCTTGTTGGCTGCGCACAGGTGTTGGTCGTCATATGAAACACCGCTTCCGCGTCGCGCTAGGGCGAAAAGCGCGCGTACATCAGAAACTCCCGATTCCCCTCCGCACCCAGGATCGGTGAGTCGGTCACCTCGATGAGCCCCGCTCCAAGCTCCACCAGAGCCGTTCTTACTCGCTCTACGGCAAGCTGATGCGCCGCCGGGTCGCGGACGATGCCGCCTTTGCCGATGTGCTCGCGGCCAGCCTCGAACTGTGGTTTGACCAGCACCACCGCGTCTTCGAGTGCCGGCATGGCTGCCCGCACGGCCGGCAGCACCAGGGTGGCCGAGATGAAAGAGACGTCCATGGCAAGGAACGTAATCGGCGCTGGCACGTTCTGCGTAACGCCATCCTGAGCCGACGCGTCTCTGACCTCGACCGTTAGTGTCGTGATGTCCTGGATCCCGAGGTGCCGGGCGTTGGTTCGCTCCAGCAGCCGGACTCGCGGATCGCTGCGCAGCTTGTGGGCAATCTGCCCGTAGCCGGTGTCGATGGCCAGCACGGTGGCTGCGCCATGCTGCAGCATGCAGTCGGTGAAGCCGCCGGTCGAGGCGCCCACGTCGGCGCAGCTGCGCCCCTCCAGCAGAATCCTCCAGTATTCGAGCGCGCGCTCCAGCTTCAGACCGCCGCGGCTGACGTAGCGCAGGTCATCGCCGAGCAGGCGCACCGTTGCGTTGGTCGCAACCAGCGCGCCGGGCTTGTCCTGCTTCTGCTCATTGATGAGCACACGGCCAGCCAGGATGAGGGCCTGCGCACGCTCCCGCGACGGAGTGAGGCCGCGCTCATGCAGCAGCCGGTCCAGCCGCGACTTGCCTATCCCCATGGGGATTTCGCCCGTGCGGGCGTGTACACGGAGGTTTCTAACGACAGTGACATCAGTGCGCTCTCCTGCGTATGATGACGGGGCACCCCGCGAATGTTTGAGTCCTCTCCCAATCCGAAGCCCTCTGGTCTCCGTACTTCCATTGTTGAATCTGGAGCGGGCGCAGTCGACGATACGACATTGCTGACCAGGGCAGGACAGGGCGATGAGCGCGCTATGGAGACCATCTTCCAGCGCTTCAGCGGTCCCATCTACTCGGTCGCATTGCGTGTCCTCCACGACACAGGCCAGGCAGAGGATGTCATGCAGGAGATTTTCCTGCAACTGTGGCGCAACCCGCAGGTGTTTGTACAGGGTCGCGGGTCGCTGGGGGCATGGCTGGTGGTGGTGGCGCGCAACCGCGCGATCGATCAGCTGCGCCGGCGGAAGCCTACCGATTCTGTAGAGGATGTGGTGCTGGCCTCGCCGGTCAACGTGGCGGAAGAGGCAGAGCGCAACACCATGATGGAGAAGGTGCGGCGGGTGCTCTCAGAGTTGCCCACCGAGCAGCGCAAGAGCGTCGAGCTCGCGTATTTTGAAGGTTTGAGTCATACCGAGATTGCCAGCCGCACGGGTGATCCTCTGGGCACTGTGAAGACCCGGATCCGGCTGGGATTGATGAGTTTACGAAGGGCGTTTGAAGCATGAGTGAGCCACGCGACATTTCGGCTGAGGACCTCGCGTTATACGCGATGGGTGCCTTGTCTGCCGAGGAGAGGGCGTCGGTGGCGGCGGCACTCAGAGGCGATGCCGCGGTTCGTGAGGAGCTGGCGCGTCTTCACGGCGACCTGGCCCTGCTCGCGCTTTCAACCGAACAGCATGCGCCGCCAGCCGGGTCTTTCGAGCGGCTAAGGGTGCGCATGCAGTCCTCCGATTCATCGGCCCTGCAGGCTACCGCGGCCGCGTCCGGAGTCGATTCCGCTGCTTCCAACGTGGTCACCATGCGGCGCAGCAAGTGGTCGATCGCGATACCGTGGAGCATCGCCGCGGCGCTAGCCGTCAGCACCATCCTGCTCGGCACCCGGGTGAGCGCGTTGAACGATGCGCTGCAGGACGAGGCGGGACTGGTGGCAAACCTGGCCGCAAAGGCCTCGCACGCGCAGCAGGTTCTGGAGGTGCTGAGTGCCCCGAATGCACAGCGCGTGACGCTGACCGCAAGTAGAGTTCCGGCGATGCCGACAGCGCGAGCCACGTACCTGCCGGAGCGCGGCGCACTGATCATGCAGGCAGATAACCTGAAACCGCTGCCAGCCAACAAGGCTTACGAGCTTTGGGTGCTACCGGCCGATGGGGCGGCACCCATTGCTGCCGGAACCTTCACTCCGAACTCAGAGGGATACGCCGCGGTGGTATTGCCCAAGCTGCCGGGTGGTATCGCAGCCAAGGGCTTTGGCGTCACCATCGAAAAGGCGGAAGGCTCACCCGTGCCGACATCGCCCGTCATTCTCTCCGGCGAATAACGTCGATGCGCGAGGCGCAGGACTGTTCGCGTCAGACTGGTTCCATCTCCGCATCGCCCTCTCCGGGAGCCAGGAAGCGATTCGACTCGAGTCCATGCTGCCGGGTGTAGAGGTCGTAGTAACGTCCGCCCAGGGCGTAGAGCGAGTCGTGCGTGCCGTGTTCTACAATCTGCCCGCCCTCAACTACCAGGATTTGATCTGCTCGGCGAATGGTCGACAGCCGATGCGCGATCACGAAGGTGGTGCGTCCCTGCATCAGGAAGCTGAGACCGTGCTGGATCATCGCTTCAGACTCTGAATCGAGCGACGAGGTCGCCTCATCGAGGATCAGGATGCGGGGCTCGGCCAGGATCGCCCGCGCGATCGAGAGCCGCTGCCGTTGTCCGCCAGAGAGCTTGACGCCCCGCTCACCGACGATGGTCTCGTATCGCTCCGGAAAGCGCTCGGCGAATTCATCGACACGGGCAACGGCACAGGCATGCAGGAACTGCTCCTCAGTTGCATCCGGGCGGGAGAAGATCACGTTGTCGCGAATCGATCCGTCGAACAGGAAGGACTCCTGCAAGACCACCCCAAGCTGCTGACGGTAGCTGTCCAACTTGACCGTGGAAAGATCCACACCGTCGACCAGAATGGTGCCGGACTCCGGCTTGTGAAAGGCGCAGACGAGGCTGATGATGGTCGACTTGCCGGAGCCGGAGGAGCCGACCAGCGCCGTCACCGTTCCAGGCTCTGCATGGAAGGAGATGCCGTGCAGCACAGGCTTTTCAGGTTCGTACGCAAAGCGGACATCGTTGAAACGCACATCGCCGCGTACGGTCGGCAACTCCACGATGCGGCCAGGCTCGGCGTACTCCTCCTGCTCACTCAGGATCTCGCCGGTGCGGTCGAGCCCTGCGACCGCCTCTGTCAACTGTGTCCCGACGTTTACTACCTGCAGGATCGGCGCCACCATGAATGCAAGGAACATGGTGTACTGCACATACCCGCCGGGGGTGATGTGATTGTGCAGCACCTGCCCGCCGCCCAGGTACATGACGAGCGAACCCATGAAGCCCACAACACCGGTGGAGACCATGGAGAGCAGCGAGGTCATGGTCAGCGACTTCATGACATTGTCCAGCAGCCGCTGCACGCCTCCGGAAAAGACCTGCGCCTCACGCCCCTCTGCGTGGTAGCCCTTGACGACGCGCACCCCGCCGAGCGATTCCGTGAGCCGGCCGGTGACCTCGGCGTTGATCTTGCCCCGCTCGCGGAAGAGTGGCCGCAGGACGCGCAGCGCCCGCTGCAGCACGATGGCGAAGGTCAGGACGGTGGCGAAGACGATCATGGTAATGCTGAAGCTGATCTTCAGCAGGATGATGAAGGAGATGGTTGCGGTCATCAGGCCGCCGATGAAGTCGACCAGCCCGGTGCCGATCAGGTTGCGCACGCCTTCCACGTCCGTCATGATGCGCGAAACCAGAGTGCCCGTGCGGTTGGCGTCGTAGAAGCTCACGGACAGTCGCCCGATGTGTGCCTGCACCTGACGCCGCAGATCCGCAATCATGCGCTGCGCCGCCTTGGCCAGCAGCTGAGTCAGCGCGAAAGAGGTCGCCGCCGCGATGACAGTAGAGGTCAGCACGATCGCGATCAGCGGCAGCAACTTGGCCGACTCGCGATGGTAGAGCACATTGTCGATGAAGAACTTCGATGAAGCAGGGATGGCCAGACCACACACCCGGTTCACGATCATCAGCAGAAAGCCGAGCGCGAGCAGGCCGCGGCGCGGCCGGATCAGTGCCCACACCTGAGGCCAGGCTTCGGTCAGCTTCGGCTTGTGCGGCGGCCGCGTATCGTTGGCGCGGATAGCGCTTCTGCCGGAGCCGCTGCGCTCTGCCCGCGTCGAAAAACTGCTGGTTCGCATGAAGAGGCCAGCTTTCCTGCTACGCTACCCGCGCGCGCCGGGCCGCGATAAAGGAGCGCACGCAGAGCAGCACAAACACGAGGCACAGGATGCACGTTGCCGACTGCACCTCCGCCGCCATCTTGTGGCCGGTCAGCACGCCGGCATGCACCTGATCTGCCACCGATGGATTGTAGGTGTCGCTAAGGTAGCGCGGTAAAGCGATCAGCCCCGGGATGGTGCCTAGAAAGCCGAGCAGTCCCACGGTGACCGCGATGTGCATTGCCAGCATGCGCCGCTTCTGATCCGGCGTATTTGCCACCACTCCGAGAACGATCAGGAGCAGGCCCAGCATCACGGGAATCAGTGCGTGCCAGAAGTGAGTTTCCACATACCCGAAGACACCAACCAGGGCGATCAGCGCGCCAAAGACGATCGTTAGCTTTGCCATACCTCTTCAGGATAGATGAAGCGGCTGGCTCACGCCTTTGAATCCGGGTTGGGCAGCTTGGCCAGGATTGACGACACTACCGCGTCAGGCGATCCGTCTGCAGCAATGCGCAGTGCGTCTGCAGGCGTCTCAAGCGTTGCTAACTGGCTGGCAAGCAGTGCCGGGTTCATATAGTGGCCGGTGCGTGCGGCCAGACGCTGGCGTAGCAACGCCTCCGATACCTCAAGCAGCACGAACTGCATCGCCGCCGGCGGGATCCCTTCATGCAGCCGGTCCCGGTAGATCTGGCGCAAGGCCGAGCACGCCATCACGCCACTGATGTTGCTGCGATACCAGCCCATCAAGACTTCGTGCAGCGCATCCAGCCAGGGGCGTCGGTCTTCGTCAGTCAGCGGGATGCCATCGTGCATCTTCTGGCGGTTTGCTGCGGAATGGTAATCGTCACCTTCGGCGAACTCCCAGTGCTCGGCCGCCGCCAGAGCCCGGCCGATGGTGGTCTTGCCGCTGCCGGTCACACCCATCAGCACGACCATCATGCCTTGTGGCCTTCTGCCGCCTTCTTCAGCGCGGCGAGTACCTCGGCAGGCGTCCAGTCGTTGGTTGGATACCACTGCGCGATGGTGCCATCCGGAGCCACCACGGCGGTCGAGAGGGAATGCGTAATGGTGTGGTTGTCGCCGGGAGTGGCGCCCACGTCGAAATACTCCAGCACCTTCGGCAGCTCCTGCCGAGGCGGGGCGGCAAAGTCCCAATGCTCAAATCGCTCGCGGGTGTAGTTGCCGGTGTAAGCCTCGCCGTAACTGCGCAGCACCGCAGGAGTGTCGTACACCGGATCGAAGCTGAGGCTGAGCAGATGGGTTCCGGCGTAGAGGTCCTTGTCTGCCCTGAGCGCTTTATCGATCTCAGCAAAGTTGCGGCTCATCCGCGGACAATAATCCGAGAGCGGGCAGCGGGTGTAGATGAAGGGGCTCAGCAGCGCTTTTCCACGAAACTGCCGGAGAGAGATCTGCCTGCCGTTCTGGTTGATGAAGCGAAAGTCGGGAACAGCATCGCCGGGCGCGGGTACGTGGTACTGGGCGGGTGGCTTGTAGTCTGGCTGCGCCTGTGAGGTGATGACGATCTGGTCCAGCAGCGTAGCGGAATCCGAAACCAGCAGAGTGGCGTTCATGTGATCGCCCGGATGCAGATCCTGGAGCACGTTCGCATCCTTGACCTTGTACGGCATCGTCATGGCCTCCATGAAGCCCGGGATCTGCTGCGTGTCCACGGTCACGGAAGCGTGCGCGGCATCTGTGCTGACAATGACGCCTTTTACGGCATACTGCTTGACGTTCCCGGACAGCGCGGGCTGCCGCTGCTGCTGCGAATGGCATCCAGCCACAAGCAACAGCATCGCCGCGCCCCAACCTCTGCAGACCTTTGGTATCTTCACACTCACCCCGGGTGCACCGCACTGCTCGCGAATAGCGTTAGAAGCGGAAGCGATAGCGCACCTCTGCTGAAAGCATACGTGGGTCCCCGACATGGCTGCCTCCGAATGTGTTGCTCAGGTCAACCTGATAGCGCTTGTTGGTGATGTTGGTACCAACGGCGCGTACTGTCCATCGCTCGCCCAGGTCACGACTGAGGGCCAAGTCAAAGGTTCGGTAGCTGGGCAGATGCTGCGGCCCGTCTCCATCTACGAATCCTGAGCCGTAGATGAAGTCGAAGGCGGCGGTGGTGCGCCAAGGCAGCTGCGCGTCCCACCCAGCGGTGAGTGAGTTGCGCTGATCGTGATCCAGATAGAATCCGCCATCCTCAGGAGGAGAAAAGTCCGTGAGACCGCCCGTAACCCCGCCAAAGCCCTGCGCCTGCTGGTTGGAGTAGATCAGGTGCGCATGGGCTCGGCCGAACAGCCGGGGAGAACGCACGTTAGCCTCCCATCCGCGAATTCGAGCGTGATCAATGGTCAACGGAAAAAACAGGTTCGAATTTCCGATGGCATCGTGGTCAAAGAAGTTGCGAGCGGCGGTACGGAAGGTGTCGAAGCTGGCAGTCCACCCGGCAAGCGGAATGGCGAGGCCGACATCGTATTGCTCGTCGCGTTCGCCGTGCAGCGGCAGAAAGCCTAACTGCTGCGACTCGGCAAGCTCGAGAACATCACCCGTTACGGTGTCGAGTGGAGGCGCCTGGTAGTACCGTCCGTAGAAGCCATGAAGCACCAAGTGCACCTTGGGCAGCGTGATGGCAGTGCCCGCTCGCGGGCTCCACGTATGCTCAGTCAACAGGCCGTCGTAGTTAGTGAAGCGCAGCCCGCCATTCACCGTCCACCAGGGGGAAAGCTTCCACTGCTCATCGACGTAGGCAGCATCCACCTGCCCGCGCGGTGACACGCTCTGCCGGAAGGGTGTGACGCTGCCATCGCCGGAGTCGAGCTTGAAGAGGCGGTCGTCCTGCTGCGCGAAAGCGTAGACACCAGCGCGCAGATTGCTGGGCCCGCGCACGACGGAGACAGCGGCCTGCCCGCCTTCGTAGTAGGAGATGCGGTTATCGGTCGTGTTCTGCGGAACGGGGCCTCCGCCGACAAAGGCCGCCCGGTTTGCGTGAAAGAAGGGCGCGACCGTCAGCAGGACGCCAGGTGCGAACTCATGGGTAAGCGAGAGGATGGCAAAGCCGTCCTGTTCCCGTTCGCGGTCCCGCTCTCCGGATGCCTGCTGGTCCGGATCGTTTGGCACCTGATAGAAGTCGGCGCGGTATCCGCCATCCATACGCAGTTGATCGTGCGAGGTTTTGTTGAATAGCAAGGACAGGAAGCCGCCGCCGCCATCTCCCAGGTTGTGCAGATTCTTCTGTGTCGGCGGGGCAAGCCCGTAGTCCGTCCGGTTGCCATTTCCGCTGACATACCATGCGAAGCGCTCAGTATGATCGCCCGCGCTAATCTGATCGTTCGTCGTGTCGTAGGTGCCGTAGCTGGCCAGCAGTTCGCCTTGTCGGTCGCGCTCAAATCCAGTGCGAGTCGAGACGTTGAACACTCCGTAGGTGCGGTCGCCATAATCCGCGGAGTAGCCGCCGGTCTTCGCCTCCAAGGAGTCGATATCCTTGGGATCGAACTGCGGGCCAACGTTGGTAGCGATATTCGTATTTGGCAGCGGCACTCCATCAATGGCCCAGGTGACCTGGTGGCCACCGCGGACGTGCAGCTGATCGTGCACCACGTAGGATCCCGGCACAAACTGCGTGATCAGCCGCAGGCTGTTGGTCTGGTCGACGCCGGCGTAGGACTCTATCTGGCTGCGAGTGATGGTGGTCTGCGTGGTAGAGGAGCTGGGATCGACGGTGGCCGGAGCCTCACTGACGCGTGCTATCTCGTGCACTCCCGCAACCGCAAGCTCGAAGTGCAGGACCCGGGCGCTGCCACTTTCGAAGACCACCTGCTGGTCCTGCGCGGCAAATCCAGCAGCCTGCACCTGGATGCGGTACTCACCTGGCGGCAGTGTGCCCACCTCGAAGACTCCTGCGGTGTCGCTCTTCAGGTGAACTTGAAAGTCCGAGCGCGCTGCCTTGATCAGAATCTCTGCACCGGAGACTGGCCGGTGCGCGGGGTCATGGACGACCCCCCGCACGTTTGCGAGATTCGACGCCCCTGCATTGACGCAACACATGATAAGCGAGCCTGCGGCTGCCGCAGCCCACCTGTATTTCCCTGCCCACATCGGTTCTCACCCTCTCGGTCTTCTGCCGTGAACGCATGCACGCGCGGCGCAACCGATGCGTTGGCTGGCCGGGGCGCAAAGAGCGGCTTAGAAGGAGAGAGGTGGTCCGCGTGGTCCGGGAAGGCCGGCGAGAAAAGATGCGAGTGCTGCCTGCTCCGCTGCCGGGGCGGCATGCATACGCTGCAGCGGGAGTAGACCCGTATGGACACCTGCGAGGTACGCGGGGAGCACGAGCGCGGCGTGAAACCCCTGTCCGTGAGGGCAGCCCGGTGCCTTCCATACGGGCACGGAGGGCGCAGCACTCTGCGCAGAGCCGGTGGAGAGCGCGCAGTGGTGTGCACCGTGCGTACGGCAGCAGGCAGGCAGAAGTTGCTGCGGCCGCGCCAGGTCCAGCGCGCTTGCGCCCGGGACCAGCAGCACCAGCCAGCTCAGCAATAGATTAGCAATCAGCCGCCGCACGTCCTGAGTTTATACGGACTCTGCCCCATGCAGCAGTCGCTTGGGGAACATTCCCTGCGGCTTCCTCAGCATGCAGCGACCTGCGGCCGTACGCGTTTTGCACCTACCAGGGTTTTACACTGGTAGGCGTGATTGGGCTGAGTGGCACAGGATTGCCGGCGCCGGTGCATATGCTGCTGGATGACGGCGGCACCATCCTGACCGCGAATGCCCGCGCTGCGCGCGCTCTGCATCGCCGGCATGCGGAGCAGCAGCTCGAGTCCCACGTTACGGCGTGGCGCACACCGCAGATCCTGGACCTGGATAGCTGGCTGGCGGAGCAGTGGCAGGCCCTACTACTAACCGGCAGCGAAGAACGTGTGCTGCTGAACGCCGCGCAAGAGCAGGCGCTCTGGGAACGAACGATCACGCCCACGCTCGCTGGCCGCTCGTTGATCTCACCAGCCAGAATGACTGCGCTTTCGCAGCAAAGCTATGCATTGCTGTGCGCACATGACGCCGTCGGCCGCCTGGAAGACCCCGCGTGGGCTCACGACGCGAATGCGGAGCGAGAGTTGTTCCGCACCTGGGCACGTGCGGTGCGCAGGGAGTGTCAACGACGTGGCTGGGTTCCGCACAGCGAGCTGATCCACGTCATCGCCGCGAGTCTGCGCGACCGGAAGATCCCTGCTCCACAGCAGATTGGCTGGTTGGGATTCGACCGGCACACGCCCGCGCAGAATGCGCTGATGTCCGCTCTTGAAGACGCCGGCTGTGTCTGCCGGGTACTCGCCTTTGAGGTAGGAGTCGCTGCACCCAGACTTTATCGTGCGGTGAACGATACCGAAGAAGCTGCAGCGTGCGCGGAGTGGGTACGAGCGCACCTCGCGTCGAGGCCGGAGCAGCGTATCGGCATTCTGGCTCCTGAGCTGGGCACAGTCCGCACGCAACTGGAGCGTGCTCTCTTTCGCGCGCTCGCCCCGGAGAGTTTTCCCATCATGGCAGGCATGACTTCCCTGCCGTTTGAGTTTGCGACCGGTACACCGATTGCCGAAACGCCACTGGGCCGCGCGGCCGTGTTGCTGCTTCGTTGGCTGATGAGCCCCTTGCCGCAGCAGGACATCACCTGGCTGCTGTTGTCCAGCACACTGGGTACACTGCAGGGCCGTGTCGCCCGGGAGGCTGCGGCACGTTGGGATGCGAGCGTGCGTCGTGCCTCGTGTGCCCCGCCAGAGATGGCGCTGGATGCATGGCTCCAGCAGTCAGGGATTCGCAACTCTGCGGTAGGACCGTTGCGCGAGCAGCTCCACAGAATGCAGAGTGCCTTCCGCCGCTACCGCGGCCGCGCAACTGCCAGCGTCTGGGTAGAGCGAATCGAGGAACTGCTGAGCCTGGCGGGCTGGGGCATTGTCGCGAACCCGTCCAGCCTGATCTTTCAAGTACGCGAGAGCTGGGGCGCGCTGCTGGAGTCAGTCGCATCACTCGAATACGACGGCCGCAGTTACGCCTACCCTGAGTTGCTCGAGGTGCTGGAGCAGCTGGCTGCAGAGACTATCTTTGCCCCGGAGTCGCACGACGCGCCGGTGCAGGTGATGGGCGCGCTGGCTGCCGCAGGACAGCTGTTCGATCGCGTATGGTTTCTCTCGGCCAGCAACGGGCGGTGGCCCACGTCGGGCCGCCCGCATCCACTGCTGCCTCTCGCGCTGCAGCGCGAGCTCCAGATGCCGCATGCAAGTCCCTCTATCGACACGGAGCTCACGCATCGCGTCACAGCGCGCATACTCGCCAACGCGGACGAAGTGGTCTTCAGTTTCGCAGAGCAGGACGCAGAGGCCGTCATGCAGCAGCCCTCGCCGCTGTTGGTGGATCTCGCAGCATACGAGGCTGATCCGGCCGCATTGCCGCAGCCGGCTTCAGTGCGACTCGAGGAGGTCGTGGATGAGTCGTGGGTTGCGCATCCTCATCCTCAAACAGCGCAGGGTGGCCATGGACCACTCAAGCGGCAGGCGAACTGTCCGTTTCAGGCCTTTGCACAGGATCGCCTGCACCTGCGAGAGCTGCCCATCGCCGGCCGAGGTCTCTCACCGGCAACCCGCGGCACACTGCTTCACGAAGTGATGCAGCGGGTGTGGTCGGAAGATGCGGGCACGTATGCGCATCTGGAGGATCGGGCCTCATTACGCGCCGCGGCAATGGACGGAACGCTGCGTCCGCTCGTCGCACAACATGTGGCCGCTGCCATCGCGGCGCTGAACGTCGACCGCAGCGTGGCCTGGCAGCGCGCCTATCTCGCCGCAGAGCAGGCCAGACTAATCGAACTCTCGATGGACTGGCTGGAATTCGAGGCGACACGGCAGGAGTTCCGTGTGGCTGCGGTGGAGAAGAAGATCGACGTACAGGTGGGCGAGCTGGCGTTAAGCGTACGCGCCGATCGCATTGATGAAGTAAGCGGCGGCAGCATCCTGATCGACTACAAGACGGGCGAAGTGGGCACCAACGGCTGGGAGGGCGACCGGCCGGAAGAGCCGCAGCTTCCGCTGTATGCCACCTTCGGCGAGGTGCAGCACCTGGCCGGTGCTCTGTTCGCGCAGGTCAGGCAGGGCAAGATGGAGTTCAAAGGCAGAGTGAAAGACCCACAGGTCAACCTGCTGCAGTCGCTGAACAGGAGAAGCCAGCTTCTGCGCTTCCCCTACAGCGACGAGCTGGTGACGGGATGGCGCGAGAGCCTCACAGTCCTGGCGGCGAACTTCGTGCGCGGCGAGGCTAAGGTCGACCCGCGGCATTACCCGAAGAGCTGCCAGTACTGCGCCCTGCCAGGCCTCTGCCGCGTCGCAGAGTCGCCCCTGGTCCGCATCGAGGAAGAGGACGAGGACGAGGAGGAGCCGGCGTGAGCGCGGGCCTTCGCGCTGACCAGACTGAGGATCAGGCTGCCCGCGCTGCCGCGGTCGACCCCCGCAGCTCGGTGCTGGTGCAGGCGCCCGCTGGCAGCGGCAAGACCGATCTGCTGACCATGCGGTACCTGGCCCTGCTGACGACCGTGGCAGATCCGGAGCAGATCCTGGCCATCACCTTCACTCGCAAAGCCACGGCAGAGATGCGCGCACGTGTGCTGGCCGCCTTTGCCGCTGCAGAACGCGGGCCGAATCCAGACGAGAGCGACCACCAGTTGCGCCTGCGTGAGTATGCCGCCGCTGCGCTGGCGCACGGCGCCACGCTGGGCTGGCAGCTTCAGTCGCAGCCACAGCGGCTCAACATCCAAACGATCGACTCACTGGCCCTGTCCATTGCCCACCAGATGCCATTGTTATCGCGCCTGGGCGGGCAGTTGAACCCCATTGACGATGCCAGGGCCATGTATGCCTTGGCTGCGGAGCGCACCATGGCTCTGCTGGGGAACGAGCAGGACCCGGCACTTGCAGAGGCGATCTCTGAGGTTCTTCGGCTGCGCGACGCCAGCCTCGCCGACTGCGAAAGCCTGATTGCGCAGATGCTGGGCAACCGTGAGCAGTGGCTGATGCTGGTGCCCGGCATCGCACAACGCGAGCCGGATTGGGATGACTTGCGCCGCCAGTTGGAAGCTCCTTTCCGGCGGGAGCACGCGGTTGTTCTGGTGCAGTTACAGGAACGTATGCAGCAGCATCTGCCAGAACTGTTGGCACTGGCGCGCACCGGCGTCCACGACGAGGCCGATCACCTTTCCGTTCTCAGCGCCATCGAGTCTGTCGACGAAGTGCTTGAGGCTTCGCACTGGCAGTCGGTCTGCAAGATGTTGCTGACCGAGGATGATGGGTGGCGCAAAACAGTCACCAAGCGACATGGCTTCCCTTCCGATACACATCGGGCGGAAGCGCAGCGGCTGAAGACTCTGATCAGCTCAATGGGAGAAGACGATGGCCTGCTGCTGCTGTTGTGCAGGGCCAGAGCGTTGCCCCCGCCGTGCTACTCCGATCAGGAGTGGAGAGCGGTGCGCAGCATCTTCACGCTGCTGCGCCGTGCCATGGCAGAGTTGCGCGTCGTATTTGCTGAGCATGGCACCATCGACTTCGCCGAGGCCAGCATCGCAGCCCACGCCGCTCTGGCGGAACCGGGGGTGCAGATGCGCATGGACGACCGCATACGCCACATCCTGGTGGATGAGTTTCAGGATACGTCGCGAACACAGCTGTCGCTGTTGCGCCTGCTGCTTCAAGACTGGCAGCAAGAGGATGGCCGCACCTGCTTCTTCGTTGGCGATCCGATGCAGTCGATCTATCTCTTCCGCGCGGCCGAGGCATCGCTATTCGGCAGCATCCGGCGTGAAGGCCTGCAGCTGGAACATTCTCACCTGCACGTCACGCCGTTGACCCTTCTAACCAACTTTCGTTCCACTCCTGCGATCGTCGAACCGATCAACGAGGTCTTCTCTCGCGTCCTGGTGGAAGACAATGCGGACGCTGTGGGATACGCGCCGGCATTGTCCAGCAAACAGACGGAGGGTTCTGCTGAGATCGGGGACGAATTTCACGTTCACATCCTGCGCGCGGAAGCCGGCCAGAAGCTGACCACACCGGAGTTGACCGAGCAGCAGGCGAACCAGGTTTTACGCGTGATTAAGGCACATCAACCCGCTATCGAGCAGGCGCGTCGCACAGGCCAGATGTACCGGGTTGCCGTGCTGGCCCGGACGCGCGCGCACCTGCTCCCGATTCTTAAGCTGCTGCGACACTGTGGCATTCCCTTCCGAGGCGTGAAGATCGAGCCGCTGGCCGAGCAGCCGGAGATCCTCGACCTGCTCTCTTTGCTGCGTGCACTGCTCCATCCCGCGGATCGTATTGCGTGGCTCTCGGTGCTCCGCGCACCCTGGTGCGGGCTGACGCTGCCGGCGCTACACGCGCTGTGCGGCGACGAAGTGGACTCGCAGCAGCAGCGCGCCACCATACCCAGCCTGCTGCGTACACGGAGCGAGCGACTGCCGGAAGCGGATCGCCTGCGCGCCCTCCATGTACTTCACGTACTCGAAGATGCGAACGCGGCCTACGCACACGGGCTGCTGAGCACCACACCGGCTGCACTCAGCCTGTGGCTAGAGCGCACCTGGCACGCGCTGGCTGCGCCCGCATTCCTGAAGCCGCAGCAGCGCGCAAATGCGGAGGTCTTCTTTCGCACCCTGGGCGAGGTGCCCGCCGGCAGTATGGCCACGCTCGATGCCAGCTTCAATCGCACGCTCGATGAGCTGTATGCCGAGCCCGATCCGACCACGAGCGAGCGATCCGGCGTGCAGGTCATGACCATCCACGGTGCCAAGGGACTGGAGTTTGAAGTCACGCTGGTTCCGGCGTTGGAGCGAAACGGTCGTGCAGAGGATCCAGAGCTGTTTCGCTCCCTGGTGCGGCGCAGACACGATGAGGATGGCGATGAACTGCTGCTGGCACCGATCGGCAGGAAGCAGGACGACAAACCGGGGCTCTACCGCTGGGTCGATCAAAAGATGTGGCAGCGGCTGCGTCAGGAAGACAAGCGTCTGCTCTATGTTGCCTGCTCGCGCGCGATCCGCGAGTTGCATCTGTTTGCGACGGTGGAGGCCGACACTACGGGTGGGGTTCGAAGGCCAAGGACTGGTAGCCTGCTAGCCGCGGGCTGGGAAGGCTTGGCGCCACGGGTGCAGGCTGCTCTTGCGGCAGATGTGCTTCGCGCCGCACAGGCGGAAGAGGTGATGGAAGAGCCTGCAGACACCCTGCTGCAGATGCCACAGCTCAGCCTGCTGCCGCTGTTTGACCGCTCTGCCATCATCACGGATCTGGCTGCCTCCGTGCCAAAGCAAACCCTACGACGGCTGCCGCAGAGCTACTTTCCGGCGATAGTCCGGCCGACAAGCGTCGAGCCTCTACCTCAAGCGCCATCCGGTGTCGCACGTCACGATCGTCACGCGCGGATACGCGGCACTGTGCTGCATGCATTGCTGGCCCACGCCGCAGCGTCCGCGGCTGAGCTCTCCGCAGCGGACCCGCGATGGAGCCGCATGACCGATGCCCTCCTGCGGCAGCGAGCGCTGCGGCCGGCAGATCAGGCTTTCTTGCAGGACGCGATCCTCAGCGCACTCAGCAACACGTTCCGTGACCAGACCGGTCGATGGCTGCTGCGCGCGGAGCCCGCGGCGCTGAATGAAGCCTCGTTCAGCAGCCTGGATAGTGGGGCGTTCCAGCGGCACCGGCCGGACCGCATCTTCCTGGCAGGGGCCGTGCCCGGAGCTCAGGGTGAGCAGTGCCTCTGGATTGTTGATTACAAGACGGGGACTCTGGGAGAGGGGGAGCAGCTGGCCGAGTTCGCGGTGCGAAGCCGCGCGCAGTATATGCCGCAGCTCGAGTCGTACAGCAGAGTGCTGCGCGCCTCCAAACTGGGCGCAGCGGAGGGACCTCACCGGCTAGCGATCTACTATCCGGCCCTTCCCTATCTGGACTGGTGGCCCGCCTGAGCGGCATACGCACAGCTGCAGCGGCGCTGCGGAATCAGTAACTCAGGTTGTGACGAACATCGGCGCCGCGGACCCAGAAGATCACGTCTTCCGCAACATTAGTCGCATGATCGCCCACACGCTCCAGGTTGCGCGCGATCACCAACGCATTCAGCGCCTGCGAGGTGTACTCGGGCTGCTCCTGGATCAACGTGGAGAGCGCGAAGTACGCAGCCTCGTTCAGCTTGTCCACCTCGTCGTCCATGGCCAGTACGCTCTGCGCCATCTCGGCGTCGCCTTCGATAAAGGACTGCAGCGCCTTGCGCACCATGGCGGAGGCGGTAAGCGCCATGCGTGGGATGTCCACGGGCAGTTCCGTCGCCGCGAATGCCTTCAGGTCCTGGACCCGCTCCGCGATGTTGACCGCCTGGTCGCCTACACGTTCAAGGTCCGCGTTGATCTTGATGACCGCGAGGATGAAGCGAAGGTCGACAGCCATCGGCTGTTCCATTGCGAGCAGGTCGAGCGCCATTTGATCGATCTCGCGCTCGAGCTTGTTAATGGCCAGCTCGCCGCGCATGACCAGATCGCAGATCGATGTATCGCGTGTGCGATAGGCCTCAATGGCGCGCTGGATCGCCTGCTCAGCCATGCCAGCCATAACCAGCAGCCGCTCCTTCAAGTCATCCAAGCTTTGGTGGAAGCGTATGCGCATCAGCCAAACCGCCCCGTGATGTAGTCCTCCGTGCGCTTGTCACGAGGGTTGGTGAAGATCTTGTGCGTTGAATCGAACTCCACCAGCTTGCCGGTCAGGAAGAAGCCGGTATTCTCTGCCACGCGCGCGGCCTGCTGCATGTTGTGGGTCACAATTACGATGGTGTACTGCGATTTAAGCTCGAAGATCAAGTCCTCGATCTTCGACGTAGACACGGGATCGAGCGCCGACGCGGGCTCGTCCATCAGCAGCACCTCCGGATCGACCGCCAGCGCACGCGCAATGCATAGACGCTGCTGCTGACCGCCGGAGAGGCTGGCGCCGGACTTCTTCTTCAGGTCGTCCTTGACCTCGTCCCACAACGCAGACTGCTTAAGCGACCGTTCCACCACTTCGTCCAGAATGCGTCGGCTGCGGAAGCCATTCAGTTTCAGCCCGGACGCGACGTTGTCATAGATAGACATGGTCGGGAACGGATTTGGCCGCTGGAAGACCATGCCGACGCGGCGGCGTATCTCGACCGGTGCCGCATCCGCGTAGATATCGACGCCGTTGATCAGAACCTTGCCGGTGACACGGGCAGAGGGGTTTGTCTCGTGCATGCGATTGAGGCAGCGCACGAAGGTAGATTTACCGCAGCCCGACGGTCCGATCAGGGCGGTGGCATGGTTCGCCGGAATGTCCAGCTGTATGTCCTTGAGTGTGTGGTTGGTTCCGTACCATGCATTCAAGTCACTGACTTCGATACCGACGCCCAAGCTAGTTTGCTCCCTTCAGGGTGCCGCGGCTGACTACGTACCGCACCAGCGCGACGGAGACAATGATGAGCACGATCAACACCAGCGCTCCGGCCCACGCCAGCCGATGCCATTCGTCGTAGGGTGAAAGGGCGTAGACAAAGATCTGCAGCGGCAGGGCCGCGATGGGCTCGTTTAGATTGGTGCTGCGGAAGGCGTTGCCAAAGGCGGTAAACAGCAGTGGGGCGGTCTCACCCGCAACGCGGGCAAAGGCCAGCATGCAGCCGGTTACGATGCCGGCGGAGGCCGTTCGCAGCGAGATGGTGAGGATAGAGCGCCACTTGGGAACACCCAGGCCCGCGGCTGCTTCACGGATCGCAGCCGGAACCAGGTTCAGCATCTCTTCACTCGTACGGGTCACCGTGGGCACCATCATGATGCCCAGCACAACGCCGCCAGAGAGCGCCGAAAAGTGCTTCTGAGGGAGCACGATGAGCGCATAAACCGCGATGCCCATCACGATCGAGGGAACGCCGTTGAGTACGTCCGCGGTGAAGCGGACCAGGTTTCCTAGGCGTGTGCCGCCGGCGAACTCCGAGAGATATATACCCGCACCGATGCCAAGCGGGATGCCGATCGCGCTCGCAATGGCAAGGATGATGCCGGAGCCGACGATGGCATTCTCCATGCCGCCACCCTTCTCGCCCACCGGCACTGGAATCTTGGTGAAAAAGTCCAGGTTGAGGGAAGAGAAGCCCTGCTTGAGCAGGTAGAAGAGGATGGCGACCAGTGGAGCGATGACGATGACAGTCGCCAGGATCGCAAGACCGCTGACGATGTTGCTGGTGATGCGACGAGAGACGATGTTGGTCCCAGACGCGCGAAGCGGCGGACGCATGGAGCTGGCAGCCATTAGGCGACCCTCGGCGGCGCGCCGCGGGTGACGGCCCAGACGAGCAGCCGGGCGAGAGCGTTCACTACGATCGTGACCAGGAAGAGTGCGAGCCCAATCTCGATCAGGGCGCTGAGGTAGAGATCATCCGAGGCTTCGCTGAACTCGTTCGCCAGCACGCTGGCCATGCTGTAGCCAGGGGCCAGCAGCGATTTTGCGATTACCGGCCGGTTGCCGATCACCATGGTGACCGCGATGGTCTCTCCCAGCGCGCGTCCCAAACCGAGGATGACCGCGCCCACGATGCCGATGCGGGCGTTGCGCAGTACGCCGATCCGGATCATCTCCCAGCGGGTCGCCCCCAGGGCAAGAACCGCCTCGCGCTGCACATTCGGCACCGCGGTCATCACCTCCCGTGTCAGCGAGGAGATGATGGGCAGGATCATGATGGCCAGGATGACGCCCGCTGCCAACATGCTGTAGCCAGAGTTCTGCCCGGTGAAGAAGCCGGTCCATCCCAGGGTCAGCTTCAGCTTCGGGTTGAGATAATCCCGCAGCAGCGGAATCAGCACGAAGATTGCCCACAGCCCATAGACGACGCTAGGGATTGCGGCCAGCAGCTCCGTGAGGAAGGAGAGTGGCGTGCGCAGCCAGGTTGGGCACATTTCGGTGAGGAAGATGGCCACACCAAGGGCAAAGGGTACAGAGATCAGCAGTCCCAGCAGGGACGAGACCAGCGTGCCGTAAATGAAAGGCAGCGCGCCGAAGTTGCCGTTGACCGGGTCCCAGGCAGAGCGAAAGAAAAAGCCCAGGCCGAACTTGTGCAGACTGAGTGAGGAGCGTGAGACCAGCTCAAACGCGATCAGCAGCACGATCCCGAAGATGCTGAGAGCACACACCAGCATCAGCATCTTGAAGGCGCCGTCGGCCTTGGCTGAGCTGCCGCGGCTGCGCAGATAGGCGCGCACCTTTGAGACCTCGGCAGCCGCACCAGGACTTGGTGGTGGCGCCGGCGCGCGCGTCTCCAGCGACTGGCGTATAGCGGGAATCTGTACCTTGTCGGACACTGTGTTGGACGCTACCCGTGCGCAGTGAATAGAAGATGAAAGACGGGCTCTGGACCACGCACCCGATGACGCTATCACGCCCTCGTGAAATGGGCATGAGGAGGCGCCGGGGGCTGCGCCTCCTTGTTTCGATTGAGGGCTACTTTAGCTGGCCGATGGTTGCCTTGACCTTGGCAACGACCGGATCCGGCAGGGGCGCGTAGTTGAGGCTCGCGGCCTCCGACTCGTGGTCAAGCATCCAGGTGAGGAAATCCTTCAGCACCTTGCTCTTCGACTGATCGGCGCCCGGGTTCGGGACCAGCAGCCAGGTGAAGCTGGAGATGGGATAGGTGTCCTTGCCCGGAGCATTGGTGATGGAGACGCGGTAGTCCGCGGGCAGCTGCTTCACGCTGGCCGCCGCTGCCGTTACCGACTGGATGGACGCCGGAACGTAGGCTCCGCCGCCATTGCGCACGATGCCGGTCTCGATCTTGTTCTGAAGCGCGTAGATCAGCTCGACATAACCGAGCGCTCCCGGGGTCTGACGCACCAGGCCGGCAACGCCCTCGTTGCCCTTGGCGCCGATGCCGCGCGGCCAGCTGGGCGAGGTTCCCTTGCCCGGGCCGTTCTTCCAGTCGGCACTTACCTTAGACAGGTAATCGGTGAAGATGTAGCTGGTGCCGCTGCCGTCAGAGCGATGCACCACAAAGATTTCGGTGTTGGGCAGCTTCGCGCCGGGGTTGTCTTTGGCAATGCGGGCATCGTTCCAGTTTGTGATCTTGCCGAGGTAGATGTCCGCCAGGACGTCGGGAGCAAACTTCAGGCCGCCGCTTACGCCTTCGAGGTTGTAGATCGGTACGACGGCCCCGAGGACCGTCGGCACGTGCTGGATCTTCACCTTGGAGGCGGCCAGCTGCTCATCGGTCATCGGACCATCGCTGGCGCCGAAGTCCACAGTGCCCGCAGTGACCTGGCGGATGCCAGCTCCAGAGCCGAGCGACTGGTAGTTGATCTGCACACCGGGATGGCTGGCGCTGTACTCGCTAAACCACTTGGAGTAGATCGGGTACGGGAATGTCGCGCCGGCGCCGTTCAGCTTCTGCGCGCTCGCGAGACTTGCCGACGCGCATACGAGCAGTGCCGCGGCTGCTGCCAGAAATTTCTTCACTTGTGTTGCCCCCTCGAAAGTTACCTGCAATACACCACTGCTCAATATCTGCGGCAACTATGAAGTTCCGTTTACACAATTGTAAAAAACAGAACAATGCCGCCCGGAGCGCCCCCCGGCCTTCAACCGGCCAGCGAGGCCTGGGCTGTCTCGCCGCGGTGGGCGGGCTCGGCTTCGACGGGTGCGGAGGGCAGCGCGAAGACAAATGTCGCTCCCTTGCCGAGTTCGCTCTCCACGCGTATGTCTCCGCCATGCGCGTTGACGATATGCTTCGCGATGGAGAGCCCCAGGCCGGTGCCGCCGGATTCCCGGGAGCGTGCCTTGTCCACGCGATAGAACCGCTCGAAGATGCGGCGCTGATGTTCAATCGGTATGCCCGGCCCAAAGTCCTGTACGTAGAACTCAATCCGCTCGCCTTTGCGGCGTGCTCCCATGCGCAGGCGGCCGCCGCTGCGACCGTATTTGGTCGCATTCTCGACCAGATTGCCGAAGACCTGCTGCAGCGCATCCGGGTCGACCATCACGGTATCGCCCGGGGCCTCGACGACTTCTAGGGATACGCCCGCATCCTGCACCATCGGAGCCAGCGAGTCGGCCGCATCCTGGACCAGTGCACCCGCCTCAATAGGCTGCAGGTGCAGCTTGAAGTCTGCGGCCTCAACTTGTGCCAAGGTAAGAAGATCCTCCGTGAGTCGATTCATCCGAATTGCGTTCTTCAGGATGATGCCGAGAAACTCTCGCGAGACCGCGTCCAGCTGCTGCATGTCGAGCATGGTCTCGACATAGCCAGAGATGGAGGTGAGTGGCGTCCGCAGCTCATGCGACACGTTGGCCACAAAGTCGCGCCGGGTGGTCTCCGCGCGTTCAATCTCCGTTACGTCGGAGAGGACGCAGACCGCACCCCCGCCGGGCATAGGGGCGGCGTGCACCTCGAAGACTCGTCCGGGCGAAACGGCGGCGCCGCGCGCGCGAGCCACCCGTCGCTCCCGCAGTGCGGTGGTCACGCACACCAGGACCTCCGGGTCGCGGATGGTCTGCACCAGTGCCCTGCCCTCCCGAATCGGTTGCTGGGTAAGCCGCGCGATCGAGGCGTTGGACCAGCTGACCAGCCCGGCGCTGGAGACGGCGATAACTCCCTCCTGCATGCTGTCCAGCAGCGCCGTCAGCTCGCGGCGACTGCTCTCCAAAGACCGGAAGGTCGACTCCAGCCGGCTGGCCGTGGTGTCCAGCGCCCGCGCTACCGCCGAGATCTCGTCCAGATCGTCTTCATTGATGCGTGCCGAGAGGTCGCCGGCTGCAATGCGTTGCGCAAAGGCAACGATGCGTCCCATACGCCGCGCAACTCGCTGCGCCATGACAGCAGCCAGAAGTGTGGCCAGCAGTAAGGAGAACAGCGAGGCCAGCAGGATATCGCGCCGCAGCAGGTGCAGCTTGTGTGCGATGTCAGTCAGGGAGTAACCCATGCGCACGATTAGCCCTGAGGATCTGTTCGGTCCGGCGGTGACGGGCGGCTCTCGCACAGCAATAAGAAGGACTCCGTCGCGTACTTCGCGGCTGGTTCCATCCCGACCTAGTGGGGCTGGCGCTCCCAGCGCATCGGCCGCAGTGGAAGAAGACTCGACCGATCCCGACGGGCTCGCAGTCTCACCTGTGCCCTTCAGATCGGTTTCAGAACTGGCGTAAATCGAGCCATCCGGGCGGAAGATGGTGATGCGGGCATGCGAGGCGGCGGAACTGGCGTTGATCAGCTGCGCGACAGAGTCAGGCGTCAAGGCCCCGAGTTGGGCGGCCAGGAAGCGAGCTTCACTGGTAAGCGACTGCTCTACCTGCTCATGCAGGGCGCGATCGACGATCCGGCGGATCGAAAAATCCAGCACTCCAGTACAGATCGTCAGCACCAGCACGAAGGAGAACAGGAGCTTCGAGAAGACTCGTCCGGTCAAAACGCGCTCTCCTCAACTTGGCGGTAGGCCGCCTGCAGATGAAGCCCGGAGGGCTCCAGGTGAGCATGGCATATTTCGATCGGACCGTGCCAGAGCGATGCTGTGCTCGGAGTGAGGTACCCCGACGGTTTAACTGGCCTTTGGAACCTCAAAACGGTATCCCGCCCCGCGTACTGTCTTCAGATAGCGAGGGTTCTCCGGATCGCTCTCGATCTTCTCGCGGATGCGGCGCACGTACACGTCGACAGAGCGAGGTGTGACGAAGCGAGCATCGCCCCAGACTGCATCCAGCAGGTGATCGCGGCTAAAGACGCGTCCCGGATGCCGGGCCAGGTAGTCGAGCAGGCGAAACTCTGTGGCGGTGGTGGTAGTCAGCTCGCCGCGCACCTTCAACTGCATGGCGCTGGCATCGATGATGACCTCTTCGAAGCTGATCACAGACGGGGCGGAAGGGCGCTCAAACCGGCGCAGGACGGCCTTCACCCGGGCGACCAGTTCGCGCATGGCAAACGGCTTGGTGATATAGTCGTCCGCGCCAAGCTCCAGGCCCAGCACGCGGTCATTCTCGCCCGCACGTGCAGTTACAAAGATGATAGGAACAGTGCTAAGTCCGGGGTGCGTCCGCAGCTTGCGGCAGACCTCCAGGCCATCCCCGCCGGGTACCATGATATCCAGCAGGAATAGGACGGGAGCCTGGCGCTCTGCGTCGGGGATGAGGCTCGACGGAGTTGAAAACGTACGCACGGCGAAACCGGCTGTCTCCAGCTGATGTTGCACCAGCCGTGAGATATCCGGATCATCTTCAAGCACGAATATGGTCTGGCTCAAGAACCTTCCTTACGGGCTTAACTCATTCAAATCGCAAGGCATGTTGACACCACAGCTTGCCCCGACAAGAGTAATCGATCCCTGAAGGAGACAATAAGAAAGGACGATGAATCTCACGTGAGTGAGCATGTTTCGATCCTTGCTACGTGGCACGGAAGTCGCAGGTGAAGAACAAATAGCGAATGCTATACTCCGCAGACTGGAAGCTGACTGTTACACGAAACGATAACGAGGTCCCATGTGTCTCGGGTACCGGCAATCCTCTGCATCGATGATGAAGTGCTTGGTCTCGAGATACGCAAAGTCGTTCTGGAGCGAGAGGGCTACGTCGTCTACACCGCGAACGATGGCCCCACGGGTATTCGTCTGTTCCGGCAGCACGTGGTCGATGCAGTAGTGCTGGATTACGCCATGCCGGGAATGAACGGCGGGGCGGTGGCGACGGCGCTTCGCGAGATCCGGCCGTCGATCCCCATCCTTCTGCTCTCCGCGTACCTAACCTTGCCGGAGGACGTGGAAGGGCTGGTTACCTTGATCGCCAACAAAGGGGACGGCGCCTTATCCCTACTGAATAATGTGCGCCGGCTGCTGGTGTGGGCCGGTCCAGTGGAGAGACAGCGAGACGCGCGATGACCCAGTCCCCGGTCGAGCTTCGCGAGTTCAATCGCATTCTGCGCATCACCCTGCTGGCTCCGGTTGGGCTGCTAGCACTTCTGGCAGGGCTGCTGGTGTGGCAGGTGGAGCGGGCGCTGGAATTGCGTAATCACAGCATCGTTGATGCTCGCCTAAGTGAGCAGATGTTGACCCTTCGACAGGAGGTTGTCGACCAGGAAACCGGCTTGCGGGCTTACCAGCTCACCGGGCTTCCCTCAGTGCTGGAGCCTTACTACCGCGCAGCACCCCAGATTGAGCAGGATCTGGCCAGCCTGCAACATCTGCCTCCGCAAACGGGAATCTCGCAGCAGCAGGTCGACCAGCTGACCCAGGCGATCCACAGCTGGCAGAACTGGGCAGTTGGAGTGCTGGCTCAGCCTGCGCCGGCATCTGACGCCATCGCCTCCACCTTGACGCTGCAAGGGAAGGGGCTTATGGACACGGTGCGGCAGCAGTTTGGCACCGAACTGGCCCAGGTCAACCGGCAGCGGCAGTTGTATGTCAGCCGGTTGGACTCGCTGGTCGGCAAGTTTCTGCAGTTCGTGCTAGCAACAGCCCTGACGGCTGGCATCGCGATCGGCATTTTTGCCAGCACCCGTCTGCAACGCGTCTCCCAGGCGTACGAGCTAGCCCTGCGGGAGCTGCAGGCCCGCCATAACCGCCTGATTGCCAGCGAGCAGCTACTGGCTACTACGCTTGAGTCCATCGGCGACGCGGTGATCTCAGCCGACAGCGAAGGACGGGTGCGCTTTATGAACGCCGTCGCGCAGAAGCTAACGGCCTGGACGTTGCCAGAGGCTGCAACCCAGCCGGTCCGCACTGTTCTGCGCCTTATCCACACACAGACGCGGGCACCGATCGATGACGTGCTGACGGACATGGTGCGGTCAGGTGCGGTCGGGCTGAACCAAGAAGGCACGTTGCTGGGCCGAGATGGCAGTGAACACGAAGTGGACCTGAAGGTCTCTGTCATCCAGAGTTCGGACGATAAAGCCGAAGGATACGTGGTGGTCTTCCGCGACGTCACCGAGCTGCGCAAAGCCGAATCCACCCTGATAGCGAACGAGAAACTGGCCGTCACGGGGCGGCTCGCGGCAAGCATCGCGCATGAGATTCACAATCCGCTCGATTCTGTCGCCAACCTGCACTTCCTGATCTCACAGGAGGCGGACCCGAACCGCCGTACTGAATACCTGCAACTGGCGCAGCAGGAACTGGCGCGCACGCTGCAGATCAGCCGCGCCATGCTGTCGCTCTATCGGGAGTCTCCGGTGCCGGTGCAGATCAACCTCGAGGAGCTGATCAGCAGTGTGCTGCTGCTACTGGACCGCAAGCTGCGGGATCAGGACATTCACGTAGAGCAGAGCTTTACCCAGACGCTGCATGTGTGGGGCTACCCCGGTGAGCTGCGCCAGGTGCTGACGAATCTGATTGCGAATGCTGGTGAGGCCGCCGGGCCGCACGGCAGGGTTCGCATCCAGGTGCGCCCCGCAACGCCGCTGGATGGGCGAGCCGGCGCGGTGATCGAGATCATCGACAGTGGCCGCGGCATTGCCCCTCACGTGGAAAAGAAGCTGTTTCAGCCCTTCATGACCACCAAGGGAGAGCGCGGAACCGGGCTGGGGCTGTGGGTCAGCCTCGGGATTGTGCAAAAGCACGGTGGCAGCGTCCGGATTTCCAACAGCTCGGAGGGTGACCTGCGTGGCGCGGTGGTCCGCGTCTACTTGCCTGAGAAATCCGCCCAGGCCAAAGAGGCCGACGAGGCCCATCCCGCGCCTCTGATTGCTCCGCTCGCCTAAAGCGAGGCGACCGGCAGCAGCATTAGATCCTCGACCAATCCGACTTCTTTCTGCACGAAGGGTTCCGCATAGCGCACACCGGCCAACTGGCCGTAGTGCCGCGCCTCGGCAAAGGTACGCTCGCGGATCTCTTCTTCCGGCACGAACAGATTGCTGGCTTGGGCGACATTGGCGTACTGCGAGCGATACGCCATCAGCGACTGGTAGCGCTGCTCCGCGTACGGCGTGATGTCGACGACGAAGCTGGGCCGCACATCCGCGTACAGGCTGGCATAGATCACCTTGTAGGGCCGGTGCGGTTCTGTGCCGGTTTTGACGCGCGACAACCCACTAACGAAGCAGGCTTCATAGCCCAAAGTCGCACTGTTGGCATGGTCGGGATGCCGCGCCTGCCAGTACGGCAGAATCACCACCCGCGGGCGCAGTTCGCGCAGCACACGGACGATCTTCAGGCGATTTTCATAGGTGTTCTCGACCCGTCCGTCCGGAAGGTCGAGCGCCTGGCGCCAGCTTACGCCCAGGATTTGGCCGGCCTGCTCCGCCTCGGCGGCCCGTTGTTCGGCGGTTCCGCGACTGCCCGCCTCCCCCCGGGTGAGATCGAGGATGCCGGTTTCGAGCCCGAGCCCGCGCATCTTGAGCAGGGTCCCGCCGCAGGTTTGCTCGACGTCGTCACGATGCGCCGCGATCGCCAGGATGTCGACTACGCTCGCCGCTGCCGCCATGGTCCCCCGGGATGTTCGAGTTGCTCGTTGAACTGCCTCAGGCAGACAGCGTCCATGTCGTCTAGTAAGTGGTGTTGTTTCCGTCTGACGAGCCGTCCATGTAGGCAACATCTGAGACTGTGCCCGTCACAGTTACCTGTGAGTTATCCAGCTCGCCAAAGTCGCTGGTGCGGTAGATATGCACCTGTCCACCCTCACCGACGTACATCTTGTGCAGACCCTCAACATTAGCGATGCCGGTAAGGTCGCCGATATAACGATCGACAGTCACGGGGTTAGCGGCGTTCGGCGTGCGATCGAAGCGGGTCAGGCAGCCGAACTCGATCGGCTGGCCATTGGAATCGGGGACGCCGGCCTGGCGCTGGGCGAAGCGGTAGCCACTCTGGCAGCGAATGGAGCCGATCCAGAGGGTATTGTCGTCACCCAGGCTCATCTTGTTGTGAATGCCGTCGCTGATCGAGTACGAGGCGGTGACTGTGTTGCTTGGCACGTCGACGATGCTGAGCGTGCCCGCCAGCAACTGCCCTTTGAACTGCTGCCCGGCAACGTACAGAGTATTTCCAGCCTGAAGAGCATTTGTCGCGCCGCCGGGCACAGCAAGCACGCTGGCGGCGGTGAGGCCGGGCTGCGCAACTCCAGAAGCCGAGTTGATCGGCGGCAGTCCGGACGGCCCACTCGGATTATTGTTCAGAACCAGGCTGGAGAGCGGAATCGTGATGATGCCGGCGCGCTGACCTCCACACTCCGGTCCGCAATTTAGCACGTAGATGCTTTGCCCATCCGCAGAGAAGAGCGCCCGGGTGGGGCGATCGAAGAGCTGCGACGGATCGCCTACCTGACCGACGCAATAGCGCGGCAGGGTCTGCGGCTCACAGTCCTGGAAGCCGGCCGAGGTCCAAGCTGCCTGTGTGGAGTACTGCGCCTGCTGCGCGGGATTCAACTTGATGACGCTGTAGACAGCGTTGCTGTCCTGGACGAAACCGAGCACCAAGGTGGCATTGGTGTTGACAGCTACGCGGAAGATGCCTGGCACGTTGAGCTGAAATGTGCCAAGCGCAGTATCCAACACGGTCAGCGAGCGCGCGTTCTGATCGGCCGAGACGAAGTAGTCCTGCTTACGCGCTGCGAGGATCATGGTCGCGATAGCGCCACCAGGTCGTACCGGGCTGGACGCGACCTTCTCCGTAGCGTAGTTGATCGCGGTCAGGCTGCCGTCGCCGGAGGCGTAAACGAGCCCGCTCTGTTCCTCGGGTAGGTTCTGAATGGAAGCCGGGTTCAGCCCCGTATAGCCACCGATGTTGAACTGCCCATTCGGATTGTTGAAGGGGTGCCGGATATCGTAGAACGCATCCACAAACTGGAGACTGCTGGCCGGGTTCTGCACCGCAATCAGCACGCGTTGCGTCAGGCCGCTGGGCGGCAGATTACGGCCGGCAAAGTAGAAATTCTTCCCGCAGCCAAGGAGGGTGACCGATAGCGCAACCGCAGCCAGAAGTACGACTGCCAGGGACAGGAAACTTCTCTTCTTCAAATGCCTCAGACCTCAACCTTCACGCCAAAAGACTGCTTGCGGGGAAGCCCAAGTATAGCAAAGCGCCTGCGTCCTCCGCCTCGACGGAAAGCCCGCTCACGGGCGCTGCGTCGCTGCAACTTGGCCTGCGCGCAAAGGCGGCGGACGTGATCCAGCACACGCGTCATTTCCGGGTCGGATGGAGCAGATGCGAACTGATACCATCGCAAGATGAGCCGCCTGCCAGCGCTGTTCAGCAATCGCACGGTCGTCTGTGACGGTGCCATGGGCACAGCTATCTATGCCCGGGGCGTCTTCCTGAATAAATGCTTTGACGAGTTGAACCTCTCGCAGCCAGACCTGATTCGGGGTGTGCACGAAGAGTATTTGCAGGCGGGCGCGGAGATCATCGAGACCAACACCTTCGGCGCAAACAGCTATCGGCTGGAGCGATACGGCCTGCAGGACAAGGTGGCCGCTATTAATCAGGCGGGGGTCAGGCTGGCGCGCGAGGCGTGCCGGCAGATTCAGGAGAAGCAGGCCTGCACTGCGTTCGTCGCCGGCTCTGTCGGGCCACTCGGCATTCGGCTTGAGCCCATCGGCAAGACCTCACTTGAAGAGGCGAGAGAGGCCTTTGCCGAGCAGATTCGAGCTCTGACCGCGGGCGGTCTCGGGGTCGGTGCCGACCTGCTGGTGATCGAGACGATGATCGCGGTGAACGAAACTGAGCAGGCACTGCTGGCCGCACGGACCGTGGCGCCGGATGTGCCGGTGATCGCGATGGTCACGGTGGATGAGGACGCGAACTGCCTGGACGGGACACCGGCGGAGACAGCGGCGGAGCGTCTGACGGCGGCTGGCGCAGACGCACTGGGTTGCAACTGCTCCTCCGGGCCGGCTACGGTGCTGACAGCGATCGAACGGATGCGCACTGCGACACAGCTGCCACTAGCCGCCATGCCGAACGCTGGCATGCCGCGCAACGTGGATGGCCGTAACATCTATCTCTGCTCGCCGGAGTACATGGCCAGTTTCGCGCGCAAGTTTGTTCGCGCAGGAGCGCAGTTTATCGGCGGCTGTTGCGGCACCACTCCGAATCACATACGCGCGATGAAGTCCGCAGTGCGGGCGATGGACGCGCAGCGGGCTGTAGCGCCGCAGCAGGCGCGCGCGCAGATCGTCACGGAGACCCCGCCTCCGCCGTTGGCTGAGCGTTCGAAGATCGGCGCCCTGGTTGCGTCTGGTGAGTTCATCACCATGGTCGAGATCGTTCCGCCGCGAGGGATTGACTGCTCAAAGGAGATTGAGGGAGCGCGCACCCTGGCCGCGACGGGCATCCACGCGATCAACGTGCCAGACTCTCCCCGCGCCTCGGCGCGCATGAGCGCGCAGAGCCTGTGCCTGCAGATACAGCAGCAGACCGGGATCGAGACAGTGCTGCACTACACCTGTCGCGACCGCAACCTGCTCTCCATCCAGTCGGATCTGCTGGGAGCTTCATCGCTGCACCTGCGCAACATCCTCTGCCTCACGGGCGATCCGCCAAAGCTGGGCAACTATCCAGACGCAACGGCGGTGTTCGATGTGGACGCGATCGGGCTGGTGAACGTGGTGAACCGGCTGAACCATGGACTGGATATTGGCGGGAACCCGATCGGGGCCTCTACCGGCTTTTCGCTTGGCGTGGCCGCGAACCCGGGCGTTCCCGATATTGATAACGAGGTACGCCGCTTCGCCTTCAAGGTAGAGGCGGGTGCAGAGTATGCCATTACTCAGCCGGTCTTCGATCTGCGACTGCTCGAGACGTTCCTGCGTCGCATCGAAGGCTTCCGCATCCCGGTGATTGCGGGCATCTGGCCGTTGACAAGTCTGCGCAATGCCGAGTTCATGAAAAACGACCTGCGGGTCTCCATGCCGGATGAAATTATGGAGCGCATGGCAGCCGCGTCAACACCAGAGCAGGCGCGTGCCGAAGGTATCGCCATTGCGCAGCAGATGCTGGCAGAGGCTCGGCCCATGGTGCAGGGCGTGCAGGTCAGCGCGCCATTTGGCCGGTATGGGCTGGCAGTCGAGATCGTGCAGCAGGTGCTGCCCCAGACCGCGTGAGACTTCGCGAGGGCGATAGAAACTAGAGGCCATGGCTAAGTTCGAAGAATCTCTCAAGCAGCTTGAATCCATCGTCGGCCAACTGGAAAAGGGCGACCTATCCCTCGAAGATTCCATCCGCCTCTTCGAGGAGGGCATGAACCTGTCTGCTGTCTGCAAGCAGGAGCTGGATTCGGCTGAAGGCAAGGTGCAGGTGCTGCTGAAGCAGCGCGACGGCTCTGTCAAGGCAGAGCCCTTCCCTCCCCAGAAGTAGTTCGGCCTCCTGCGACAGCAACTCCCCGCGGCTGCCACGAGCAGGTGCCGTCGCAAGATTCGTTATCGTGTGGCCGCGCAGTCCTTGCGCCCGGTGTCCGCGACACTCGCGATGATCCAATTGCCGTTCTGGCGGACCATGTTGAACAGGTCGGTGCCGCAGTGGTCCACCTTGCCATCGACCAAAAACTCGAACGGCGCCCACACAACAGCGAGATCGTTGTCGATGCGAATCAGCGGATCGTGAATGCGCTCCTCAATGTGCTGCCGCCCCGGTTTGCCCACCTGTTGTGCGAACGCTTCGAAGGTCATCTGCGTGGCCTTCCCATCGCGCATCAGGACCATGCTGCCTCCCGGCAGCACTGGCTTCTGGATGGCGGCCGGATCGCGCCTGGTCATTCCTTCAAACATCGCCTGGATGGGCGCGAGCACCGCCCGCTCCGCGGATGTCTCTGCGTGCAGGAAGCCGGGATAGAGCGAACTGCCAAGAACAGCTGCAGCCAGCCAGAGGACCGGTCGTACTCGAAAGCGCATCATGGCGCGTGATTGTATCGGAACGTAGACGATGCGTGCTCGCATAGCGATGCGAACGCCGCGGATAGATTATCGGCCGGGCTGGTCCAAATCCGTCTTGACGCCGTCCAGATCCAGGTTGAGCGCCAGCACGTTCACCCTCGGCTCACCCAGGATGCCTAGCTGGCGGCCTTCCGTGTGCCGCGCCACTGCCCGGCCTACTGCATCCTCGCTCAGCCCGCGAGCCTTTGCGACTCGAGCAATCTGATACTGCGCCGCGGCCGGGGTGATGTCAGGATCCAGACCGGAGCCCGAAGCCGTCACAAGATCGATTGGCACCGGCGCACCATCACTTTCCTTCGCAAACTGCTGCACATCGGCTCCGATGCGGTCCACCAGCTTCTGGCTGGTGGCGGCATAGTTGGAGGCACCAGAGTTTGCCGCATCGTACCCGGAGCCCGCGGCAGAGGGCCGGCTGTGGAAGTAGTAGGGACCGTGGAAGGGCTGGCCCAGAAGCCGCGAGCCAATCACCCGACCGTCACGCCGCAGCAGCGAGCCGTTTGCCTTACTGCGAAAGAAGAGCTGCGCCAGGCCTGTGATCAGCAGCGGGTAGGCGATGCCCAGCAGAAGGGTTGTGACCAGGGTGAAGCGAACGGCGATGAATAGGTTGCGACGCATAGGTGATGGTCCTGGGCCTGCGTATGTGTCAGGCGAGGTGAACCGCGGTGAGGAGCAGGTCGATCAGCTTGATCCCGAGGAAAGGGACCACGATGCCGCCGACTCCGTAGAGCAGCAGGTTACGGCGCAGCAGCGCCTCCGCGCTGATCGCCTGATAGCCGACGCCGCGCAGCGCCAGTGGGATCAGCGCAATGATGACCAGTGCGTTGAAGATGACGGCCGACAGCACCGCGGACTGCGGGGTGCGCAGGTGCATCACGTTCAGGGAATTGAGTACGGGGAAGGTCGCAGCGAACATAGCCGGGAGGATGGCAAAGTACTTCGCGACATCGTTAGCGATGGAGAACGTGGTGAGCGCACCGCGAGTCATGAGCAATTGCTTGCCGATCCCGACGATTTCGATCAGCTTGGTAGGATTGGAATCCAGGTCGACCATATTCCCTGCCTCTTTCGCTGCCTGGGTGCCGGAGTTCATCGCCACTCCGACATCTGCCTGAGCCAGCGCCGGGGCATCGTTGGTGCCGTCACCCGTCATGGCGACCAGCTTCCCCTGCGCCTGCTCCCGGCGAATCAGGTCCATCTTGTCCTTGGGCTTGGCCTCCGCCAGAAAGTCGTCCACCCCAGCCTCGCGAGCGATGGCTGCGGCGGTCAATGGATTATCCCCCGTGATCATGATGGTGCGGATGCCCATGGAGCGAAGCTGTGCAAACCGCTCGCGCATACCGCCCTTGACGATGTCTTTCAGATGAATGACACCCAGGGCGCGAGCATTCTCTGCAACCACAAGCGGGGTGCCTCCGCTCCGCGAGATCACGTCAACTGCGGCACGCACTTCTGCGGGGAGCTGACCGCCGTTCTCGGCCAGGAACTTCGTGATCGCATCCGTCGATCCTTTTCGGATGATGCGTCCATCCATATTGATGCCGGACATGCGCGTGGTCGCGCTGAAGGGCACGAATTCCGCCTCCAGCTCTGCGAGGTCGCGCGCACGAAGGCCATATTGCTCCTTCGCAAGGACGACGATTGAGCGACCTTCCGGCGTCTCGTCCGGCAGCGAGGAGAGCTGCGCTGCATCCGCGAGTTGCGCCGCGGTGATGCCTGGGGCAGCCACCAGCTCCGCAGCCTGCCGGTTGCCGAGGGTGATGGTTCCAGTCTTATCCAGCAGCAACGTATTGACGTCGCCCGCTGCTTCCACTGCGCGGCCTGACATGGCAAGCACGTTGTGCTGTACCAGCCGATCCATGCCGGCGATGCCAATAGCCGAGAGTAGGCCGCCAATGGTAGTCGGGATAAGGCAGACCAGCAGCGAGATGAGGACGAAGACCGACTGCCTCGCGCTTGAGTAGATGGCCAGCGGCTGCAACGTAACCACAGCCAGCAGGAAGATGATGGTGAGCCCGGCCAGCAGGATGTTCAGGGCAATCTCGTTCGGTGTCTTCTGCCGCTCCGCACCTTCGACCAGCGCGATCATGCGGTCCAGAAATGTCTCACCTGGGTTCGAGGTGATGCGCACGGTGATGCAGTCGGACAGCACGCGGGTTCCGCCGGTCACAGCGGAACGGTCGCCGCCCGCCTCCCGGATCACCGGAGCCGACTCCCCCGTAATCGCAGATTCATCGACCGAGGCCACGCCTTCTGTGACCTCTCCGTCGCCCGGGATCATCTCACCTGCGGCAACAACCACCAGGTCTCCGGCACGAAGCTGGGAGCTGGGAACCTGCTCAACCTCTTGCTTGCCGCGCGCGCTGATCCGTCGCGCGACCGTCTCCGACTTGGCGCGGCGCAACGTGTCTGCCTGCGCCTTGCCTCGACCTTCGGCCATGGCCTCTGCAAAGTTTGCAAACAGGACGGTGAACCAGAGCCAGAGGCTGATCTGGACCTCAAACGCAATCTGATGGCCATGCGCGATCACATCCATCGACAGGTAGACGGTGGTGATCACACTGCCCACCTCAACGACAAACATGACGGGATTCTTCATCATCACGCGAGGGTCCAGTTTGGTGAAGGCTTCACCCGCTGCCCGCCAAACGATCTTTGCATCCCACAGCGACTTCTTGTGCTTTGCCATCTGAGCTAGAAGGCCTTTCCGGCCTGCAACAGCAGGTGTTCAAGGATGGGACCAAGTGTGAGCGCGGGAAAGAAGGTGAGTGCCCCGACAATGACGATGACTCCAACCAACAGAACTGTGAAGAGCGGGGTGTGAACAGGAAAGGTGCCCGGGGACGGGGGTACAAGCTTCTTCTGAGCCAGGCTGCCGGCAACCGCCAGCATGGGAACGATCATGAGGAAGCGCCCGACCAGCATGGCCATACCGAGCGACAGATTGAACCAGTGCGTGTTCGCGTTGAGCCCGGCGAAGGCGGAGCCGTTGTTTCCAGTCGCCGAGGTGTATGCGTACAGCATCTCTGACAGCCCATGGGGACCGCCGTTGTTCAGGCTGGGCAGAGCCATATGCGGCATCAGTACCGCGACGGCGCTGAATCCGAGGATAAGGACCGGGAAGATCAGCACGTACAGCATGGACATCTGCACGTCATACGCTTCGATCTTCTTGCCCAGATACTCTGGCGTGCGGCCCACCATCAGGCCCGCGATGAAGACGGTAACGATCACGAAGATGAGCATGCCGTACATGCCGGCACCCACGCCGCCGAAGACGATCTCACCCAGCATGATGTTGGTGAGCGGGACCAGTCCTCCCAGGGGCATGAACGAGTCGTGCATGGAGTTGACGGCACCACAACTCGCATCCGTGGTTACAGTGGCGAAGAGAGCCGAGTTCGCGATCCCGAAGCGAACCTCTTTGCCTTCCATGTTTCCTCCGCTCTGCAATGACGACGTGTGTTGATCGACGCCATGCAGCAACGGATTGGCTCGTGACTCCGCTCGATATGCGACCGCGACTCCCGCGAAGAACAGGACAGCCATCGCTGCGAAGACGGCCCACCCGTGCCGGGAGGATTGCGTCATGCGGCCGAGCGTTGCGGTGAACCCGGCAGGGATCAAAAAGATGGAGAGTATCTCTAGGAAGTTGGAGACGGGAGTGGGGTTCTCAAACGGATGCGCACTGTTCGCGTTGAAGAAGCCCCCGCCATTGGTGCCCAGCATCTTGATGGCTTCCTGCGAGGCGACCGGCCCCTGAGCAATGGTCTGCGTCGCGAGAGACTGTGCGCTACCCGGGGCAGCCATGTGCGACTGCACCAGAGCCGCCTGATCGTACGGCCGGAAGTTCTGGATAACACCCTGCGACACCAGCAACAGTGCGTAGATCACACAGCCAGGCAGCAGTACCCACAGCGTGGCACGGGTCGTGTCCACCCAGAAGCTACCGAGGGTCTTCGACTCTTTGCGCGCGATTCCACGGATGAAGGCGATGGCGAGCGCCATTCCAGCTGCCGCCGAGACAAAGTTGTGATACGCCAACGCTGCCATCTGCGTCAGATAGCTCATGGTGGCTTCGGGGACGTAAGCCTGCCAGTTGGTGTTGGTAGTGAACGAGGCGGCAGTGTTAAACGCGAGATCGGGCGCGACACCCGCGAGCATCTGCGGATTGAGCGGCAACGCGTGCTGGAGACGCTGCACGATAAAAGCCAGCAACATGGAAACGCCGCTGAACAAAAGCAGCGCGACGGCGTACTCGGTCCAATGCATCTCGTGCGTCTCATCGATGCAGGTGATGCGATAGAGCAGCCGCTCGCATGGCCGGAAGATCCAGTCGGCCCATGTCCGCTTTCGATCGAACACATTAGCCATGTAGACGCCCAGCGGCTTGGTCGCCAACAAAACGCAGACGAAAAACAGCAGTATCTGTAGCCAGCCGTTGACCGTCACGCTAGAACTTCTCCGGGCGCAGTAAGGCGAGCACCAGGTAGGCGAATAGCAGAAACACGACCACCAGTAGGAGCGCCGTTGCCATCAGGAATGAGCCTCAGTCTTTGTCGCTGTACCCTGCCGGCCTGAAACGCGCTGCAGGCGCGCGCACCAGTGAACGTATCCGATGGCGGCAACGAAGAAGAGGATCGTCACGGTAACGCACAATAGATCCCACATCGGCTTCGGCCTCCGGATCGCGGCACACTTTGCGCAGCGCGCAGTGCACGTCACACATCGTGAACGACGCATGCGCATCACGTTGCCGCTTTCCCTATGGAAACGGACGTCGCATAAAGATTGCGTAGGGGAGGCATAAAGAAACCATAATTGACAAGGGGAAGTGGTTGTTAGCAGTCGTTCCCGGCTGGGCAGAAGCGATAGCCGATCCAAGGTTCGGTCCGTAGGTAGCGCGGCTCCTCCGCATCCTCGATCTTCTTGCGCAGCTGACCGATGGCAACGCGCAGGTATTCTGGCTGGCCTACCGCTGTTTCGCTCCATACGGCACGCAGCAGGGCGCGATGTGTCAGCACCTGCCCGGCATGACGCGCAAAGTGGACCATCAGGTCGAACTGCTTCGGAGTGAGATGAACCTCCGCTCCGCGGACAGTCATTCGGTGCTGAGGGATCTGAATGAGGAAGTCGCCGACTGCAATCTCGGCCTCCTCAGCCGGCTGCGCATATGCCGCACGCCGCAGTTGAGCCCGAACGCGGGCTTCGAGCTCCTGGATGGAGAACGGCTTGGTGACATAGTCGTCTGCACCGGCATCCAGAGCCTGTATCTTCACTTCATCCTGGTTGCGCACGGACAAGACGAGGATGGGCGTCACCGCGCTGTTGCGCACCTCACGGCACAGATCGACTCCAGTCATCTCCGGCATAGCCAAATCGGTGATGACAAGGTCGGGCCGCCACTGCTGGAAGACGTCCAGCGCCTCGATCCCGTTGCTGGCGGTGCGCACCAGATAGCCACGCGCGGTCAGCGCAGTCTTCAGCACCCGCGTGATCTGCGACTCGTCGTCGACGACTAAGATTTTGTGTGGTTCTGCTTCGCTCATGCTCATCCGCTACCGCACATCGGCTCCGCGCCAGCAACATCCGCATAAGATGATCGCATGAAGCAGCGCGCCACTGTCCGACTGCTCCGCTACCTGGCGACCACCGGGATCGTGTGCATGATTGCGCTATGCTACTACCGCGTGATCCACGTCAACGCGACCACAGCGGCTCTTTCCCTGCTGATCGGCATCCTGTTCGTCTCCGCGAGCTGGGGTATCGAGCAGGCAATCTACATGTCCCTGCTTTCGACGGCGGTGTTTAACTACTTTTTCCTGCCGCCCGTTCTGACATTTTCGATTCGCGACCAGCAGAACTGGATCGCGCTCTTTGCATTCTTGATCACCGGCATTGTCGCCAGCCAGCTTGCCGAGCGCGCTCGCCGTGAGACAGCGTCCTCAGTGCGCAGACGAATGGAGGTCGAGCGTTTGTATGAGATGTCGCAGACGCTGCTGATCAGTGGCAAGGTCGTTGACCTGCTCACGGCAGTACCTGCGGCCATTGCGCAGACGTTCGGCCTGCGCGGAGCCGCACTGTATCTCGCTGGCAATGAGCGGCTATACCTATCCGACCCTGCATTCGCCGAGCTTCGCATCGAGCAGTTGCGCGCAGCCCTGGAGCATGGCGAGCAGAGCAGCCCATCTCCGGATGTCACCCTTGCTCCTATCCGACTGGGCCTGCGGGTTACAGGAGTGCTGGCGGTTGCAGGACCACTGCCCACGCCGCAGACGCTGGACACGCTTGGGGGGCTGATCGCCATCGGGATTGAGCGGGCGGGCGCAGTTGAAACGCTCAGCCGGAGTGAAGCAGCACGAGAGAACGAGCGGCTGAGGAATGCGCTGCTGGACTCTGTCACACATGAGTTGCGGACACCGCTTACTTCAATCATGGCCTCCGTCACCACGCTCCGTGCAGATGTGGAGCCAGAATCGCAACTGAACCCGGAGCAACGCGAGGAGCTGATGGAGGTGATCGAGGAGGAGGCGGGACGGCTGAATCGTCTGGTCAGCCAGGCAGTCGAGATGGCGGAGCTGGATGCAAAGGACGTGAAGCTGCATCTGGAACCTCACAGCGCGATGGAGTTCGTAGAGCACGCTTTATCGAGTGCAGCGCTGGATGAGGGTCATCCCATTGAGCTGCATGTGCCCGCGGACCTGCCGCTTGCGCTGGTAGACCTGGAGCGTGTCGGGAAGGTACTCGCGCACTTGCTGGAGAATGCGGCCAAGTACTCACCGCCGCTTTCCCCCATCGCGATTCGGGCGGAAGCGCGTGAGGACAGGCTGGCCATCTCAGTGGAAGATCACGGGCCTGGTATCGATGAGCAGGAGAGAGCGATGGTGTTCGAGAAGTTCTATCGTGGGAGCAGCCAACGGTATCGAGTCCACGGCACGGGGATGGGTCTGGCCATCGCAAAGGCAATTGTGGAAGCGCATGGCGGCTCGATTGCGCTTCATAGTGAGCTGGGCCGTGGCTCCACCTTTTCCTTCTCGCTGCCACTAGCATGAGGCGAGCAGCTGGCGATTCCCTTCCAGCTTCTTCTTCAGGAAGTTGCATCTATGCTGAGGTGCAAAGAGGACTGAAGCAGCTGAACAAGCCGCCAGTGCCAGCGCACACGCGTGAACGTACGCTTCGGCGAAGGGTTGGCGTCGCACTCACACTTTTGGCAGGGCTGATCCTGGGCGACACACGCGTGTGCCCGGCGTATTCCGTGATCACCCATCAGGCGATCATCGATCTTGCTTGGGAGGGTTCCATCCGCCCGTTGCTGCTCAGCCGGTTTCCGCACACGACGAATGACCAGCTGACGATTGCCCACGCCCATGCGTATGGCGGCTGCGCCATTCAGGACGCAGGATACTACCCCTTTGGCAGCCAGTTCTTCAGCAACCTGACACACTACGTGCGCAGCGGCGACTTCGTGAGCAGCCTCTTCCGGAATGCCCGCAACGTGAATGAGTACGCGTTTGCCATCGGTGCGCTGTCGCACTATGTCGGTGATTCGATTGGACACGCCGACGCAATCAATCCCGCTACAGCTTTAGCATTCCCGAAGCTGCGAGCAAAGTATGGACCCATCGTGACGTATGAGCAGGCGCCGCGGCCATACGTAGCGACGGAGTTTTCCTTCGACGTGAACCAGATTTCAAAGGATCGTTTTGCGCCGGACGCATACCTTCGCTCCGTCGGCCTGAGAGTGTCCCGAGACCTGCTGGAGCGCGCGTTCTATGAAACGTATGGCCTACGGCTTACCGCGGTATTGGGGAAGGCTACCCGGCCCGCTATTCGGAGCTATCGCGGCTCAATCCGATCGTTTATCCCGGTCTTTGCCAAGGCTGAGGTCGTTATTCACGGAGACAGCTTACCGGAGGACGCTCCAGGTCCGCAGTTCGAACGATTCTCGCAACGACTTCAGCGAGTTCCCTACCGGCCCGCTTGGGCGGATGCGTATCGCAAACCGGGATTCGGAGAGCATGTGCTCGCAGCCGTCATCCGCATCCTTCCTCCAACTGGAGCCGTCCGATTTCTCAAGTTCCATGGGCCAAATTCACAAGCGGAAGGGCTCTATATCGAAAGCGTCAATCGCACTCTGGACGTCTACGGGCGGCGGCTCGCCCAAGTCAGGCTACTGCCGGAGTTGCCGATCGAGCTGCCGAACCGCGACCTGGATACGGGAGACTGGACGAGACCAGGGGCGTACGTCCTGACCGATGAAACTTACGCCCAGCTGCTGGCGGTTCTGACGGCTGATCGAAACAGGGCCGTCCCGGCGGCACTGAAGCAAGATATCGCGAGCTACTACGCCGATCCCAACGCGCCGATCACCACCAAGCAGCACGCTCGCCAGTGGAAGCGGGTCCAGGACAACCTGCTGCTGTTGAAGCAGATGAAGACCACCACGACCGTCGACAGTGCGGTATTCCAGTAGCGTCGGGCGTTGCTACAGTTCGGCTCGCCACTGCGAAAAGGTTAGACCGGATTTATACTATTGCGCAGGGGTTCGCAATAAGTGCAGGTGCGCAGGACACGGCAGAAGAATGCGATTCGTTCCGCCTTCGAGGGCATGGGCCGGCCGCTGTCTGTAGAAGAAGCGACTGCGGAGGCGCAGAAGCAGGTGCAGGGACTGAGCGTTGCTACGGTCTACCGTAACATCAAGGCGCTCCTCGACGAACGCTGGCTGGTACCCGTCGAGGTGCCAGGTGAGCTCACCCGCTACGAGCTCGCAGGAAAAGAGCACCACCACCACTTCCAGTGCACGACCTGCCACAAAACCTACGAACTGAGCGGCTGCACCCTGGAGAGAAGGCCCAGGCTGCCACGCGGCTTCCGTGCGTCAGGCCACGAGTTCTTTGTCTACGGCACCTGCGCGACCTGCCTCTGAAACCAGCAGCGGTTCGTCTCTGCTCCTCCTGTCAAAACTTCGCAATCAGACTGATGCCGCCGATCAGCAGCACACATCCGAGGACGCGGCCCGAGTTGATGGGGTGAGGCTGCATTCTGAGCCAGCCGAAGTGATCGATCAGCAGTGAGGTGATGAGCGCGGCCGTCACCGTGAACCCGACAAAGGGCCCTGCGCCCACTTTGTTGACGAGGGTGAGGCCGGCGTACACCTGAACTGCGCCCACCAGGCCGCCGACGACGGCCCACCACGGCAGTTCTGCAAGGTCCTTCTGCGTCGGCATCGGATGAGGATGAATCAGCGACGCCCCTGCAAAGAAGAAGGTGATCAGCGCGAATGAAATCGCGGAGGCCAGCCACGGGTTCACGACATGCTTGTTGAGTTGACCGTTCATCGCCGCGCCACAGCTCTGCAGCGCGCCTCCCAGAACGATGAAGGGGATCACCCATCCGGCGTTCATAGATCTCTCCTTGTGTATCAGTGTTGTCCCAACAGCATCTGCATCAGAATGGCGCCGCCCAGCGCAGAGAACAGGGCGACCGGCATGGCGATGGCGCCCACCTTCAGAAAATCCCAGAAGCTGACGTCCAGCCGTTCGCCTCCCACGGCCTCCCCGGAATCTTTGCGAAGCGCCAGTAGCCACAAAATAGTCGCCAGTGATCCGGTGACAGAAAGGTTGGGGCCAAGGTCCACACCGATCAGTACGGCGTCGGCCATCAGCCCGCTTGTATGCGCAGCCTGGATGGTGCTGCCCGCAATCAGACCTAACGGCAGATTGTTGATCAGGTTGTTTGCGATCCCAACAGCAAAGCCGACAACCATGGCGCCAACACTCTGCCTCAGATGGGAAGCCCAGGCCAGCCACTCTTGCGTGATGTGCAACGCGCCCTGACTCTCCACGGCATCGACCATCACGAACAGGCCAGCAACCAGCAGAAGAGTCGCCCAGCTGATCTCACGCGCAATCGTGAGGGGATTGCTCCTCGACTTGACGGAGACGACGGCCGTGATCACCAGAGCGGCCAGGCATGTGGGCAGACCGAGATCCCGTTTGGTGGCAGACGCCAACAGGAGCACAGCAATCATCAGAGCCAGCCCTGCGAGAACCAGTTTGCCGTTACCGCTCAGCCTCGAAGCCTGAACCTCACACTCGATGCTCTTGCGGAGTTCCTTGCGAAAGACGATTCGCATCACGAAGAACGTCACAACAATCGACAACATCGAAGGGACGCCGAAACTCGTGAGCCATCGCCCCAGGGGCGGCACGCCGTTGTGGAATACCACGAGGTTAGCGGGGTTCGATATCGGCAGCACGAAGCTTGCCGCGTTCGCGATCAGCGCGCATACGAAGAGATACGGAAGCGGAGAAGTTTTTGCTTTGCGCACTGCTGTCAGGATTGCGGGCGTCAGCACTACGGCGGTCGCATCATTCGACATGAAAGTCGTCACAACCGTGCCCACTGCGTACACGAGCACGAACAGACGCGAACAGCTGCCTCCGGCGGCGCGCACCGCCACCGCTGACATCCAGTCGAAGACGCCCTGCTCCCGCGCGAGTTCGCTCAGCAGCATCATCCCGATCAAAAACAGGTACACGTCAGTTCCCTTAGCGACCGCAGCACCGGCGAGCTTGAGCGGTATCAGCCGGAGCAGGAGGAGCAGAAGCGCGCCGCCGGAGATCCACCATACCTCCGGCACTCCACGGGGACGCACCAGCATAAGCACGATGCTGACGGCGACGATGAGCGGAAGGACGATATGCGCGATTGCTGTGGGGATGATCACCACTTTCTGCCGTTTTTATTTGGCCCCAACTGTGTGCCCACCAACCCGTGCTCCGGCCAGGCTCCCAATGCATTGTCCTGGTCGCGCTCTGCAATCTCTCGCGCGGCAACATCACCGCTCACGATTCGAATCTCATCTGTCGCAGTTTCTCCATTCGCATCTCGCATGGTCACAAGCAACGGATAGACGCCCTCAGGGATGGGGGGCAACTCTGCCTCCCACACCTGGCTTCGCTTGACTCGGTGCAGTGGGAGTGTGTGTCCGTCCAGACGGGCAGTCGCTTCGACGACCTCCGACCTGCCCCAGAATTTCGCTCGAATTCGCGTCAGCAGCCGCGGTGCGTCGCTGGACAGAGTCAGCAAGCGCTCATCCTGCGGTGAGGTGATTACCACGACGGGGAGCTTGCCGAGTTCTAGAAAGCGCCAACTGACCACGTCGCCATCGATGTTCGTGATGGAGTAGCCAACGGGCCCCTCCTCGATCTGGCCCGTGGAACGAGTCGCAATGTAGAGCGTTCTACCGTCGTTTGCAATTTCGTTGTAGTGAGTGTGTCCCATCTCCACAAGACGGACGTGGAATTCGCGCAGAAGTTGCACCAGCTCGACCCGCCCTTGCTTCAAATCACTCGGATAGCAGTGGAGCAACAGCACTTTGAACAGCCCGGCACGGGTGGCGGCCTGCAGCTCCTGCCTCAGCCACGATAGCTGCTCCTCGCCCACGCAGAACGACGCTGGGTGCGGGATGTCGAATGCGTTCATCGCCCCAAACCGGACAGCGCCAACCGTGAACGCATAATGCGTGCGGTCCGCCATGGCCTCTAGGAAGTTTTCGAAGCTCTTCGGTTGCACATCGTGATCGCCCACGATCGCGCAGCACGGCACATTGAGCTGGTTGAGCACCTCCCGCACGACTGCATAGGCCGCGCGGCTGCCATCTTCAGCGACGTCTCCCGGCAGGTAGGCAAAACTAATGGAGCCCGCGAAGGCCTCGTTCACCTCTTTCACAATGGCAACAAGGTCGAGGTGGTTCTGCTCGCCGGCCTTGGTCATGTGGAGGTCTCCGATGTGAACCCAACTGACAACGCCGGCTTCATCCGGCTGGCCGGGTTCGAAGGAGCCTCTGAATTCGTTCTGCTTCATGCTGGGATCTCCTGAGGATTTGAGGGGGATGAGCGATCAGTGCGTCGCGGTTTTTCCGGCAGCGTCTCGGGTATGGCGATCGACAGCAGAAGGAACGCAAGCGCGGCAATAGCGCCCAGCGCCAGGAAGGAGACGCGATAGCTGAACTGCTGAATCAGCTTGCCGCCGAAGGCCGTACTAAGAGCTGCACCCACCCCGACCGCCGTCGCCAGACTGCCCTGAACCAAATTGAATCGGCCGGTCGCCCGGGTCCTGTCTGCGACTACGAGGATCGAAACCACGCCAAAGATCGCATTCGCTACCCCGTCGAGGATCTGGATCGCAATCAGCGCGCCGGTATTGTTGGTGAGCGTATAGAGCACGGCTCGGATGGGAAGGACGCCAAAGCCGAGCAGCAGCAGCGGCTTGCGCCCATGCAGGTTGGCGTATCGACCAATCGATGTGGCCGAGCACATGATCACCACCTGAGTGACGATGATGCAGGCCGACATGAACGGGGCCGCACTGGCCCGCGCGCCGTGGGACAGCATCTCCCCCAGCTGCGGCAGCATGGCTGCGTTCGCGAAGTGAAAGAGAAAGGCACAGACAAGAAACACCAGCAGGACGCGATCGCCAAGCAGCGTATGAATCACTGAGGCGGGTGCAGGCCGGTCCGTGCCGGTTTCGTGCAAGGTGCCTCCGCGCGCCAGGTCATAGTCGATGTCTCTGCTCTTGATCGCCCGGATCGCAACAACGGTCGGGATGGTCAGCACCGCAGCCGTGATGAAGATGGCGCGATTCCCGAGTACGTGGCTCACAGCGGCGATCAGCAACGCGCAGAAGACGTTTCCTGCCGAGTTGAAGGATTGGTTCTTTCCAAACTGGCGATCAAAGAGGGTGATCCCGACCATTCCCATGGTGATAGCGGCGAGGGTCGGCCCAAGGAATGGCCCCGCTCCGCCGATCAGCGCCTGGGCAAGGTAGACCGCCCAAGGAGCAGCAGTCACGCTGAGCAGAAGCGCTCCCAGGGTAAGGACGGCGCAAGCCAGGACGAGGACCAAGCGCTTGGACCTTACTTGATCCACGACAGCTCCCGCGGGTGCCTGCAGGATGACCGTGATGATGCCGCCGACGGTCAGGGCCATGCCCACGCGCCCGGGCTCCCATCCGGCTCCCGCAAGATAGGCAGCCAGGAACGGACCGAGACCTGTCTGCACATCGGCCAGAAAGAAGTTGGTGGCCTCCAGGGCACGGAGGCTGCGCTTCTTCCCGGAATCGACATCCGTCGCGTGGGCCATCAGCTTCCTGTTCGGCATGGATTGCAGGAGCAGACGGCCGGAGCATGCGAAGGCCCGAAAGAGCCCCTCGCGGAAACCCAATCCACTCATGTCTCCATGAGAGACAAACTCAGAATCCCTTCGTGTCTGATGCCGAACTGGTCAGAAGGCTGCCGCCCTCACGTGGCCTGGCATGATGCCGGCTCACCTGGCATTTTCCGTTTGCGCAAAAAAATGTGCGTTTTATTGATAACCTTCCGTGGGCTGATCCGCCAGCCGGCCCATATCGCGCCGTAGCGCGGTACGCCGCCGGGCTTTTACGGCATGCGAACCACAGAATTACGCTCGGTGTTTCCACGCAATCGGTGAACTCGAGACAAGCGGGCCGCACAGAGCAAGGTTGTAAGAAATGTAGGAACCAAAAGCTGGCGGACGGGGCACAGTTATTCGAAAAAACAGGCCGCAGCCGGTAACGTGCCTAGTCTGATTGTCAGGATGGGCCATACATTCCGTAGGATTACGGGAATGTGGCGGGGACGACGGGGCTCGAACCCGCGACCTCTGCCGTGACAGTGAGCCTAAAACCCGTAACTTATAGAAACGCCGGGCAATGGGTGGCTCCAATAGGCCCTAAAAGGTACACCGAGGAACCGTTATTGTGTCCATGTTGTGCCCTCAAATTTCCTCTAAAACGCTCCTAAACCCTTCAAAACCGACCTGAGACCTCTGCCGTCCTGCGGCATTATTCGCGTTTTTCGCCCCTCTCCTCTGCCTGATATCGGCAGAGGCTGCGCAAAATGGAAATCGAATAGAAGGCGAACACTCGCTCCTAAAAAGCGAAGAGAGTACGAAATGGGCACAATTGCGCCCTCGTTTTTGCATGTTTCGGCAAACGCGGGCACAAGGGCACAAAAATATCTTTAGAGATATAATTCTCTATGGGTATACCTCATGGCATATATTCAGGGACAGGTTCGAATAGCGCGGGAATCGAAGGGTCTCACCCAGGCCGATCTCGGTTCGCGCATCGGTCAGCCCCAAAGCGCGGTTTCCCGTATCGAGCGTGGCGGCGACCTCCGTGTCTCCACTCTGCTGGAAATGGCCCGCGTTCTGGAAATGGAACCCATGCTGATCCCGAAGCATCTGGTTCCAGGCGTGCAGGCTCTTGTCGGACACGCCATGGGCCGGAGCGGGGTTCCTACCTCAGAAGTAGATATTCCCTTGGTAGGCGGAGCGCCGGAAGATGCCGAAGACAGCGAATAATACGAATCGACCTTCGGTACTGGAAGTGCGCCTCGGAGAAACCCTGGTGGGTACCCTCACCAACCTGCCGAACGATCAGAACCTCTTCGTCTTCGATTCGGCGTATGTTGCCGATGCGGACCGTCCCATCCTAAGTCTGAGCCTTTACGATGCCTACCGCAATCCGATTACGAACGTTCGCCCCGTGACGCGCCGGTTGCCGCCATTCTTCTCCAACCTTCTTCCCGAAGGAGCACTGCGACAGTTCATTGCCGAGCACGGCGAAGTCAACGCACAGCGAGAATTCTTCCTGCTCTGGCTGTTGGGAAACGATCTTCCTGGCGCTGTGACAGTGCGCGATGCGGAGGGCCGCGCCCTGCCCCCGTCAGAAAAGAATCCCGGAGTGACCCGCGCGCGCGCAGGCCGGGATGTACTGCGATTCTCCTTGGCGGGCGTGCAGTTGAAACTCTCCGCCATCGGAAACCCCGACCGCCAGCTTTCCATCCCCGCCTCCAGCATGGGCGGCCATTGGATTGTCAAACTGCCGTCGCCCGCGTATCCGGGGCTACCGGAGAACGAGTTTTCCATGATGGAGTTTGCGCGTGCAATAGGGATTCAGGTGCCCGAAATCGGGTTGATTCCACTGGACGAGATTCCCGGCATTCCGGAGCCCTGGCAGCAGCTCAAAGGAAACGCGTATTACATCCGGCGATTTGATCGTGGTTCTCATGGCAAACGCATCCATATCGAGGATTTCAATCAGCTCTATGGCCAGTTCCCGGAAGCCAAATACAAGAACTACAGCTATACGAATATGGCTAACGATCTATGGCGGTTGACCGATGAGACACAGTTCGCCGAGTTTATCCGTCGGCTGATCTTTAACGTGGCCATCGGCAACAACGATATGCACCTGAAGAACTGGTCCCTTATCTATCCGGACGAACATGCGCCACTGCTAGCACCCGCCTATGATTTCGTATCGACCGTGCGCTACATCGCCGATGACCGGCTGGCGCTCTCGATTGCCAAGGAAAAATCTCCAACGGAATTAAACCTGGAGCTGTTGGAGCGCTTCGCTCGAAAAGCCCAGGTGCCGAGCAAATTGGTGCTCGATATCGCCAGAGAAACTGCGGACACGGTGATGAGTCTCTGGCCTGCGATCCAGAAGGAACTACCGCTTGACCGGGCTACGCGCCATCAGATCACAGAGCATATGAAGTCCATTCCAATTCTCCGAGCCAGATAGACGCCCCCGAGTGCCCTCGTAAAGGAGCATTCCAAACATCGTCTATTACGTTTTGGAATAGCCAAACACCCTTTTGTTATTGGACACCGCGAACTGAACACCCTTACGTTTGCGCCATGCTGACACCGAGTCAGCGGAGGTGCAAAGATGCTCAGAATCCGCCACGCAATCCGGTTGGGAAAGCCTCTCAATCGGTCGTCCAATCGCTCCGCCAAACGGTGGGCAATACCCCTCTCAAAGCAATCCCTGCGCCACGCTCTTCATGTGATGGGACCGACGCTTACTGCACTCGTGTTTGCGGGTGTCGGAAGCGGCGTCGCTCACGCTCAGGGAACGATGGACTTTTCTGGCGCTCAAACGCTGATGACAACCTTCAAAACTTTCGCAATGTACGCTGGGGCCGTTATCTGCCTTGGAGGGCTCATTTTTGCGGGAATTCGCATGATGAGTGGGCGGTTCCAGGACGCGATTTCAGGGCTTTTCGGCGCGCTGTTCGGCGCTGGAGTGCTCGGTTGGGGAGCCGGATGGATAGGCAGCCTGACCGGACAGTCGATGTAGGAGGTGACATCGACCATGACCAAGCGAGGAGAGCCGTTACCGATCAATCAAGCGCTGAATCGACCGAGAGCCAAGCTTGGCCTCGATCTTACAGCATGGATGGCGATCATATTCGTCTGCGTAACGGTTTTCCTCGTTGGGTTTCGCCTGCTAGCGATGATGGCTTTCCCCACGCTTGCTGTGGGCGCATGGCTCATCATCCGCAAACACCCAAAGATGTTCCAGCTCTGGGGCCTGAGCCTCAACCAGAAGAGCTACTATGACCCGCGCAAATACTGAGCAAGCCAAATTCGTCCCATGGTTCGCCAAGGCCGGAGCCGCATGCAGCATCGTTCCGATTGCACGCTTCATCGGGCCGAATATCTTCGCCCTGAAAGGCGGCGGATACGGATGCCTGTTCGCGCTGACCGGTATCGACGAAGAGGGCTTGACCGACCAGGAACTAGAGTCTCGGATGCGCTCGATTGAAGGCGCATTGCGCGGCCTGCCCGAAGGTTCATGCCTGTATCAGTACGCCCGTGTCATGTCGGGCTATGAATTGCCGCGACAGAAGCAGTACAGCAACCCTGTAACGCAGGTTTTCGTGAACGACCGGCTGACCTTCCTTGAGAAGACCGCAGGCTTTCGACGCATCGACCTTCATTGGTGCCTCACGTTGGAGCCTTCGAAGCTGAAAGCGTTCGAGCGCAAGCCGCAGGAGAACGTCGCAGATAGCTCGCGGATGCTCGCAGAACTACAGAAAGCCGCAACGATCCTTGGAGGTCATCTGGGAAGTTTGTTGGGGCTACGATTGCTCGACAAGGCGGACGCATTCCAATTCTTTTCGTACCTCTTCAATCTCGAAGAGTGGGCCTCACAGGCGCAGCCCCGCGACGATGCGGGTGTGGACCGGCAGATTGTCAGCAATCCCGTTGCATGGCATAGCGATCATCTACGCGTCGGCAAACGCTATGTGCAGATGTATTCGCTCAAGACCACGCCGGAGGCATCGCGGCCCTGCCTCTTCTCCGGCTTGCTGGCACTGGATTGCGATAGCGTGCTGTGCTCGACATGGCGCCCCAAGTCCACCACCGCGGCCCGCAGCGAGATCGACGCGCAGGAAAAGTTCATCTCGTTTTTCAAAGTTGGTGTTCTGACGCGAGTAATGAGCGGGCGCGATACTGCTTCGCTTGACACAGGCGCGGGTGCGAAGGCCGCCAACAGCAGTGTCGATGACTTGAGCCTGGTCATCCGCGAGTTGGACAAGAAGGCGCAGGGAGAATACTCGCTGCGCTTGCTGCTGGCGGCCAACAGCGCCGACCAGCTACGCGATACCGCGCCCGCTGTGCATCGGATCTTCGTCGATGCACGCGCCCAGGTGATCGAGGAGACGCTTGGCAATCTATGCGCCTTCTATGCCATGTTCCCCGGCAACGGCAAGTTCAATGTCTTTCCGATGTGGCTCAGTGAAGAACATCATGCGCGGTTGTCCTCTGTGTTCGCCCCGCACATCGGCCACCCGCACTCTGAAGACCTGGACTCCGAGTACCTGAATGCCTTCGAGACACGCACACGGACGCCGTTCTTCCAAGATGTGTACGTGGAGGGCGTGCGGGTCTCGCTCATCATCGGACCTACAGGTTCAGGTAAGAGCGTGATCGGTAATGCCACCGTTGCGCTTGAGCAGAAGTATGGCGGCTTCACCTACATCTTCGATATCGGCTGCAGCTATGAAAGCGTGGTCGAGTTGTACGGCGGTCGCGTTGACCGCATCGGCAAAGACGGCCCACGCGTTGCGTTGTTCTCGCTGGAGCCGACTGAGAGCAACATCAAGTTCTTGTATTCGTTTATCAAGCTGCTCTTGACCAACGGCGGCGCGGAGCTGGAACCAGAAGACGATGATGTGATCCACAAGGCCGTGCAGGACATCTACCTGCTCGACCCAGAAAACCGCCGTCTCTCCAATCTCTTTCTGCCGAAGAAGCTTGACCGCTATCTAAGCAAATGGGTTGGGCGAGGCGTCTACAGCGCCATCTTCGACAACGTCGAAGACAGCCTCTCGCTCTCGCGTGTGCAATGCTTCGACTTCCAGGGCGTCAATAACGCGCAGTATGCCGACCTGATTGAGCCGCTGATGGTGTGGCTATTGCGGCGCATAAATGATGTGCTCTATAACCCCGCCAATCTAGGCGTTCCCAAGCACATCCTCATAGAAGAAATCTTCAGTTCGATGAAGAATCGCCAGTTGCTCGAAGGCGCTCTGGCATCGATCAAGACCGTTCGGAAGAATCTCGGTGGCGTCACGATGATTGGTCAATCGGCGGAGGACCTTGGGGAGAATGCCGATTCCATCGTGAACTCCTGCACATCGTTTCTCTTCCTGAAGGACGCCACCTTCAATCGAAAGCGCTACGCCGAGTTGTTCAAGATGACCGAACAACAGCTTGCACTGTTTGAGAGCTTGCAGGACCGCGAAGCATTCTACATGCGCCGTGACGGACTCACCAAGGTTGTTCGCCTGAATCTCGACGGTCGTAGCTATGCGACCTTCTCCACCAAGCCCAAGGACCGGGTGCGCCGGTCGAAGCTGATCGCCAAGTACGGACTCACCGAGGGCATCACGCGGTTCGCCCAGGGTGAGATCGCCTAACCACCGAAAGGAACAGAGAGCAATGAAACCACCCATCCTCATCTTCGTCGCCAGCAGTCTCGTCCTAGCTGCCTCCGCCTCTGCCTCCGGCCCCGGCTCTCCCGACGCAAAGCATCTCCAAGCGAACGCGCCGCGCACCATCACCGTGTCCGAGACGGACACGCCGCCTGTGGTCCGCGCCGGACTTTTGCAATCGACCCTCATTCTGCTTCCCGATCAGGAGAAGGTTGCGAATGTCTTCGCCGGAGACACCGTCGATTGGGTGTTCGATGGTGGACACGTTGCCTCGCGCTTCATCAGCATCAAGCCGAAGCTTGCGAACAGCACGACGGACGTGCATATCGTTTCCGATCACGGCAACGAATATACCTTGCAGTTGCGCGAGGTCTCCGGCGACGACGATCCTCACTTCGACTCCAAGATCTTCATTGCACCTGGCGACAAAGCCGCCAAAGACAGGTTGGCCGAGCTGCCTGTCTTCGTTCCCGCCGCCGAACTGGACAAAGCAAAGCAGGAAACCGCAGCCGCAAAAGCAGCCGAAGCCGCAACCTTGAAGGCCGAGCAGAGTAAAGAGGAAGCCTACCGCAGCCAGTACCCCGGCTCACTCCACTTTGACTACACATGGGACAAGCCGAAGGGCAAAGAGCTTGGCTTGCAGGCAATCTGGCGCGATGACAAGTTCACCTACCTGCGCGGGCAGTTTCAGGAGACGCCTGCCCTGTACGAGGTGAAGGACAAGAAGCCATCGCTTATCAACTTTGATTTTGCGAATGGCCTCTACACCGTACCCAAGAAGCTGGATAACGGTTATCTCGCCATCGGCAAGCAGAAGGTTGAGTTTCACCGTACCGAGGAAGCGAGGTAGCCATGCCGGAGCCCAATCAGAACGTCCCTGCGACTGTTCCCGAACAACCGGAAAGCAAGCCCCCACTGCGGAAGAGTATGCCGGTCGTCATCGCCCTGGTTGTCATCATCGGGATTATCGGGATCTCCAATCTCTCCAGCCTCTTGAGCGGTAGCAAGAGGAATGCGCCAGCCAGCGCCCTGCCCATGCGTCCGGCAGCGCCGAACGCACAGCAGGTCAACAGCTTCGAGTCGCAGCAGCAGTTGCAGGCGCAACGCGACGCCGAGGCGCGCCAGCATCAGCAGGAGCTTAATGCTGCCCTCCAGCAGTTACAGCAGACGGAAGGTGCGCCCGGCCCGGAGGCCGCAGGCGCACCGCCCATGACCGCCGCGCAGCGTTCGGCTATCTACGGCGACAGTCCAAACGCCCCGCAGCGGACTTCCAACATGTCGCAGGCCCAGGCCGAAGCCAAACAGAAGCAGCTCGCCAAAGAGAAGCAGCAGCAGGACGCCATCAATAGCGACACCGTTGCGATTGATTTTGAGCGCACCAACCCGGCAGTCACGGCGGAGGCCGCGCAGGAGGCGGCTGCTGCCGCAGCCGGCGGCGCGGCTCCGGCAAAGTCAGCCAGCGTAGAAGCCAAGAAAGACAGCAAAGGCAATGCGATGGCAGGGTATGACTTCGATACCTACGATGGCCGTCTGTATCGCATCTTCGAGGGCACGGTATTGGAAGGTGTCGTGACCAACCATATTGACGGTGGATTCAGCGGCCCAATCATGGTGTCGCTGACGACGGACCTGTATTCCCACGATCATCAGCAGCTTCTCTTGCCGCAAGGCACACGTTTGCTTGGTGACGTGCAGAGCGTCGGCAATGCGCAGCAGCGCAAGATGTTCGTTACCTTCCATCGTGCTATCTGCCCCGATGGCTTCTCGCTAGAGTTTGCCAAGTACATCGGCCTTGACCAGATCGGCACGACCGGACTTGCCACCAAGGTAGACCACGGCTACTTGCAGGCGTTCGCCGCCGCTGCTGCCATCGGTGGCTTGGGCGGCTTGGCGCAGATCGGGAATGGCGGGAGTGTTCTCGATCCTTCGGTGCAGATTCGCAATGGCATCTCCGAGCAGTCTGCCGTGGAAGGCGAGCAGGTATTGAATCACTTCCTCAACCGCCTGCCCATCATCACGCTCAAGGAAGGTTCCCGCGCTCGCGTGTACATCGGCACCGACCTTCTGATTCCGGCCTACGCGGAGCATCGCGTCGATCCCACCTTGTAGATAGGAGCCTGCCATGAATGACCGTTATGACCATCTGCTCCGCAAATCACGCGATGCCAAGCGTGGCGGGCATGACGCATGGGGCGTGCAGTCCACCGGCGAAAAGGTTGCCGTGGCGCTCGTCCTCAATCGTGCCGATTGGTTGACCGAGATCGAGTACACGATTCCCGAAGCGATCGAACGCAGCGGGCCGGATTGGCTCGCGATCATTCCGCAGGTCGCACGGCAACTTGCAGAGGAGGAGTGAAGGTCATGCAGAGAGTCGGCTTCCATCGCTTTTGCCAGGTCTCCGGAATTCTCTCCGCCGTTGTGCTCGCCCTGCTGCTGGTGGGTACAACCTCCGGTAGAGAGGCGCTTGGGTGGATCTACCTCCAGTCCGCCGAAGCGATTACAAACGCAGCCCACATCCGCACTTTTCCCCTGGACAGGTTGGACCCGACCTGCCCGCAGTGCATGTAGTTCAACCCAATGACAGGAGGGTTTATGAAACTCACTCTCAGTAAGCGTCGCAAGTGGCTTATCGGAGGCGCGGCGGTGTTGCTCACAGCAACTCCCAGCTTCGCCTTGTTCGGCATCGGTGACATTGTGTTCGATCCCACCAGCTATGCCAGCCTTGTATCGCAACTGACGACTCTTCAGACGCAATACAACATGCTGAAGAACAACATTACGCACTTCTCGGCCAAGCAGCAGTGGCAGACGACGCTGCACGCTCTTGAGAACGTGAACGTCGCCAATATGTTCGGCGAGACAGCGGGTATGAGCATTGCGCTCACTACCAACTCGCCGGGTGCGTCCAGTACCGCGTGGAAGGCGGCCACCGTCACCATGAACGGCAGTGCGCCGGCTTACCTTGCCAGCCAATCCCTCGGTAGCTCCCGCACTTCGCAACTGGCGATGATCGAGACCGCCGATTCGGTCTCTCCCGACTGCCTTACCGCCGTGGGCCAGTACCGCGCCGCACGCAGCGAGAATGCTACGGCGAACAGCTCGCTTCTGTCGCAACAGTTCGACGGCGGCGACAGTACCAATAGCGAAGTGCAGCAGCTCAATCTCTTAAATGCAGCGGAGGCGCAGAGATTGAGCGAAATGCAATCGCAAGGAACGTTGCACGCCTGCCTTGCTTCGCAGATGACGGTCGCGAACATGGAGCGTCGTAACGCCCACGTCGAAGACCTCAACACCGCCGTCTTCGTCCAGCAGCAGCGTTCCGTCAACGACACCAGCGCCGCCAACGAAAGCGGCACCTGGGATAGCTATCTGCCCTAATCGGAGACCGCGATGTTGAAGGCGATCAATACCAAAATCCTGCTCGCCATTCTCGCGGCTCTCACCGCGATTGGTGGCGCGCTCACCTACCAGCGGCACGAGGCGGCGAAAGCCGCCGCTGCCGCCAAAGCTGCGGCCCTCCTCCAGCAACAGCAGAAGGAAGCCGAGGATGAGGCGTTCCGGCAACGTGTCGAAGCGGCGAAGAAGAAGCACAACTCCGCTGCGGCACATGAAGGCAAGACCTGGCAGAAGTACATCCCGTAACTGTGACCGAGGGAGAGTAGCGATATGGTTTCCGTGACATTGTTAGCATTGGCACTGCCAAGCACGAGTTCCGGGGTCGATTGGCTCTATCAGTTCACCAACAACCTGACCAATCTCACTACCCAGAATGGTGGCGCACTCACGCAGCTCGGGTTGACGGAGCTGGCCTGCATCTCTCTCTTCACGCTCATCAGTCTGGTCATCAACTGGAATACCACCAGCATGACATTCCGTTTTCACGCTCAACCGGTCCACGCGGGCGATCTCGTCAACTTCCTGTTGCGGCTCATCATCTGCTGCCTGCTTGAGAACTACTGGGTAAACCCATTCCCCGGTGCGAGCTTCGGCATCAACCACTTCTTTTCCTACATCGCACAGGCAATGGTTGCGGCCTTCGACCAGCATTCGCTGGATAATCTCCTCCAACTCTTCAAGACGGCTGGTGACAACACCGCGATGCCATCGCTCACGGCTCCGGTGCAGATCCTTTGCTACTTCGTTGTGCAGGCACTTCTTGGCATCGCGTCCGCCATCCTATTTGTCATCAATTGCAGCGCCTTCATCCTCTATGGTGTGACGGCTCTATTTGGTCCCGTCTTTATCCCTTTGCTGATGACCAAGACCTTCCGAGCGAAGTTCTTTCACTTCCTGGACGTGCTCATTAGCTTCGCCATGATTCGCGCTGTGGCCGCCGCTTTTATCTTCGTTTGGGGCGGCTTTATGAATGCCTTTATCCAGCAGACATTCAACGGAAATTACTCCATGGAAATGTGGCTTGCGAACCTCATCCCGTGCATCATGGTGTTTGTCGCATTCATCGTGAACATGCTCTTTATCCCGAGCATGACGCAAGCGATCTTCGGTGGTGCGGCAGGCATGGCAGAGAACATGACGAAAGCCGTGGGCTCTGTAGGAGCCACAATCGCGGCAGGTTCGGCAGGAGGATAGCGCATGTTTTGGTTGTTTATCAGGATTCGCGCGTTGCAGAGGCTTGGGATTGCCAAGCCTGCTCGGTACATCATTCTGGTTTTGCTAATAGGGTGCATCATTGCCGGATTGATCTATGCCGCCGTCGTTCTCCAGGCAGTCAACATGAGGAGTCATGCTTCCTATGTCCGCGCACACAGCAGCAGTCAATGAAGAACAGCAGATGACGCCTCAGCAGGCTCTCCTTACCGATCAGATCGGCAATGAGGTTTACGCCTCACACTATGCTGAGCGCAAAGCCTACCGCATCATCCTCACCTGTGGAACCGTCCTACTTTGCGGATCGATGTGGCTCAATCTCTCGCTGGCACGTCGTCCACTCGTAAACCGCTACATCCGCATCGACGAGATGGGGCGTGCCCAGGCGATCCAGTACAGCGATTTGAGCTACAGCCCACGCGAGGGAGAGGTACGAACCTATCTCACCGATTGGGCGAACTACCGCTACACAATCAGCCGCGACACCATCGCCAAGAAGTACCCCCTCAACTACTACTTCTTGTCTGGCAATCTCGCTTCGCAGTTGATGACAGAAGACAATGCCAACCACCTTGTTTCTCAGGTGGTCGGTGGCCAGATTGAGCAAAGCGATGTGGAGGTTAAGAACGTCACCATCACGTCCATGTCGCAAGAGACTGTGCAGGGCGCTTTGATGGCGCGTGGAACGGCATTGGTGGCCTTCGATAAGCTGTATTCTCCCAGCCACTCGCATCAGCCGAGGACCGAGCACTGGATGCTCAGTCTGACCTATTATCTGAATCCCAAACAGGTCAGCGACCAGGCCAAGATTTACCCGCAATATGAGTTCATTAATCCGTTGGGATTGACCATCACCGAATTCCACGAAAACCGCGTCTCGGTTGATCCCATTACTCCCGGCACCACCGCAACGACCGATGGGGGAGTTCAATGAGACTTCCTGCTTCAACTCCGGTGGGCAAAGCATCCTCCACGCCACCCTGGCAGCCCGGACCAGCGGTTGCGCTATTTAGGAGGTGTGGGGTTTTCCTGCGTCACCTTGCGAACCTCGGGCAATTCGTCGAGTCCCATGCGTTTGAGGATGGTTTTGGCGTGCTTCTTTGCTCGGGCGCGGCTGGCCTTGGTCATCAGCTCGCTGGCGATACTGTCGTACGAAATGGTCTTGATTGCCATAGAGCCCTTTCTGGCGGGTTGGGGGTTCGATGAGCTTCGATCTGATATTACCGTTCTTTCCCGACGAGTTGCGAACGCTCTTGTTGGACCCGTCCATCTCCGATCTGATGATTAATGGGACCACCGGCGTCTACGCGGATCGTGGCGGCGTGGTCGAGCATATCGCGCTCTCCACGCCCTACTCCAACGACCGCTTGCAAGCGGCCATCGAACGTGTCGCCCGCCTGCTTGGACAAGACCTCACCAGCCAGAATCCCATCCTCAATACCCGCCTGCCGGACGGCTCCCGAGTCGCTGTCGTCGGCTCGCCATCATCCATCAATGGTCCGACGTTCACGGTGCGGAAATTCAACCGCTGGTTTACGTCCGATGAGTTGATTGCATCGGGCAGTCTGCCGGTGGAGATCCGTGACGTCGTTGTGAGCTTCATCGGAGAACGGAAGAACGGCATTATCAGCGGCGGAACTGGTAGTGGGAAGACGACTTTGATGAAAGCCTTGCTCGATCATGTGCCGATGCAGGAACGGCTCATCGTCATTGAGCAGCCCGCCGAGCTAAAGATAGCCCATCCGAACGCCGTTCGATGGGAAGCAGTTGAGGCCATTCCAGGTCAGGTTGCCGTGACTCCAAGCCAGCTTGTTGCCGCCGCACTGCGGCATCGTCCCGACCGCATCATCATGGGCGAGATACGCGATGAATGCGGCTATGACTTGCTGCAAGCGATGAACACGGGGCACGGTGGAACGCTCTCCACCATCCATGCCAAGAGCGCGTGGGACGCGCTGAATCGGCTCTCCGATCTCGCTCTAAGTGCGCGACCGAATCTCAACCATTCTTTCGTCCGTTCGGAGACCGCCGAGGCCATCGACTTCGTTCTGTACTGCGAGCGCGATCATGCGGGCCGACGCAGGGTACGCGAGCTGATTCGTGTGACGGGTTACAGCCACGCGGATCAGTCCTTCCAAACCGAGGAAATCTATCGTGCTCCCTCTGCAGCAGCGGCGGCTTGAGACGCGGATGGAACAGGAATCGTTATGGCGCTTCTCACCGACATTGCGGTGCTGAATCTTTCGACCAGAAGGTGTGCGTATGAGCATGGCACAGGTTGCCCGGAGACATCCGGTTTCGACGCTGACCTGGGGCTCTTTGCGCAGCTCTTGGTAGGGACGAGTGAACCGTCCTTGCCAGTACATGGCATCCCCAGGAAGCGGATGACGAGGATTGTTCAGGCGGGTGTGTCCCATAGCTATCCCGCTTTCTGCACGGTCACGGCTTCGGGGTCATACCGACGCCCGGCGGCAGGCTCGTTCTTCTGCTTCGGCTGGCGCCGCCTTCGGTTACGGTTTCCATCTACGACGGACCCTCCGTAAATGCAGAACTTCGGCCTTGGGAGTCGGACCCACTCGCTAGGCTCCGCCCGGTGTGACCCGAGCAGATCGGGAATTTCAAAACGGAGACACAATCATGTACCTGAACAAAGCAATCCTCATGGGCTTCCTCGGCGGCGATGCCGTCGTTCGTACCGGCAAGAACAACAAGCAGTTCACCACGCTCTCCCTTGCAACCAAGGAGTCCTATAAGGACAAAGAGACCGGCAAGTACAACGAGCGCACGGAGTGGCATAACCTCATCGTCTTCGGCAAGCTGGCCGATTTCGCCGGCAAGCTCAAGAAGGGCGCTCACATTCAGATCGAGGGCAAGATTCAGCACTCCGAATACAAGGGCGTGAAGACCGACACGATCCGGGTGACTTCCATCCTCAAGCTCGACCGCGCTGAGCGGGTTGCCGCCGAGGAAGAGTTCGATGAGACCTTCGAGGAGGACGTGGCCGCATAGGCCGTTTCCTCCGTGCCGAAGCCCGGTGAAAGCCGGGCTTCTCCCCTGCTAAAGGCCCGCACGTTCCAACTCGCAAGAGGTGCCGCTATGAGTCAGATTGCCGCTACTTTTCTCCGCCGTTGTTTTGCCCCGGAAGAGACTATCGCCCTCCTGCTTCGGAGTCAGGATGGATCAGCTCCTATGCAGCGGGTCGTGCGAGTGGAACAGGTGCTAGAGAGCCGGTATATCGCGTGGCTCTCATATGAAAACCAGCATGGCCGCAACAACATCTACGTCGCGGCCAATCCGCTTCGCCCTGGCAGCCGCAAGCGCACCAAAGAGTGCATTGCATCCGTCCGCCATCTCTATCTCGATATCGACACGGATGGGGATGTCCGGCTCGCTGCGCTTCGGGCATCGGAGTTGGTGCCACCGGCGACCTCGATTCTCTCGACATCGCCCGGCAAGTATCAGGTGCTTTGGCGCGTCGAAGGCTTCGACCTTGTACAGCAGGAACAGATGCTCAAGCTCCTCGCCCTCGCCTTTGGAGGCGATCCCGCTTGCACTGACTGCAACCGTGTTCTGCGTGTCCCCGGTTTACTGAATAGGAAGTACGATCCGCCTTACAAAGTCACCGTCGAATATCCCGACGATTCCGTCTGGACTCCGAATGACTTCCAGCTTGAGGCAGGCGCGGTCGATGCCATGCTTCCCGGCAATACGTCCGGCTACAGAAATCCGCCGCTGAAGCACAGCCACTCGGAATCGGATTGGGCGTGGGTTCTGCATGAGCTTGCCCACGGCAAAGATGCCGTGACGCTCACGCATGAGCTGGCTTCGCGCCGCTCCGATAAGCCCAATCCTCTCTACTACGCGCAGCGCACCATCGACGTGGCTTCCGCCCGTGTCTGGCTCATCGAAGGCAGCAGTCTTGACGACATCATCGCGATGCTCGAAGCCCGGCGTTGCAATGAGATTCCCGCCGCAGTTTGCTCAGCTCGTGCTCGGGAGATTGCGACCACTGCACAACACATGATTGCCCACAGAAAGACCGCTTGATTTCAACCCAAAGGAGAACCCATGCCACTGCTAGAAGTCACTCAAACCCGCCACCTCAGCGCCTCGATTCGGTTGACTGATACGACCGCAACCCAGGTCGATCAGTACGCCGCCTTCATCCACGCTTCTGCGAACGATGTTGTGGAACAAGCGCTCGCTTATGTCTTCTCCAAAGACCGTGAATTTCAGGAGTTCCTTCGTACTCCTGAAGCGCAACGGATTACGCCCACGTTGCGCGTGCGTAGAGCATCCGCAAATGAGGCAGCGGAACCGCCTGTGAAGAAGCCGGTTTCCGCAGCGTCTTCTTCATCCCAAGCACCGGCAGTTGTGGCGGGATCGAGAGCGTGATTCTCCGCCTACATCCGTGGCAGTACCAGAGCGGTGCTGCGCACCGGGTGTATTTCGACACTCCACCCCTAGTAGGGAGCTGTTTAGCTCCCTGTGGGAGCTAATGGGTTCCGTAACAAAAGACATCAGTTACGAAAATCGGGGAGCTTGTTAGCTCCCTGCGATTTTCGAGAATTGGAGCACTCCTGCATGGCGATTCTTGATACGCAAACGGCTGTGAAGCGCGGCAAGATTCGTGGCCGCGAGAGCCGCAATCAGACCCTCACAACGAAAGTGACTGCGACGGAATATCGCGCGGTGGAGGACGCCGCAGGCGCGGAAGCCAAGACGACCGGCGAATGGCTACGCGACCTGGCTTTGGAGGCCGTCGCGGCCCGGACTGAACCCGGCGCGGAAACCGTCGTGCTGCCGGAGATCGTTGGCGTTCGTTTGCTGCTGGTGAACGCGCTGCGGTCGGTTGCTATCGGGCAAACGATGACGCCGGAAGCATTCGACAAATTGCTGGATCAGATCGGCACGGCGAAGCATGAACTGGCCGGAAAAATCATGGCTGAAGGAAGGAGATAACGCAATGGCAAAGACAACGTGGGGTCGCAAAGAGACGATCATCTGGCCGCAGCATCGGCCCATCTATACCTATGGCGCTATCTTCGTCGCCATGTTTCTGACGGCCGTATTTTTGTACGGTCGCCTTCGCTTTATCGGCACGCCGTTACAGCGGTTCTACATGCCGGTCTATGTGCGTAGTTCCATCTTCGGGTCATTCAGCCGGACACACCGCAGCGACTATCGGATGCTCTTTCTGACCGGGCATGGCATGAAGCCAAGCCCCGCCATGAATGAGGACGTGGTGCGTGGAGAGACTGCGGAGCCGGGCGGCAGAATTATTCCTCTTGAGCTTTCTCCGGCTGCGCTCCAGCGTGGCAACGACCTGCTCCTTCGCGGGCCAGTACGGAGCTACGCGGATGCCTGGTTGTGCGACTACCTGAAGGTTGCTGTCTATAAAGATGACCTGTCCGCGATCCTGAAGCTCCCGCTACTCTGCGGTGCGGGAATCTTTCTGGTGCTGTTGCCGTTCGCTGTCACCAGGGACGTGAAGCGGCAGAAGTCGCTTAAGTATGGACGGCGGCTGAAAGGCCCGGAACGGCTTACGCCGCAGGAGTTCAATCGCACTGTCCAAGGCAATGGCATCGGCTTCAAAACCGACGACATGAAGGAGATGATTCGCATTCCCGCGAAGGCGGAAGCACAGCATATGCAGATCATCGGCGATACGGGCTCAGGCAAGTCCGCCCTGCTTTTTCAGGTACTTCGGCAGGTGCAGGGCCGAGGTGATTCAGCCATCGTATATGACCCCGCCCGCGAGTTCGTAAAGCGGTTTTATGACCCGTCACGTGGCGATGTCATCCTGAATCCTTTGGACAAACGCTGCCCGTACTGGGGGCCAGCCGAAGACCTCCGCAGCCGTTCCGAAGCAAAAGCTTTGGCTGCGTCTCTCTTCCAACCGCCACAGGATCGCAAGGGGGAGTTCTTCATCGAGTCTCCGCAGAAGATATTCGCGTTTCTGATGGCCTACCGGCCTACTCCGGACGAGCTGGTGCAGTGGATGTCGAACCCCGATGAGATCGATCGCCGACTGAAAGGCACGGAGCACGCCCACCTGATCGATCCCCGCGCGCAACAGCAGCGTGCCGGTGTGCTCGGTTCTCTCGGATTGGTTGCGGACAGCCTTCGTTTGCTTCCGAAGAAAGAGGAAGGCAACGGCACATGGACGGCAACGGAATGGGCTGAAAAGAGGAAAGGGTGGATCTTCATTACATCGCTTCCGGCAGAACGGGAAGCCCTCCGGCCCTTGCAGAGCCTATGGATCGATTGGCTGGTACTACGGCTGTTGAACGAACCGACCAAAGACCAGAAGCGCGTTTGGTTTGTGATTGACGAGCTGGCCAGCTTACAGAAGTTGCCGCAGCTTCATACTGCGATCACCGAAGGGAGAAAGGGCCAGAATCCGGTCCTACTCGGCTTTCAGGGCAAAGCACAGCTCGAATACCTCTACGGCCATCTCGCCGAGGTCATGCTGTCCCAGCCCGCAACCAGCGTTTGGCTCACGACGAAAGAGCCCAATGCAGGAGAATGGGTGTCCAAGTTCATCGGCAAGGTGGAGATCGAGCGCCTGCGCGAGACACACTTCGACGGAACACGTTCGGGTCACAACTTCACCATCGAGCGGCAGGTCGAACCGCTGGTATTGGAGTCCGAAATCTCCGGCCTGCCAGACCTCCACGCCTTCATGAAATATCAAAATAAGGTCACATTCTTTTCATTTCCGTACTTCGACATGCCGGAGGTCGCCAAACCCTTCGAGCTGCGCGAGCGTCCAGATGACAAGCTGCCGTACGCCCCGAAGACCTTACCCGGCACGGATGAATTGGCACAGGAGCCGCAGCCTTCCGCAGCGCCCACCGAACCGCAGCCGCAACCCAACGAACCTGCCGCAGCGCACGAGATGCAGCCGGAGACAATCCTGCCGGACGAAACCAGCGAGCAACAGACGCTTACGTTCAAGGGATAAGGAGTTGCCATGCTGAATATCTCGAAACCGCTCTCCGCGTCCCAGGCACAGACCTACCATGCGAAGGAGTTCACCGCCGCCGAGCAGAACTATTGGAAGCAGGGCGACACCATTCAGGGCGAGTGGCATGGCAAGCTGGCCGACACGTTCGAGTTGTCCGGCACTGTGGCCGCGGAGGAGTTCGCCCGCCTCTCCCAAGGCCAGCACCCACAAACCGGCACGCAGTTGGTATCCCATCGCACTGTCCATGAATACCGAAATGCTGAGGGAAAGATGGTATCGCCCGTAGAGCATCGCGCCGGTTGGGATGCGACATTCTCCGCACCGAAATCCATATCACTGACCGCGCTTGTCGGTGGCGATGACCGGGTGCGCGAGGCGCACCGCGAAGCCGTCAACGCCGCCTTGAACGAACTTGAGAAGTACACGCAGGCCCGCATCGGCGGCAACAATCCCGCCGAGACGACCGGGCAGTTTGTGGCGGCAAAGTTCGAGCATGATACCGCCCGTCCGGTGGACGGATACTCCGCACCGCAGCTCCACACGCACGTTGTCATCTTCAACATGACCGAAAGAGACAACGGCAAGATAGGGGCCTTGCAGCCGCACTCTTTGTTTGAGAGCCAGCAGTTTGCTACCACCGTCTATCAATCACATCTGACCTACAAGTTGCGCGACCTTGGCTATGAAATCGAGGCTGGCAAGAGCGGTGCACCCGATGTAAAGGGCTTTACAGCGGATTATCTTGACGCGTCCAGTCCACGCCGCCAGCAGATCGAAGAAGCTCTCTCCCGCAGCGGATTCGCAGGCCCGGAAGCGGCGCAGATCGCAGCGCACAACACCCGCGACCGCAAAGCCAGCTTATCTTCTGAGGAAATCCTGGCGGCACACAAACAGATAGCCGATGAGTTCGGCAATCAGGCCGACCGCGTTGTGGCCGAGGCGCGGGAGCGCAAGCAGCAACAGGGCCAAGAGCGCCCTCTCAATGACCGGCAGCAGCAGGTACGAGAGGCCATTACCTTTGCACGCGATAAGGGCTTCGAGCGCGAGGCGGTCGTGGATGAGCGTGCCCTCTACGTGGGCGCTTTGCGCCGTGGAATGGGCGAGATGACCTACCCGGAGGTCCGAGCCAGCTTTGAGGCGCGTATCGCTTCCGGGGAGTTCCAGACAGTCCCCGCAAACGCCCATGATGCAGGGCGTAGGTTCACCACTGCGGCGACCATCAAGGCTGAGAATGAAATCGTCCAGAAGGTGCAAGATGGACAAAGCCGCGCGCCGCAGATCATGGCGATAGAGTCGGCTGTGCCGCTCTCGGAGTCACGGCCCCACTTCAACGCCGCGCAGAAACGGGTCGTCGAGGAGGTGTTGACCTCGCGAGATCGTGTACAGGGATTGCAGGGGCGGGCCGGCAGTGGCAAAACTTCAGTCTTGGAATCCATCCGTCAGGGAGCCGAACAGAGCGGCTACGCGGTAGAAGGTTTTGCGCCGACCTCGCGTGCAGCGAAACAGCTCCGGGATGCTGGGATCAAGGCGGACACATTGCAACGCTTCCTCGCGGGCGGCGGTCTGCAGGGTGTCGGCGATCCCACGAGAAAGCATCTTTATATGGTCGATGAATCGTCCCTGGCATCTACACAGCAGATGCGGGACTTCTTGAACAAGATCGGACCGCAGGACAAGGTGCTCTTGATCGGAGATACCCGCCAACATCAAGGCGTCGATGCCGGGAAGCCCTTCGAACAGTTGCAGGAAGCGGGTATGAGGACCGCACAGCTTGACCAGATCATGCGCCAGAAAGATGCCTCTCTGCTAAAAGCAGTGGAGCATCTGTCCAATAACGAAACGGCTATCGGCGTCGAGCTACTTCAACAGCAGGGGCGGATTCGGCAGATCGAAGACCCGCACGAGCGCATTGCCGCAATCGCGAAAGAGTATGCGGCGCATCCTGAAAACACGCTCATCGTCTCCCCCGACAATGCCTCGCGCCGCGCTATCAATCAGGCTGTGCGACAGGAGTTGCAAGCCCTTGGTGTGGTGGATACGAAGAACCATCCCATGCGCGTGCTCGCACCGCGCAACGATATGACCGGCGCAGATCGGGAGTGGGCGAACAGCTATCAGGCGGGTGATTTTCTGCACTACACGCGCGGCAGCAAAGAACACGGCATCGAGCCAAAAAGCTACGCTCAGGTTGTATCCATGAACCCGAAGGAGAATCTGCTTACGGTGCAGAAGCAGGACGGCCAGAAGGTAACCTATGACCCCTCACGTCTACATGGCATCGCCGCTTACCGGGAGATCGAGCGCGAGTTTGCTGCTGGAGACAAAATCCAATTTACGGCTCCGTCCAGGGACTTACAGGTTGCCAATCGCGACCTTGGCACCATCCAGAGCATCGGGAATGACGGCAAGATCAGCGTCCGTATGGATGGGGCAAAAGACCGCATTGTGCAATTCGACGCCAACGGGATGCGGCACTTCGATCATGGCTATGCCGTCACATCGCATAGCTCACAGGGGCTTACCTCCGAACGTGTGCTCGTGAACATGGATACTGAAGTTCATCCCGAGTTGATCAACACCAGATTCGCATATGTCTCGGTGTCTCGCGCCTCGCATGACACACAGATTTTCACCAATGACGCCGGCTCACTGACCAGCAAACTCAGTCACGACGTGAGCAAGAGTACGGCAGTCAGCTTCGGGAACGCACAGAGCAATTCGATGGCGCAGGGTTTGTCTCTCGCGGTGCGCTAACGCCGGAGGTCTTCATCTTTGTCCCTCGGTCTTTGTCCGCAACAAGCGGCTGAGAGACTCCGTGCTGGTCATATTGTCGGGGCACCGCCCCGACAATTTCGTGATGGTCGCGGATGACGCAAGAATCTGCAATTAGCAAGTGAAGAACGCAAGGGCAAAGAGTCGCAAGCTTCCTTCACCACCATTTAGCAACTGCGCGGAAATGATCCGTCACTTCCATCCTTCTCCATTGCTGATGTCGGCTGGTACAAAGGTATTCGCACAAAAACGCCAGTCACGAGAAAGAGGAGAATAGTTGATCGAAAGTATCTCTAACTGGCCTAGTGTCCACCAGCGGCACCAGGCAACGCCGCTCCTCAAAGAACGCGAGGAGTATCTGGCTCATTTGGTGCAGATGGGATGGAGTGCGAAACAGGTGCTCAGTGTCTCGGCTTCACTAATCCAATTCGTGCGCACCCTGGGATTAACCACCATGAGGATGGTTGCACCTGCGGAGATCGATCTGGCCGGGGAGCGTTGGATGAGTTACCGCGGACCGCAGCGATTACATGTTTATCACGCAGCTGCATCGCCCAAACATTTCGTCATGCGCGCCCGGCGTTGGTTGCGTTTCCACGGTCACCTGATTCTGCCGGCTGACCCAGTCGGAGGTTTTGCGGTACAACTGGCTGATTTCGAGGTTGCCATGGAATCGCGCGGCCTCACCGTTGCCAGTATTTCCACCTACGTTGCGCAGACACGCGGGTTTTTACGCTGGATATCGGAGCGTCACAACAACCTTTCGCCCGTATCCGTGAACGATATCGATGATTTTTTCGCAAGTAAGCGCGAAGCCGGGTGGCGGCCGATGTCCCTTCGCAGCTATTCGAAGACGCTACGAGCGTTCTTTACGCATGCGGAAAGCCGAGGATGGTGTGCGCCGGGTATCCGGCGCGGTATCGTAGCTCCACGTGCTCCTGCGAATAGGGAGATCCCCAAGGGGCCGAGTTGGGCGCTGGTTCGCCGGATCATCCGCTCTACCAACGGCACGACTCCTGAAGAATTGCGCGCCCGCGCCGTCTTACTCTTGCTGTCTATCTATGGCCTGCGAGTCAGTGAGGCTGCACGTCTTCGCCTCAAAGACTTCGACTGGAGGAATGAGACGTTTTTCGTTCAACGTGCAAAGCATGGTGGAACCCAGCAATTTCCCATTCAGCATGAAGTGGGTGACGCAATCCTCGACTACCTTCGCTACGCGAGGCCTCACTCCCGATGCCGTAACATCTTCCTAACATTGGTGCGTCCTTATCGCGCCCTTGGACCAACGTCCTTGGGAAATATTGTCAGGAAGCGTTTAGAGAATGTGGATGTTGCACTAGAGCACCGGGGACCGCATGCGCTCCGTCATGCCTGCGCAACCCGGCTACTCAGCCAGGGGAGCTCATTCCAAGAGATCGCTGACTTTCTCGGACATCGGAGCACTCATTGCGTTGCGGTCTACGCACACTGCGACAAGCGGCTGCTCCGTAAGGTATCGGCGTTCAGTCTGGCGGGAATACTTTGAATCTTACGGAAGCTAAGGATACCTATGTTCAGCGCAAGCGTGCCATGGGGCGTGACTACAGTACGACTGCGAAAACTCTCCAATCGTTTGTCGAACCCATCGGAAACTTGCCGCTCGAACGGGTGACGGCCCGCGAGGTTCTCGCGTTTCTGGATCGAGCGAAGATCTCTCCGGTCACCTGGGAACAAAAATACTGCCTTCTTCATTACTTCTTCGACTATTGGATGGCGCGCGGCGAGATCGAGGTCTTGCCCTTGCCGGTGAAACGAAAGGTCGAGCGGCGACAGTTTGTTCCTTACATTTACACCCAAACTGAGATTCGAGCCATGTTGAAGGCAGTACCGCTTGCTCTGAGCAATACGCGCTGTCGATACGACGCACACTGCATCCGGACCCTCTTGATTTTTCTCTATGGAACAGGAGTCAGGCCCGGAGAAGCAACCCAGCTCCTGGTCGATGATTTGGACCTCCGCAGAGATCGGGTCACCATTCGTGCCAAGCTCTCCAGGCCATCCCGCACGATACCCATCGGCCCGGACTTGAAGCGACTACTGGGAGAATATCTAAGTTCGCGGCTGCCACAGAAAGCGGGCAACCGTTGCTTGTTCCTGACCAAAGCAAGCAACGAACTCAATAGTGACTCGGTCCACGATATCTTTGAGCGGGTTCGCAAAATCGCCGGCATCCTTCGTCACGATGCCAAACTTCAGCCTCGCATCAACGATCTGCGCCATACCTTTGCGGTGCATCGCATCGCCGGATGGATCAAGCACGGCGCACATGTTAACCGGATGCTTCCCGCACTTTCTGTATATCTGGGCCTGAACGGCTACGGTGCGATCGACCGCTATCTGACGCTAACTCCGGAACGCTTCCGCACGCAGCTCGCCAAGTTGAGCCCACATCCCCGACGCGGCGGGAAACGCTGGCGCGACGATCCTGAGCTGATGCAATTCTTGACCCAACTGGCGAAAGGCCCCAGCCCTTCTCGCTCCGCTCAGCCCATGGTCTTGCTCCCCGCTGGGACATCACGTGCCGAACGGATGCGAACGCGGAGGCAGGGTGTTTGAACAGGTCTTTCAACGCTCTGAAATGATTGCACGCCACCGCAAGGCTCCTCTTCGTGCCGAGCGCGAGCAATATCTTAAGCATCTGCTCGAACAAGGCTACGGCCACAGTTCCTTGCAGAGCGCGGCCACGTATATGCTGCACGCCGTTCGCATCCTTGGCCTGGAGGAGTTTCGTGTCGTTCACGAGACGGAGCTACGCCGCGGCGCGGAGGTTTGGGCGGAGTATCGGGGGCCGCATCGCGATACGCGTCGCCGCAACGATGGGTCGCCACTCTCCTTTCTAAAGTATGTTCGGCCCTGGCTTCGCTTTCATGGCAAGTTGGCGCTGCCTCCAACCCCGTTTTTTCACGAACAGACATGTGCGTTCGCGCACGCGCTGCGCGTTCAGGAAGGATTCACCGCGACCACGGCTCGCACGTATTCGAACCGCGTCCAGCTCTTCCTCACATGGCTGGGAGCGCAAGGGCGCCATCTCCAGACGGCGTCTGTTGCCGATCTCGACTGCTTCCTTGCCGAGAAACGCGCTGAGGGGCGTATGCCCCGCGGCATCGCTAACCAATGCGACGCCATGCGATGCTTCTTCCGTTTTGCCGAACTGTGCGGCTGGTGTACTCGCGATCTCGCCCTCGCCCTTCGTGGTCCGCGCATCGCCGAAGACGAGCCCCGTCCCACCGGCCCCACCTGGACGCAGGTTCGGCATCTGTTGAAGCTGGCCGAGGGGAGCGAGCCGGAGCAGCTTCGCGCCAAGGCCCTGTTGCTCCTCCTCACTGTCTATGGCCTGCGCTCAAGCGAGGTCATCAATCTGCGTCTCGATGACTTCGACTGGAAGAGCGAAGTCTTCACCGTGCGCCGTGCCAAGCACGGCGGTACGCAGCAATTTCCTATCGAGTACCAAGTCGGTGAGGCCATCCTCAAGTATCTTCGTTACGCCCGTCCACGAGTCGACTCTCGGCACGTCTTCCTGGGCGAGCGCCGTCCCTGGGGGCCGATGCTGCACGGCGCGGTATGGCGGACGACCTCGCGGCGAATGCGCGCGCTAGGCATCGAACTGGCACATCTCGGCCCGCACTCCTTGCGTCACGCTTGTGCCACCCGCTTGCTCCAGAAGGGATCGTCGCTCCAGGAGATCGCCGACTTCCTCGGCCACCGCAACACCAAGTCCGTCGGCATCTACGCCAAGTTCGATATGCGTGGTTTACACAAAGTGGCCGATTTTAGCCTTGGGGGATTGCAATGAGACTTCAGGATGGCATCGATCTCTACCTTGAATCGCGCCAGACCAGCACCGCCCCATGGGCGAAAGGTGCGCAATGCCTTCGTTCCTTGAAACGGCAGGTAGGTGATGTTGCGCTCGATAAAGTTCGCGTTCATCAAGTCGCACGGTTTCTCGACGACTCCCCGGTTTCGGCCACCACTTGGTACAACAAATACTCGATCTTGCGCCAATTTTTTTGCCACTGGAAGGCGCGTCATGAAGTCCACCGCTTGCCGTTGCCTCCGCCGCGTCGAACTCCGGAACGCACGTTCGTTCCCTACGTGTATTCGCGAGCAGAACTGCAACGTTTGCTGACGGCAGCCGGAACCACACAGCGGGACTCAAACTGCGTCATCGGCGCGCGCACATTCCGCATCTTGCTGCTGCTTCTTTACGGCACAGGCGCGATGCTCGGCGAAGCCGTGCAGCTCGAACGCCGGGACGTGGACTTTCGCCGGCGACGGATCACCTTCCGCAGTAGCCGGACACGGCGCGCGCGTGAGTTGCCGATCGGTGCCGAACTTTACGCCATCCTGCGGAAGTACGATCGCAGCCATCGTCCGAAAGGGGCTGGACGTGATTCACATTTTCTCCTGAATGAAGATGGTTCGCCGCTCAAGGTCGGAACTGCGAATAAGACCTTTCGCCGGGTACGCAAGCAGGCGAACGTCGCTCGGGGTGACGGGGCGCGCTACCCGCCGCGTCTTCACGATCTCCGTCATACCTTTGCCGTCCACCGTCTAACCGCGTGGCTCAAACATGGCGCGGATATGGGGCGGATGATTCCGGCCCTCTCCGCCTATTTGGGCCAACATGACCTTGCCGCAGCGGAACGTTACCTGAGCCATACGCCTGAGAGGTTTCGGGCGCAACTGGACAGGCTCAGCCCACGACAACGAGGCAAGAGACGCTGCTGGCGAGAGGACGCCGAACTGATGCGTTTTCTGGACAGCCTCTGAGCGCATCACAGTCGCGGGTCACAGCGGCACCTTGCACGAAGTTCGACAGGAAGACACCGCGGCCAGTCGAGGTCATAAGGACTGCCCGATCTCAGGACCGGTTCCGGAAATAGCTATGCCGATTCGAAGGTCTGTGCCGATTCACGGGAAGTCGAAGATGATGCGCCAGTCATGTGCATCCGGGTCGTACTGCAAGACCTTGTCTGCTGTTTCTGGAACTGGTGGCTCCGGTTCGTCTTTGGGACACCATTGACCGAAGAAATCCTCGACGAGACCTGGATGAGCTGTGAGATGCAGCGATAACGGTCTGTCTGTGGCGCGCAGATACTGCATAAACCGCGCGGAGTCGTCCGCGTCCTTGATCGTATTGTCCAAAGATTTGTGGTCGTAGAGATAAGCCCTGCCAAGAATCGCATCCCGGTTTGCGGAAGCCTTGACCAGTGATTTCCGAAACGACGTCTGGAGACATTCACTGTGGAGCTCCGCCGCCTCCGCGATGAACTGGCAGACAGCCACTACGTCTGAAATGTCCGCAACAATCGATGCAAGCGCACCATTCATCCCCTCTGCTGGGAACTTGTATGAGAGCAGCTCGCGACCGGCCATGACTCGTCGGTTGATTTCTAGATAGCGGTCCGCCATCTCCCGCGATAAATAGCGGAGCGTGTCGTGAGTGACCGCCTGAGTCTTTGCATGAGTTGTTTCGTCCAGAATCTTTCCGTCGTTCCACAGATGTTCCGGGGTGAGCAGCATAAGAGCACGAGAAGAGTTGAAGAGGGCGTAATAGAGCAGATACGGCTGCACAATTCTGAGATTTGTCCGGATAGCGAATTGTGCGGAAGACAATAGCACCGAAGCCCCCAGCAGATATTTGAGCCCAACATAAGTCCGGACAATCCATTCCTCGCATTCTTGCGGGGTTTCGCCTCGAACTTTGAAACGCTGAATCAAGGACGAACAATACCGTGCGACGACATCTCCGCTGAGACGGTTGAGCTGGACATAATCGTATTCATAGTCGCTACGCGTGTGCTCGTTGATCGAAATGATCTTTGTCGGCATGCATAGAATGCTAGTTCACGGAAGACGTCGGCGCATGTAGACGATGCATTTCCAATCTGGATCTGAGCAGCCAGAGGTTCCGAGGAACAAGTGGGTTCGGCGCGCCCCGGCCCAACTATGGTGATGAAATGCTGGCGGCGAGGCGTTTAGGCGTTGCATTGCGCGGAGCCATTATCCTGCCTCATCCTTGTAGTGAATATCCTGCTCGCTCAGGCTGAGCGATAAGAGCAATAACCTTTGCGGAAGGGGAAGCATGAAAGCCACAATTATGGTCACGGATGTATTCGTTAGATTCCGCATGATCGCGATCCTGCCTTTTACCCAACCGCCGCAAGCATGGGAAATGCAGGTTATGTGTATCGAGCAGGTTGCAGACGTTCTCGTTTCGCTTGGCTTTCTGGATTCTGAGGCTGCGATTCGGCTCACCGCAGCCAGTACGACCATCACACCGCAACCTGGAATCACCACCACTCCGATGACGGATTTCGTTGTTCTGACCGAGCTGGTCTATCCAGATTCAGAACCGGTCAGTATGGAAGCGCAAGAGGGGCATGTGCTGATTGCTCAGGGAGACACTACGGAAGAGGCGCTAGCTTCTGTTGGCTTCGTACCGAAACTGGATACTCCCGTGCAGTGAAAGCAGCCCCTTTACCCGCCTGTAACGGTACATTGCTTCTTCCAACAATCTCCGGTAAGGCCGAGGCGTCCCATGGACGCCTTGCATTTTGCTCCCTATTCCGAAATCATGGATGCGGGACGGGCACGCACCGTCCTGGGGTGTGGAAACCCCAAAGTAAGCAAGAGGCACGCTCAACCGTGCCGACGTATCCCTACGCCTTTGCGGTCGGGGTGCCTGTGACGTATGTCCAGGCCCCTAAAGCTAAAGGTCACAGGAGCCGTGCTTACTTCGGCTTTCCAACTCCCCGATCACGGGTTTAAGGGCTGTTTGCGGGGGCGCACCGCAAATGTTTTCCCCTGAATCTGGTTGAGGAGACGGACTCCATGTGCCCTGCGTCACCGCCCGCCCCCCTTTGCCTGCCTCGATTCGGATTTGTGACCATGAGCGATGCCGCTTCCCGGTATCTTGCGCTATCCTTTTCTCGTTTTGCGAACAGATTTCCCTTGGCCATCCCTGGCCTTGCGGCTTGTCTTGATGTCGGGCCGAATGCACCCTGCCGACCAAACGATGCGTTATTTGCCGCATCCCTATTAGGGAGGAGTTGGAATGATCGAGTGTATGGAGTTCATTGGCAAGGTCGTAAGCAAATTCACGATCTACGAAGACACCATTGATGGGCCGGAGATTTGTATCGAGTTCACCGATGGCACCGTATTTTCTTCCTGTTTGAAGATGTCCACATCGCTGGAAGCCACGGTGACTCGGGATGATGGCGGACAGCCGCAATTGCTGAAGGACTACTCCACGCCGCCAGTTTCGCGCTGAGTGCTCCCAACTTGAATTGAAGACAGTTGAGGTGTAGACCTGACTCAGGACCGCCTACACCTCACAAGCCCTACTGCTCCTTGCGAACACCCTTGAAGGGCGTCCCATTCTGCTTCTGATCCATGAACCGCCCTGTATCGGAGTCCCGCTTGATCCAAGTCTCTGTCTTCGGATTGAAGACCTGAGACCGGTCCCGCACGGCTCCATTACGGTGCCCATCGCCTTTTGGTGGATTCGTCGCCATCGCTATCACCTCCTTTCCGTTTACTTCTTTGCTACTTCCCGGGCCTGCACTCGTGTTCCTGTGCGCAAGGTCAGATTCTCGGCCTTGAATCTGTTGAGGACGGTTTTTGCCATATCGTCGTAAACAGGTGCGCTCTTAGCAGGATCGGCAATCGTCACGATGAGGGCGAACGGCTGGGGCTTGAACGCCTCCTCATCTTCGATTCCATGTCGAGTGAGGAGCTGCACCTTCAAACGCCAGCGGTCGCCACGCTCGCCCTTCTCACCCATATCACCGTGATAGGTGCGTACCGGTGCCCACTTCCTTAACTTTTCGACCTGATATTCCTCATAGAGCTGTCCCGGATTCTTGTGCTCGGGAGGAACTAGGCCTTTGAATTTGGAAGAGAGCTTCCCCGTCTCTCGACTCTTCACCGACTGGTAGACACCGAAGTGCGCATCGATGTGCGTTTCGCAATATTCGGTTCCCCATCGGGCTCCTCTCGCAGGCGCGAAAGCTACGGTCATCCAGACTTCGCCAAAGTATCGGCCGTCGCGCCTCAAGGAGCTTGGATAGGGAAAGTCATCCCACTCCAAAAAGTATCCGGGCCGCAGGGTGTCCTCGAACACAAGCGTTGAGGTATGGGAATTGCACTCGAGACAGTAGGGCACCGGCGCTGGTAGGCCGAACCCGTAATAATTTTCCTCTCCGTCCGCGATGCGCCCCCCGTGACGGGGATCTCGCGCATGGTGTGTCAGCAGCGCCCGAGCCAATACGGGTGAAGGACTGGGCGTGATCTGGTGGTAAATCTGCGCGAGGGTACGTGCAACGAGAGGCGTTGCATAGCTGGTGCCAATATCCTCGACCGACCCACGCCCGTTGATGGAACGTACACCGGACACATGGGAAAAGTCGGTCGTGCAAGACCCACCGTAATGGATCAGATCGGGTTTGATAATGTGGTTTGGCCCGGCACCGTGCCGTGAAAAAGGAGAGGGCTGGTGTTCCTTCGGCCCACGCTCTTTGTAGTCAACGTGGGAGATCGATCCAACTGTGATACCCAGGACGCTGTCTGCCGGACTGGTAATGCGCCCTGCATCCACTTGCGCTGGACTGCGCGGAAAGTCCAAGAGCGGGGCGGTGGAATAGTTTCCCGCGCTGATGACGAACGACACGCTGTATCGTTCCTGGAGTTTGTCTAATTGCTCGGCGAGCGGTGAGAACTCATCCAGCGAACAGACGTCATTCGTTCCGAGGGAAAGATTCCATACCTTGCAGCGGTTGGCGTATTGCTTGAGCCACTCTTCCAACGATTGCAGAAAATCCTGCTCGGTCAGTGTGTCGGTGTCACCCCGAGCTGGATCGGTATTGGGCAAAACCTGAAGATCAAGGATGCCGCAAGGTTGTGTGTCGATGCCGGCCAGGGTGGGGTTAAGTTGGCTCCCCCACGCGATCAAACCGGCAACGAACGTTCCATGATCCGTGTTCCGATACTCCGGAGCAACGTCCGAGCGTCTTCCCACAACCCAACTCTCTAGCCCGGTGATCTCGCTGCTTACTCCGCTGTCAACTACCGCGACCACGGGAAAATCGTCATTATCTGTCGATGTCTTCGGAAGGGATGGCGGCAACGGGCGGCTATTAATCATCTGAGGGCGGATCGTCCGAACAAGCGGCATCTGGCTTACAGAACGCACACCAACGATGTTGGATAAAGATTCCACATCTTCGGAAGTGCGGCATTCGACGCTGAACGTATACGTTCCCGTGGCGTACCCCTTCGCCTCAATGGTCAACTTACGTTCGGCGCATCGCGTCTCAAAATCCTTGACCAGGAGCGCTTGATCCGAAGAGTAGCCGAAGTCGAAGAGGCGGACTCGTGTCAGAAATCCATCGCCGCTCCGTGGACTACTTTTGAGGATGTCCAAAGGCGCTAATCCCTTGCGACGATAAACTGCAGAGACCGGCTCGATCGATTCAACGCAAGACAGCTCTTTGATGATGGTGTCGGAGGTATTCCCGGAAATCTGCGCTTCCAGGGCATCGAGGCCAGCCGTCGTGGCACGCACAAAGAGTTCGCCGAACCGTCCATTGCCGACAATAGGGCAGGTCTTGTCCGAGAAGAGGTTACCCGGGCGATGACTCTTAGCGCTGGCTTTCGGAATAAGTGTGACGCGCACGGGTGCGCTTCCGGTGCGTTTTACCTGCGACGCAAGCGCTGCCTTAATGGAGGAGACCTGCGTGTACAAACGTTGGCGAAAGGCAGCATCCACCGTGCGGAACGGAGTCTTCGGCCCACCTCCCCCTGAGACACGGCTTTCCGATCCCTGCTTGGGGAGGATGAGCTTGATGGGGAGGCGTTCACTATTTCCTCTGTTGGCGTTTGTATCAGGCATCGTGTTTCCCTCCAGCAGTCGCGAGACGGTGAGCGGTAGCCTTGGAGATATTGAATAACTCCGCTAGAACCGAGTGACTGTACAGTTTGCTGCTTCTTACCCGCAGCGCCGCTGAGATGTCCTGGGTGCTCTTTCCCGTCAGTTCAGACAAGAAACGGCGTTCCGAACCTTCTCCCTGAGAAAGGTTCTGCAAAGCAAAGAAGGCATCGCGGAGTTGCGGATGTTCCCGCGTGACGATCCTCTTCCGCTGGAGACGCGTCGTGACTTCTTTCAAGTCGGAGCCTGAGAATCCCTCGGAGAGATCGACCAAGACATCCATTTCGCGCTGTGTGAACTGTAAGTCCGTCACGAGAGAGGACCACATCTGCTGACGCAGAGGAGCGGATGGGTAATCGAGCTTCAGCCGGTAGCTGAAACGGCGCCATACCGCAGCGTCCAGCAATTCATCATGGTTCGTGGCGGCAATCACGATGCAATGCGGGCCTAGATTGTCTAAATTCTGGATGAAGCTATTCACTACTCGCTTCAACTCCCCTAGTTCCTGCGCGTCCCCGCGAACCTTAGCGAGGGCGTCGAATTCATCGAGAAAGAGAACACAAGGCTGCTTGGCGGCAAATTCAAAAAGCGCACGGATGTTCTTCGACGTGCTACCCAGATACGAAGAAATCAGCCCGTCCAACCGGGCAACGAAAAGTTCAATGCCGAGATCGCGTGCAATATGCCGCGCCAGGTGGCTCTTACCTGAACCCGGAGGACCGTAGAGAAGGAGGCTAAGAGAACTGAGCGTTCCCTCGGCCTCAATCAGAGCCGAACTCTTGGCTACGCTCACAAACTCATGGACGACCTCCCATGCTTCCTCTGGGAGGACCATCGGCTGGTCGTGCAGACCACGCAGATTGACTCTTTCAACCAGAGAAAAGCGAGACTCCGAATCGACGGGAAGCGCCCGATTGCTGGAAATTCCGGCGGGACGAAGCTGGCGATCGGTTTCCTCCAGCATCTTGCGGAGCCGTGCAGCCGAAGTCGCCTCACCAGCGGATTCAAGCTTGTCCGCGAGAAAAGCGGTATAGTTACGAACTTTGTCCGTGTCGAGACGAAGCGCCCCACCAACGATACGAAAGATCTCATTCATGAAACGAATATCGTTTGACATGAGACGATTATGCTATCCATGGAGACGATATGTCAAGTTTGTGAACCGATTCCCCTGACTCCTCCTGTCATAAGCCCAAGTCATCCCTTTCCGATTTCTCTGCTGAAGACCAACCGGAAAGCTCTTTGCAGCGTATCGACCGCGAAAAGCAAGCAGAATGACTTTGCCGGGAGGAGGTTCCTCCCCGACTCCAGCCGCTGCGCGTCTTCCTTCCCCCTCCTCAGCGGGACGTTCCTTCCCGCAACGCCCTCCCTAAAGATTCTGTGCGCTGGCGCGCACCCATGCGGTAGACAAGCCCTCCTAAGGATGGCTCTGCCCCCTCGCGCACGCAAGGAGTCTCCCCAGGCTTCCGCGCCTGCGGCTTGTGCAGCCCTCCGCTGCGCTTCGCCCTTTCCGCTCCATTGCATTGCGCTGCAAGGGTGGGTGATCCCCCTCTCCTTGCACTTGCTACCCCCCGCCTTCGCCAGGAGGCGTTCGGCATGTAGGTACATGCCGCGACGGCATGAAAAGCAACCGCAAAGGAGACAACACCATGAGCAACACAGCCACCACCACCAACGGCCCCACGCCCATCGACAGCAAGAAGCCTTCCACCAAACAAGAGTTGATCGCCGCCAATATCAAGCTGCTGATTGAGCAGTTGGAGGCAGGACACTCCGAAGCCCTGACCAACTACCTCACCGCCATGAGCCGGTTTCATTCGTATTCTTTCGGGAACGTCTTGGAGATCGCGAGACAGATGCCACAGGCCACCCGCGTGGCCGGGTTCTGGACGTGGAAGAACCTTGGACGCAGCGTGAAAGCGGGACAAAAAGGCATCCGCATTCTTGCCCCCATCGTCGGCGTTCGCCGCAAGAAGGACGAGGAAGCCGACAAGGACATTACCAAGCAGAACGAGCGGGTTCTTTTGGGATTCCGGAACGCTTACGTCTTCGATATTTCGCAGACCGATGGCGTAGACCTGCCGGAGATGCGTGAGGTCTCCGGCGACCCCGGCGAAAACTTGGACAGGCTGGCCGCGTTCGTCCAGAGCAAAGGCATTCAGCTTGTCTATAACCCCAACATCGCCCCCGCGCTCGGCATGAGCTACGGCGGACGCATTGCCATCCTGCCCGGACAGTCCAAGGCCGAAACCTTCGCCACGCTTGTCCATGAAACGGCGCATGAACTCCTGCATAGAGCCGAGCGCCGGACGGCTACCACGAAGACGGTACGTGAGACAGAGGCCGAGGCCGTTGCCTTCGTGGTCGGGAAAGCCGTTGGTCTGGTGACAGGTTCGGCGAGTGCCGACTACATCCAGCTCTACCACGGCAACGCTTCACTGTTGGCCGAGAGCTTGGAAGTCATCCAGCAGACCGCCAGCGTGATTCTTGCCGCACTGGAGCCGCCTGTAGAGGACAAAGCCGCCACCGAGGAACTCGCGGAGGTGGCAGCATGAAAACCGTCCTCGCCCTGTTGCAGAAGGCCGGAGGCTGGCGTCCCGGCCTCTACCTCAAGATTCCCAATCCGCCCTACATGGAGCTTGTCATCGAAGCGGTGGACGAGTCCGGCCCGTTGGGACTTCTTGCCATCTCTGTCTGTCACTACGGCGAACAGAATGGCGACGCCATGCGCGACCCCGAGATGTGCTTCGAGCTTGGCTTTGCTGGAGGCGCACACCTAGACCCGTATCTGTGGCGGAACGACTATGTAGCGGTCGAACAGGTCTCCCGCGCCATCATCCGCGATCACTACGTTTCGCTTCTGGAGTTGCACAAACAGCACGAGAAGTTCGCGGCTATGTGGGACAACAACCTGCATTTGCAGGGATTCCTTGAAGCCTTCACCAATAGCTGCATCCTCGGCTAGTCCGCTCCCGTTGGAGCGGAACCACGCCCGACGTGTGCCGCTCCGTGACCTTCACCCTTCAACCGCTCGAAAGGAGCTTGTCATCATGGAAACCCAAATCGTCAATGCCACGGAATATCGCAACGTCTCGCTTGCTCTCTTGAATGAGTCGAAGACCAACCCCCGCCGCGCCTTCGAGGAAGTTGCCTTGAAGGAACTGGCAGAGTCTATCCGCGCCCAGGGCGTTCTCTCGCCCTTGCTTGTCCGGCCACTCCCCGAGAACGGTTTCGAGATTGTCGCCGGGGCACGGCGTTACCGGGCCGCTCAGATAGCCGAAGTCCCGACCGTTCCCGTCCGCATTGTCAACCTCAACGATGCTCAGGCCGTCGAAATGTCCATCGTGGAAAACCTCCAACGCAAAGACGTTCACCCGCTGGAAGAGGCGCAAGGGTTCCGCGCCTTGCTGGACTTGGAGGAACCGAAGTACAGCATCGAGCAGATTGCCGCGAAGGTGGGCAAGAATGCCATCTTTGTGGCTTCACGGTTGAAATTGACCGACCTCGTACCGGCAGCAGTCGATGCGTTCTTTGCCGACGAAATCGGCGTGGGACACGCGGTTCTACTGTCAAAGCTACCGGCTGACCAACAGCAAGCCGCGCTCAACGCGTGTTTCAAGGAGGTATACAACGGAGCATCGAAACCAGCGCGTATCCTGCTGCCCGTCCGCAACCTTCAGTTTTGGATTGAGTCGAATATCTTGCTCGTCCTGAAGGATGCACCGTTCAACAAGCGGGATGCCGAGCTTGTTCCCGCCGCTGGCAGTTGTGCCGATTGCCCCAAGCGCACAGGGCATAACAAGCTGCTGTTCGGGGATGACCTCGGACGCCAAGGTGACCGCTGCACCGACCCCAACTGCTACGGTGCTAAGGTATCGGCGCACGTCGCCAATAGCATCGCCGCGAAACCGGAGTTGGTGCAGATTAGTACGGCCTATGGAGGACAGAAGGAAGGTAGTCCGGTGTTGCCGCGCAACAAGTACACCGCGATTCGGGACGACAAGCCGAAGTCAGCGGACGAGGCAAAGCGCCCAGAGTTCAAGGTGTGCAAGTTCACCACCGAAGCCATCATCACTGAGGGCAGCGAAGTTGGCACCATCCATAAGGTGTGCGCCAATCCATCCTGCCCTGTACATCATCCAAAGCAAAAGCAAGATCGCGACGACCAACGCTGGAAGGCCGAACAGGAGAAGCAGCGCAAGGAACAGGCCATTGCGAATGCAACCGGGCTTCGAGTCCTCTCCGCCATCGGCTCCGCTGTTCCGGTGCGTTTGCTCAAACGTGATCTGTTGTTTGTCATCGAGCGGATGGTATCGGTACTCGATGAGAGCCGTATCGAGATGCTGGCGCGGCAGCACGGCATCCGGCAGAAGCGCGACGATGGAGGTATCAAGAAGGCGTTCGCGGCTTACTTGCGCCGGGCCGATGAGGCCACGCTGTCCCGCGCTTTGGTTGAGTCGAGCATCCTCTTGGCCGCAAGTCGGGGTAGTTCGTCCACCATTCTCAAGGATGCCGCTACTGTCTACGAAGTGGATGCCGAGGCCATCACGTCCAAGGTCAGGCAGGAGTTTGCTGCCAAGGACAAAGTGAAGAAAACACCACAGCCTGCAAATAAGGTCGCCAAGAAAGCGGCTTGAGTGCTTCCATCACGTCGAGGGGCGGCGAACCTGCCGCCCTCGCTCTGCACCGGCCTCCGCTCGCCGGCTGCGCGCCCGGAGGCCAGTTCCTCCTCCGGGACCTTCCCCCTCTTGCGTCTATTGCCGGGATCGCCGATATATACGATTGAACGTTCCTATCGAGAGCCTTACGCTAGAAGCTAAACCGCACCCCCAACTCCAGGCGTCGAGCAGCTTCCGCCGAAATAGGCTGACTGAAATTCGAAGATGAAACTACCGTCCCGACCGCAGTCACATTGGTGTGATTCAGCAGATTCGCGCTGCGCGCATTGAATGTGAGCGCGCGCGGATGGTCCTTGTCGTTGGGGTTAAGGGCGAAGGCACGGCTCACACTCATGTCAAGATGGATCTTCCCCGGTAGGATTCCCAGATTGCGCGGCACTGTCCCGTTGACCGTGTTCGTCGTCAGCAGGCCGAAGCGTGTCGGGTATACGCCTGGGCCGGGCGCACTGGCGAAGGAGGGGCGGTCATTGAAGCCGCCATCGCCGTTGTTGTCAGTGCCGGTGGTGATGTTGTAGCGCGAACCATCTCGCGCATCGAGAATCGTCGCCAACTCCAGCTTATAGGGCAGAAGCGCGTGGCCGGAAAAGGTGACGGTGCTCCAATGATTCCAATCAACGCGCGACGCCTCGCCCCGGCCGCTGTAGCTGGATTGCGGACTAGTGATAATCGTCCCGTCATTGTCACCGCCATCCGATTTGGCATCTTCGTATTTGTAGCTTGCGGAAAACCCAAAACGCTTGAAGCTGTTCTGGCTAATTCCAATGCCGGTGAGAGGTCCGCTGAAATGTCCGCCGTTCTCATATTGCACGATGTTTTCGTTGGGAGCGATTGGCCGAGGGGCCAGGAGTGCGGTTGTCGGGTCCGGCGCAGTGCCCATGCTGGTGGCAACCATTGGAGCGTTGATGTTTCTCGTGCGAAGCAGTCCCCATACTCCTCCGTTGAGATACCAACCATGAATATTCCAGTGGTGCGGCAGGTCTTTCTCGAACTGGAAGCTCACCGAGAAAGACGGCGTCTCATGCGCAGAGGGCTGAAATTGATTGACGCCAGAGACCTGAATGGAGCCTACGACGGGCGTTAGAGGATCGTTGAAGCTCGGAGAGTAAACGGTCGTCTGCTGCTGATAAAGAGCATTGAGCCGGTTCGCTTCCACCAGATAGCTTTGGGCCGTAGGATCGAAGAATAGTCCAGCCCGCAATTGAAATACCCATGTCTGCTTTTTGTCAGGCGACCATGCCAGGCCGATTCGCGGCGCGAAATTATTCAGACTGCGCGGTAGGGTCTGCAACTGGTAGCGCAGTCCTCCAGTCAACGTCAGTCCCGGTGTAATCCTGAAACTGTCCTGCGCGTACACGCCCACTCTCCATTGGGTCAGCGGAACCAGCGGCGCGCCGGTCGTGACTTGGTACGTAGTGGGGGACCCACCAGGCAGATTCGATAGCGCTCGCTGGTACTGCTGAAGTGCCGTAATGGTGGTCGTCTGTCCGGTGGGATGATCGTTTGCGTCAAGCGCTGGCGCACTACCACCTCCAAAAACATACGCGCCATTAAAGGTGTTTGGATCGTAGTCATGTAGGAACACGCCAAGCGATTGCACGCCAAACTTGAGGGTATGTCTCCCGAGCGTCGCGATCAAATCATCGTCCATTTCGAGATCGCGTTCCCTATTGTTCAGGTATTGGCTTGTTGCGCCACCATTGGTGAAGTATCCCGCTACCTGGCGTGATGGAGCAGCCGAAAGAGGCGTCTGTTGCGTACGCTTCCAGCTATAACCGATCCGGGTCTCATGTAGAAAATTCGCGCTCACCGTCTGTGTGTTGGTCAATCGCAGATCATACTCGCTGACCAGACTGGAGTAGCCGGCATCGGGGAGTATGAGGCCGCCAACACCCTGATTGCCGAGATTGCTGACGTTGGCGGAGAACGAGACCGTGGCCACATCATTGTGTGTCACCTGCCAATTCTCCCGAGCCGACGCTATCCACAACCTTTGAGGCGCCGCTACGGTCTGAAGGAAGGGAGCCGGACTGCCGTTTGCGTCGAGAGTCACTGCGTTGACCACGTTGAACTCATCGATGTTACGCTTTTCAAGCGCTATGCCGAAGTCCACCTTCTTTGGGATGACAGGTCCGGTCAACTCAAATCCGTATCGGCGTTTGCCCGCCGGTGTCGCTGTAGCTGAGAACGGATCGGTTGCATTGAAGATGCCGTCGCTATCGGTAAAGAAGAGGGCTCCGTGAAAAGGAATGGCTCCCGGCTTGGTCATAATCTGGACCACCGCGCCGGTCCACGGAGCCGACTGGAACTCGGGAGAGAATATGTCGGGGTTGATGCGGATCGACGCAATCGATCCTTTCGGAGGCAGAGCGCTTGCATTGCGAAAGCCATCAACCATGATCGTGGCCGTATCGGCACCGACTGTCGAGGCAATCGTCTGAAGCTGCCGTAGAAAGTCATCGGGATCGTCGGCGAGCTGCTGTACGCTGCTGGTGTCCAGAGTGATCGTTCCTGCGCTGCGATCGCTGTCGATCCCAGAGCCTTCCGCGCTCACCTGTACATCGGCCTGCACCTGCGCTACAGCCAGTTGCAAGTTCAGGTGTGCGGTGCCTCTCTGCGATTTGTTGATCTTTGCGCTGCCTTGTGCAAATCCTTCGGCTTGTACCGTGATGGTGTTCTCTCGCATCGGGACACACAGCAGTACATAGTGTCCTGTCCCATCGGTCAAAGCCTTTGCTGCGTCGCCCGCAAACACCTGCGCTCCGCCGATCACCGCTCCTGTCGAGTCCGTGATAGTGCCTTCTACTCGAACACCGCTAGTGCAAGGCTGCTGCGCGGTTCCCAGTGCTTGATAAAGCAATGCCAGCGATACCGCTGCGAGCTTCCAATTCCTCTGACTGCCATGTTTCATTGGTCATCCCTCGTCGCGTGCGCTGAGACACTTGCGCGCCCAACACCAATCTCGCAGCGGTGAGGAATCCGATCTATCAGTTTTCAGGAAAGCGATGCAACATCACAGGGAGGCTCGCGAACCCTTCAGGAAAGGAACAGCGAGCGTTTAGTTTTTGGGAAGGCCGCTGCGAGAATGATTCACATTGGACGATCAGCGCTTAAGAATCACATTAGGCGCAATTGACAGCAAGGAGACTCTGCCATCCTGCTTTGCTCATCCGAAGCTTTTGTCCGCTCGCCAGGATCACCCACGATTCTTTGCGCCCTTCTCTGAGAATCTGCTTCACGCGCTCGATGTTGACGATGGCAGAGCGGTGAATGCGCACGAACCGGGCGGGATCGAGAGATTCCGCTAACTGTTTCGTGGTTTGGTGCAGCATATAGGTCTTGGAACCGACATGCAGGCAGGAGTAGTAATCCGCTGCTTCAATCCAGTCGATGTCGCCTACCGGTATGACTGCTTCATGTACGCCATCCGGTACAAGGAGGCGCTTCACATAGCGTTCTGGTGGCGCGTCTGGAGGAACGAAGTTCGAGAAGACTGCCTGCATCTGTGCTTGAGTAATGAGGGCTGCCTTGGCGGCGATGCGCTCCCGCACGTGATCGAGCGTGACCTTGAGCCGAAGCGCTTCTACCGGCTTGGTCAGATAGTCGAGTGCGTGAACTTCAAACGCTCGAACGGCGTATTCGTCATGCGCCGTCACGAAAACCGTCGGCGGCATTCGCGCAGTTCCAATCTGTTCCATCACTTCAAAACCAGTGGCTCCCGGCATCTGGATGTCCAGGAAAAGCAGGTCCACCGCTTCCGATTTGAGAAGAGAGATAAGCTCTGCTCCGTTCCGGCATTCTGCCGTGACTTCGATGGAAGCATCTGCGGAGAGCAGGTCTCGGAGCAGCCTGCGTGCAAGCTGCTCGTCATCGGCAATTACGGTGCGAAGTTTCATGTTGCCTGCTCGTAGGGGATGCTGATAAACACCTCGAAGCCGCCTCCCGCGAGCGGCTTCGCGCTCATATCGTAATCGTCACGATAAAAATGAGACAGTCGCTCCCGTGTGTTCTTGAGGCCGATCCCATGCCCGTTCTTGCCTTGTGTGTTCGCACCTGGGCCGTTGTTGCGAACGTAGAGATGCAGATGTTCTCCAGTGCGTTGAGCCGATGCCTCGACCAACCCATCACTAGTACAGTGCGCGATACCATGACGAATCGCATTTTCGACCAGCGGTTGCAAAAGGAAGCATGGGACCAGACCCAGCAAGGCTTCTGGGTCTACTCGCAAGTCCACCCTGAGTCTGTCCGCAAACCGTACCTGTTCGATCGCTAGATAGCTTTCAATCATTCGTACTTCCTTGCTGAGAGCGACCTTCGCCGGGCTGCTACTGGCAAGCGTGGTGCGCAGAAGACTGTTCAGGTTGGCGAGTGTTTCGAGGGCCTCGTCCTTCTGATCGAACTTCACCAGTGCCGTCAGAGAGTTCAGCGTGTTGAAGAGGAAGTGTGGATCGATTTGCATCTGCAAAGCATGGAGTTGGGCTACTGTGAGTTGTTTTTCCAGTTCAGATGAACGAAGCCTCTCTTCCTGAGATCGTAGGAAGAGATATGCGGCAAGGCAAGCTCCAACGATGAAGCCATAGAGAAGAAACTCCGAACCGAGGCGGCGTAGACCAAAAAAGTGCAGTGAGGCGTAGCCAGCCGCTCGCAATCCCGGCCAGATGTGGAGGTCGAAGGCGATGACCTCTTGCAGTAAGAAAGCATGAAGGAGCGCGACACCGGCGCTGATGGGAAGGTGCAGGAAAAGCATGCGAGGCGAAAGGTCCGATGCACGCGACCACTGTTTCAGCAAAACCCAAAAGGCACAGGTGAGCAGTCCCCACCACCACCAAACCGCGATCCCATAGAAGAACGAAGGTAGGATCGATACGCCTGCGTGGGCGGCAAGCACGGTTGAGTGACAATCCGCCGCGACCTCGATGGCCAACAACGAAGCTAGAACAGCGATGATCGTGATCGCCCTTGTGTTCTCCGTGACCGACCTCGAATGTTCAGGGGCTTGGTGCATGGCTGTTCCCCCAGTCTCTCGATACGCGACTTCAGTATCTCTCTTTCTACCCGCTTAGCGCTGTCCATAGATTTAATCAACATCGCCCCTCGCGACGAAAACTATTCTGTTGAGCTCTACCTTTTCACAGGGAACGGCCCATTTCAGTCAGGAAGGATCACGAGATGGTAGCGTTCTCCAGTTCTGAGTCGCGCGGACCACTCTACTGAACAGCCGTACCCGCAGAATCGGAGGTGCTTGAGATGCACATTTTTAATCCGCCCTACCGCTCAGTCCCTGTGCGGTAGGGCGCGTTCACTGGCGCACAGCAGTGCTTTCCTGAAAATCTCTGGAAAACGATGCTCCATGAGAGGTAGTCAAGGGCAGAAGCGAAACAGCCTAAGAGCTGTTGTAAGCTCGCTGGACAGCCGAGACATTATTGGTACGGCACAAGGCCTCCAACGTTGATGAAGGAAAGTGATGCAACTCAAGGAATGGCTGACGATGGGAACTCATCTAACAGAGCCTCGCTGGGAACACTCACACCAATGTCAGGCATGTGGGCACATCGTCCGGATCGACGATATTGATGCTAATGTCATCACCACGGGAATTGTCAGTTGCCAGAGATGCGATGCTTCCGGCCCAGTAAACGTGAGGATCGTAGACGCGCAGCAGGTCTCTGAAATGACTCATTTGTTACGTGAAAAGGGGTAGTGATATTTATCGACCGCGATTCCTATATCCCGGTTATCCGACGGGTCGTTTTGATTGGAGATCAGACATGGTGCTTGCCATCTAGTTCTGCCCACCTTAATTCGCTATTCGTAAGTACCAACCATCCATCAGCGCGGTCTTCTCGCAGAACTCTAGATACCTGACCGAGATTTACAAAGGAGAAGCGGTGGACTCGAACGAATCGCTTGGAACCAAAAGACGTCTCAAGTTTGTTGATCGTGATGTAGCGGAAGGTCATCGTCAAGAAGCCTCGGGCGACATTACAGACTCTGCCAACCAGTCTTGCTCATCCTTATTCGCTTGCCGCTAGCCAACAATAGCCACCCGTCCGTCCGTCCCTCATGCAGAATCTTCCGAACATAATCAATATTCACGATGGCAGAACGATGCACGCGAATAAACTTCATAGGATCGAGACTTTCTGCGAGTTGTCTAATTGTCTGACGCGGCATCATCGTCTTGCCACCAACGTGGATGCAAGCATAATCGTCGGCCGCTTCGATACACTCGATTTCGTTTACCGCAACAAACGAGTCTTCAGAGCCATCCGTAATCAGGAGGCGTTGCGGATATGCTCTGCTGCCGGAGTTGATCCCATTGATATTTCGCAAGAGGCCATTGAGTTGTGTCTGTACTGTGAGTGCAGAATCGGCGGCTATCCGTTTCTTCACGTGAGCTAGCGCGACTTGGAGCCGTTCCTCGTCGATCGGCTTGATTAGGTAGTCGAGGGCGTGAGCATCAAACGCCTGCACTGCATAATTGTCGTGTGCGGTCACAAATACTGTTATGGGCATGCGCGCAGAGCCAATTGTATCTATCACCTCAAACCCAGTATTACCCGGCATCTGAATGTCCAGGAACACCAGATCAATCGGCTTCGCTTTCAGGGACGCTATAACTTCTTCGCCGTTGCTGCACTCCTCCACTATGTCGATGTCCGGGTCCTTGGCAAGAAGCTGCCGCAGTCGTTTTCTCGCTAGAGATTCGTCGTCCGCGAGTAGCGTTTTCGAGGTCATGCTCGCGCTCCTTCGTAAGGAATGATGATTGACACCTCAAAACCGCCAGATTCGGCATCCCCTGATCGAAATTCGTGGTTCTTTGGATAAAAGTGAGTGAGCCGCTCTTCAGTATTGCGTAAGCCGATCCCGTGGCCGGGATTAGACTTGTTTTGCGATCCTGGTCCATTGTCACGCACAGACAAATGAAGCATATTCCCCTGGCGCTCGACCGAGGCGTAGATGATGCCTTTGGTTTTGAGGGGAGCAACACCGTGACGAACCGCATTCTCAATGATTGGCTGAAGCAAAAAGCAAGGGATCATGCTATCCAATGCTCTGGGATCTACAGATATTTCTACGTGTAGTCGATCAGCGAAGCGAATCTGCTCAATGGCAAGATAATGCTCAATTACCGCTAGTTCCTTGGCGAGTGAGACTTTTTCGGGTGCCTGCCGCACAAGGGTTGACTTGAGTATCGCGTTGAGGTGGGAAAGCATTTCAGCCGCTTCGTGTTGGCTTCCATCCTCGACTAGAGCAGTGATCGCGTTCAGCGTGTTGAGCAGGAAATGTGGCTCCAGCTGCATCTGGAGCGAGTGAAGATGTGCTTTTGACAACTGCTCTTTCAACTCAGCGGACTGAACAGCCTCCTTCTGTCTCGCAACCTGCGAATATATGGCTGCGCAAGCCATCCATGCTAGGAAGTAGAGGAGTACCTCAAGACTCAGCCTCTCAATGCCGAGAACTGCCAGACTCTCGTATCCTGCTGCCGCTAGATACTTCCATCGCAGAACCATGAGACGGATTGCAGTATGCAGCAGCAGCAGATGTCCGAATGCAAGGAGCATTCCCGTGACAATCTGGAACAGAACATTGACCCAGGAAATATGCCAGAGGTCCGGCCAACGTCGGCCGGTAGCCCAGAGGAGCCCTGCGAACACACCCCACCAGACCCACAAAAGAGCTCCATAGAGGATCGAAGGTGACCAACGCCCTGGTTCACCGTGCTGGTCGATGAATAGATGACACTGTATGGCCGTCGCCACCACCAACACGCTCGTGATAATCCCGATGATCCTGGTTTCGCCCCATAGAGTGATCCTGTCGCGCCCGTCCTGGTCTCGAACGGTGTGAACGCTGGTGCCGGTCATTCTTGACTCGCTCATAGGTTAATCTCAAACGTAGGGCATCCGTGGCAGAACCTCCGCCAGCATCTGCGGGATGCCTATCCCTCCATCAGACTACGCAGACGCCCTGAATGAAAGCGAAATACGGCTGAATCTCCTTCGACTGCGGTAGAACCCTCAGTTCTTGCGGTGAGCGACGAATTTGCATGGGTCATTCCGGACAAAAGGCACCGTGTAGTACGCCTTCCGCCTCTTTACGGTGTTCACCGCGCCGGATTCAAGCTCTACCGCACAGTTCGGAAGATCTACCTCAAAGTTGTGGCTACTTGGCGTCGTCTGCACGAGTGTGGATCAGAAGGGGAATCGGTGTATGCCTACGAACTGGATGAGAAGGTTGGTAACCGCAGCAATGCTATTGCCAAGCATAGCGCTCGCACAGCAGAACTGCGCGAACGGAGTGCGCGTTATCGGGGCCGTTACCGATCCTACGGGAGCCGTGATTCCCGGAGCTGAGGTACAAGAGGGAGGCGAAATCGTAACGTCGGACGCAAGCGGTCACTATACGCTACCATGCGTTTCACAAACTTCTTTTGTGGTCACTGCGCGAGCTAATGGGTTTGCGCAGGCTACCGTCCAAGCCCATGGACAAGCAGGATCAACTCTTCACGTTGACCTCCAATTACCGGTCGCAGCAGTCCAGACCGATGTTCAGGTACATGAAGACGCGACCGCAATGGATGCAGACCACGGAATCGGAACCCGCAACCTTAATACTGATCAGATTCGGCAACTGGCAGACGACCCCGACGACTTTCTCAGGGAGTTGCAAACACTAGCCTCCGCAGCAGGCGGAAATCCGATGTCTGCGATGATTCGCGTTGACGGCTTCCAAAACGGAGCGGTACTCCCTCCCAAGAGCTCCATCGCCTCCGTTCGTGTTGCTCCGGACCTATTCTCGGCCGAATATCAATTTCCTCCGTTTGATGGAGCACAAATAGAAATTTCTACAAAACCAGGTGCAGACCGGTTCCACGGGGCACTGTTCTTCAATGACAGCAATAGTGTGTTCAACGCCAACGACCCGCTGTCAGTCGCCGCAACACCCGCAGGTAAGCAGAGGTATGGCTTTGAGCTCACAGGCCCCATAACTGCCAAGAGAACTAGCTTTGCTGTTGCTCTGGAAAAGAGAAATATCGACGAGTTCAACGTCGTCAATGCGGTAACACTCAACTCGAACAGCAGCCTGACACCAGTTCAGCAGTCTATCTCTGCGCCCCAACGATTGTGGATCGGCTCCGCACGCGCCGACTGGCAGGTAACGAAAAACGACCTGTCGGCGATTTCGTTTTCTGCCAACGTGAACAACCTCTCCAATCAAGGTGTTGGCGGCCTCTCGCTCGCGGAGTCAGGCTATTCAAATCTTGTCGGTCAATACGACTTGCGTTTTACCAACACCCAGACTTTGAGCCTTAATGCTCTTCATGTAACGCGGATTGGCTATACCTGGAAGCGCACCGAACAAACACCGCTCTCTGTACAGCCCTCACTTCAGGTCGCGGGTTACTTTACTGGCGGAGGATCAACAAGCGGAAACTTCAACAACCGCGAACGTGATCTTGAAGCGGATGACGATTTGACATTCACTCGCGGGAAACATGAAGTCAAGATCGGTGTGCAGTCGCTTGGATTGTTCATTCACGACTACAACCCAAATACCTTCAACGGGGCCTACGTCTTTGGCGGCGGGAGCGCGCCGGTGCTCGACGCGAGCAATATTTCCACCGGTCAGACTGAGACAATCACGCCCATCGAGCAGTATCGACGAGCGCTGTTGAATCTCCCAGGCGGCAATCCTACTACCTACTCGGTGACGACTGGCATACCGCTCGTTCCTCTCACACAGTGGCGAGTCGGGATGTATTTACAGGACAACGTAAAGCTCGCACCTCGACTAACCTTTTCTACTGGGATTCGTTATGCCCTGCAAAAGACACCCGGAGCCTACGCTAATTTCGGACCTCGAATCGGCTTCGGATGGGCCCCAGATAAGAACGAAACATGGGTCTTCCATCTAAGAGCGGGCCTCTTTAGTTCGCCGGTCAACGAGATCGAAGTCTACCGTCTAAACGGCATTCGACAACGGCAGACAACGGTCTACGGACCGAACTACAGCAATCCGTTAGCCCCCATTTCAGGTTCAGTCCAGATCAGCACAGTGAATGAGTTCCCGCCGTCTTCTTTAGGCCAAACATCTACATTTGGCTCTTATTTCAGCGTGGAGCATCAGTTCCCACACCAATGGCATGCGCAGGGAAATATCTACTGGGGTCAGGACTACAACAGAATTCGTATCCGAAATATCAATGCCCCTATGATCGCAAGCAGTGTAGGCACTCCTGCCGATCCGAGCACGGCGCTACTGGCCCCACGCCCAATCGCTCCCAATGAGAACATCCTTCAATATCAGAACTCCGGACACCTTGGCGGCGATGCAATCTCGTTCTCGGTCGATCAGCACGGCTACAAGCGCATCGGCCTGTCTATCTGGTATACACACATGCACTTCAAGTCGGATGGAGGGACAGGTGCAAATAGTCCTCAGTCAAGCTACAGCGACCAAGGAGAGTCGGCGCGTGCTGATTGGTTGAGTCCAGACAGTGCAGGGGTCGTGGGGAACTTGAACTTGCCGTATGGAGTTCAATTATCAGGGCAATTTGACGCCTCTGCCGGCCATCCCTACAACGTCACCACAGGCACAGATAACAATGGTGACGGCGACTTCAATGACCGGCCTGCATATGCCTCTGTCCCGGGTCAAGGCATATACGCTACGCGCTTTGGCCTCTTGACTATAAACACAGTCAACGGCAATGTGCCCCGCAATCTGGGAACCATGCCCGCCACGGCGCACTTGGATATGAATCTTCGCCGCGCCTTTCTGCTCAATCCCAACGACAAGGACCACCCTCTCAACCTTGAGTTCAGTGCAAGAAGCGCGAATTTGCTGAACCACACGAATATAACGGCGGTGAATACCGTTCTGCCGTCGGGAACTCTAGGGCAGCCGCTGACCGCTGAAACGGCTCGGCGAGTTGAATTGGGAGTCCGTTTCACTTTTTGACGCTGATGAGTGCAACCGAAAGCGGCACATAGGAACAAGAGGCCGATCTATGACACATGATCCGATTCAGGTGCGGTGGGAACACGCTCATCAATGCCACGTTTGTGGACATGTAGTACGAATCGACGATATTGATGCCAAGATCATCGCAACGGGAATTGTTACCTGTCGGAAGTGCGATGCCTCCGGCCCGGTAAACGTGAAGATCGTAGACGAGCGTCAGGTTTCAGAATTCATTCATCCTTTTGATGCACGAGCTAACTTCCGAGGTCTATGAGACGTTGGCGGCCTTGCCTGCTCATCTTCAGGACACCTCCTGATTTCAAAACCAGCGAAGAATCGGTGCGCCCTTCCCGGTATACCTCGCGAATCTGGTTCACGTTGACGATAGAGGAACGATGCACCCGCACGAAGTTTGCCGGATCGAGCTTGTTATTCAATTCTGTGATGCTTTCACGAAGCATATAGTGCTTGTCGTTTACGTGGAGACGACTGTAGTAGGCGTCCGCCTCAATCCAATCGATCTCCGACACTGGCAGCAGGATTTCCTTGTCCCGATCGCGGACCAGAAAACGAACAGCATACGCTTTGCGCAGATCAGTCTGTGAACGAACGCTGTTGAGAAGTGCCCTCAGTTGTTCCTGCGTCAGTTGTGCTGTTTGCGCTCCCAGCTTTTCTCTGACCCGTCGTAACGCCCTTTCCAGCCGCTCCGGAACAATCGGCTTTGTCAGATAGTCGATTGCCTGAACATCAAAGGCACGTACAGCATGTTCCTGGAATGCCGTCACGAAGATCGTAGCGGGCAGATGTTCCGCCCCGATTTCTTCGATGACATCGAAGCCGTCCATCTCTGGCATCTGCACGTCAAGAAGTAGGAGATTGATTGATCCTTGGCGTAGCGCAACCACTGCATCATCGCCGTTCGCGCACTCTCCGACAACTTCCAAGTCGTCATATTTGGCCAGCAGAGACCGGAGAAAGTCTCGTGCCAGCGGTTCGTCGTCAACGATGATGGCCTTCAATTGCATATGGGAGCTTCCTCAAACGGAATCTGGATGGTCACCTGATACCCACCGCTGGAAGGGGATTCAATCTCAAATTGGTGCGCGTTCGGATAAAAGAAGGCGAGGCGTTCCCGAATGTTGCTTAACCCGATGCCGTACCCCTGCGTACGGGTCGAGGATGTGCCGTTGCCGTTATCTCGGACCCTCATCCATAGCCGATCTCCGAGCCTTTCCGCTTGTGTCTCGATCCGGCCCCCGGCCTTTCTCGATTCAATCCCGTGTCGAACGGCATTTTCTACCAACGGTTGCAGTAGAAAAGATGGCACGAGCCCCCGACGCGCCTCCGATGTGGTTTGGATGTCGATTTCGATTCGGTCTGCAAACCGAACCTTCTGAATCGCGAGGTAACTTTCGATGAGTTGTAGTTCCTCTGTGAAGGGCACTTTCTCGGGGCTTCGTCGCTGCAGTGTTGTCCGCAGAATCGTATTAAGGTGAGCCAGCGTTTGCATCGCCTCGTCGTTCTTGTGTTGTGACACCAGGCTTGTGATCGCGTTCAAGGTGTTGAAGAGAAAGTGAGGCTCCATCTGCATCTGCAAGGCCTGAAGCTGTGCCTGAGTGAGTTGCTGCTGAAGTGTAATCTGCATAATTGCTTCACGCTGGCGGTATGACTGCATGTGTAGAAATCCCGAAACAGCAAACAGCATCCCATAAATCGCGAGCTCCAGACCGAAGCGGTTCAAGTTCACATAATCAAGCCTCTCGTAAGCCTGCCCCCATTGAGGCCAGAGATGGGATGCGATGCGAACGCATCCCTGTATGAGTTCCATGTGTGCCAAGGAGAGAACCACACCTAAACCGCTATGGAGCAGGAATGTCTTCGCGGAAAACGTGACGAACGAGGGACAAAAGCGAGCAATCCACCAGAATGCTGCCGCGAGAGCACCCCACCACAGACCACTCACCATTCCGAACAAGATGGACGGAATTGGCGAGGCGCCCGGCTTGATGAGTGTCAGCGCGTGATGACACTGGCTCGCTGTTAAGGCGGACAGTACAACGCTGAACACTACAACACCAACCATCCCGCGTGTTTGGAGATTCCATAGCCGATTGTCCGGCACGGAGGGATATTCCTGAAGCGTGTTCTGTGAACTCAACGTCCTGCTCCTTTCACTCCGAGAGGCGCTTAGAAAATGCTACGCCCGAGACCCACTCGACAGCTACCCGCGCGCCTAAAAGGAGTACCGCGCCCCGAGTTCGATACGACGCGCCGCCTCTGCGGCGATAGGCTGACCAAGGTTAGGAGAAAGTACTGTTCCGACCGCAGTGGTGTTGGTATGGTTCAGGAGGTTCGCCCCACGCGCATTTATCGTCAGCGACTGACGTCCCCTCGCGTCTTTTGGCCCGATCTGAAATGTGCGGCTCACATTCCCGAAAAGCCGCCAGGTACTTGGCATTGTGCCGAGGTTGCGCGGAACGTCCCCATTGATGCTATTTGCAGTAAGTAGGCCATACGGGGTCGAATAGACCCCCGCTCCAGTTGTCTGTGTGTATGAGGGACGGTCGTTGAATGTTCCATCTCCGTTTGAGTCGGTGCCGGTCGTGATGTTGTATGGTCTTCCTGTGCGTGCCGCTAGCTGCGTAGCAACGTCGATTCGATAAGGAAGATGAACTGTCCCTTCTACGGACCCTCCGCTGGTTTGCCAATCGGGACGGGATGCTTCACCCCTATTTGTGTAACTAGATTGTGGCGGGGCAATTTGAAGGGGCGCATCCGAAAGAAACTTCACAAGAGAATAGCTGAGGTTCAGGTCGAAGTATTTATTCGCTCGCTTGGAGACGCTGAAATTGACTACGCTGCCGCGCAAGTGGCCGGAGTTCTGATACTCAAAGATATTCTCGTTGGGGGCGATGGGACGGGGCGCCTTAAGGGCGATGGTTGGATCGGGCGCTGTTCCGACCTCGGATTCCACTTCCGGAGCGTTGATGTTTCGGGTTCGGAAGATGCCCCAGTCTTCTGCGAACGTCCAGGTGGCGGCCGCATGCCAATGATGGCGAAAGTCATGCTCTACACCTGCCTGGAAAGCCGCCGCAGGAAACTGAAAGATGTGATTCGCGAATCGATTCGTGGTAGACACCTGGATGGAGCTTGTGGTTTGCGTCAAGGGCGCTTGATAAGCGGGGGAGTAAACCATCAAGGACTGTTGTCGCTGCCCATTGAGCCGATATACGTCCGTGGTGTAGCTCAGGGGAGCAGGTGCATCGAAGAGGCCTTCTCGCAGGTGGATGACCCAGGTTGCTTTCTTATCTGGTGACCATGTGAGGGCAAGGCGAGGCCCAAAATTGAGAAACGTATTGGGAGATGTTTGGAAGGCGTACCGCAAACCCGCCGAGAGTGATAAGTGCGAATTGAGCTTGATCGCATCCTGCGCGTAGAGGCCAAGTCTCCATTCTGTGAACGGGACTAATGCTATCCCTGAATTGAGCTGGTAGGTTGTCGGGCTTCCTCCAGCGAGGCCCAGCAATGCTCTACGATACTGTTCAAGCGCTGTAATGCTTGTCGTCTGTCCTGTGGGCTGATCGTTGCCGTCAAGCACGGGAGCGCTTCCACCACCAAAAACATACGCTCCGTTGAAGGTATCTGGATCAGAATTGTGAACAAAGAAGCCGAGTGATTGCGCACCGATGGTCCATGAGTGTTTACCACGAGTCGACAACCAGTCATTATCCAATTCCAAGTCTCGCTCTCGATCATCCAGATGCTGTGACGTGGCTCCTCCTCCGGTAAAGTAGCCAGCGACCGTCAGCGATGGGGCACTAGAGGAAGGCGTATACGTGGTTCGTTTCCAGGTGTAGCCGGCTCGAAACTGATCGATAGAGTTGGCACCAGCAGCAAATGTGTTGACAAGGCGGAGGTCGTACTCATTCTGCTGGCTCTGGTACCCGGATTCAGGTAGAACCAAGCCACCAACGCCCTGATTTCCCAGACTGTTTACATTCGCGGCGAATGACAAGGCCGCATAGTCCTCCGGCGAAACTTGCATGTCAGCGCGGCCGGACGCAATCCAAAGCCGTTGCGGTGCGGGGACAGTCTCTTGTAATGGAACAGCAGAGCCTTTAGTGCCCATAGTGAGTGCGTTCACCACATTGAATTCGTCAATGTCCCGCTTCTCCAACGCAAGAGAGAATCCGCTTCGATTAGCCTTGATGGGACCGCTGAGCTCGAATCCGTAGCGACGTTTACTTGCTGGTGTGGAAGTCACTGAGAATGGATCCGTCGCGTTGAATGCCGAAGCGCTGTCTATGAAAAACAACGCGCCATGATAATTGTCTGCACCGGCCTTCGTGGTCAGTTCCACACGGCCACCAAGAAAAGTGGGGCCTTCGTATTCAGCAGAGTAGGGATCTGGATTGATGCGAATGGAAGCAATTGAGTTCTTCGGCGGCACCGCACTGGCATTCTGGAAGCCATCCACGACGAACAGCGTGGACTCAGGAGCGGCCCCTTCGCTGGACGCAAGAATCTGCAATTGTTGAATGAAATCGTTCGGATCATCAGAAAGTTGACGGATTTGCTCGGCATCGAGGACTCTTGTGCTCGCACCACCTCCAGAAGAGGAAGCGTCATCTGCAGTGACTTGCACCTCTTCCTTCATCGCAGCCACCGTCAGGCGGACATTTACTTGTGCGGCCCGGTTTGCGACCTTTTTGACCCGAAGCTGTTGCCTCGCGAACCCAGGGGCACTCACCTCTAAGGTTAGGTCCCCACTCGTCACGCATGAAAGTGAATAGCGACCGCTTGCGTTGGTCGTAACCGGAGGCTTTCCGGTTAGCAGAACTGTGGCGTTAGGAACCTGCGCACCTGTCTGATCCGTGACGCTGCCTTCCACGGCGGATGCTGGCAAACACGGCTGTTGAGCCCGCATCATCGTACAAAACGACAGAAATAGCGCCGAAGGTAGCAATATACGAAGCATCAGTCTTCGCCTCCGAGATGACCATCTCAGGCTAGGACCGGCAACGATGAGACATTGCAACGAAGGATTGCAATAGGCGTACGAACGAGCATTTTTTCAGGCCAAACGTGCGGCCGTTATGTCCGAAGGAAAGCCCGTCACTCCTCGCGTGCAAAGCAGTCATCGTTCGCTGAACAATTTGCACCTTTCGTATAGCGAAATGGCAGGCTCGTTGCAAACATTCACAAGCTCAATCCAGTAGGCGTAATACTCCTTTCGGGTGGCGCACCTATGCCTCCGGTCCGGGAGGCAGGGCAGATTGGGAGTGAGCGGATTGGGAAGCCAAGCTCTTGAATCTCGATGGGAACATGCACACCAATGCCAAGCGTGTGGGCACGTCGTACGGATCGATGACATTGACGCCAAGGTGATTGCTACAGGGATCCTCACTTGTCAGAACTGCGATGCTTCCGGACCGGTAAACCTAAAGATCGTAGACTCCCAAAAGGTCTCGGAACCGAATCATTGCTCACGTCGAGAGAGGTAGAGACATTTGGTTATCTACCCGCATCTGCCTCAACCTGCGCATGAATGTTCGGAATAACTCGCTAATGGCTGGAGAGGGATTATCCGCTCGGGAAATCAACCGGGTCTTCATTCTCAGCCTTGTATCATCCAACGGCCTCATCGTCAGGCCACCGCGGGCAATCCTTAGAGCGCCCGATTTGGGTGCGATGACAACTCCTCCGGGATCAGTCAGAAGCGGCAAGCACTCTTCCGGCACCATGAAGTGTTGAAGGGCAGATGGAATAACGTGGTCTTCATGCGCTAGCTTCTGGATTAGGTCGTAAAGCGGGGGATGAAGGTTGCGTTGAAACAGGAGCCACCGCCTTTGTGAAAGGTGATTCAGGTCAAGAGCGGGAAGTTGAGCCAACGGATCTTCCCTGGACATGACGACGTAGAAGGGTGACTCTTCGATTTCAAACTCGGCCAATTGGCCTGACTGGGGCGGCTCGATCACCACGGCGATATCAAGATCACCATTGAGTACATCCTGGGTGAGGTCACATGAAAATCCACTGGAGAGCTGCAAGTGCAGTCTGGGAAACATCGGTAATCGGATCGCCCGAAGCATCGAGGTAAAGTAGGGATCGACATAAGGCGAGCGCCCCACATTGAGAATCAGTTCTGCCTCTTGTTGAGCGGCCCTTGCTGCCTGTACCGCGCGTCCAGCGTGGAGAACAACGATCCGGGCTTCCTCAACATAAGCCTTGCCAGCTTCGGTGATAGAGACGGAATGGTGCGCCCGAATGAAGAGGAGAGCACCCAGGCTTTCCTCAAGTTCTCTGATGTACTTCGTGACAGCAGGCTGGCTGATATGGAGGCGTTTCGCGGCTCTCGAAAAGTTGAGCGTCTCCGCTACCGCGATGGCCGCTTCAATGTGTTTTAGATTGATCGGGCGTTTTGCCTTGCTTCGGGCCATGCCTACCCCCAATTGACTCTCTGCCTGGGGAATCGAAGAGCCCGCAATGAGTAGTGGAAGGGCCCTCAGAGAATCGGAAACGCAAAAACCATCCTTTGAAATCTTCTGGTGGGGATCGTATCCCTGTCAACATTTTGACGCATCTGCTTACATTTCCGCGGCCTACGGGATGTCGGTAACAGAACGACTATTACGTTTTGGAATAGTCGACTGGCAAATCGTGATTGGACATTTGGGGACGTCTGCGCCAATCGTAGTCAGCAAGCAGTATCCGAAGAATCAATAGCGGACGCACTTGGCAGAAGAATAAACCCACAAGTTGCCGCTTTGAGACTGCGTGACGCTGCTTCGGCTTCAGAGGAGGCACAGCGATGATGGACAGACCATCGGGTCAGGAATTGGGGAGAAAGCCTGTACGAAGTGAGCCGTTCGTTCCTGAGCCATTGTTGGATACGGACCAGGCAGCAGCGATCATGCGGATACATCCGAAGACCCTGCAGCGCTATGCACGCCAAGGAATCGTTCGAGGATTTCAATTGGGTTCCATGTGGCGTTTCCGGGCCAGTGACATCGACCGATGGATCACAGAACAACTTGCAAGCTGAGTTTCCACTAGACCTCTGCCCGGCGCAGCGATAGCCTTGAATCAAGCCACCCGTTGCGCCGGGGACCAGGAGTAGTTATGCCAAGGCGCACACGGTATCAACAAGGAAGCGTGCAGCGTAGCAAGCGGAAGAAGGGGCCTGATGTTTGGGTCTTCCGCTGGAGAGAAATCGGGCCGGACGGCAAGAACTTACAGCGCAAAGCTGTAATCGGCACGACCATCACTCTCCCATCGGAAGCAGCAGCCCTCAAAGCCGCCAACGCGTTGCGCATCGACGCCAACCAACAAACCCCGCGGGCGGTAA
>CAXUMX010000004.1:25987-118455 GCA_964252395.1 uncultured Acidobacteriaceae bacterium | reverse complement strand
CGAAATGGCCGATCCACAGGCGTTCGTTGGCGAGGGCGAGCAGCTCGAACAGCGTCTCGTGATACTTAACCTCGCGCTCCTTGCGCACATAAGCCAGCCCGGCGTTGGGAAACTGCGCCTGGGTCAGCGTATCGGTGCCGGAACCCTTTTGTAACTGCGACAATTGCGATCGCAGGCCTGCCAGCTCCGACCGTATGCGGACGACCTCCGGGTTCTGCTCCGTCGAGCCCTGCAGTATGGCGGCCAGCCCCACTTCGTGACTGGTGATGTTGGCCTGCAGCTCCGCCTCCTGGCGCAGGATGTTTGACGCCTGCCCGCTTAGCTGCAGCACACCGGTCGACTGCTGCGTCTCCTTGAGTGCCACCTCGGCATCAGCCAGCCGATCCTTCTCCTCGGCAAGCTGCTGCTGGAAAAATTGACGCCGCTGGCTCGCGGAACCGATCGCCAGGCGATTGTTCTGCCGGAACAGCTCATCAGCGTATCCGGCGGCCAGCTTGGCTGCCTGCTTCGGGTCCTGGTCTTCCACGGAGACCTGAATCAAGCCGTCCTTGCCTGACTGGAACTTCGAACGCTTGCGCAGCATCCCCGCTGCGCCATCCGGATCCGGAATCCGATACGCGTCCATCAGGTTGAAGCGCTTCACCATATCCTGCGCCACGATGTTGGTCTGCAGGATGCTGAGGTAGAGATCCGCCTGGCCCTTGCCGCCACCGATGCCACCGCCCGCCAGCGCGGAGAGCGCACCCAGCTGATTCAGCAGCGCCGAGCCGCCCTGCTCTTGCTGCGGCGGCAGCAGTGTTGCGGTTGATTTGTACAGGCGCGGCTGCAGCGCACTCACCACGATGGCTGCCACGGCGAAGACCAGCATCGAGACGAGGATGATCCACTTGCGGCGCGCGAAGATCATCAGCACGTCCAGCAGGTCCAGCCGGCGTTCGCTTACGCCTGAAGTTTGCATGACCTCCCTCACGGCAGGATCACCGCCAGCGATGCTGCGCCCAGGGCCACCGACGAGAACAGCGAGGAGTAGGTCAGAGCGTTGCGGAAGCTGGAGCCGCGGTACACCTTCTCCGGCAATACGATGGTATCCCCAGGGTGCACGCGCGACTGTTCAAATTCATTGCCCCAAAAGGTCTTGGCAGACTCCCGGCTCAGCACCGAGCCGTCCGCCCGGACGATAAAGGCGTGCGAGGGATCCGCATCCCGGCCGGCACCGCCCGCCTCCTTCAGATATCCGTAGACACGCAGATGCGGGTCAAAGATGAAGGAGCTCTGGTCGTACACGGCTCCGAGCACGTTCACACTCGAAGGCCGGGTCGGAACCACCAGCCTGTCTCCATCCTCTAGCGGCAGCTCCGGCAGCTTGCTGGCATCGTCCGAGTCCGGCTCGACCGAGAGCACCACCCGCCCATTGGCACGCAACTGGCGCAGCCGCTGCACCAGGATCTGCGACGAGGTAAGAGAGGCTGCCGCGGAAGCCTGGTCCGCCGGCGAGGCGGCGCGTGCAGTCGTCGCTGCGGCGGAGCGATCGATGTCCAGCTCCAGCCGGGTCACGTAGTCGTCCAGCCGCTGCTGCTGCACGACGCGTGCTGACTCGCGGGTCAGCTCCGCGCCAAATAGGTAGGCATTCGGGGTAAGCCCGCCTGCGCGCTCCACCAGGTGGCGCAGGGTCTCGCCGGGCTCCGCACTGTAGATGCCGGCGTGCTGTACCTCACCTTCGATTCGCACCAGCTTGGTCTGCTGCTGCTGAGGCACACGAATGTCGGCCTGGGAGAAAACGGTGATCACATCGCGCGGCTCGACTGCGAGGTCCTGGGTCGGGTCATGATTGATCACCAGCTTGCCCAGATCGAACGGGATCAGGCGCGTCTGCAGGGTGACCGGGTCCATGCGTTCGATCACGGCGTAGGACCAGTCGATCTCGGGTGCTGCCAGCTTTACATTGTTGATGGTGGTAGCGCTGGCCGTGTTCTCCGTACGCGCACTGCGCTGCTGGTCTGCCAGGATCCCGCCACCGATCACCTCCGGCTGGCTGCCCGGACCCTGTGCCGGCTGGCCCGGCTGACTGGCGCCGTTCTGCTGCGGACCCTGCGGATTCTGCTCATTGGCGGCATCCGCCTGCGCAGCGTCCGCCTCGGGAGAGCCGGGGTCGAGCGAGCCGAACGGCACGTCCGTCGCGGCGGCGCCCTGCGATACGGTCTGGTCGCTCTTCTGATCTGCCGGAGGATCCGGCAGGCCGAGATTCTTCCGTTCAACCTGGCGCTGCAGGGACTGCTGGTACTGCAACTTGCGGGTGGCCTGAAGATTGCGATAGCTCTGGAACCGCTGGGTGTAGTCCGGCTCAAACACCGGAGACGGCAGCCCCAATCGATTGCGCCGCTGCCAGTAGTCGCGGGTCACCAGGGCTGCGCTGTCCGGCAGCAACTCACTCAACTTCATGCCGGGATGCCAGCTGAAGCGGCCCGGGTCTGCCAGGTTGCCGCGTACCGTCACCGTCTGGTCGTAGCGGGGAGAGATCGGCAGCACGCGCAGGATGTCGCCGTCATGCAGCACCGTCGCCTTCCCGGCCATATCGAGCGCAATATCTTCCGCGCGCTGGTGCTGCTGCGGGTCAATCCGCTCCAGCGATGCCCGTGTCAGCGAGGCCAGTGTCGAGAGTCCACCTGCATCCTGCAACAGATCGCCCACGGTCTGCGGCTTCCCCGGCGCACCGTCTGCCTGCTTCAGCTCATAAATTGCCGGTGTACGGACGCTGCCAAACACCGCGACCTGCGGCCCCACCGCAGGGATGTAGATCACATCGCCTGGCAGTAGAGATACGTCGTGCGACTTGTCTCCGTTTACCAGCAGGTCGTACATATCGAAGTCCGCAACCGTCTTTCCCTCGCGGCGCAGCTCAATGTGGCGCATCGAGCCCTGCGGCGATGGCCCGCCGGTTGCGAACACCGCACTGACCAGCGTGCTCAGTGAGCTGACGACGTAGGTACCGGGACGTCGTGCCTGCCCGGTCACGAAGATGCGTATGGGATGCAGTTGGCCCAGATTGACGGAGAGATTGAAGTTCTTAAAGATGCGGGCGATGCTGGAGCGCACCTGCTCCTGCAGGTTGTCATAGCTCACGCCGCCGACATGGATCGCACCCACCTGCGGCAGATAAATCAGTCCATCGCGATCTACCTTCACATCCGCGTTGAAGTTGATCTGTCCCCAGACGCGAATCAGCAGCACATCTCCGGGCCCGACTACATAGTTGGACGTGACCGGAACCTGATCCACGGGTGCGAATGTGCTGGGACTCTGCAGGAACAGCTTGGCGCCGAAGATAGGCAGCAAACGGCCGACTGAGGCCGAGACCAGGCGTTGAAACTCTGTAGGCTGGTCGGGTACCAGGAAGCGAGGATTGTTGTAGAAGAAGCCGGACCCCTGGCCCTCATTGCCGAGTTGCGTGCGCCCGCCGTTGGGATTCAGGTTGTCCGTGAAGTTGGGGATGCCCTGCAGATCATTGGTCAGCGGCTGCTGCTGATCCTGACCGCCGAAGGTGCGGCCGCCGCCGTAGGTACCGCCGCCGTTTCCGTAAGGAGAATTGTTCTGATCGTACTCAGTGCCCTGCCCGCCAGAGGATGGCTGCTGCTGCGGTAGCTGCTGGCCGGAGTAATTGCCGCAATTGGACGTAGTGGGATCGCAGTTGCTCTGGCTGAGCGCCTGCTGCGGCATGAGGACCGTGAATACACCCAGTGAGCTCGCCACGAGGAACGCTAAGCGGTGACTCATATCTCGTTTTGCAGCCCTCACGTATTCAGGGAACGCAGAGTCGATTCCATGAACCGGAGCGCTGCACTGCTTTCACTCCTTAGAACCAGGCCTGTCAAGGGCCGATATGCCGCACCTGCTCCCGAAGCAACACTCCTGGTAGGGCTTTGTCCTTCGCTTTCGGCCATCCTAGTGTAGAGCTTCCGGGGAGGTTACGCGAGTTGGCAGAGCGGTTCCCAGTCGACCCCGACACGCCCTCCACGCCCGAGCCGCGGCCGTCACAAGGTGGTTTGCGGAGGCGGCCCAGGGTTCCACGCCAGCCGCCGCGGCGGGGCAGCACGCTGCGGTACAGGCAGCTTGGCAGGAACCGGCGCGCCTACCAGCTGACGCCGCGAGGCAGTCATCAGAAAAATGATCAGGATGGAGAAGCTGCTGCCGAAGCTGAACAGGTAGCGAGCGGAGATGTTGTTCAGGAAGTAAATGATCATCGCTGCGGTCAGCATGGTGTAGTAGCGCGTCCAGGCCGTATTCCGTATAGGACGGGAAGCGCGCCACAGCAGCACAAAGGCGCGCAGCATCTCGCCCAGAATGAGCGAGCCCGCCAGCAGCCCGCTGTCGAACAGCAGCTGCACATATCCGTTGTCGATCGTGCCCACCAGCCGATCACCGGAGCGGTACCCGAAACCGAAGAGCCAGCGGTTGTGCTCGCCCAGCAGCAGGAAGGCGATATGCCAGATGCCGGTCCTCCCCGACAGGCCCGAATTCAGACCTCGCTGCGAACTGTTGAGAGCGAGCTGCTTGTCGACGGCCAGCGCCAGGTGCGCGAGACGCCCCTGCTGGGCCAGGAAGGCCGCCAGCAATGCAAAGGCCACGGGCACCAGCACCAGGTGCCAGCGCTGCAGCCGGATGCGGCTCAGCCAGGAGCCGTTGAACGCCCGGCGCGCCCCCAGTATCACGGCGGCCAGCACCACCGCGCCCAGGGTGCCGCGCGATCCGGAGTAGTAGATGAACAGGAGATTCACCGCAGCCAGGCCGCCGGCCACCCACCGTTTCCACTGCACCTTGTATTCGAGCGCGCGCCAGATCAGCATGCTCTCGAAGCCGCCAAGCACAAACGCGAGCAGGTTGGGGTGAGCATCCGTGCCCCCGGTGAACCGCGTGCCGGCGTCCAGATCGCGCAGACTCCGGCCGCCCGACAGCAGGATGAACCCCACGGTCAGGAAACCTGCCTGCGAGAACGACCGCAGCACGTTCGGGAGGCCGATCTCCTGCACCACCAGCCGGGCAGAGAGCACGACGGCGATGAAGGTGAGGCCGTACAGCGTCGAGTACTGATTGCTCGAGATGTACGAGATCGCCTCGCTGAACAGGATACCGGTCATCAGCAGCGCGCCCCCGCCGAACAGCCCCTGCACGCGAGCCTTGCGATTGCGGCCGGTCAGGACCGCCAGCCCGGCAAGGAAGAGCATGCTCAGGTGCAGGTACTGGCCTACGGCGCTGTGCAGCTGATACTGGAGGAAGGCGATGGTGAAGCTGCAGACCAGCAGGACGCGAATGGCCTGCACCAGGGTGACCGGGCCACGTGGCGCACGATGCTCCCTCTGCGCGGGGTTAGCGCGAGCCATACCGGACCACTCGTCTGCTGCGGATCGTCAGCATCGTCACTGATAGCATAGGGCAACCCCCGGCGATGCGTCGCAGGAGGAGCCTACTCCACCACCAGGTTGAGGCTGACTGTACGCACCAGTCCGGGTGCCGTGGCACCCACAGTCACATTGAAGGTGCCCTGACCGGCACTCGGCCCGCTCGCGGCCGGGTGCGCCGCACCGCCGCCATGGATGGTGAGCCCGCAACCTACGCTGCCCAGGCAAATAACGCCCACCGCGAGCACGGCGCAGCATTGCCCCAGAGTGCGACCGCGGCGACTGCCGCCCCACAGCAGCGGAATCAGCAGCGCCGCCGCAGGCCATGCACGGAGTGGCCATGGCTGACGCGGCGTCGCGAGGCTGGCCGCCGTGGTGGCCGGAGTGGCCACCGTGACCGTGATCGTAGCCGTGGCCCCGCTTCCGTCCATCGTGACCATAGACGGGTTGGCAGTGCAGGTGCTTCCCTGCGGTGCTCCGGTGCAACCGATCGCAACCTGGCCGGCAGAGGCGCCCACTGGCGTAAGCAGGAGCTGGTACGTCGCCGTCGCGCCCCCGATCACCGTGCTGCTGCTGGAGCCCTGCACGCTGAGTTGAAAGTCTGCTGCCGTCCCGCTTACCGGAATCACGGTCGGCGCCACGAGGGTCGCCGCAGAGACCTGCAAAAGCGCCTGTACCGCGCCCGGCGATTGCGGACTAAAAATCACGGCGAAGGTGCAGCTCGCGCCCGGACTCAGCTGCCCGGTGCACGCGTTCGCGCTGACAGAGAATCCAGTCCCCGACGCAATTGAGATCCCGCTGAGCACAGCGGCCCCGCTGTTGATGAGCGTAACGGTCTGGGGTGCAGAGCTGGCATTGACGCCCTCCAGCCCGAAGTCCAGCCGCAGCGGCGAGGCAGTCAGGATGCCCAGGCCGGAGCCGGGCGGAGCGACCGGCGGCGGCGTCCCCGTTCCGTTCAGCACCACGGTCTGCCGGTTGACCTGCTGCTGTTGCTGGTCGACGAGGACAAGTTGACCTGTCTCCGCGCCGAGCGCCTGCGGCGCATACGCCACCAGCAGCGCGCAGGTGGAGTGGCCGGGCAGCGATGTGCCGCACTGGTTCACGAGCAGGAAGTCGCCGGTCACGCTGGCCACGATCCCATTCAAGGCAGTATCCCCGCTGTTCGTGATAACCACCTGCTGCTGAGCGCTGGTGGTTCCCAGTTGCTGGGGGGCGAAGGTCAGCGAGCTGGTGCTCAGCGTGTCCGAGGGACCGGTCTGCCCCGTACCACTCAGCAGAGCAGTCTGGGTGCCGGCCGAGTCCGTCACGCTGATCGCACCCTGGAACACGCCGGAGGCGACTGGTGAGAACGCAATCCCGACGGTGCAGCTGGTATTCACCGGCAGGGTCGCACTGCAGGTGTCGGCCGTGATGCGAAAGGGGCCGTTGATATGGGGGCTCTGCAGTGTTGCCGCCGCGGTGCCGGTATTCGCGATGGTCATGTACTGCACCGGACTGGTCTGGCCCAGCAACACGGCGCCGAAGTCCAGGCGCAGGGGGGTGAGAACGATCGTGCTTCCCTGGAGCCCGGTCCCGTCAAGCGACGCCATCAGGGTTCCGGAAGGCGTATTAGTCGTGATGGAGACGGTGGCACTGCGGCCGCCGGTGGCGGTTGGCGCGAAGACGACCGACAGCGTGCAGGAGGCACCCTGGGCCAGTGTGCTCCCACAACCGTTGCTGACGCTGAAGTCCTGCGCGCTGACCACAGGTGTGCCCAGGGTCACCGCGCCCTGACCAGTGTTTTGCAGAGTCAGCGTCTGCGCCGCGCTGACCGTCCCCACGGCCTGTGGTGCGAAGCTCAAAGAGCTGGGCGTCAGCGTCGCCGCCAGCAGCGCGGCCTGCTGCAGCGCCGCGCTGGCCAGCTCTGTCTGCCAGATACCCCGGCCCCAGGTGCCGACGCGCAGCCAGCTGTTGCCCGACGCGGCAGAGGCAGCGAGCGACGTCACCTTAACCGCTGGCAGGCCGGCGCCGTAAGCGCCCCAGCAGGCCTGCGTCGGGTCGCCGCAGAGTGTGATCGTGGTGGTGACGTAGACGCCCACATCCGTGGCCAGGTAGACGATGGCGGGGTCCAGCGGATCCACCAGGATGGCGTTCACCGGTGCAATGGGCAGGTTGCTGGTGATGTTGGTCCAGTGCTGGCCTGCATCGGTACTGCGATAGACAGGTGAGACGTTGGCGAACTCGGCGAAGCCATAGCCGCCGTAGCCCCCGATGCCGACATACAGCGTGGAGGGCGCGGTCGGGTCGATGGTGATGGCAGAGATTCCGACCAGTCCGGAGTTGAAGATCGGCGACCCCGCCACGCCGTTGGTAAGCGGATTCGCCGTCAGGTCAGACCAGTGAGTCGAGGCCGCGGTCGACGCGGGCGTGACCAGCGCGCTGTAGATGTGCCCGGGAGCGATCTGCACTCCGTCCGGTACGCCGGCCAGCCCGGCGTAGATGCGCTCCGTGTTCGTGCCGGACAGGGTGCCGGTCGCCGCCAGCGAGCGGATCTGCGCATTGCCCGACTGGCAGGAGGGCGCCGGATGCCCGTCCAGCATGGTGCTGAGCGCGTTCGATGGAGCCCAGTTCAGACCGCTTGCGGGTCCGCGCCAGGTGCGGCAGGTACCCACGATCATGCGGCTCGGGTCCTGGGGGTCCAGCATCCAGACGGCAGGCTGGCGCAGCGCCGTGCCGTCGCCGGAGACCTGCGTGTTGCCGATAACGGGCTGGGTGCCGAAGCCACCCGGTGCGCACCCGGCGCCCGCGCCGCACGCGCTGATGGAGACGCCCGCCCCTGAGGTCGCGAACCAGGTGCCGGCCGTCGCCCCGGTGCCGACTGCTGTCCCTGCGCCCGTCCCCGTCAGCAACGGGCGCCACGCGCCATTGCTGCCACCGGCCGTCCCGAGTGAGCCTTCACCCGCCAGCATGGCTGTCGCATCCACCGGATCCTGCGCCAGCGAGGTAACCTCCGCGATCGCGCCGAGCGAAGCATTCAGGTTCTGGAAGTGAGCCGCATCGTCCGCGGAGCAGGCGACCGCCTGCTGATTGACAGCGTCGGTGCTTCGCCACAGCCCGCGGTCGGTGGCGAAGTAGAGCGTGGAGGAGTTGGGCACCCACGCCGCCTGGTGCTGCATCGCTCCGACCTGCGCCGCCGCGCAGCCGGAGACGTTGGTAGCGTTCCGCCAGGTGCAGCCCGCTGCCAGGCTGCAGCGGAACAGGTCGCGCGTTCCCGCCAACAGTACTGTGTCCGCGCCAGCCGGCAGTGCCTGCAGGGACAAGGCATGGCTTGCGCCGGCAATCACGCCAGCACTGGTCTCAAGCGCTGCGTTGCCGACGCGATGGGCGAAGATGGGAGAGGGGGTAGCGCAGGTTCCATTCGCGGCGGCGCAGATGTCCTGCCACAGGCCTTCATCTGCATCTGCCGCATTGGTGAACATGGCAAAGGTGTCCCCCGTGCTCGGCTGCACCGCCAGCGTGGCCTGATAGAGCGGGCACAGCGCGTTGCCGCCGCCCCCGCTGTCTGCCGGGCACACAGCGCTGGTCAGCGCGGTGCCAGGCTGCGTGGCCAGGCGGGTCCAGGTCACGCCGTCCGCAGACTGGTAGAAGCCATGCAGCCGGATCGCCGCCAGAAACAGACGCCGCACCGGATTCCAGACCACCGCCACCACCGGCGCACCGGAGCCGACCCCGATATCCGGCCCCTGTATCTCCTGATTGGGCCCGTCGGTGATGGTGGCGAACTGCCAGCTCTGCCCGGCATCGTGCGAGTAGTAGAGGCCCATCGCGCTCTGGTTGCTGTCGCCTGCATTCGCAGCAAAGGCCCCGCCGGCGGACGCGACTGCTGCGACCACCAGGTTCGGTGACACGGTGCTCCAGGCAAAGCCGGAGAAGGCCTCCCCGAAGAAGCTCTGCCGCTGTTGCGTGCCCGGCTCAACCGAACCCGGGATGGCGGTCCAAGAGCGTCCGCCGTCCGCAGATCGCAGCAGCCCGGTCCCATAGATCGAGTCTGTGCGGTTGGTGGCGTCGCCCGTTCCGGCCAGCACCACACCCGTGCCGCCGGGCTGGACCGAAACGCTGCCCACGGAGATGACCGTAGCCGGCACGCCAAAGCCGTTCAGCGCCGGGACCGCGTCGGTCAGCGGAGCAAAGGTCACACTGGCCGGACTACCGGCCGCATTGGTCGACTTCCAGACGCCCCCGCTGGTTCCCAGGTAGACCGTGTTGCCGCTCGGGTCGGCCGGGTCGACCGCAACACTCAGGATGCGACCGCCAGCGGCGCCCGTTGCGGCGGTGCTGTAGGTGGTGGGAGCCACTGGGGCCCAGGTGACATTCAGCGCGGTGTTTGAGGTCTGCGGAGCGACCGTGTCCCGGCCGGGGAGGAGCGCGGCATCCAGGTGCAGCGAAGCTGCGGTGCCCTGGCCGAAGCACAGGTGCCCGGCCGGAATCGCCAGCAGCAAGAGAGACAGCAACAGCCCCCTGGTTTGCGCCACAGTCCCGGACTCGGTCCCTTCCCCGGCGGCCAGCACGGTGCAGCCGAGAGCATTCGAGCGATCCTCGTTGAGGGTTTGGCGCAGCCCGCCAGCCCGCAAGGGATCCACTCCGTCCCGATTATCTGGGTCGAACGCAAGGACTTACATAAGTAATGTGACGGTCCACGTTACGAAACGGGAACTCCCTGTCCCACTTGGGAAGCAAAGACAATCTGGTACCAGGCCACCGTGCGGCGGAGCCCCTCTTCGAAGCTGACCAGCGGTTCATAGCCAAACGCTTCGCGGGCAGCGGAGATATCCGCCTCCGAGTCGGTGATGTCTCCCAGCCGCGGCGGCCCGTACTGCACGGCATGCGGGAAGTTGAGCAATCCGCTCAAAATGCGATAGGTGTTATTCAACGTGTGCCGTCCACCGCAGGCCACGTTGAAGACGCGTCCACTTACCCGGTCTCCCGGTGCGGCCGCCGCCAGCAGATTGGCGGAAACAGCATTGGCGATGTAAGTGAAGTCGCGCCCCTGCTCGCCCGTGCCGAAGATGGTGGGACGCTCCCCGCGCATCATCTGCAGAATGAACTTGGCCATGACGCCGCTGTAGGGAGAGTCCGGCGCCTGGCGCGGACCGAAGATATTGAAGTAGCGCAGGCACACCGTCTCCAGGCCATACACCTGCCAGTAGCTGCGCATGTACAGTTCGCCGGTTAGCTTCTGCACCGCGTAGGGCGCAATCGGCATAGGCGTCATCGTCTCCCGCCGCGGCATGCCCGGCTGATTGCCATAGGCCGAGGAGGACGCCGCGTACAGAATGCGCCGCACACCGGCTGCACGCGCCGCCTCCAGCAGCGTGAAGGTGCCATTGATGTTCGCATCGTGGCTGGGCGCGGGCTCTTTGACCGAACGCGGCACAGATGGCAGCGCACCCTCGTGGAAAATGATCTCCACACCCTCGCAGGCCGTGCGCATGGCGGCTGCATCCCGCAGGTCGGCCTCACGAAAGTCGATTGAGCTCAGCAGGGGCTCCACATTCGCACGCCGCCCGGTGATGAAGTTGTCGATGCCGCGTACGGAATCGCCCCGCTGCACCAGCGCCTCGGCAATCGAGGAGCCGATGAAACCGGCGACTCCGGTCACTAAATATCGAGCCATGCCACTCCTGCTTGCGGCCTCTTCTGATTCGGACCGCAAACGATGATGATACCGGCAACGACTCCGAAAGCAGCCCCGCGACCATGCGCGACGGCTCCTATAATCCAGGGACCTTGAACAGACTCAGAGCCGTTGTCATCGCGATCCCGTTGCTTGGCGCTCTCTGCCCGAGCGCGCATCCACAGAGCTCCCCAGTTCCTGAGTGGTGCCGTGCGCTGCCGCGTCCTGCCTACAAGACGCTGGCGCGAGTGCCCAGCAACGATTCATGGTTCGAGGTCTACCGGCTGGCGCCCGCCGTCTTCGCCATCTACGAACCGCACCAGTCCGAGGAGACGATCAGCTACCTGATACTCGGCAAGAACCGGGCGCTCCTGTTCGACACTGGCATGGGTATCGGCGATCTGCGCCGCGTCGTCGCTGGTCTGACCAGCCTGCCCGTCGTCGTACTCAACTCCCACACGCACAACGATCACGTCGGGGATAACTGGCAGTTCAGCACGATCTATGGCGTGGATACGGCATTCACCCGCCGGAACGCGCTCGGCTCCCGTGCCGCTGCCCAGGCGGAGATTGCGCCAGGCGAGATATGCGGTGCCCTGCCGCCGGGCTTCGATCCGCATGCATATGTAACCCGGCCGTGGCACATTACAACGCTGGTCCACGATGGCGAACGCATTGACCTGGGCGGCCGCACGCTGGAAGTGATCGCTACGCCCGGCCACACACCGGATGCACTGTCACTGTTTGATCGCGCGCATGGTCTGCTCTTCACCGGGGACACCTACTATCCCGGACCCATCTGGCTCTTCCGGCCAGAGACGGACCTGGCCGCCTATGCGCTCTCCATCTGGCATTTGGCTGCGCTTCAGCCGCACACCCGCCTGGTTCTGGGCGCGCACAATGTGCCGGTAAGTGACCCCGCGGTGCTGACGCGGCTGGTCTCCGCCTTCGCGGCGGTGCAGGCCGGAGGCGTCCGGCCGCAGCCGGCAGCGCCCGGACAGGTGACCTACACGGTGGGAGACATCACCTTCCGCATGCTCGCGCCGGTTGCGCCTGCAACGCAGTCGAAGTGACGCCGCGTTACGGCGCATTTGGCAGCAGGCCCTGCTCCACCAGTACAGGCGGCCTGCGGTGATGCGTTGCCTGCTCGTACGCGTAGGCCCAGCCCAGCAGGTCGCCGTCGTGCCACAGCCGTGCGGAGATCTCCAGCCCAAACGGCAGCCCGCCGGGATAAAAGCCGCCGGGCACCACCACTGCAGGCACGCCGATCATGTTGACCCAGGCAGTATCACTGTGCGGACCTCCGCTCAGCTTGCCATCCTGTGGCATCGTCTCGTCGGGCGGCGGCATCTGGGTTGCCGGATAGACATAGCCGTCCAGCTTCAGGCGGTCCAGCGTTTCAGCGTAGAGTGCGAGCGCTCTGCAGCGCGGCGTCAGCACATTCGCCTCCGCCGCCGGGTCGCTCTCAAACTCCGCCTGAGGCACCGGCTTGTGAGTCGCCGCGTCGGCCGGATCCATGCCGTTGAGAATGGTCGAGGGCAGGGGTGAACCCACTGCCTGCTGATACTGCTCGACGGAGTGATACCGCGGCGGCCCGTACGTGGCCAGAAACTTTTCTGTACCTTCGCGCACGTAAGGCAGAGTGCCCACGCGAGCGACAGTATCCGCGAAGCTGTCGGGCAGGATGGATTCATCGAAGACCACCGTCGCGCCCGCCGCGCGCAGGCCTTCCAGCGCCTGCATGAATGCGGCGCGGGTCTCCGGCCGCAAGGGTATGCGCGCCGCTGCCATCTGCTCTGCTACCTCCTGTGGAGATGCTGAGGCGGCGATCCCCTGAAATGGCGTGCCGGCTCCGTTCAGGATGAACGCGGGCACACCGAAGCGCTTGCCTTTGAGCGCGTCTGCTTTGAGGTAGCGGGCGTAAGGCCCCGGCTGCGCCTTCGCCGCGGAGCCTGCTGTGCGTGCATCCATCGCGTCCTCGCCCGCCATCACGTCGAGCGCAATGGTCGCATCGGTGACGTTGCGTGCAATCGGCCCGGTGTTGTCCAGCAGCCAATCCAGCGGCGCGATGCCTGCGATACTGACCAGGCCGCGCGTGGGAAAGACCCCCACGACCGCGCTGGTCGCTGCGGGCATGCGGATGGAGTTGCCGGTATCCGTGCCATTGCCCAACACCGCGAAGTTGGAGGTGACAGCCGTCACCGTGCCGCCCGACGACCCGCCCGGGCTGAAGCGCACATCGTAAGCATTGCCCGTGCGGCCAAAGGCAGTGCTGCGGTTGGTGTCACTCGCAGCGAAGTCGGGCATGTTGGTCTGCCCCAGCAGGATGGCGCCGGCGGCGCGCAGCTTCGCAACGATGGTGGCGTCGCGCGGGGCAACCAGCTCATGCCCGGGCAGCATGTACCCCTTCCACCCGTCTGTAGTGATGCGGCCCTGCACGCTGGTATTCGCCTTGGTCACGATCGGGACACCCCACAGCGGACCAGGCACAAAGCTGCTGCCGCCCGCCTGCGCCTCACGGTCTTCGCGGGCCGCCGTGGCCAGCGCGCCGTCCGCGTCCATGGTCTGCACCGCGCGATAGATGCCGTCGTAGCGCCGCATGCGCGCGAGATACCACTGGACCACCTGGGTCACGGTGTAGCGGTGGTCACGGTACAACTGCTGCAGCTGCGGAATCGTCACCTCCAGCAGGTCACGATCCATCGCCGCCTGATCACTCACATTAGGAGTGCGAGCTTGGGCCTGCGAGGGGGAGGATTCGGTGGCATGTGCCCGATCGCCCTCAGAGACGACGGTAATGCAGATCAGAAGAACGACAGCTCGAAGCCTCACGCTCACCTTCTTTCATGTCGGCCTTCCACATAGAAACACTGCTGCCAATTGAAACCACGCGGTTGGTTTGGAGACTCATGTCCCGAATTGGGTCAACCACGCGCAGGGGAGGCGGGCGGGGCGCACAGCACGCACCAGAGCCGATGGCCGAGATAGCCTCTGCGCCCCTCTGCCGTTGTTACCCAGGGACGAGACTCCCAGGGTGGGCGGTGCCGCACATGCTGGGTGTGGCCGCAGGCCAGCTCTGCTACCCAGTCCCCGTGCTCATCCTGGTGAAAAGCCCGTGATCGATTGTTCCACGTGAAACTCCGCTGACCCGGCGCAATCCACCGGAGCGCAGTCTACCCGGAACTGTTCCACCGTGGGCAGAAGCAGGTGCAGCTCTTTGAGGCGAGCCTCAAGCGGCCGGCAGATTGAGATGAATGGTAGGTAAATACACCGCACTGCTCTACGGTATTCCGCAATGCATGTGGGGAAGTGGTACGTACCCGTCATCCTATACGCAGAGGAATTCTATTCATGGCACTGCATCATTACCTCACTCTGGGCCGCTCGGGCCTGCGCGTCAGCCCATTCTGTCTGGGCACCATGACCTTTGGAAACGATCTCGGATGGGGCTCCGACGTGCCGGAGGCCGAAGCCGTCCTGTCCCGCTACCTGGCAGCGGGCGGCAACTTCATCGACACTGCCAACAGCTATACCCGGGGGCATTCGGAGAAGATCATCGGCGACTACTTCGCCGCGAAGAAGGGCCAGCGCGACCGCGTGGTGCTTGCCACCAAGTTCTTCTTCAATCTGTTCGCCGGCGATCCCAATGGCGGCGGCGCCGGCCGCAAAGGCATCCTCGCGCAATGCGAGGAGTCGCTTCGCCGCCTGCAGACCGATTACATCGATCTCTACTACCTGCACAACTGGGACCGGTTCACTCCGGTCGAAGAGACCATGCGCGCCCTTGATGACCTTGTGACCGCGGGCAAGGTGCGCTACCTCGGCTTCTCCGACGCGCCTGCGTGGAAGGTCGCGCAAGCACAGACGATAGCGCTGTTTCGCGGCTGGGCTCCCCTGATCGCCTTGCAGGTCGAGTATTCCCTGCTGGAGCGCACCGTGGAGGGAGAGCTCGTTCCCATGGCCGAAGAGCTGGACCTCGGCGTCCTGCCCTGGAGTCCGCTGAAAATGGGGGCGCTCTCCGGCAAGTACACCCGCGCCAACGGCGAGAAGATGCAGGGGTACCGTGGCAGCTTCGTGGGAGAACTCTCGGACAGGCAGTTGGACATCATCGACGCCGCCCAGAAAGTGGCGAAGGAACTGAATACCGACGTGCCCACCGTCGCACTCGCCTGGGTACAGAACCGGCCGGGTGTGGCCTCCACGGTCCTCGGAGCGCGCACAGTGGAGCATCTGGACGCGAATCTGAAAGCACTTGATCTGCAACTCTCCCCGGAGCAGGTGGCGGCGCTGGACGCAGTCTCCAAACCCACGCTCAATTTCCCGGCAGACTTCAACGCGAATTTGTCGCCCAACTTTGCGCATGCCGGGGCCACGGTCGACGGTGTCCCAAGCAAGCTGGTCGGGAATGTGCCCAAGAGCGACGCGGAACGCTGGTGAAGCGCCTAAAACCGCGGCAGATATCCAGCCGCGCCGGGCGCCTCTAGCTCTCTGCTTGTCGCATGGGCAGCGTGCCCGGTTTTGGCTGTCCCGGTGTGGGCTGTCCTGGCGAAAGGACGCCGGCAGTCTACCCCGGAACCCGCGTGGCCGCGGAGTACAGCTCCTCGGTAGCCTGCGGCGCCGCACCCACCAGCTCGATGTAGCGCTTGGAATCGAACTTCTTCCCCGTAGATGCGCCGGACATGTAGCGGATGGTTCCAAAAATCTCCCGCTCGAACCAGGGCCGGTCGAACTTGCCGGCGATGGCCCACGCGATGCCTGCATAGGAGTTCGGATCGCGCCCGTCCATTTCGTACTTGTCGTTGAGCACGACTGCCCACTCGAAGGCTTTGGCCGGCGTCGGGGCCCATTCCAGGATCTTCTTGGCCCAGTACATCCGCAGCATGTTGTGCATCCAGCCATAGCGCACCATCTGCTGCTGGGCCGCATTCCACAGCGGGTCACCAGTCTCGGCACGCTCCATCTGCTCACAGGTGTAGGCGGGGTCGCGGCGATCGCGCGTGTGCTCCCGCAGGGTCTGCGCGGCCCAGGACTCGGCGCACTCGATGGTGTCGTAGGTATCGCGCGAGTAGCGGACGAAGTTGATGGCCATCTCGCGCCAGCCGATCATCTCGTTGGCAAACCCGTCGTAGGCCGGCTGCGGCACCTTGCCGGCAGCCAGCTGCTTGCGCACCTCAAGCATGATGCGCAGCGGGCTGATGTGCCCGAAGTGCAGGTAGGGCGAGAGCTGGCTGGTGCCGTTGCGCTCCGGATGGCGGCGGGTCACGTCATAATCAGCCAACTGGTGCTGCACAAACTGGTGCAGCCGCTTGAGCGCTGCATGCGAACCGCCACGGAAGGTGTCGACCGGCGCCACAGTGCGATCGAAGTCTCGCCAGCCTTTCGTGATGTCCTGATCGAGCGACCAGGAGGCGACCGGCGTATCCGGCTTCCAGGGCCGGGCAAGCACTGGCGTGGTAGGCTCCACCAGGTACTCCGGCAGCAGCGGCTCCAGCCTGCGACGGAACAGATGCTGCGCATAGAAGCCCTTCTCAAACAGGCCGGAGGGCACAACCACATCCGCATCGACGGTCCAGTACGGGATCTTCAGGCGCCCGGCGAGCACGGCACGCCAGCGCTCCGGGTCGCGCAGCGGATTCTCGTCGCCGATGACGATGCCGGCGCCAACCTCTGCCAGAAACGCCTCCAGCTTGTTCTCCGGCGGACGCCGCACCACAAAGCCGACGCCGCGCTCTGCCAGGTCGTGCTCGGCGTCCTGCAGCCCCTGGTTCAGGAAGACGTAGTGGCGCAGGTTGGCGCGCGGGAAGTTGGAGATAGCGGAGAAGAAGGCGACCAGCGGGAGCCCCAGTTCGTTGGCGACCTCGATGGCGCAGTCGAGCGCCGGGTTGTCGACTCCGCGCTCGGCTCTCTGCATCCAGTAGACGACGCACCGGGCGCCGGCAGCCGGCAGCCCGCCTCTGCGAATGGTGATGCGCGGCGTGTCGGCGATGCGTCGCAGCGGGGCAGGCAGCTCGGCCAGGAGCTGCTCGCGCCGGGCCTCGCTGTTGCTGTGGGCTGCGGTAGAGGAATCAGTAGTCTTCGGATCCATGCTCACTCTGTAAGGTTCGGTGACTGGCCGCTGGAACGCCAGCACCTTGCGATGGATGCGTTCCACATGATTGAAATCTGCGGCGGAAACGAGAAAGGCGGCCCGCAGGCCGCCGTTGGAAGTGCAGGCGAGGACCTTACCAGAGCCCCCAGGCGCGGCTCATATAGTCGCTCAGGGTCATGGTGATCAGCACCAGGAAGGTGAAGAAGCCGGCGGCGACGGTCAACATCATCAACCGCGAGCTGTACTTGATGTGCATGAAGAACAGGATGACCAGCGTCGCCTTGATGCAGGCGATACCGATCGCGACGATGGGGCTGAACACGCCCAGGTTCACGAAGGCGATGCCCGTGGTCAGCGCGGTCAGCACCATGAGCGCCAGCAGGATCAACCCGTAGATTTTGGGGCCGACGATGTGGTGTTCCTGGTGCGTATCTTCGAGGGTGGGGTGCGACACGGAAGCTCTCCTGAAGGGTTTAGTGCAGCGGGTGGCGGCTGATCAGATAGAGCAGCGGGAACAGGAAGATCCACACGATATCGACAAAGTGCCAGTAGAGGCCGAAGTTGTCGATGGTGGCCGTGTGGCCGTTGACGTAGTAGCCCTTGTACGCCTTCCAAAGCAGCGCAAACAGGATCGAGATGCCGATGATCATATGCAGCGCGTGCATGCCGGTCATGGCGAAGTAGAGGAAGAAGAACAGCTGCGCGTGCTGCGCCATGTCCGGCGCCAGCGCGTGGTCGCGAGCATCCTGCGGGTGAGTGAAGTCTTCAATCGAGAAGTTCGCGCCCGGGATGTGGTGCTCGGTGTACTTGTCGTGATACTCGATCGACTTGATGCCGAGGAAGGCAAGGCCGAGCACGATGGTGAGCGAGAGGGACAGGATGAGGCCGCGGCGGTTGCGCATCTCCGCTGAATAGACGCCCATGGCCATGGTGAAGCTGGAGAGAATCAGGATAGCCGTGTTGGTGGTGCCAAGCCCGATGCCGAGGGTGTTCGAGGCCGAGACGAAGGCGTCGTAGTACCAGTTGCGGTAGAGCAGGTAGGCCATGAACAGGCCGCCAAAGAACATGATCTCTGTCAGCAGGAAGAGCCACATGCCGAAAGAGACAGCCTCGCGCTGCTGCTCCACCGTCTCGAAGTGGTGCCGGAGATAGGGTGGATGCGCCTCTTCGTGATGCGCTACTTCGGCCTCTTGGCGGACGGTTACGGTTTGGCTATCCAACGGTCGTTACCTCGTGCACGGTCTTGTTCGCCAGCCATTCGTAATCGTACGCCTCGTGGTCCACGATGGGGATCTCAAGGAAGTTCTCGGTTGGCGGCGGGGAGGCGATCTGCCACTCCAGGCCAGTTGCCTGCCAGGGGTTGGCGCCGGCGATGGCGCCGTACTTCAGCGACCAGGTCATGTAGATCATCGGCATCAGGTACCCGATGCCCAGCACTGTAGCACCCGCGGTGGACAGAACGTTCAACACCTGGAACTCCGGCGGATACGCATGGTAACGGCGCGGCATACCCAGGTAGCCCAGGACGAACTGCGGGAAGAAGGTGATGATGAAGCCGATAAAGGTGGTGACGGCCGCCAGCTTGGACAGCGCCTCCGGGTACATGCGGCCGGTCATCTTCGGCCACCAGAAGTGCACACCCGCCAGATAGGCCATCAGCATGCCGCCCACCATGACGAAGTGGAAGTGGGCCACGATGAAGTAGGTCTCGGTCAGGTGGATGTCCATACCGAGCGAGCCGAGGAAGACGCCGGTCAGTCCGCCGATGGTGAACAGCCCGATGAAGCCGAAGGCGTAGAGCATCGGCGTCTCAAACGTGATGGAGCCCTTGTAGAGGGTAGCCGCCCAGTTGAAGATCTTGATCGCCGAGGGCACGGCAACCAGCATCGTCAGCAGGGAGAAGACCAGCGCGGAGTAGTTGGACACGCCCATGATGAACATGTGGTGCGCCCAGACAAAGAAGCCGAAGACGGCGATGGCCACTGAGGAGAAGGCGACCGCGGTGTACCCGAAGACGCGCTTGCGGGAGAAGGTGCTGATGACCTCAGAGATCACACCCATGCCGGGCAGAATCATGATGTACACGGCCGGGTGCGAGTAGAACCAGAACAGATGCTGGAACAGCAGCGGATCGCCGCCCTTGCTGGGGTCGAAGACACCGATGCCGATGGTGCGCTCAAGCGCAACCAGCACCAGGGTAATGGCCAGCACCGGGGTGCCCAGCACCATGAGGATGGAGGCTGCGTAGTGCGACCACACGAACAGCGGCATACGGAACCAGGTCATCCCTGGTGCGCGCATACGGTGCGTCGTCACGATGAAGTTGAGCCCGGTAAAGATGGAGCTGAACCCGGCGATGAAGATGCCGATAGCCGCCGTAATGACGTGGGTGTTCAGGTAGTGCGTGCTGAGCGGGGTAGTAAAGGTCCAGCCCGTATCGACGCCACCCAGAACCAGCGCTGCCAGGGTGAAGATTCCGCCACCGAGGTAGAGGTACCAGCTGAGCAGGTTGACCTTGGGGAAGGCGAGGTCGCGCGCACCCAGCATGATGGGCAGCACGAAGTTGCCCACCGTTGCCGGCACCGACGGCACCAGGAAGAGGAACACCATGATGATGCCGTGCATGGTGAACAGCTTGTTGTAGGTGTCCGAGGCGACCAGATCCGGGAGCGGGGTCAGCAGCTCCAGCCGGATCAGGCCTGCAAAGGCACCGCCGAGGAAGAAGAAGAAGGTGATCGAGATCAGGTACAGGATCGCGATCCGCTTGTGGTCCCCGGTCAGCAGCCAGCTCTTCAGGCCGTACTCACTGTTCAGATAGCTGCGCTTGGGCAGCGTCGCGTCTTGCTGGTTCGGTAGTCGGACGATGGTGCTCATTGTGGCGATACCCCCACTCCGCGGGATGTGGATGTGTCTGGCGTCTGCTTGCCGAGCGACCGCTGTCCGGTCGTGAGGCTGGGACGATAGTCGGGCGCGGCGTTGGTGGCGCCCTGCTGATTGGACGCAGCGTCCTTGGCGTTCAGTGTCTGCTGGACCCGGTAGTTGGTGTTCAAACCCCGGATGTATTCGACCAGATCAATCAGGCCCTCTTCAGAGACCTGACCTTGATAGGTGGGCATGATGGGTGCATAGCCCGCAACCTGGTGCGTGGTTGGATTCAAGATGGCGCCGCGCAGGAAGCCGTCGTCGACGGTGACCTGCCGGCCGCCTTCAAGCGTGATCTGGCTGCCGTAGATGCCGGCCAGATTCGGGCCGCGCGCCGAGGCATTGCCGTTGTGGCAGGAGTTGCAGCCCAGGCTGGCATAAAGCCGCTCACCGTTCTGCGCCAGGGACTGGCCGCTGGTCGAGCCTGCGGTCCACTTCTGGTAGTCGTCGGACGACATCGCGGTGATGGTGCCGATCATGGCCGAGTGCAGCGTGCCGCAGTACTGGGTGCAGAACAGGTGATACTCACCCGGCTGCGTGGCGCGGAACCAGACAGTGGAATACCGGCCGGGGATGACTTCGCGCTTGATGCGGAAGGCCGGGATGGAGAAGCTGTGAAACACATCCTGCGACACCATGGTGAGCTGCACATCGCGATTGATGGGGATATGCAGTGCGTTGATCTCGTGCTGCCCGCCGGGATGCTCGGCCTTCCACATCCACTGCTTGCCCACGACGTAGATGTTCATGGCGTTGGTGGGTGGGTTGTAGATACGGAAGTAGAGCAGCGCGCCCCAGACGAAGCAGACCATGAACAGCGCCAGCGGGATGATGGTCCAGGTGGCTTCCAGCAGAGTGGAGCCTTCAATGTGCGTGGCCTGCGGGCTGCGCTCCTTGCGGAAGACGAAGGAGAAGGTGCCGACCATCAGCGCGACCAGTGTCAGGCCGACCAGCGTGATCAGCAACAGAAAGAAGTAGAACCCGTCCATGTACGGCGCAATCGCCGAGGCCTGCGGTGGGAACAGCGCGAACTCGGTGAGCCACTTCACCAAGAACTGCCATAGGACTGGACTGAAGAAATGCATCGTAGCCGTTACCTGTCTCTTCCGTGCTCGGTTTTGTATCGCACTCTGCGCCTCATTCGACCGGGCGCCTGTTCGCACTCACTCGCTAAACTTGTTTGCTGCCATCCAGATCGCGGCGGAACATCATCGCCATATACCCGCCCAGGCCCAGCACGGTGAAGACTCCGCCCAACTGCACCACCCGGGCCACCACCACGCTGTGTTTGTTCCGTGTCGGGTCGTAGTGGTAGCAGTAGGTCAGCACCGTATCGACGGGCGAACCAATCTTGTGATCGGAGGCCTCGATCAGTCCCAGCCGGATGTCCTGCGGGGAGTACTCGACCCCCATGTAGTACTGCGCGATCTTGCCCTCGGGCGTCACAATCTGGATGGCGCTGGCATGCGCGAACTGCGTCATCCGACCATCCGGCCCGGGGGTCCGCACGTAGTTGAAGCCAGTGGCCTTCGACACCGCCTCGATCGACGGCTGCTGTCCAGTGAGGAAGTGCCAGCCACTCGCGCTCTCCGGATGGCCGTAGTAGGTGACGTACTCGCGCTTCTTCGAGGCCGCAATCGCGGGCGTCTCGCTCGGATCGATCGAGATCGCGACAATGTCAAATTCCCTGCCCGGCTGGAAGCTCACCATCTCCAGCGCCCCGGTCAGCCCCTTCAGCTCTTCCGAGCACAGGATCGGGCACTTGTAATAAACCATCGCCAGAATCACGGGACGCTTGCCGTTGAAGTACTTGGCCAGTGTGACCGGCTGGCCGGACTCATCGACGAACGGAGCATTGAGCGGCAGCTGCTGGTCGAGGTGCTGCTGAATGGTGACACCGCTCAGCACGGGGGGCAGCTTGTCCTCTGCCGGCTCGCCCATCTGCTTCTGGCCAGTCGGGGAGACCTGCGCCATTGCCGTGCCGGCCAGGCCGAACAGGCCCACAGCGGAGAGGCACACCGCCGCAACGGCCCGCCCGAACCGGCGCCGCGTTCCTGCTGTCGTGTTGGCCTGCTGTGCTCGCATCCTGCTCACTTCACTCTTCTCCGGACTTGCCCGGCGGCTCGGTTACCGCGGCGCGTTCAGCTCCGCCTGCTGCCGCGTGGTGGCTTCCTTGTGGTTCTGCTGCTGCCGCTGCTGCTCGACTTCGATCTGCTGCTCATAGCCGGTGCGCGCAAAGCCATTGGTCAGGGGCACCGTGGCCTGGTCCCGCGCATCGGCGGTCATCAGGTTCTGCTGCGGAGCCGCGTTGGCCGGCGCACCGCCAAGGACGGGCAGTCCGCGCTGGGCCACGATCTCCATCGCGGTGCCGATTGGAATGCGCACCGAGCCCTGCTCGCGGTTGACCCAGGTGAAGTGGTCGAGCAGCAGGTCCTCACGGGCGTGCATGTCGGCCAGGTCCTGGTTGCCATCATCCGGCTGCAGCTGCGGCGTGGGGAAGCGGGTGGTCATCTGCTGCAGCTGCTGCTGCTCGATCGCCGCATTCGACTCCAGGTTCTTGCCCTTCACATTCGGGATGTAGTTAAAGCTGTTCCACTTGTTCGGCGGCCCGTCATGCTTTACCAGCGCGTTGTTGATGACCTTGCCCATGCCGAAGCAGAAGACAAAGAAGATCACCAGGAAGACGCCAAGCGAGACCAGGAAGACGATGATGCCGGTGACCTTGACGTCGGAGGTCTCATACCCCGGCGTAGGCCCCGGATATCCGGAGGAGGCGATGCCGTGCTCGCCCGGCGTGTTATGCGTGGGCATGTTCAGGCTCCAGAATCTCTGCCAGATGCGGATCGTTGATCTGCACCAGTGGCCGCTTGGACAACTGCGTGAGGTAGGCGACAACCCAGAAGGCGATCATGGCGCCGGGGACAGCCGCATACTCCAGAATGCCGATCGAGAAGTGCAGGTTGCGGGGAGAGAAGCTCGGCTCAATCAGTATGAACATGTCCCAGCAACGCGCAAACACCATCCACTTGGCTACCATCACGATGCGCCGCTTGTTGCGCTTGATATCGCGCGAGAGCAGCAGCGAGAACGGGATCAACCAGTGGAAGACGAAATCCAGGGTCAGCAGTACACCCCAGTGCCCGCGAATGCGATCCAGGTACCAGGGGATCTCTTCTGGTAGATTACCCGACCAGATGATCAGAAACTGGGAGAAGGCGAGATAGATGTTCAGCATAGTGAAGGCGAACATCAGCTTGCCCAGATCGTGCTGCTCGGTCACACGCAGCACCGTCTTCATCGGCTCAACCTTGGACAGGTTGACGACCGTGATCACGCTGATCGCCAGCACCGCATAGCCCTGACCGACCAGAAACAGCAGTCCGTACATGGTCGAGAACCAGGTGACATCGGTCGACATGACCCAGTCGATGGCGCCGACGGTCAGGGTCAGCGCGTAGATGACCACGCCGATACCGCTCAGGTTCTCAAAGCGCTTCTGCCAGTACGGCACATTGGGGTTTGGGTCCGCATCGCGCTCCCGCGACCAGCGGTTGAGCGTGTACATGAAGAAGAACCAGATGGCGAAGCAGACCAGGCTCTGCACCCAGACGCTGACCGGGTTGAGCATGGGGTGCTTCCAGGCGATGGCGTGCGCCTGCTCCTTCGTGATGAGGTGCTGCGCCAGGGCCGGGCCCGGATTGGTATAGCGCGCCCACAGGTAGAGCTTCTTCATGAAGATGCCGATGGGCAGAAACATGAGGAAGGGCAGCCACAGCGTGCGGCTCAGCGCCTCGAGCGGCCGGCGCAGCAGCAGGCCCCACTTGCCGCCCGACAGATACTGCACCATCAGCAGCGCCATGCCGCCGAGCGAAAAGCCCCAGCACAGCATGAAGCCCATCAGCCAGGAGCGAAGCAGGTGATCGAAGTGGTCATGCTCGAGCACCTCGGCCAGCACCACCAGCACCACGCTCAGGATGGCGAAGACCACGCCGACGGTCATGGCGCGGCGGCGCCATGCCGCCATCAACTGCGGCGGTGCAGCCAGGTCGCCGGTCAGGGTCCGTTCTGTGTGTCCGTGTTGGTTCGTCACCGTCTCGTCTTCCTCGTGCTCTGGCTCACTTGCTCTTCTGCTGCGGGGTCTTCTGTCCCGCGGACTTCACTGGCTTCACCGGCGGCCCGCTCATGGCTGCTCCGGGACCCTTGGGGCTGTCGCCGTTGGGCAGCAGCTCCGGATGACGGCTGGGTTCGGGCGTGCTGGTCGACTCTGCCGGGGCTCCGGCAGGCGCGGCTGGAGCATCGGTCGCTCCAGCCTTCGGAGGCATGGCATAGACGGCGGTCTGTGGCAGATCCCACGGTCCGGCGTAGCTGGCGGGCATACCCTGCTGCTCGGCGACTTCGCTCAACTGCTCGATCCGGGTGCCGGCAGGCAGATCGGTCTGCTTGGCGTTCTGGCTGAGCTGCAGCGCGCGGATGTAGGCCGCGATGGCCCAGCGGTCCACCGCCTCTACCTGCCCGGAGTAGCTGGGCATGGCGCCATAGCCGTTGGTAATGACATAGAAGTAGTGGCTCATCGGCTGCGCCAGGCGCTTCGCATCATGGAAATTGCCTGCCGGCTTGTAGCCGCGCTGCACGATCATGCCGGCCCCGTTGCCCACGCGCGAGTGGCAGGGAACGCAGTAGACGTTGTACTGCTCCTGCCCGCGCTCGAGCACAGCCAGGGTTGCCGGGAAGGGCAGCGCGTCCACTTCCTTGCCATTCTGCAGGCCGGTGTAAAAGAAGTTCTCCTCGTCCTGCTGACCGCGGGCCACGGTATGCGCCACCTGCGGCCGGGAGGAGCGCCCGTCTGCATAGAAGGAGCTGCCACGCTGCGGAACGAATTTGGGCTGGTTGTGCATGTCCTGCCGGCAGCCGGAGGCCAGGGCCAGCATGGCTGCGGCCGAGAGCACGGCCACGCGTCGCCCGCCCAGCGGCGACGGTTGGCGGCGGGTCTGGGAAGTCGCGCTAATACTCCACCTCCACGACCGTCACCGGCCGCAAGCCTTCGAGAAACGCGCGTGTGTCCACGGATGAGAACTTGGGATCGCGCGCCTCCAGGCAGAGAAAGAACTTGTCAGATGTCGCCCCGCTGCGGAAGTTGGGCGCGTTGAACAGGGGATGGTAGGGCGCCGGCAGACCGCACATGGCAAGCATCCCGAAGGCTGCCGTCAGACCGGCGAAGAGGATGGTCCACTCATAGGCGGGTACGACAAACGCCGGCCAGGAGTAGAGCGGACGGCCCGCGATGTTCAGGGGATAGGCCCAGACGTTGATCCAGGTCTCCAGCAGGAACATGGCAGTGCAGCCCATCACGCCGCCGATCAGGGTGATGAGCGGGACATAGTTGCGGTGAAAGCCAATGGCCTCGGCTGCCTCCTCGCAAGGATAGGGTGTGTAGCAGTCCAGGCGCCGCCAGCCGTCCTTGTACGCGGCTTGCGCGGCTGCCGTCAGCGAGGTCACAGAGTCGAATTCGGCCAGCAGGCCGTAGGTACCCTCAGGGATCGCCATCAATCACCAGCCTCGTGCGCCGCTTCCGGCTCCACCTTCACCTTGGCCTGGGGCAGCAGGATGCGCAGCTCCGACATGGGGATCATGGGCAGGAAGCGGATGAACAGGAAGAACAGAAAGGTAAACAGGCCCAGCGTGCCAAGATAGGTGCCGTAGTCCCAGCGCGTGGCGCGGTAGGTTCCCCAGGAAGAGGGGAGGAAGTCGCGGTAGAGGCTGGTCACGACGATGACGAAGCGCTCAAACCACATACCAGTGTTGATGACGATCGACAGCAGGAACATCCATCCGATATGGGTCCGGATGTAGCGCAGCCACAACAGCTGCGGGATGGCGATGTTGCAGGCGATCAGCACCCAGTAGCTCCAGCCCATGGGGCCGAACATACGATTCCAGAATGCGAAGTACTCCCAGTGGCTGGCCGAGTACCAGCTCATGAAGAGCTCCATCGCGTAGCCGTAGGCGACGATCAGGCCGGTGGTCAGCATGACCTTGCCCATGTTGTCGATGTGCCGGATCGTGATCAGATCTTCCAGGTGATAGAACTTACGGATCGGCACGGCCAGCGTGATCACCATGGCGAAGCCCGAGTACACGGCGCCGGCCACAAAGTAGGGCGGGAAGATGGTGGTGTGCCAGCCGGGCAGCACCGCCACCGCGAAGTCGAAGCTGATGACCGTGTGGACCGAGAGCACCAGCGGCGTGGCCAGACCGGCCAGCAGCAGCGAGGCCGTCTCATAGCGCATCCAGTGCCGGACCGAACCGCGCCAGCCGAGTGCTGCCAGGCCGAAGGCGTACTGCGCGAAGGGGGTCTTGGCCCGGTCGCGCATGGTGCCCAGATCCGGAACCATGCCGATATACCAGAACACAACCGAGATAGTGGCGTAGGTGGAGACCGCGAAGACGTCCCATAGCAGCGGCGAGCGGAACTGCGGCCACACGTTCATGGTGTTGGGGTAGGGGAAGAGCCAATACCCCAGCCATGGCCGGCCCACGTGGATGAGCGGGAACATGCCGGCGCAGACTACGGCGAAGATGGTCATCGCCTCGGCAAAGCGGTTGATGGAGTTACGCCAGGTCTGCTTGAACAGCAGCAGAATGGCCGAGATCAGGGTGCCGGCGTGGCCGATACCGATCCACCAGACGAAGTTGATGATGGCGAAGCCCCAGGCCACCGGGATGTCCAGGCCCCAGATGCCGACGCCGCGCAGAAACAGCCAGGTGACCGCGGTGAGCAGCAGGGTAGCGCCGCCGGCCGCCACCAGCAGGCCCAGGAACCAGCCCACCGGGGTGTGCTGCGTGAGCACAATCCGGGAGATCTTTTCCGTGACCGACTTGAAGGTATGCCCGGGCGCAATGACCCGCACCTCACCGGTGACCGGGTCCAGCATCGGGTCGTTGACTGATAGGTCTCTTGTCGCCATGTTCAGTGTCTCGGTCTCTGCAGGTTCGCTGTCTCTTGGTTCGCTCTAGCCATGCTCGGGCGCGTGCTCTGCCGGCGCCGGGGTCAGGGCCTGGTTGGTATTGATAACTTCCGCGATATAGGTCGTGCGCGGCCGGGTGTTCAGGTCCGCCAGCACGCTGTAGTTGCGCGAGTGCGCCTTGATCTTGCCGACGCGGCTGTTCTTGTCGTTGATATTGCCGAAGACGATCGCGTCCGTGGGGCAGGCCTGCTGGCAGGCGGTCACGATGTCGCCATCGCGGATCTGCCGGTTCTCCTTGTCCGCCTCGATCTTCGCGGCAACGATGCGCTGCACGCAGTAGGTGCACTTCTCCATCACGCCGCGGCTGCGCACGGTCACGTCCGGGTTGCGCATCAGCTTCAGGCTCTCCGTCTCATAGTCGGAGAAGAGCAGGAAGTTGAACCGGCGCACCTTGTACGGGCAGTTGTTCGAGCAGTAGCGGGTGCCCACGCAGCGGTTGTAGACCATGGTGTTCAGGCCCTCCGGCGTGTGCACGGTGGCGGCCACCGGGCAGACCTGCTCGCACGGCGCGTTCTCGCAGTGCTGGCAGAGCATGGGCTGGAAGTGAGCCCGTGGGGCCTGCAGGTCACCCTCAAAGTAGGTATCGATACGCAGCCACTGCATGTCGCGGCCGGTCTTCACATTGTGCTTGCCGACTACGGCGATGTTGTTCTCCGCATAGCAGCTCACGATGCAGGCATTGCAGCCGATGCAGGAGTTCTGGTCGATCGCCATGCCCCAGGCATTCGACTTGTAATCCCAGTTGTCGAACAGCGTTTCATCGCGGTGCGGGGTCTCCGGCCAGTCGCCTTCATGGGCAAACTCCGGATTCTTCTGGAACTCCTCGAGCGTGGCCGAGCGCACGATGCCGCGCGTAATGGCCTCATCGCCTTCAAGCGAGTGCGAAGCGACATCGCCGATGAGCACCTGCTCGGCCTGGCCGGCGAGCGCGCGCTTGCCGCGGGTGTCGTTGTAGTGGCTCTTGGTGACCGCGATACCCCATACATCGCCCGTCTTGTGGATGGTGGCGCCGGTCGCGAACAGCGGCTGGTCGGCGGTACGGATCGCATACGCGTTGAAGCCCATACCGGAACCGACACGCCCGGCATCCTGGCGGCCGTAGCCGAGGTGCACGGTCATCGAGTTGTCCGGGTGGCCGGGAACCGCCAGCACCGGGCCGCGCACCTTGTAGCCGTTGAGCGAGATCTCGATGACGTCGTTCTCTTCCAGGCCAAGCTTCACCTTGGTCGGCCCGCTCATCATCACGGCGTTATCCCAGGAGTTGTTCACCACGGGCTTCGGCAGCTCCTGCAGCCAGCCGATGTTGGAGAAGCGTCCGTCGTAAACGCTGGGATCGGCGCGGAAGACGACTTCCAGCGTATCTTCGGGGACCGCCGGGGCAGCCGCTGCCGCAAGCGCGCCCGCGCTGGCCGATACCTGCTTGGCCGGGAACGCCGTGCCGGGCAGAAGGCCGTCGTGCAACACCTTGCGCCAGGCCGTCTCGAAGTCGCCGTTGCCGAAGTGCTGCTGCCAGGTAGCCTGCACCGCAGCGAAGGCAGTCCGCTGCGGGTCATCGAGCAGCAGCTGCACCACATCGTGGGCGGTCTTCCCGCCGTAGAGCGGGTCGATGAGGGGCTGCACTACGGACAGCGTGCCGTCATAGGTGCGGGTGTCGGACCAGGCCTCCAGGTAGTGGGCCGCGTTCACGTGCCAGGTGGTCACGCGGGCGGTCTCATCCTCATATCCGCCCAGGTGCACGCTCTTCGGCACCCGGCTCAGGGCCTCGGCAAACTTGAGATCGACTGGCGCCGTGTAGACCGGGTTGGCATCGAGGATGAACAGCCACTGCACCTTACCGGCGTTCATGTCGGCGACCAGAGCCTTCAGGTCGTCGCCCTGGATCGAGGGCATGGGGTGCGCGGTCTCGGTGTAGACCACCGTCTTGCCTACATTGCCGAGCGCCTGGTTGATGGCGATGGCGGCCAGATGCACCTCGGGCGACTGTTGCTCGCCGGGGATGACGACGCACTTGCCCGCGTTCTTCTTCAGGTCCTCGGCGACCACGGCGAGGAAGTGCTGCTGCTCGGCCGTCAACTGGGCCGGAGCGCCACCACCCTGGCCAACGGCGGCGGCCAGCGCGCGTGTGCAGGCGCCTACCTGGCTGGCCTTCGCCTTCAGGCGATGATCGGCTTTCATGCCAGTGGTGGTGGGCATGCTCTCAATGGCGTAGAGGCGGTTCATCGCAATCGACGGGTCCAGCAGCTTGCGGCGATCCGCGTAGTCGCGCGCCATGACCAGGAAGCCTGGATGCGACATGCCGGAGAGAAACTCGGCATCGAGCGACACGATGACGTCCGCCTTGTCCAGCATGTAATGCGCGTCATAGAAGCCGCCGAAGGCTGCCTTGGAGGCACGCCGGGCGGAGTCGCGATTCACCGGATCGTACTGAACCACCTTCGCCTGCGGCAGCCGCTTCTGCATCTCGGCCAACTGCGCCGCCAGCGTCGGCGACGTAATGGTCCCGCTCAGTATGTAGAGCCCCTGGCCGCCCGGCATCCCGGGCAGGTCGCGCAGAACCGCCTCCTGAAAGCGGGCGAAGGTGCTGGTCTCCAGGTGATAGAGCACATGCTGGGAGCGGTCCGGATCGTAGAGCCCCAGCAGAGAGCCCTGGCTGAATACATCCGAACGGCCACGGCTGACCGGGTGCTCCGGGTTGCCGTCGACCTTGATCGGACGATAGGCATCGCTCTTGACCAGCAGCGGTACCGCGCCGGTGGGGAAGGGCATCGCCGTAGCGAAGTAGTTGGGCTTGCCCAGGACCAGGTCTTCCGGCTGCTGCACGTACGGGTAGATGGGCTCATCCGGCTGCTTGGTGCACCCGGCCAGTCCGGCCATGGCCAGCGAGGCGCCCATCAGCTTCATGAAGCCGCGGCGGGAGACCGGGTCGACCCACTCCTGCGCCTGCGCGGGGAACTCCTGCTCCATGCGGCGGTCAAAGCCCGGCTCGGCGGCCGCAGCATCCAGCCCCTGCCACCCCCGTGCACCGGATCTATCCGCGCCCAGCTCTGCGCGCGCCGCGGCCAGCGACATGCCGTGATCCGCTGTCTCCGGCTGCAGCACTGTCAGCCCCTTACCGTCCGTCTCGCCCTTCGCCACCGTTACGTCCCGTGTGTCCATCGTGTCGGCTTGCTCTCAGTCTCGTTTGCGATCGTCTCTGTTGCCGTAGCCCAGCCCGCGCTAGCGGTGGCAGGTCTCGCAGGAGCTCAGCTCATGCGGATCGCGAATGTGGTACTGGCCCACCAGGAACTTGCCCAGCGCCTCCTGGTTGGTGAACTTGGCGTAGCTGACATGGGCCGCGCCCATGGGCTCATTCGCCCCGTTCGGGTGCGCCGCCACATCCAGCATCTCGCCCTCAGGCCCCGTGGTCGGCGGCAACATGTCCAGCGAAGCGCTGCGTGCGCCCACCTTGGCCGGATCGACTGTCGTGCAGCTAACAGTCTGAGCCGTCGGCGTGCCGGTCTGGTCCCCCGTGGTACCGCACCACACTGGCCGGTCATGCGTGGGACCTTCCCAGGCCATGTTGTAAATCTCGCCGGTGGGGCGCAGGTTCTTAGCCGGATTGCGATGGCAGTTGAGGCACCACTCCATCTGCAGCGAGTTCTGCTGATACATGATCGGCATCAGATCCACGCGGCCGTGGCAGGAGGAGCAGCCGATGCCCTTGTTCACGTGGATCGAGTGATTGAAGTACACGTAGTCCGGCAGATCGTGCACGCGGATCCAGGGGATCGACTCGCCGGTGGCCCAGCTCTCACGCACCGGCTCCAGCAGCTGCGCATTGGTCCAGATCTGCGCGTGGCAGTTGATGCAGGTCTTGGTCGGAGGAATGCCCGCGTAGCTCGACTTCTCGACCGAGGTGTGACAGTACTGGCACTGGATGCCCAACCCCATCACGTGATGCTTGTGGCTGAAGGGTACTGGCTGGTCGGCCCGCTGGCCTTGCCGGGTCACCCACGGCGAGCGCTGCAACTGATCCAGCGTGACACCCAGGGCAATTACTATCAGGCCTGTCAGGACCAGGCTCATGCGCGCCAGCGCATTTGAGCTGCGGTCGAAAATCTGCGCCATCGATCCGTTCCTGCTTCCCTCGCGATCAGGGAGTGAGTTGGAGGTGGAGTGCTATCAATGTTTTGCGACCAAGGAAGTCGCATATTTGCGTTGCTGAGAGAACGTTTAAAGAAGGACTATAGCAGCATTTCTTGTCTCGCCATAACGGCCCAGTCTATGTCATCAAGGTTCACCGCGCACGTTCCTGCTTCGCCTCACGAAAAGCCGCGTGCGGTGCGCCTTCGCGCGACACGTGCTTGCTCCGATTCCCCCGCGAGCATGCGCGCACGCATGCGGCATGCATCGTGTTTGAAGTGTCTTCTGGCTCACACTCGCAGTCATCAGTCGACCTCTGTTTAAGTACACTCGAGAGCGCATGAACGAAGGGCGCCGCCAGGTTCGCTATGACATCGATGAAGCCGTGCGCGCACTGAGCGCCGCGGACGCGAAGCTTGGCGCGCTGATCACGCGGGTTGGCCCATTCACGCTGCGGCTGAAGAGCCAGCACTCGCCCTTCGAGGCGCTGCTCGAATCGATCATCTATCAGCAGCTGCATGGCAAGGCCGCCTTTGCCATCCTGCACCGGCTGCTGGCTGCATTCGGCGATATGCATCCGCAGCCGGACCACATTCTGAAGGCGCCGGACGAGTTGCTGCGGGGTTGCGGGCTCTCCAAGAACAAGGCACTGGCGCTGCGCGATCTGGCGGCGAAGACGCTGGATGGAACCGTGCCCACTCTGCAGCAGATACGCCGCCTGAGCGATGAAGAGATCATCGAGCGGCTGACCGCCGTGCGAGGTGTCGGGCGATGGACGGTGGAGATGCTGTTGATCTTCCGTCTGGGCCGGCCGGATGTGCTGCCGGTGACCGACTATGGCGTGCGCAAGGGCTTTCTGCTGACCTTTGGGCGTCCGCCGAAGTCCAAGCCCATCACACCAGCGCTGCTGCCGAAGCCGGAGGCAATGCTGCGCCGCGCCCGCAGGTGGCACCCCTGGTGCTCAGTCGCCAGCTGGTATCTATGGCGAGCCTGCGACCTGGCGGGCAGCGCCTCGCCGCCTCCGGAGTGATGCCATGGCCAACAAGCGCAAGCGACTGCCACCGCGCACGGGCTCTCCCGCACCCTTCTGTCTGACCCGGTAAACTGAAGGTGATGCCCGACTCTCCCGCCCAACGCTTTATCTGCGTACATGGACACTTCTACCAGCCACCCCGGGAGAACCCATGGCTGGAGACAGTCGAGACACAGGACTCGGCCGCGCCGTACCACGACTGGAACGAGCGCATTACGGCCGAGTGCTACGCGACCAACGGCGCGGCCCGCATCGTGGATCGTGAAAACAAGATCCTGCGCATCACCAACAACTACGCAAAGATCAGCTACAACCTTGGCCCCACGCTGCTCTCCTGGCTGGCGGAGCAGGCGCCGCTGACCTACGACATGGTGCGCGAGGCAGACCGCGAGAGCCGCCGCCGGTACAGCGGGCACGGTTCCGCGATGGCGCAGGCGTACAACCACATCATCCTGCCGCTGGCCTCGACCCGCGATCGCATCACGCAGATCCGCTGGGGCATCGCCGACTTTGAGTACCGCTATGGCCGCAAGCCGGAGGGCATGTGGCTGGCCGAGACTGCGGCGGATATCGAGTCGCTGGACCTGATGGCACGCCACGGCATCCGCTTCACTGTGCTCGCGCCCAGCCAGTGCGCGCGGGTGCGCCCGCTATCGCCGGAGGCAGGCGCCGAGATCACGGCTCCCCTGAAGCGCGCCTGGATGGAGACACCCGACGGCAGCGTCGACACCACACATCCGTACCTGGTGCACACCAGTCCTGGCCATTCCATCGCCGTCTTCTTCTACAACGGACCCACCTCCCGCGCCATCGCCTTTGATGGCCTGCTGAACAGTGGAGAGAACTTTGCGGAGCGGCTGCTGGCGGGCTTCCATGAGAGCGACGACTCGCAGCTGGTCCACGTCGCGACCGATGGCGAGAGCTATGGACACCACCATCGCCATGGCGAAATGGCGCTTGCCTACGCGCTGCAGCTGATCGAGGACGGGCGTAAGCAGGAGACGCCGGTGCGCCTGACCAACTATGGCGAGTTCCTGGAGCGTTTCCCGCCCACGTACGAAGCAGAGATCGTCGAGGACAGCAGCTGGAGCTGCTTCCATGGCGTGGAGCGCTGGCGCTCCGACTGCGGGTGCAATGGCGGACACCCGGGCTGGGATCAGAAGTGGCGGGCGCCGCTGCGCGAGGCGCTGGACTGGCTGCGCGATACGCTGGCTCCGCTGCTCAGCGCAGCCGCCCAGGGACTGCTGCGCGACCTGGACGAGGCCCGCAATGACTACATCCACGTCATCCTGGACCGCGACCGCGCGACGGTCGACAGCTTCCTGGCGCGCCATGCCACGCGCACTCTCGACGCAGGGGAGCGTATCCGCGTGCTCCAGATGATGGAGCTCGAACGCAATGCCCAGCTGATGTACACCAGCTGCGGCTGGTTCTTCGATGACATCTCCGGCATCGAGACGGTACAGGTCATCATCTATGCCGCGCGGGTGATCGAGCTGGCGGGTGCGCTGTTCCCGCAGACCACGCAGCGTGGCTCCCAGGGCACCCTGGAGCAGCAGTTCACCGCGCGGCTGGCCCAGGCGCGCAGCAACGATGCGGAGGCCGGCGATGGCCGCGCCATCTACGACCAGCGCATCCGCCCCATGCTGGTGGACCTGGAACAGGTGGCCGCGCACTACGCGATCAGTTGCCTGTTCCCGCGGCCGGGCGAGGCGTCGCTGGCAGAGAGCGATCGCCTGTTCTGTTACACCGTTGCTCACCAGTGGGAGACGACACTGCCCTACGGGCTGGGGCAGATGCGCATGGGCCGCCTGCGTCTGTGCTCCACACTGACGGAGGAGTGCGAGGAGGTCGCCTACGGCGTCATCCACTTCGGCGATCAGAACGTCTCGGCAGCCGTGAAGCGGCTGGAGCCGGAGGACGAGCCGGTGCTGAAGGCGCTGGCTGAAGAGGTCCAGGAGGCGATCGACGCGAGCAATCTGACCGAAGTGATCCGGCTGATGGATGACTACTTCGGCGAAAGCCGCTACTCGCTCACCTCACTATTCCGCGACGAGCAGCGACGCATTGTGGAGAACATCCTGAACCCGACGGTGGCGACGCTTGAGGCGACGCTGACCGACCTGTACGCGAGCCACGCATCGCTGGTGCAGTTCCTTAGCCGCAACGGGCTGCCCATGCCTGCGGCGTTGCGCGCCGCCGGCCAGTTCGCCATGCAGTCCCAGTTAAAGCATGCGCTGGATGCAGATCCCATCGATGTGGCTGCAGTGAATCGGGTGCTGGCCCAGGCGCGCAAAGGGGCCGTGGCCGTGGATCTGGCGACGCTCGGCTACCACGCCGACGAGCGCATGCATCGCACGATGGAGCGGCTGAAGGCGAACCCGACCGACCCGGAATCGATACGCCAGGCGTTGAGTCTGGCCAGCGCGCTGCGCATGCTGCCGATCTCGCTCGACCTGTGGCAGGCACAGAACATCTGGTGCGAGCTGTGGCCCCGGATCGAACAAGAGATGCCGTCGGCGATGGCCTCGCGCCGGGAGGACTTTCTGGCTCTGGGTAGCGCCCTGAACATCCGGGTCGAGCTGATGAGTCAGGTGGTGGCTAAGTAGAAGCCGACCCCGTGCAAACCCCGAGCGGTTACGTTTGGCACGAGTTATGGCAAGATTTCATCCTGCTACTGGCAACCGTCATCCGGCAGCAGCTTCCTAATAGTTGCGCCAAGTACCAGCGGCCCATTTAGGGCACGTTGTAGTCATGGCCATTTTGTTACTGCGGGTATGAAGCCGAAGCAGAGGCGCATGCCCGATCGGGAGTGCAGAGTGCGATGATGATGCCCATGAAGAACCTTGGACTCCTTCTGCCGGGCATAGTGCTGATGCTGCTGCTTCCAGCGGCCAGCAGCCATGCGCAGAGCATTACATCCAAAGAGATGCGCGGCATGACCGCCTCCGACTTCCAGCAGCATATCGACGAGGAGGGCGCGCAGCCCTTCGTCCGCCGCATCCTTACTGACGTGGACCCGCACAGCCCGGAGGAGCCCAACTACGACATCGTTCTGGAGCATGTCGCGGAAGGGAGTACTGCCTGGCTAAAGGCCGCGGCCCATATCGCTCCCTATACGGACGCCACGTTCAGTCAAGGTCTGCGCGTGGCCATCGCGGACGCGCTGGTTGCCAACCCGACGGCGGTGCTGAATCTGGTTGGTACTGAGGAGCACTTCGACCAGGCCTGCGGTTACCCGTTTGTGCACCAGACGGATACCTATATGCTGCGTCACCAGCATGACGCGCTCGCAGCACTGAATCGCGTGCGCCAGCCTGGCCTGGCAGCGAAGAAAGAGAGCTGCCGCAAGCAGCTGATGGATGTGCCCACGAACCAGGCGCAGCAGGGTGCGCCTGCTGGTCCCAGCCGCGAGTAGGCCCGCGTTCGGGCGGCGTTCGGGGCGACGTCCGCCGCGCCGAGCGCTACCCGCTAGCTGCGCCAGTGCAGTGTGACTGGTCCGCTCAGGGGATGGCGGTCTACCCCATCCAGGCGCGCCTGCTTCAGCGCGAAGTACCACTTGGCTGGCCGGTCCGCATCGTCAATCAGCATCAGGGTTGGATTGTGGCGCAGCCCCTGCGCCTGCTCGATCATCGTCTGCTGGTCCTGGCGGACAAAGCGGTTGCCGAAGAACTTCGCGATCCCGGTCACCAGCGGCAGATAGTAGAAGACGTTCCACGCTGCGAACACATCGATGCGGCAAGCAGACGGCGTCACCGGCGTCACCGTAGTGAGACTCGAGAACCACTTCTCTCCGCAGCGAATCGTCTCCCAGCGCCGGTTGGGCAGCACGAAGTCGATGGTCGTGGTGATCGGCTCGCCATACACTCCGAGCAGTTTGTAGGGAGCGCTGTTGCCCGATGGCGCATGCGCCGACATGCGAAAGCCCTGCGGGATGGGCTCGAAGTGCTTGTGCTTCTCATGAATGCTGGCGCGGGAGCGCCACCACCAGGCCTGGTGTACGAACGGCCCATGTGCCGGATCCATCAGGCCGATGATGCCGTGATCCACATTGCACGGCAGCTCGGCAGAGAGATGCGCCGAGCGCGACCGCTGGCTGAAGCGCGGCAGTTGCGGCGGCGGCGGCAGGTCCTCGGCGCGCAGCCGGCCTCGGCCGGCATCCGGGATGTAGACCCAGGCGTAGCCATCCTGCTCCACACACGGATACGCGGTTGCGTAGATGCGCGTCGGGTCCAGCATGTCCTCGCCGGTCAGCGATGGAATCTCACGGCATTGCCCGGAGCCTGCGTCAAAGGCCCAGCCGTGATACTTGCAGGTGACGGCGCTTCCATCGAACCAGCCGCAGGAGAGCGGGATGCCGCGGTGCGGGCAGCTGTCCCGCATCGCGAAGATTTGGCCGTCGCTGCGCCGGCCCAACACCAGCGGAATGCCCAGCAACATCGCGGTCTCAAGGCGCTTGCCGCGCAGCCGGTTGCTGCGCAGCGCCGGATACCAGTCGTCGTAGAGCAGCGTTGCCGCGGGGCCGCTGCCACTGGATTGCTGCGCGATCTGGAGCAGGTCCGTAGCCATCAAGCTTCCGTCTACTCTATACCGCCGCCACGCCGCAATCGCACCGACGCGCCCCCTGCTACGCGGCCGGACGCCGGCGGGTTCACGCGCCTCTGCTGCAGGATGCGACAATCGCCGCATCCATGCCGCAGCTCTCCACAGCGCCTGCTCCCGCAGTTGTCGCCGGCCTTCGCAGGCGCCCGCTGTTGCCGGTGATCGTAGTGGCTGTGCTGTGGCTGCTGCTCTACGCCAGCTTCGCGTTGCTGCGGCCGCCGCTGCTGGACGACGCAGACAGCGTGCATGCCGAGGTGGCGCGAGAGATGCTGGCCCGGCATGACTGGATCACGCTCTACGCCAACGGCATCCGCTACCTGGAGAAGGCGCCGCTGCTTTACTGGAGCATGGCGGGCAGCTTCCGCCTCTTCGGAGTGCACACCTGGTCGGCGCGCCTGCCGCTTGCGCTCTACACGCTGGCGCTGTTGCTGGCGGTGCTGGCATTGGGCCGGCGCATGTTCGGGAGCGATGGTTCAGCACTGCTGGCTGCGGTGGTGCTGCTGTCCAGCTTCGGCCTGTTCATCTTTACTCGCATCCTCATTCCAGACGCGATCCTCTGCTTGTGGCTATGCGTTGCAATGGCCGCCTTCTGGCGCTCACTTGAGCAGCCGACGCGACGCAACGCTGCAGCATTCGGCGCTGCCTGTGCCCTGGGCGTGCTGACCAAGGGGCTGATCGGCCTGGTATTCCCGCTAGTGATCGTTGCCGCGTACCTGGGGATGACGCGGCAGCCTGGGCACCTGCGGCGCTGGCACCCGCTGACCGGGCTGTTGATCTTCCTGGCGATTGCGGCGCCCTGGCATATCGCTGTCGGCATCGCCAATCCGTCCGTAGGTCATCCTGCCGGCGCGATGCCGACCGTCGGCAATGTGCACGGCTGGTTCTGGTTCTACTTCGTCAACGAGCACTTGTTCCGCTATCTGAACCAGCGGGTCCCACGCGACTACGACACGGTGCCGCTCGCGCTGTTCTGGGGGCTGCTGCTGGTGTGGCTGATGCCGTGGAGTGCCTTTCTCCTCCACGCGCTGCGACGGGTTCCGCTCAGGCGCTGGCAGCGCGGCGTGCCACTCAACCCAACGGAGCGGGCGCGACTGCTGTTGATGGTCTGGGCGGCGGTCCCTTTGGTCTTCTTCAGCCTCTCCACCCGGCAGGAGTACTACGTGCTGCCATCAATGCCGGCACTTGCGCTGCTGCTCGGCGACTTGCTCGCGCGTTCCTCGAACTCACGTCCGGCGATCCGGACCGCATGGGCTCTTTTTGCCGCCGCAGCAGCCGCGTCTGCCGTGGCGCTGTTCTTTGCCTTGCACGCGCCGGCGCCCACCGGCGATCTGGCCGCCGCGCTCAGCAGCCATCCTGGCGATTACGCGCTCTCGTTCGGCCACTTCCTCGATCTATCGACACCCGCAATGGCGTTCTTCCGCACGCCGCTTTTACTGACCGCGCTGGCATTGCTGGCCGGGACGGGCGCGCATCTTGCACTTCGATGCAGAGGGTACGCGCACGCGGCTACGCTGGCTCTCGCGGGCGGGAGCCTGCTCTTCCTCACCGCTGCCCACCTCGCACTCGTAACCTTCTCCCCCGTCCTCTCCTCTGCCAGCCTCGCGCGCACGCTCAAGCCGCTGCTTCGCGACCAAGACATCATCGTAATCAACGGCGAGTATGAGAGCGGCTCCTCGCTCGCCTTCTACACTGGCCGGCAGGTGCGCATCCTGAATGGACGCAGCTCCAACCTGTGGTACGGATCGTTCTTCCCCGACGCGCCGGCAATCTTCGACGACGACGCGTCGTTTGCACGACTTTGGCTCGGCTCCAGGCGAGTTTTTGTGCTGACCGATGCAACACATCCCCCGAGCCTGCGAGCTCCGGGCTTCCCCGTGGCCCAGGACGGGGGCAAGGCTCTGCTGTCCAACCGGGCGCAGTAGTGCGCTATTGCGGCAATCGTGTCAGCTTGCCGCGTCGCAGCAGGAAGCGCTCTCCGCGCCAGGTGACGGTGTCGCCTGCGAAGCTCCACACCCAGATGCCCAGCGCCATCAGGTCGCGCGGCAGCAGCAGCCACAGGTCGGTCAACACCCAACGATCGGCAAGGAGGCCCGCGCCCACGCTGAGCGCCAGCGCTACCCGCGTCGCCAGCGCCAGCACGAACAGCGCGATGCTCTCCAGGCTCAGCCCGCTGGCGATTACATTCAGGCTGGCCCAGGGCAACCCGTAGGTGAACAGCAGGCCGCTGTAACCCCAGCGCCGCGAGTCGCGGGTGGATCGGCTCCAGCGCAACTGATGCTCCAGGAACTCGCTCGCTGTGTAACCCGGCACGAAGGTCTCGACTACCTCTCCAGATAACAGCACGGCGTAGCCTGCGGCCGCGACTCGCGCACCCAGCTCGTAATCGTCTGCCAGCGCGTCAACCAGGGGTGCCAGGCCGCCCGCATCCTCAAGCGCCTCGCGCGATACAGCCAGGGTCGATCCCAGGCCAAAGTGGATGCCGCCCTCCAGACGCCGCGCGGTGAAGACGCCCGGCATGAAGTCGGTCGAGATGCCCAGCGCCTCCATGCGCGAGCCAAGCGTCGGACGGCCGCCATTGCGTCCGTGCGCGCGACCGCGATAGGGCGTGGTCACCATGCCGACCGGCATGCCGTTTGGCCCACTCTGCGCGAACCCGCCCATGACTCGCTGCAGATAGTGCGGAGAGACGACGATGTCTGCGTCATTGATCAACACGTGCGGATACTGCGCCTGCGGCAGCATCTGCGCCAGGTTGCTGACCTTGCCATTGGCGCCCAGCACCAGCGGGCACTCCAGGATGCGGATGCTGTGCGCAGGAAACTCTGCCTGGAGCTGATGGATGGCAGCAACCGCAGGATCCTGGAGCGAGCTGACTCCGAACAGTATCTCCACCTGGCCCGCGTACTGCTGGCGGCAGTGGCTGGCCAGCGCTGCGTACATCTCATGATCCAGGCCCTTGACGGGCTTCAGGATGCTGACGGCGGGCAGCTCGCCGGAAGAGTCATTGCGCCGAGGCAGGCTCCGCAGGAAGGCTCGCGCGCTCGCCATCGCGAGCAGGTAATAGCCGATGCCGGCCCAGGCAAGCAGGGTCGTGATGGCGGCAACCACAGTAGCGAGAATCTCTGGCCTCAAGACTTCGAGTGTAGCGTGCGAGGCAGCGTCGCGCGGTTCGCGGGTTCAGCCAGCCGGCACGCCTCTACTCGTAGCGCAGCGCGTCGATCGGGTCCAGCGTCGAGGCCTTCCACGCCGGATAGATGCCGAACAGCAGGCCGATCATGCAGGAGACGGTGAAGGCCGTCGCCGTCCACATCAGAGAGATCTGCGCCGGCAGCACGGAGCCCAGCACCAGCTTCAGCAGCATAGTCAGCAATGCGCCCGCCAGGATGCCGACGAAGCCGCCAAAGGCGCACAGCGTCATCGCCTCCAGCGTGAACTGCAACAGGATGGTGCGCTTGGTCGCGCCCAGTGCCTTGCGGATGCCGATCTCGCGCGTACGCTCGGTGACGCTGACCAGCATGATGTTCATCACACCGACGCCACCCACCATCAGTCCCACGCTGGACACACCCACCAGAAAGAGGAACAGACCGCTGGTGAGCTGATTCCACAACTGCAGCAAAGCGTCCGAGGAGAAGATGGCGAAGTTGTCCGGCTGATCCGAATGCACCTTGCGCCGCCGCCGCAGCATCTCGCGAATCTCGTCCTCCACAGCAATCTTGTGCTTGGCGTCGTCGTACTTCACGCTGATCCAGTGGTCCAGAATCTCCGGGTGCAGCTTGTGGAAGGTCGTAAGCGGAAAGTGCGCAGCATTGTCCTGCGGATTCTTGCCGCCGCCAAAGACCTGCTTCTGCTTCGCGTACACCCCCACAACGGTGAACACATCGCCCTCGAAGTTCACCTCCTTGCCGATCGGGTCTTCGGAGCCGAACAGCTGTTCCGCCGTGTCATGCCCCAGCACCACGACATTGGCGTGACGCTCCACCTCCTGGCTGGTGAAGAAGCGCCCCGCCTCCAGGTCGATGTCGTAGACCAGCGGCTGGGAGGCGGAGTCGCCTTCGAGGATCGTGTTCTGGACCTTGCGGCTCTTGTACTTCACGGAGAAGCTGCCCAGCTGTCCGGTAGGGGATCGGTACTGCTGCGACGGATCCACCGCGACCACGTGCGGCAGGGACTCCAGAGCGACCGCGTCTTCATAGGTGAGCTGACGCCGTGACAGCTCCTCGAGCGTCGGCCGCTTGCCGAAGACCTGGAAGCGGAAGACCCAGTACACATTCGAGCCCAGCGACTTGACGATCCCGTCGACGTTGGAGGTGAGCCCGCTGATGACGGACGAGATCAAAATGACCGTCGTCACACCGATCATGATGCCGAGGATGGTGAGGCCGGAGCGCAGCTTGTTCGAGCGCAGTGTATCTGCCGCCATGCGCACTGCTTCGCGTACATCGCTCACCCGCATGCTGTGTCCTCCGCCTTCACATCTCTGAGCGCAGTGCGACGATGGGGTCCAGCCGCGACGCCTTGCGCGCCGGGTAGGCGCCGAAGAAGATGCCGACCGCGCTGGCGACGCCCAGGCCCAGCAACACCGACCAGACCTTGATGTCGGAAGGGAAGCCGACGATGAGCGTGATGCCTTTGGCGAGCACGATGCCGGCCACCACGCCGGCCATGCCGCCGAACAGCGAGAGCGTCGCCGCCTCAATCAGAAACTGTGTCATCACATCGCTGCGTCGCGCGCCCAGCGCCTTCCGCACGCCAATCTCGCGCGTCCGCTCCGTCACGCTGACCAGCATGATGTTCATGATGACGATGCCGCCCACCACCAGCGAAATAGCGGCCAGCGACACAAAGACCGCCGCGAAGCTGCGGCTGATGTTCTGCCAGATGCCGATGAAGGTGGAGTTGGTGTCGAGGGAGAAGCTGTCTTCCGCGCCGGGCGGGTCGTGGCGTAGCGAGCGCAGGATGACGCGCACCTGGTCGGCGGCGATCTCCAGCGGGTCGCCGGTGCCCCGGGCGCGCGCATAGAGAGTGAGGCTGCGGTTGTAGCCATGCGTGTCCAGAAAGCTCTCCAGCGGAACCGCCACCCAGTTGTCCTGGCTCTGGCCCAGCGTCTTGCCCTTGCGCTCACCCACGCCGATGACGGTGTAGTGCTCGCCGTCGACGCGAATCTCCTTGCCCAGCGGGTCGACCCCCACCATCTGGTTGTCCTGGATATCCGGGCCGATGATGGCGACACGCACGCGGCGCTCCTCCTCACTCGGAGTGAACGCGCGGCCGCGATCGATGTTGATGTTGTAGATGCCGGGCATGTCCCAGGTCCAACCGCGAATCTCGACATCCGTTGCGGAGCTGGTGTTGAAGACGACGGAGCCGGTCTTGGTCGCCATGGCGCCGGTGGAGGCGCAGGCATCGCAGCGCTCCGCGATTGCCTTGTAGGCGTCCAGCTTCAGATCCTTGCGCTTCTGGAACTTGCTGTACTCGGCATCGCTGAAAACGACGGCCGGCTGCTTGGACGCCGTGAACACGTCCGCGCCATAGCCGTACACCTTGGTGGCGACAAACTTGTTGGCCCCGGCCACCAGCGTGATCACCATGATGACGGACGCCACCCCGATCACCACTCCCAGCAGGGTGAGGATGGAGCGCAGCTTGTTGGCCCATAGCGACTGCAGCGCGATCATCACGGCTTCACGGAATGCCATAGGTTCCCGCCAGGAAAGGTGCTCCGAGTGTAGCAGCGCACAGCCGCGCAGCCGCGCCGGAGGCACGTGCTGGAAGGAACGCATCCGGCTTGCTGTTGGTTCCAGCAAAACCGGGGGCCCCGCACCCGGGGGCAGCCTAGACGGTGGCGGTTCTGCCTTTGATCAGCCGATACAGCCCCAGCAGAATCAGCGCACCGATCAGCGACATGATGAAGCCTGCACCCTGGCCTTCGCGATACAGACCCAGCGCGCGGCCCAGGAAGGCGCCCAGAAACGCGCCCGCGATGCCGATCAACATGGTGATGAAGATGCCACCGGGATCCTTGCCCGGCATGATCAGCTTGGCGAGTGCGCCCACGATGAGCCCGATGATCGCTTCCCAGATCAGATGAAGCATCGCTTCCCCTCCGAGTGGCACAACTTTAACTCACAGCCTCTCACGCGCATTGTAGGCTGCGCCGGTAAATCTGCACCGACACCAGGGCCACGAAGGGGGAGCTCCGGCGGGTACAGGACGTTTGCAGGCGGACCTGTAAGCCGAATTTTGTCGAGGACGATCATTCCTCTAGACGCGGCATTACTGCCGACGTTCAACAGCGACCTACCCGGAGGTTTCCGCTTCTCGCAGCCCGAAAGCCGGAGAAGGGCCCACGTGGGCGCGACGGGCCGTCACGCGATTGCAGGCGTATGGGCCAGCCTGCAGTCTCCCTCCCTATTTGGTCTTGCTCCGTGTGGGGTTTACCCTGCCTCCGCGCTTTGCAGCCGGAGCGGTGCGCTCTTACCGCACCTTTTCACCCTTACCCCTGCACTTGCGTGCAGCGGCGGTATCTTCTCTGTGGCACTAGCCGTCTCGGCGCCTTGACGCGCCGATCCCGGACGTTATCCGGCACACTGCCCTGCGGAGTTCGGACTTTCCTCCCCCGGATGCCGAAGCACCCGGCAGCGACCGTCCAGTCCGCCTGCTCCTTCATTCTAGCCTGTTGCCGTCCGCTTCAGCCGTGTGCGAATGCGGAGCCAATCGCCAGGTGGCCGCAACTGGTTCGAAGCTTTTGGTCCTTTCCCGCCTGCCCCGGCATCCCTGACCCGGAGCGTGCTGAAACGCGCTCGCACCTGAGGAGATCTCCATGGGCAAGTTAGACGGAAAGGTTGCCGTGATCACGGCAGCCACATCGGGTATGGCACTGGCCACAGCCAAGCTGTTTGTTGCAAAGGGCGCTTACGTATTCATCACCGGGCGGCGGCAGGACAAGCTGGATGAGGCGGTGCAGGCCATCGGGCAGAATGTGACAGGGGTGCAGGGCGACGCAGGGAACCTGGCCGATCTCGACCGGCTGTACGACCGGGTGAAGCAGGAGAAGGGTCACATCGACGTGGTATTTGCCAGCGCCGGGCATGCCGGTTCCGCTTCGCTGGGCGAGATAACCGAGGAGCAGTATGCGGAGACCTTCAATCTGAATGTGCGCGGCACTCTGTTTACCGTGCAGAAGGCGCTCCCCATGCTTCGCGACAACGGTTCCATCATCCTGAACGGCTCAATCGCGGCAATCAAGGGGATGCCGGGCAGGACCGTATATAGCGCCAGTAAAGCAGCGCTGGGTGCCTTCGTCCGTACCTGGGCGGTGGAGCTGAAAGATCGCCGCATTCGCGCCAACGTGCTCCACCCGGGGCCGATCGACACCGCAGCCATGGCCCAGGCGCCGGAGGCGATGAAGGAGATGTTCCGCTCCCTGATACCGCGCAAGCAATTGGGGCGTCCGGAAGAGATTGCGACTGTCGCACTCTTCCTCGCCTCCGACGATTCAAGCTTCGTGAACGCGAGTGAGCTGAGCGTGGATGGCGGGCTGGCACAGATCTAAGCGGGCAATCTGAGCTCTTCGAGCTCAGGCCGGCGCGCTCCGTCTGACACGCGCCGGCTCTGCTGCCCCTACCGCGCCGCGGCCATCTGCGGCTGGCGCAGCCACTCATACAGAGGGAACTGCTCTGCCAGCTCCTGTACCTGTCCGCGGATACGCGCCAGGGCGGCCGCATCGGCACGCTTCTCGAGCGCCTCTGTGATCCAGGCAGCGATAGTGCGCATCTCGGCCTCGCGCATGCCGCGGGTGGTCAGCGCCGGTGTCCCTAGGCGCACGCCGCTCGGCTTCATGGGCGGGTTCTGGTCAAAGGGGATCGCGTTCTTGTTCACCGTTATGCCGGCTGCGTGCAGAGCAGTCTCAGCCTCGCTGCCCAGTATGCCCTTGGCGAAGACATCGATCAGCAGCACGTGCGTGTCGGTGCCGCCGGAGATGACGCGGAAGCCACGACCGGCTAGTGCCTCCGCCAGCGCCTTCGCGTTGCGTATGATCTGCGCAGCGTACTCACGGAAGCCGGGCTCGAGCGCCTCACCGAAGGCGACCGCCTTCGCTGCTATCACGTGGACCAGCGGTCCACCCTGCTGGCCGGGAAAGACACAGCGGTCCACGGCCTGCGCAAACTGCTGCTGGCACAGAATCAGCCCGCTGCGCGGTCCGCGCAGTGTCTTGTGCGTGGTAGTGGTCACAATGTGTGCGTGCGGCACCGGCGACGGGTGCGCGCCGCCCGCAACCAGCCCGGCAAAGTGCGCCATGTCAATCAGCAGCAACGCGCCCACCTCATCCGCAATGGCGCGCATGCGGGCAAAGTCGAAGGTACGCGGATAGGCGCTGCCACCCCCGATCAGCAGCTTGGGCTGCTCCCGCCGGGCGATGTCGGCGAGCTCGTCATAGTCGATCACCTCGGTGTCTTTGCGCACACCATAGGAGGCGACACGGTAGAGCTTGCCGGAGAAGTTCAGTTTGTGACCATGCGTCAGGTGCCCGCCGTGCGCCAGGTCCAGGCCAAGAATGGTGTCGCCCGGCTGGATGACCGCCATGTATGCCGCCGCATTCGCCTGCGAGCCGGAGTGCGGCTGCACGTTCGCGTGCTCGGCGCCGAAGACCTGCCTTGCCCGGTCCCGCGCCAGATTCTCCACCTCATCGGCGTACTCGCACCCGCCGTAGTAGCGTTTGCCGGGGTAGCCCTCTGCGTACTTGTTGGTGAAGACGGAGCTTGTCGCCTCCAGCACCGCGCGGCTCACAAAGTTCTCCGACGCAATCATCTCCAGCCCCTCATGCTGACGGGCTACCTCGTTCGCAATCGCCTCGGCAACCAGCGGATCGGCTTCGTCGAGAGAACGGTTCTGGCTCTTTTGCTGCGTGGCGGGCGTCTGTGTGGGCATACCAGCAATTCTAGGCTGCGCGAAGGACGACTGACTAGCGGGCGGCCAGCTCTGATTCACGGGCCCGGCCGGGCCGCACGCCCGACTCCGCCAGGTCGCGGAAGGCGCGGTACACGAACGAGCCCAAGTACCAGCCGTCGATGAACTTGTATGGAGTCTCGCCCGTGGTGTAGTGGCCGCAAGGCAGCACCTTCGATTCAAAATCCACTCCGAAGCGCTGAAAGGCGTCCAGCACCTGCAACGAGTACTCGCGCAGAAACGTCAGGTCGTAGGTGGCGTGTACCACCAGCACCTTACGTGGCGGCGCCGCAAACTGCTGCATGAAGGAGACCGGGCTGATGGAGGCCCAGATCTGGTTCAGCTGGGACTGCGTCATCACCTGCTCAAAGGCGGCGCGGATGTGACGCGAGCTCTGCCCGGTCCACACCACGTCGCCGAACGACATCGATGCATGGTTGAAGGCGCACACCTGCAGCCGCGGATCCATGGCGGCGGCGATGAAGGCGTAGCAGGAGCCGAGGCTGGTGCCGAGGATGCCGAACTGCTCATACCCCTGGCCCTCGAGCCAGTCGAGGCAGCAGCGCACATCCACCACTCCCTGGCGGCAGGCAGCCACGGTGCGGCCCAGGTTCGCGCTGACCGCGTAGTCGGCACGCTCCAGCTCGGCCGGGCGGCGAACATCGTGGTATGGCTTCGACAGCCGCAGGGCGGAGATGCCGAAGCGATTGAACAGCGTGCACAGGGCGTTGTGGCTGAAGGCGTCGGCATTCCACTGTGGCATCACGATCATGGCCTGCTTTGGCTTGCCCGCCTGCCGCTCCGCCGGGGCGGGGTACCAGCGCGCGTTCGCCAAATCATTCTCCGGGTAGGGCGTGCGGACCGGCGAGGTGAAGCGCAGAAACTCGGCATGCGGCACGCGGCCCTGCTCGGCACGTGCGCGCAGTGCGGCATCCTTGCGCAGGGTCTCTGGCCGCACATTGGTGGGGAACAGTTGCGGGTAGCGCTGCTCCAGGCGAAAGTCATCAGGGCGCTTGTAGTCGAAGAAGGCGTGCGGATCCGCGAGCACGGCCTGGTTGATGGCGATGAGTGCTGCCTCGGCCTCAGCCGCCGTCAGCTCTCTTCCTGCAGGCGGCATCAGTCCGCGCGGGCCGGCATAGTCGGCCAGCCAATCGAAGCCCCACTCCACCGGGCGTACGATCCGATTCGTGTCCCGGGTGGTCAGCGCGGTCTCCCAGGCGAACATCCACCGCGCGTAAGGCTTTCCCAGCATCGCTCTTAGGATACCGGAGCGTCGCTCCACAGCCGGCGCACACGGGCCCCGATGGCGCACAGCACCTCGTAGGAGATGGTCCCGGTAAGCGCCGCGAGCTCGTCGGCAGTGATGCGCTGGCCGCCTTGCGAGCCGATCAGCACCACTTCCTCGTCCACCGCGACCTCGGGGATCTCGCTGACGTCCACCATGATCTGATCCATGGTGACGCGGCCGGTGACGCGGGCACGCCGCCCCCGCACCAGCACCTCCCCGCAATTTGACAGCAGCCGGTTGTAGCCGTCTGCATAGCCCACCGGCAGCAGCGCGATGCGGGTCGGCCGTTCTGCGCGGAACGTTGCGTTGTAGCTGACACTCTCTCCCGTCGCGATGCTGCGCAGCGCAGTGATGCGCGTCTTCCAGCTCAGCACCGGCTCCAGGCCCAGCATTGCTGCGTGGGCGCCGTAGCCGTAGAGCGCGATCCCGGGGCGCATCAGTAGGCGTGCATTGCACTCCCGTGCCAGCGCGAGCAGCGCATCCATCCGCACCGTATTGCCGATGCAGGCCGAGTTGCCCACGTGCAGCCGCGGGGGACCGCAGCCGTGAGCCCGCAAGACTGCCAGCGCGGAACGGAAGCGCTCCACCTGCTGCGATGTCTGGGGTGAAGCGTGATCTTCGGGCGACGCGAAGTGCGTCATCACAGCCTCGCACGCCAGTTGCGGATGCCGACCCATACACTCGGCGACCGCGCCCAGCGCCCGCGCATCGTCCCACGGCACGCCCTGGCGCGCCATGCCCGTGTCAATCTCCAGATGGAGCGGATAACTCGCGCTGCCCGACGCCCTTGTTGCCGCAGCCAGCCACTCGATCTGCTGCACGCACGCCAGCACCGGTGTCAGGTTGCGCGCCACCACCTCCCGCGCTTCGCCGGCATAGAGCCCGGACAGCAGCAGCATGCGATCGCCTGCCGCGAGCGGTGGCAGCGCACAAGCCTCTTCAAGGGAGGTGACGGCGAACCACCTGCACCCGGCGCTGCGGAGCGCCTGCTGCGCGCCCGTCGCGCCATGGCCGTAGGCATCGGCCTTGATGACGCTGATGATCTCTGCGCCGGCAGCATCGGTGTGCGCACGCAGCGCAGCGTAGTTGTTGCGCAATGCCAGGCTCGACAGCTCCGCCCACAGAGGGCGCGTCGGAGGGCAGCTCATTCGTAGCTGTCGCCCTCTCCAGCCTGCGCCATGTTTTCAAAGCGTGTGTACTCGCTCAGGTACGCCAGGTGAACCGAGCCGGTGGGGCCGTTACGCTGCTTGGCGATGATGATCTCTGCCTTGCCTTTGGAGTCGGGGTCCTCGTCGCCGTTCTCATCCTTGTTGTAGTAGCTGTCGCGATGGATGAAGGCGACGACGTCCGCATCCTGCTCGATCGAGCCGGACTCACGCAGGTCGGAGAGCATCGGCTTCTTGTCGCCGCCGCGCTGCTCCGACGCACGGCTGAGCTGGGAGAGCGCGATGACTGGCACGTGCAGCTCCTTGGCCAGCGCCTTCAGGCCGCGGCTGATTGCGGAAACCTCCTGCGTGCGATTCTCGTGCCGCTTGCCCATGCTGCCGGGCAGACTGGCCGACATCAGCTGCAGGTAGTCCACCACGATCAGGTCCAGGCCGCGCTGCTGCTTCAGCCGGCGCGCCTTCGCCCGCATCTCCGCCAGCGAGATGCCCGGTGTGTCATCGATAAAGATATGCGACTCCGTCAGCTTGGCCGCTGCGTTGATCAGCGCGTCCTGGTCATCGCGGCTGATGAAGCCGGACTGGATCTTGCGCATGTTCACAAAGGCCTCCGACGCCAGCATGCGTCGCAGCAGCGACTCGCTCGACATCTCCAGCGAGAAGATGCCCACCACCTTGCCGTCCTTCAGCGCCGCCTGCTGCGCGATGTTGATCGCCCAGGCCGTCTTACCCATAGAAGGACGCGCCGCGATGATGATCAGCTCTGCCGGCTGCAGCCCGCTGGTCATGCGGTCGAAGTCCTTGAAGTGTGTGGCCAGCCCGGTGACCTCGCGCTTCAGCTTCCAGATGGCATCGATGGTGCCGAAGTGCTGCTTCACGATCGCCGGAATGTTCGAGAAGTCGCGGGTGAGCCCGCGCTCCGACACCTCCAACAGCGCAGACTCTGCCGCGTTCAGCACTTCCAGCGCATCTTCGGTCTGGTCGACCGCCTGCGTCATGGCCGTGTTGCAGACGCTGATCAACTGCCGCAGCAGCGACTTATCCTTCACGATCCGGACGTACTCTTCGATGGAGAGCCGGCGCGGCAACCCTTCTGTCAGAGAAGCGATATAGGCCACGCCGCCGACCGACTCCACCTCCTTGCGGCGCGCCAGCTCTTCAACCAACGTCACCAGGTCGACTGCGCGCCCTCCCGTGACCAGCTCATCCATGCGCGCGAAGATGCGGCGGTGCGAATCCAGCGAGAAGTCGTCCGCGGTCAGCTTCTTCTCTGCCGCCTCATGGAAGTGCGCATTCTCGAGCAGGATCGCGCCCAGGATAGAGCGCTCCGCATCCGGGCTGGCCGGCATGCCGCGCTCAAGGGAGATCTCGGGGTAAGCTGCCATCGCTCTATGTTGCTCTAATCTCTGCCCTGCTGCCAGTGTGGATCATGGCGGAGTTGTGTTGGTAACCAGCCCGCAACCAGAGCGCGATATCATCTTGCCTTGTGATCCTGTCTATGCCTCGGTTTCGCCTCTATCGCCTCCTATCGCCCGCACTGATCCTGCTGCCCGCCGGCGCGCAGGTGCGCCCTGCCGAGACTGCCCCGCAACTGGACCGCATGCAGGCCGTGGAGGACACCTGGGACAAGGCAGTGGCCAAGCACGATCAGTTTGCGCTTGAGAATCTGCTGGCGCCGGACTTCGTCGGCATCGCCGCGGATGGCGACATCACCACGCGCAACCAGCAGATCTCGCGACTGTTTGTGGCTGGTGCGGTGCCCGCCTCTCTAACCCAGAAGGTGGTAAGCGCGCGGATGGTGGGCGATGTCGCAATCGTCAACGGAACCTACGTGATGCAGTGGAAGGGCGGCGGTGAACAGATTGCCGAAAAGGGCGTCTTCACCCACATCTTCCGCCGCAACGCCGCCGGCGAATGGCAATGCATCAACTCCCAGCGCACTGTCGTCGCCACCGATGACCAGCGGAAGAAGGCCGCGCCGAGCGCCAAAAGCAACGCAGCGCTACCATTCCACGTTCCGCTGGTCTACTCCGGCCCCAAGAGCACCCAGCCGCCGCCGGCGCCTGGCAGCGAAGCGCCTCAACCCTGACCGGGATCTGGGATGCAATCTTCCTCGAAGGTGTCCTTAGTTCGAGCCGTCACGGGGAAAATTCAAAGAATCACGTAGCTGAGACCGCTCGAAATCCCGAGGAGCGCATCCGCAATTCGTGCGATGTGCTCCTCCAAGGTGGCGACCGCCGGATCATGCAGGCTCACCGTGCGGGTGATGCGGCCCACATTCTGAGGTTTCACCGCAAAGCCCATCATGTTCAGGATGATCTCGTCGATCCGCACCAAAGCGCCGTCAGAAATCACGTAGAAGCTGACGACGTTTGGCCTACCAGTGCGAGAGGTTTGGCGTTCAATTACATAGAGCGGGTGGAGCCTCAGGTGCGTCGCCAATTCTCGTCTGGTCATTAACAGACCCCGAAGATTTGTATGAGGAAAGGCTACCATCCATGGCCCCGGCTTTCTGATCGGCCGGTGGAACGCCTGCCTATAGGTCTTGCCAAAGGCTAGGCCAGGACACATCTCTCGAATCGGATTCTTGACCGAAGCCCCTGGCGCCGCGCCGCTACAGGTAGCGCAGCCACCAGTCGCGCCGCCGCTGCTTCACGCTCGCAAACCAGCGCGCCAGCGGATACATCAGCAATACAAGGATGACCCACGCCAGATAGGCACCCGCCAGGGGAAAGCCCCAGACGCGACCCGTCACCGCCGCGCCCGCCTTCGGAGCAAGGGTGTTTAGGAATTTGCTGAGCGGGAAGCCTAAGCTGAGCCCGATCCCAATCTGCAGCAGGTGCACTACATAGATGTGCGTCACGTAGCAGAACAGCGGCGTCCGGCCGAACGGCAGCAGCCACTGCACTATCCTCCCCTGGACGCGATCCAGCAGGAGAAACAGCAACAAGGACAGTCCGAGCGTCACCATCACGAAGTCCGGCGAGGCCGGATACTTGGTGACATTCAGGAACGACTCCATATCCCGCAGAAGGTCCGGCCAGAGCCGCCAGGGAGCCGGATCTCCGTAGCCATTCAGCCCTCGCAGCAGAAGAAACGCAACCAGCAGCCCAACAGCCGTTCCAAGCACGGTGCGCTCGCGCGCGCGCCGGGGCAGCCGGAATACGTGCCCGTAGCCGTAACCCACACACAAGACCCCCAACCAGGGCACAAACGGGTACAACACCAGCCCGGGAAGCGCGGGCAATGGCCCGGGGAGTACCGTAAGCGTGCGCAGCGCCGCCCAGCCGCCTGTCGCATGCAGCAGCGGGAGGATCATCAGCGGCGCCGTCATCACCACCGCAACGCCCAGCGCCATCACCGCACGGGTGGGCAGACGCACCAACGCCGCCATCAACGCCATGCTGATGCCGATAGCGTAAAGAACCTCGAAGAAGAAGAACGGCCGGCCCATGTTGATGCCGAAGCTCGCCAGCGTCAGGCCGACGAAGGCGATCCAGAGGCCGCGCGTCAGCAGAAAGCGCGGCAGCGACTCAACGGCGGCCGCCTTCTCCCGCTGCAGCCGGATCGAGACCCCGGCCAGAAAGACGAAGGTAGGCGCGCACAGATGAGTAATCCAGCGGGTTACATAGAGGGCAGCGGTGGTATGCGCTGGATCCGTCGGGGAGGTAGTGGTGAGGCCGTAGTAGTAAAAGAAGTCGCGCGCATGATCCAGCATCATCACCACGATGATGAGCCCGCGCCACGCATCCACAGAATCCAGCCGCATGCGGCTGGGCTCAACCAGCATATCCGGGCCGCCCGGTCTGGCCTGGTCGGGTGCAACAACTACATCGAGGTTGGGGCCCATGAGTCTTCTGTCCCTGTTCGAGAGATTTGCCGTACCTACAACCTTGCGCAACGCGACCTTCGTCGATCGACGCGCCTTCCTCGACGTAGCTGGCGCCCTCCCCTATCCTTACATCACCACCATGTCCGAATCCAGCCAGCAGTCCGAATCCAGCCAGCAGATCCAGGTTCACCTGCCCGACGGCTCCGTCCGGCAGCTCCCCTCCGGAAGTTCCGCGCACGACGTCGCGATGAGCATCTCGCCTCGACTGGCCGCAGCCGCCGTTGTTGCACGCATCCGTCCGGCCAAAGCTGTGCCGCACGACGCCTCCTCGGACGCTCATGCTGCCGGCGATGAGAAGTCCGCGCCCGGAGAGCAGGCCATGTACGCGGCGCCTGACGCCGCCGCAGAGCGGCTGGTCGACCTGCGCACGCCACTGACCGAAGACGTGCACCTTCAACTGCTGACCGAGAAAGACCCAGACGCGCTCCCCGTTGTGCGCCACTCCGCCGCGCACGTGATGGCGACCGCGGTGCTGGAGCTGTTCCCGGAGACGAAGCTGGGCCATGGTCCCGCAACCGATGCCGGCTTCTTCTACGACTTTTATCGCCCCACGCCCTTCACCCCCGATGACCTCTCCGCGATCGAGCTGAAGATGGCCGAGGTGGTCCAGCGCGATGAGCCATTCGTGCGCGAGTTTGAGCCGCGCGAGCAGGGCCTGGCCGAGTACCGCGCGCACGATGACTTCATGAAGGTGCACTTCATTGAGCGCTTTACCCAGCCGGGTGAGGAGATCTCGCTCTATCGCAACGGCGGCTTCATCGACTTCTGCCGCGGCCCGCACGTGCCATCCACGGCGCGGGTCAAGGCGTTCAAGGTGCTGTCACTGGCTGGTGCGTACTGGCTGGGCGATGAGAAGAACCCGCAGTTGCAGCGCATCTACGGCACGGCTTTCTTCTCGAGGAAGGAGATGGACGAGCACTTCGCCCGCCTGGAAGAGGCAGCGCGGCGCGACCATCGGCTACTGGGCAAGCAGCTCGACCTGTTCTCCATCCAGGAGCTGGCCGGCGCGGGCCTGGTCTTCTTTCATCCCAAGGGCGCCATGATCCGCAAGATCATGGAAGACTGGATGCGCGAGGAATGTATCCGGCGCGGTTACGAGCTGGTGTACACGCCGCATGTGGCGCGGGTAAACCTGTGGCAGACCAGCGGGCATGAAGGCTACTACGCCGCAAACATGTTCACCCCCATGGAGCTGGACGATGCGAACTATCGCATGAAGCCCATGAACTGCCCGTTCCACATCCTCATCTACAAGAACTCGCCCAAGAGCTATCGCGATCTGCCGGTCCGCCTGGCCGAGCTGGGCAACGTCTACCGGTATGAGCGCTCCGGCACCATGCATGGACTGCTGCGCGTGCGCGGCTTCACCCAAGACGACGCCCACATCTTCTGCACTCCGGACCAGATCGAGGGCGAAGTGGTCGCCTGCATCGACTTCGCCGAGGCAGTGCTGAAGACCTTCGGCTTCAGTGAGTTCAAGGTGGAGCTCTCCACCTGGGATCCGAACGACCGCGCCAAGTATGCCGGCTCCGATGACAAGTGGCTGCTGGCGACCGGCTCCCTCGAGCGCGCGCTTCAGAGCAAGGGCATTCCCTACGCCACCATGCCCGGGGAGGCCGCCTTCTACGGGCCTAAGATCGACATCAAGCTGGTCGACGCGATCGGCCGCCTGTGGCAGCTATCGACCGTGCAGTTCGACTTCACACTGCCCGAGCGATTTGAGCTTGAGTACGTTGGCGAGGACGGCGAGCGCCATCAGCCGGTCATGGTGCATCGCGCGCTTTACGGCTCCGTTGAGCGCTTTTTTGGCGTGCTGATCGAGCACTACGCCGGCAACTTCCCGCTGTGGCTCGCTCCCATCCAGATTGGCCTTGTGCCCATCGCAGAACGTCACAACGACTATGGCAAAACGCTCCAGCAGCAGCTAAGGGCCGCGGGCCTGCGGGTGGAGCTGGACAGCCGCAACGAGAAGATGAACGCGAAAATCCGCGACCTGACCATGCAGAAGATCCCTTACATCCTGGTCTTCGGCGACAAGGAGCAGGAGGCTGGCGCGGTCAGCGTGCGCGTGCGAGGCAAAGGCGACCAGGGCTCCATGCCGCTGGCCGACTTCCTGTCCAGGGCTGAGTCGCTGATCGCAAGCAAGTCGCTGGATCTGTAAAGGCACATCGAGAGCCGCGGCTTAGATCGCCTACAAACGTTCGCAGCTCGGATACAGATCCGGAGCGGCCAACTGCTCCCGACCATGGATACTGCCCGTCCGCTCCCGCAACGCGCCGCCACGGCGCCCAGCGAAGCAGGCTTGCACCTCGCCCAGGATCGACAAGGCAATCTGCTCCGGAGTCTCCGCGCCAATATCGAGCCCCGCGGGCGCATACAGGTTAGCCGGCGCGCTGTCGCGGCCCAGGCGCGCCAGCAGGTCCAGCGTCCGCTGACGTGAGCCCAGAACGCCGACATACGCCAGCCCCGCATCCAGCAGTGCACCGAGAAAGAAACAGTCCTGGGCGAAGCTGTGGCTCATCACCACCGCGGCGGTGCGACCATCCAGCCGCAGCTGCCCAAGCACCGCAGAGTCCTTGGCCGGCAACGCTTGCGCGGCTGCCGGGAAGCGGGCTGCCTGGGCCAGGTCTGCGCGCTGGTCCAGCACCACCACCGACCAGCCCAGCCCTGCGGCCTGCGCCACCAGCGGCTGCGCGTCGTTTCCAGCGCCGCAGATCAGCAACTGGATGGGCGGCCGCATCGCTTCGAAGAAGGCTCGGCCGCCGCCCGCCAGCTCCGCGGTGAATGAGGTACCCAACTCCTGAGCGCGCGCTAACCCAGGCTCGAGTGCCGCTGGCGCATCCTCCTTGCTGTAGCGGATCCCCTTCTGAGGACCGTCCAGCATCACCGCGACCGCGCGGGCGACACGATCCTGGTGTACTTGCTGCTCAGTCAGCAAGGGATGCGCCGCGATCTTCGCCACGTGCGGCTCCAGCCGCTCCAGCAGCAGGTCGATACTGCCGCCGCACCCCAGCCCGAACCCCTCGTTGTCTTCCTGGTTCGAGGTGTCGAAGCGCTTGATAACAGCGGCAGTATGCGCCGTCCACCAATGCGCCCGCCGGCACAGCTCGCCCTCCAGGCAGCCGCCGCTGACGGCGCCAACGCGGGAGCCGTCCGGCAGCACCAGCATGCGAGCTCCCGGCGACCGATAGGACGACCCACGGGTGTCCACCACCGTGACCAGCACGCACGTCCCCCCGCTCTGCCGCGCGCTCTGCCAGGCCGCCATCATGCGTGCGTGTTCCTGCATGCTCACAGTCTAACTACCCTCTGCCTCGCCGTGGCTGCTAGTGTCAGTGGCATGGAAATGGCCGCGCCCACCGCACTGTCTGAGATGCACGGAGTTGCGGGCATCCTGCTGGCGGCCGGTCGCAGCCGTCGCTATGGGGGCGACAAGCAGGCCGCAGTGGTCGACGGAGCCCCCATGCTGGTGCGCGCCGCCGCAAGGCTGCTGGAGGCGGGCTTCGCCGCGCCCGTGGTTGTGCTGGGTCCGGCGGAAGACTCCCGCACCGACGCGCATCGTCATTTGCTGGCCGGCATGCCCGTGCGCGTCGTGATCAACCCGGACGCCGGCAGCGGGATGGCCAGCTCCCTGCTGGCCGCGCTTGCGGTTTCGGCAGACTCCCAGGCCGTCGTGATCACTGTCTGCGACCAGCCCGCGGTCACCGCTGCCCACCTGCGGCGCCTGGTCGGGCGATGGCGGCAGGGCGGCGGCTCCATCGTGGCCTCTGTCTACGGCAGTCCAGACGCGAAGACACCGGAGCCCGCACGCGGCGTCCCCGCGCTGTTCGCCTCGCAGCACTTCCCCGAGTTCAAGCAACTGCAAGGCGATCGCGGCGCCGGCGTTCTGCTGGCGCGGCACCCGGAGACGCTGGCCCTGGTGCCGCTGCCCGGTGGGGAGCTGGACCTGGATACCCCAGAGGATCTGGCCCGCTACCAGCAGCGCCAGCTCCCGGCGAGACGAGCAAAATTCACGCTTTCGTAATGGTTGGCTCCGTACACTCACCCCCATGCGCGATGAACCATTGGTCATGACCGCGGCCCCGGGCCACAGTCCCGGCGTGACCGTGCTCACACTGAAGGGCCCGCTGACGCTCCAGAACATGTTCGGATTCCAGCAGCAGATCCAGGAGTACAAGCCGCAGGTCCTTATCCTCGACCTCACCGAGTCGCAGTACATGGACTCAGCCGGGCTGGGCGCGATCATGAACTGCTTTGTCTCCGCCCAGAAGGCCGGGCGCACACTGCTGCTCGCCGGCGCCAACGAGCGCATCTCCGCCCTGCTGGAAAGCACGAAGGTGCACACCGTGCTGAAGAACTACCCCACCGCCAGCGAAGCCGAAACCAGCCTTCAACACTAAAGTCCAGCTCCGCCCATGCGGATAAGGACGCTGACCTACTTACCGATGCAGAAGGTGGAAAAGATCCGGTTCAGGATGTCATCCGCCGTGGTGGTACCGGTGAGCTGGTCCAGTTGCTCCAGCGCTGCGTGCAGATCGAGCAGCAGCATCTCGTGCGGTACCCGCTGGGCGAGTCCGCTGCGGGCGCGCTGAAGCGAGCGCCGGCAGCCGTCGATCGCCTCGAAATGCCGCAGGCTGGTCAACATGCCGCCTTCGGCCTGATTGGCGGAGCCGCGAACCCGCTCAACCAGCCTGGCGCGCAGCTCTGCCACCCCCTCGCCGGTCAGGGCGGAGACCAGGGCCGGCCCCTCGCGATCAAAGTTTCCGTGCGGACGGATGATGTCGATCTTGTTCAGCACAACCACCGGCGCGCGCCCTTCGAGGCTGGCGAACCACTGCTCATCCTCTGCGGTAAGCCGCAGCCGGCCGTCGGCATCGACGGAGCGCGAGGCGTCAAGCAGTACCAGCAACAGATCCGCCTCGGCGATGGCGCTGTGCGTCCGCTCGATACCGCGCGACTCTGCTTCGTCGGTGGCCTCGCGCAGGCCGGCGGTGTCCAGCAGCTGAAGCGGAATGCCGGCCAGCGAAATGCGCTCTGCGATGACGTCGCGCGTCGTACCGGGGGCAGCCGTCACAATCGCTCGCTCCCGCTCTACCAGCCGGTTGAAGAGCGACGACTTGCCCGCGTTCGGCCGTCCCACGATTGCCATGGTCAGCCCGCTGTGGACCAGGCGCCCCTCACGAAAGCTTGCAGCGATGGGCGCAAGCGCCTCCGCGATGGCATCGATCTGCCGCCCGATCTCCGCATCCGGTGTGACATCGAGATCATCCTCTGCGAAGTCGATCCCTGCTTCGAGCAGGGCGACCAGCGCGATCAGCTGCTCCTGCACCGGCGCGATGCGACGGCTCAATGCGCCCCCGAGCTGCTCGGCCGCCACACGCGCCTGATAGAGCGTCTCTGCTGCGATCAGGTCGCGCACGGCTTCGGCCTGGGTCAGGTCCAGCCGGCCACTTAGAAAGGCTCGCTCTGTGAACTCACCAGGCCGCGCCAGGCGGGCTCCGCGCTCGATCGCTCGCCGCACCAGCAAATCGAGGATCACCGGCGAGCCGTGTGCTGCAATCTCGACGACGTCTTCGCCGGTGTAGGAATGCGGTCCGGCGAAGTAGGTCACCACGGCCTCATCCAGCCGGGTCGCCGCGGCAGTCGCTCCATCCCTAGCCGCATCCGCGCCGGCATCGACGATCGCCCCGTACCGCGCACGCCCTGGCTGCACCGGTGACTGTAACTGCAACAGTGGCGCAAGCACATGCAGCGCCTGCGGTCCGGAGAGGCGGACAATGCCGATGCCGCCGCGGCCCGGAGGCGTGGCAATGGCCACGATCGTCTCGACTTCAGCCTGAGTTGTCATCGGAACCGCTGCCCGGAGCGCCCCCAGCGCTTAGCGGCGCGGCCCACGTCGGTCGCCACGCCCTGCACCACCGCGCCCCGGGCCACCCCGGCCACGGCCACCGCGGTCCCGGTCGCCACCGCGGCCACCGCCAAAGCGGCTACCGTGCGTTGCGGGGGCGATGTGCTTGTCGCCCTTGCGGTACACCACCACGAAGCGCTGCAGGCCTTCGCCGCTGCTCTCCGTCTCCAGGTCATCGAACTGGCGGAAGGCCAGGTGCAGCATGCGCCGCTCGCGCGAGCTCATGGGAGCAAAACTATAGGGAGCGCCGCTGCGCCGGACCCGTTCCGCCGCAGTCTCTGCCTGCGCCTTCATCTCGCGCGCGCGCAGAGCTTTGAAGTTGCCGCTGTCGAAGGAGATGCGATCGTGCTCCTCCGGCTCCAGCCGCACCATCTTGGCGGCGATATGTTCAAGCGCGCGCAACAGCTCTCCGTTGCGCTGGGTCACCATGGCCGCATCCGGTCCCGCGATCTCCACGTAGATCTCCCGTGCCTCCAGCCCGTCCGGATCTGCCGCGCCCTCCCCTGCCGTGATGCGGTACTTCAGCCGCAGCCCTCCGGTGTTGATCAGCAGCTTCAGAAACTCAGCGATGGTGCTCGCTGCGGCGCGGTAGTCATTGATCGGCATGGAGCCTTTCTCCTGGGACTCGACGGGGTTCGAACGGATCTGCACATCACTGTCGCGGCCTTCCTGAAGGAAAGCCACGAGGAGTAATGTACCCGGTTCACATACGAGGAGACACGCTCCAGCTGAGAATCCTATATCGGCCGGGCCTCCGCAGGGGGCGGAGTCGTTCGCTTAGGTGGTCCGCTGGCGGGGGCTGCCCCGGCCCAGCTTCTTGGCCGCACGTCGCGCTGCGATCTCCCGCATCTGCTTGCCCATGCCAGTACGGTTCATGATCAGCTGCTGCACGGTATTGATCAGGTTGCCGGCCGCCCAGTACAGCGCCACGCCAGAGCCGATGTTCCACATGATGAAGCCAAACATCACCGGCATCATGAAGGCCATCATCTTCTGCTGCGCCGGATCCACTCCCGGTGAGGGCTGCAGGTAGGACGTGGTGAACATAGTCAGGATCACGAATATGGGCAGGATGTGCAGCGGATCCGGCGCGGCCAGGTCGTGCAGCCAGCCCCAATGCGCCTGGCGCAGCTCGATCACATTCATCAGCATGCGATAGAAGCCGAACAGCAGCGGGTACTGAATCAGCATGGGCAGGCAGCCGCCGAACATGTTGACGCCCTCACGCTGCTGCAGCGCCATAATCTCCTTGTTCATCTCCTGGCGGCGCGGATCGGTGGCCTTGTACTTCTTGTACTTCTCCTTGATCTGCGCCATCTCCGGCTGGATACGTTGCATCTTCAGCGCAGACTTCATCATGGTGATGCGCGTTGGCAGCATGGCCAGGTTGATCACCAGGGTGAGCAGCAGGATGGCCCAGCCCCAGTTCGGGATGACGTGTTCGTAAGTGAAGCGCAGTGCCGCAAACAGCGGCTTCGCGATCCAGCCGATCCAGCCGAAGTTCAGGATGGGCTCGATGTTGGGACCGGTATCTGTCCCGTTCGCGGCCATCGCCTTCACGCCGGTCAGCACGTCGATGACCTTGGGGCCCACGAAGACCCGCATCGACGCCGGTGTGCTCAGGCTGCCCATGGCCACGCCCAGCAGATGAGCAGAATCCGTTGCTCCCTTGGGCTGCTTGGGATCGCGTGCGACGCTCCAGGCGTTGTTCAGGGAGACGGCCGTCGCCTGCTCCGGCTGGTCCGGCAGGAAGATGGCGCCGAAGTACTGGTCGCTGATGCCGGCGAAATCGAAGGGACCATTCAAGGTCTGGCCGCCGCTTACCTTCTTCGGCTCGATCTTTTCGAACTTGGCGTTCTGCGAGCTGTCAAACTGCGCGGCGGCATAGGCTGCCAAATTGGTCTGGTCGCCCAGGCCGGCTGGCCAGCTTAGCAGCGTAGGCAGGGGGCTGCCGTTATTGGTGACTGACACTGTGGCGTGGATGACATAGCTGGCGTCGAAGCGGAACTGCTTCCTCACGTTTAGCCCGCCGCTTGCATATTCAAAGGTCAGCTCGGCCGGTGCGACCAGATTCCCGGTCTTCGACGGCACATAGAGCACTGTAGCCAGATGCTGCCGCAGGTTGGCGTCGTAACTGTAGAGCGAGAGCGGGTAGCCGAACTTCGCCGCCGTCTCCGCGCTGACCAGGTCCAGCGGCTTGCCAGCCTCATCCTTGTACTTCTTCAATACCCAGCTCTTCACCTGTCCGCCGCGGTTGGTGAAGGTGATGAGGTAGTTCTCGTCCTCGACCGTGGTCAGCTGCTCCGCCTCAGCCTGAACGGCGGGACCGGAGGCTGCGGGAGCGGCTGCCCCGCTCAGCGGGGATGCGGTTGCAGGTGCGCTCGCAGTCGCCGCGGGGGCCTGCTGGCTCTGCTGCTGCGACTGCGGCTCAGGCGGCACTGCCTTCTTCGGTTTGAAGTACTGCAGGGCGAGCAGCACCACCAGGAACACCAGCGAGAACACGATCATCGATCGCGAGTCCTGCTTACCGCCGCTACCACCGCCCTGCTGATTCGGATTGCGTATCTCTGCCAAGGATTGCTCTCTCTGCTGTCGAACGGAAGATCGGACGAGGTGTGGTCTCCCGGCAGCACAGCATGGATCAGCAGGCGCCGCGGGCCTCTGGCTTCATGGTAAATGGATACGTGGGGAAGTCATACGCTGCGGTCCGCGCTGCAGCCGCCTCGTGGATGGTCAAAGCCCGTGCCTGGCACCGGATCGAAGCCGCCGCGGCTCAAGGGATGACACCGAAGCAACCGCGAGAGAGCAAGCCATGTGCCTCGCCACGGCCCATGAGCATGCAAGGCAATGGCTGCGTACTCTGAACATGTGGGCTGGAAGCGGCATGCGCTGGATACACCCGAGGCCGCGTGCAGCACGGGCGAGATGCCGCGCTTGTATACGGTGAACAGCCGGCCGCTCACTGTCTGGGCCCGACCGCAGTGGCGCGGCCTGCCGCGATGGTGGCGCGACCTCTGCCGCTGCCGATCTGCCGGAAGATCCGCTCGACCTCGGCTGTCAACTCTGCCCAGGGCACGTCCAGCACAGCGCGTTTGGGGTGCAGGACGACATCCAGGCCATCCGGCAGCAGCGCGAAGTGGGCCACGATGGCGGCACGCATGCGCCGCTTGATGCGGTTGCGCTCCACCGCTTTGCCGAGCACGCGTCCGGCAGTGATGCCGACACGGGATGCCCCGGGTTCAGAGTCAGGAGTCGCAGGTTGCGCAGCGACGAAGTAGCTGAGCCGTGGGGAGAACTGCTTGCGGCTGCTCTTGTACACGCGCTGGTAATCGGCGTGCTTGTGGAGCCGCCAGTCGGGCGATGCCTGCTGTCCGCTGCGGGATGACCGGACAGGCAACTGCGTGACCACGTCTCTCACGGTCATGTCTGTTAGCAAGCACCGCACTTGCCGTGGAACTCGTCTCGAAAGCGTCGAAGCGCCTGCGATTCAGGAGCTGCCATCGGCATCGTCCGGCACGGAAGCGGCAACGAAGATTGCACTGCGAACGAGGAGCGAGATCGTGTGCACCCTTCAGAACAGCACACCATGGGAACAGCCTCGCGACCGTGCTTAGTCGCGGTAGCCTGGGGACACGGAAACACGGTGCCGGCCCTTGGCGCGACGGCGAGACAGGACGGCTGCGCCGCTCTTGGTCTTCATGCGCGTCCGGAAGCCATGAGTCTTGGCGCGATGACGGCGGTTCGGTTGGAACGTACGCTTGGGCATGCAACAGTCCTAAGATAAAAAGTCTGCCTTGGGGGCAAGTCCCGAGTATAGCGTATGCCGCGCAATGCAGGCAATGATTGAGAGTACGCGGAACCGAGCGCCCTATGTGAGCACGCCAGGTGAGAGCTCTCTGCCGTTCGAGCCACTTGGGAAAACATTTCGAGTCAGCAAAAGAATCTCTCGTCCGCGGCGCTCGGCGGCATCTCTTTCCTGCTCACTTTCTTATGCGCGCTTGCGCGTCTCTGCGCTCCTTCACAAGCAGTGGTGCAACTACTCTTTTTGCGAAGTATGCTGCTCACTCCGCGCTGATGACTGTGCTAGTATCGGCTCCGTTCACAACTGAATTTTCTGGCGTCACGTCTCGATTCTGGATTTAGAAATCTGCGCTCGCGTTCCACTCGTCCAGCGCGTTCCGGTAGAGGAGCCAAATGAAGCTGCGGCAGACTGACGTCTGTCCGTTCGCGCCTTCCACTCAGGAAGGCGCGTTGTCGCTTCAGCTAGCTGCTACCGTCCAGAGCGGTCGCCCGTCGCCAGGTCTCAAGGAAGCGTATGTCCTTCGTTCCAACACCGACGACCGTGATTGACCCATGGACACGCATCCTCGGTGCACTCGAGAAGAAGGTGAACCGCCAATCGTTCACCACCTGGCTCAAGCCCACGCGCATGAGCCATCTGAATGGCCGCATGCTGTACGTCCGCATCCCCTCCGGTGAATTCCAGCACGTGGGCGATCGCTACGCCGACCTGATCCAGGAGGCGATCGACAAGCTGGAGCTGGAGCTGGACGAGGTCATCTTCGTCACGCTCGAATCCGATCCTTCCGCGCCGCAGCGTCCACGTGAGCCGCGCGAAGATGGCGGCTTCCCCCCAGCACCTGCGCACTCTTCGAGCGCTCCACGCAACAACAGCAGCAGCACTCCTGCCGCCCGCCCCACAGCGCCGGCTGTCACCAGCAACGGTGCCCAACAGGCACGATTCGATTGGAACTCTGCCGCGCAGCTGAACCCGCGCTATAACTTCGACGGCTTTGTCTCCGGGGCCGGCAATCAGTTTGCGCGCGCCGCGGCAGAGGCCGTAGCAGAGCGGCCATCGAAGGCCTACAACCCGCTCTTCCTCTACGGCGGCGTGGGTCTGGGCAAGACGCACCTCATGCACGCGATCGGCCACGAGGTAAAGCGGCGCCAGCCGCAGGCTGCGATCTGCTACGTCTCGAGCGAGAAGTTCACCAACGAGATGATCTCGTACGTGCGCAATGAGAAGATGTCCAGCTTCCGCGACAAGTACCGCGGCGTGGATGTGCTGCTGATCGACGACATCCAGTTCCTGGCTTCGAAGGAGCGCACACAGGACGAGTTCTTCCACACCTTCAACGCGCTGCATGAGAGCGACAAGCAGATCGTCATCGCCTCAGACCGGCCGCCCAAGGATCTCGCCGGCCTGGAAGAACGGCTGCGCTCGCGCTTTGAGTGGGGCTTGATTGCCGACATTCAGCCGCCCGATCTAGAGACCAAGGTTGCGATTCTGCAGCAAAAGGCAGAGAGCGAGCAGTGCACGCTGCCCATGGATGTCGCCCTGTTCATGGCGACCAACATCCGCACCAACATCCGCGAGCTGGAAGGCGCCTTCACCCGGCTGCTGGCGTGGAGCAGCCTGAACGGCGTCGAGATCACCCTCGCGACCGCGCAGCAGGCGCTGAAGCAGTTCATCGATACTCAGGTGCGCAAGATCACCATCGAGGCGATCCAGCGCACTGTCTCCGAGCACTTCGGCATGAAGGTCTCCGAGTTGAAGCAGAAGAACAACTCGCGTGCCGTCGTGGTGCCGCGCCAGATCGCCATGTACCTGGCCAAGCAGATGACGGAGGCCTCACTGCCCGAGATCGGACGTCAATTCGGTGGCAAGCACCACACCACCGTGATGCATTCGATCTCGAAGATTGAGGAAGAGAAGCGCTCCGACAAAGACCTGAACCGCACGCTGAACAAGCTCATGGAGACGCTGAACACATAAGCTGAACTACCGCGCAACGCGAAAAGGCCCGCATCTCGCGGGCCTTTCGTGTCTGTCATTGTTACGACCCCTAGAATCGCGTCGAGACCACCGCCTCCAGTTGCGGATAGTCGGTATAGCCCTTCTCTGTACCGCCATAAAATGTGGCGCGGTTGTACTCGTTCAGCGGAGCATCTCGGCGGAAGCGCTCCGGCAGATCCGGATTCGAGATGAACAGCCTCCCGAAGGCGATCGCGTCTGCGTACCCGGTCGTGATGCTTTGCTCCGCCTCTGCCGCCGTGTAACCGCCGGCCGAGATCAGCACTCCTTGGAACGCGGTGCGGAATGTCTGCGCCGTGCGTACAGCACTCGGGTCGAGTGGCGCACCCTGACCCGCATTGCCCACGCGCGGCTCTACCAGGTGCGCGTATGCAATCCCGCGCGCACTGAGCTGCTCCAGGACATAGGTGAACAGCGACACCGGGTCGCTGTCGCTCATATCCCCAAAGGTGCCGAACGGGGCCAGTCGCACGCCCACACGATCCGCACCCCACACCGCGGTCACTGCGTCGGTCACCTCCAGCAGCAGCCGCGCGCGGTTCTCAATCGAACCGCCGTAGGCGTCGGTGCGATGGTTCGAGCCATCCTGCAGAAACTGATCCAGCAGATAGCCGTTCGCGCTGTGGATCTCGACGCCATCGAAGCCGGCCGCCCTGGCATTCTCTGCGCCGCGCCGGTACTGCTCGACGATTCCCGGCAGCTCCTCGATGGTGAGTGCGCGGGGCGTCTCGTACTCAACCTGCGTGAAGTCCGGTCGCAGCGCCTTTCCCGTCTTCGGCGCAATCGCGGAGGGCGCCACGGGCAAACCGTCCTCCGGATGCAGGGAGCTATGCGAGTTGCGCCCCACGTGCCACAGTTGCAGCACGATAATGCCGCCCTTGCCGTGGACGGCGTCGGTTACGGCGCGCCACCCCTCCACCTGCGCGGCCGTGTGGATGCCGGGCGCTGCAGGGTAGCCCTTCCCCTGCAGAGAGATCTGTGTCGCCTCGCTGACAATCAGGCCGCCTTCCGAGGCCCGCTGCCGGTAGTACTCCACGTTCAGCGGTTGCGGCACATCGCCCGGCTGGGCGGAGCGCATGCGCGTCAGCGGCGCCATCACCACACGATGCTTCAGTGAGAATGCGCCGACGCGCAGCGGAGAGAGCAGATGCGGATACTGGGTCATAGCTAGATGGATGTTTTGCCGCCTGCTTTGGTCGCAAACGTCATCTCACCCCAGCAGAAGCAGTACTGTATCCTTGCCGCCAATGCGCTCGCGCCTTTTCGTCCCTCTCCTCTTTTGGCTATCGCTCGTCGCCGCCTCCGCCGGGGCACGCGCTATGGGAGCGCACCCGCACGCGCAGGAGACCGGTTTTCTGAACCGCACCATTCTGGTAAGTGGCGTCGCGTATCGTTATCAGGTCTATCTTCCGGAGGAGTACGACGCGCACCGGCCCTGGCCCGTCATCCTCTTCCTGCACGGCTCGGGCGAGCGCGGCTCCGACGGCATGGATGAGACGCAGGTCGGGCTGCCCAACGCCATCCGCGCCCATCCGGAGCGCTGGCCCTTCGTGGTCGTCATGCCCCAGGTGCCCTACAACCATCATCACTGGACCGACCCCGACATGATGACGATGGCGCTGGCCGCCTTCGACGCAGAGGTGAAGGAGTTTCATGGCGATCCGGACCGTCTCTATCTCACTGGCCTCTCGCTCGGCGGCTACGGCGTCTGGGAGATCGCGAAGGACTACCCGGACCGCTTTGCCGCGCTGGTTCCTGTCTCGGGCGGCATCTTCTGGTCCTATGCGCCGCAGCGCTGGAAGCAGCAGACCACCTTGCCAGACGCCTATGTGCGCGCCGTAGGCAAGACGCCGGTCTGGATGTTCCATGGCACGCTCGATTCGGTCGTACCGACCAAGGAGTCGGAGATCATGTACCAGGCACTGGCCGCAGCGGGCGGCGATGTCCGGCTCTGGCTGTATGAGGGCTGGCATCACAATGCCTGGGACAAGGCCTATGCCGAGCGCGCACTGCCGCAGTGGCTGCTGGCACATCGGCTGTCGCAGATACCTTCCGAGCATGTCGAGGCGCAGCGGCTGACCGTCCCGCTGCATCCGGTGCCGGCCAAGGTCGACATCAACATTCTCGATGACTATGTCGGCGACTACTACGACGGCGAAGTGCGCCAGATCACCATCCTGCTCGAAGGCGACAAGCTGTTTGCGCGGAATCGTACCAATGACCTGAACGAATTGCTGCCGGAGAACCCGAGCACCTTCTTCTACCCCACGGGCAGCCCGACCCGCATCATCTTCCAGAGGGATGGCAGCGGCCATGTCACTGGCCTGCTCTTTCGCGACGACCGCCACGAGGAGCACTGGGACCGTCGCTAAGCAGTTGCGGACCCGCCTCCAGCCCCATTGCAGGCTGGGGTGACCGGCTGCGAAACAGGTAGAACACATAGTGTCGCTTGGTCCGGTTGCGCTACCATGGCGCAACTCTCCAGAGGATCCTTGTGCCCGCGTCTCTCTCACCCACCGCGCAGCGACTCGGCCAACTCGGCCTGCCCGCTCCTGTGCGCGAACTGGCTTCGCGCCGCTGGGACGCGATTATCATCGGCGCTGGCCACAACGGCCTCGCCTGCGCCGCCTACCTGGCCCGCGCCGGCAAGCAGGTCCTGGTTCTTGAGGCACTGCAGCGCGTCGGCGGGGCCTGCACGATAGAAGAGCCTTTTCCTGGTGTCCGTATGTCACCCTGCGCCTACCTCGCCGGGCTGCTGCATCCGCTGGTGATTGAGGAGCTCGCGCTGCCGGCGCGCGGCTTCCGCTGGACCCCTGCAGTGAACGGTCTGTTCGTCCCCTTTCTCGACGGATCGAGTGTGCAGTTGTGGGATGACGACGCACAGTGCGAGGCAGAGATTCGGCGCTTTGCTCCCGCCGATGTTGAAGGCTGGCGCGCCATGAGCGACACCCTGCGGCGGCTGCGCGATGCCTTGCGTCCGGCGCCGGGAACGGCCGGAACCGACCTGTGGGTGGGCGACCCGCCCACACGCGAGCAGATTGACGAGCGATTGGGCACGGATGAAGAGGCCGGCCACCTGCTCTTCGACTGGTCGATGGCGGAGATGGTCGAGCACTACCTGCGCGACACGCGCCTGCAGTCGGCGTATCTGGGCCAGGGCGTGATCGGCACCAACGCCAGCCCCTTCGATCCCGGCACGGCGTCCATCCGCTATCACCATGCTTCGGGGCGCCTGGCCGGCATGCCGGGCATGTGGGGCTACGTCGCCGGCGGCATGGGCATGGTCTCCTTCTACCTGTGCGACGCCGCGCGCGAGGCGGGCGCGGTGATCGCCTGCGGGGTGCCGGTAGCGGCGATCCTGCCCGGCGACGGTGTGGAGCTGGCGGGCGGCGAGCGCATCCACGCACCGGTCGTGATCTCGAACGCCGACCCGGTCCGCACCCTTCGCATGCTGGGCGCGCAGGCGGATCCGGCCTGGGAGGCGCAGGTCGAATCGGTTCCCATCGAAGGCTGCACCGTGAAGCTGAATGTGCTGCTTCGTGAGCTGCCGGACTTCCGCGCGCGTCCCGGTCAACTACAGCCGCATCACTACGGGCAGATCAACGTGCCGCTGACCCACCAGGAGTGGCGCGAGGGCTACGCTGCCGCCCGCCGTGGTGAGCTGCCCGAGCACCTGTGGTGTGAGATCTACTTCCAGAGCGTCCATGACGCCACGGTGGCCCCGCCCGGCCAGCAGACCATGAGCGTCTTCGCGCAATACGTGCCGTACAGCTTTTCGCAGGGCACTTGGGACAGCCGCCGCGAAGAGGTGCGAGCGCTGGCGATTCGCTCCATCGGCCGCTTCTGCCAGAACATGGACACCGCCGTCATCGATGCGCAGGTGCTTGGCCCGCCGGATATCGAGCAGAAGGTGGGCCTCACCGGCGGCCACATCTTCCAGGGCGAGTGTCTGCCCCCGTACATGTGGGCCAACCGCCTCTCCTCGCGCACACCCATGCCGGGCGTGTATCTATGCGGCGCCTGCACGCACCCCGGAGGCAGCGTGATCGCCATCAACGGCCGCAATGCCGCGATGGCAGTGCTGGCGGATACCGGCTCCGGGGACGCTGTTCCAGGCACTGCGATCGCCGCCCGTGGCTGAGAGCACCGCCGAGGCACAGCCGGCACTCAAGCGCTCTCTCCGCACCCGCGATCTCACTCTCTTCTATCTGCTCACCACTCTCAGCATCCGCTGGGTGGCCACCGCCGCCGGGGGTGGGCCTGCCGCGCTGGTGGTCTGGGTGCTGGGGTTGCTGTGCCTGTTTATCCCGCTCGCCTACAGTGTCATGGTGCTGGCCGCCTGCTTCCCGCAGGAGGGTGGTCTCTACGTCTGGACCCGGGAGGCCTTCGGCAGCATGGCCGGTTTCCTCGCTGCCTGGACCTACTGGATGTCGAACCTGCCCTACTTCGCAGCCATCCTCTACTTCGGCGCGGGCTCGGCGCTCTTCGCTGCGGGCGCGTACGGCGCAGGGCTGGCAGCCAGTCCTGGCTGGTATATCGGCTTCTCTGTCGTGTGGCTGGTCATCATCACCACCGTGAATGTCGTCGGCATCGACGCCGGCAAGTGGCTGAACAATCTCTGCTCCATGGGCACCTGGCTACCAGTAGCGCTGCTGGTGGTGCTGGCGATGGTGTCGCTTCCGCATCACGGCTCCGCTACACACTTCTCGCGCGCTGCGATGATGCCGCATCTCTCGCTGGGCAACACCATCTTCTGGACCACGATCTTCTTCGCCTTTGCCGGAGTCGAGGCTGGCTCCTCCATGGGTGAGGAGATTGTGGAGGCCCGGCGCACTGTGCCCCGCGCCATGCTCGCCGCCGGGTGCCTGATCACCACCGCGTACATCGCGGGCACCGCAGCCATGCTGATCGCGCTGCCGAGCAGCAGCATCACCGGCGTCTCCTCGTTCATGAGCGCCGTCCAGCTGCTCTGCCTGCGGCTGAACCTGGACTGGCTGGTGCCGCTGCTCGCATTGCTGGTGGCACTTGGCTGCGTGGGCGGCGCCGCGGCCTATCTCTCTTCCACCTCACGGCTGCCCTTCGCCGCCGGCATCGACAGGTATCTTCCTGCCGCCTTCGGCCATGTGCACCCGCGGTTCCGCACACCCTGGATCGCACTCATCGTCTACGGCGGAGCCGGCATCGGCGTTGCCATCCTGGGCCAAGCCGGCACCAGCGTGCGCGGGGCCTATGAAGTGCTGGTCAACATGTCCATCATCACGACATTCCTGCCCTTCCTCTGCATCTTCGCTGCTGTCATCCGCTTCGCCATCCGACCGGAGAGATCCGGGATCTCACTCCCTGGTGGACGCACACTTGCCATCAGCATCGCCGCCATCGGCTTCGTGAGCACTGCGGCGACGATCGTGCTCTCGACCATCCCCTCAGCCGACGAGCCGAACAAATCGCTCGCCGTGGCCAAGGTGCTCATCTCGAGCGTAGCGGTCGTACTCGCCGGCGCTGGTGTCTTCGCCCTGGGCAACCGGAAGAGGCTCAGCCTTGATCGTCCCGGCGGGACATCGTGATCGTGCCAGCGCGGGCGCGCTGACCCTTCCTTCGGGGCGCGCTGATCCTCCTTTTGGGGTGAGGGAATGGCACGATCGTGGCCGTACTTGTCCACTTCCCACAGCCGCCTTGTGGAAGCCCTGCAAAGCTGGTGACACAATCGTCGACCGTGGAAAAGCATGCCTCTCGCTCTCCGCTCCAGCAGCGGCTGAGGACCGCTTTTGCACGCGTCCACCACGGATCGCTTTCGCAACTCCGGTGCTTTGCTGTGGAGCGCTGCGGACATCTGGAGCACTCCACACCGGCTCGTGTCCGGTTCTCCATCGCGCCCACAGAGTCGTAGTCCGGATTTGGAAAATCGGCATCCCGCTCCGCGCGGCTGCCTGCGCAGTTTCCGTCCACCTTCCCACTTCCCCACAGGCAACGACTACGGCTACGAGGAATACATACATCTGGATATTTGCTTTTCTCCGTAGCCGCCGCGGGCCTGCCAGCCCGGCACGAATTCGGGCGCCGCGGATCACTCGACAGTCGCGTCCGCACCTCGCCCGGGTGTTCTCCCGAAGGCCCGGTTTTCCCCGCAACGGCCCTGCTTTCCACCACAGGCCCGACGCTAGAATTGAGCAACCGGATTCCCCAAGCCTTCACCCTGCCACCTGGTGTAGAGTTTGGGCATTCCATCCGCACCGCATCGCCATCCCAGGGGAACCGCACATGCCCGGCGTAGGACTCGAAGCAGACAAGCACACCGTTCAGGGATTCGCCATGGAGATCTCCGTCAGCCGTCAGGAGCTGCTGCGCGAACTCACCGCGACCCAGTCCGTCGTCGAGCGCAAGACCACCATCCCCATCCTGTCGAACTTCCTGCTCGAAGCCGACGAGGCAGAGGGCCGCCTCACTATCACGGCCACGGATCTCGATCAGTCCATCAAGACCAGCTGCAGCGCCAAGGTGAAGAAGCCCGGCTCCTGCACCATCCCTGCGCGCAAGCTCTACGACTACATCAAGCTGCTGCCGGAAGGCGATATCTCCATCAAGCTGCAGGACAACAACTGGGTGCAGATCCGCTCCGGCCGCTCCAACACCAAGATGGTCGGCATGGCGCGGGCGAACTTCCCTCAGGTGCCGGAGTTTCCGCAGGCCTCTGTCATCGCCCTGCCTCTGGCCTCCTTGCGCGGCATGATCGCGAAGACCATCTTCGCTATCTCGAACGAAGAGTCGCGCTACACGCTGAACGGCGCGCTGCTCATCCTCAAGCCGGAGTCGCTCGCCATGGTCGCGACCGACGGCCATCGCCTGGCCCACGTGGAGAAGCAGGGCGAGTCGCTGGGCGCGATCCCCGGCGGCGAGAAGAAGACCCTGATCCCGCGCAAGGCACTGGCAGAGCTGCAGTCACTGCTGGCCAACACGGAAGCGGAGCAGGTCGAGTTCGCCGATGATGAGAACCAGCTCTTCTTCCGTATCAGCAAGCGCGTGCTCACCTCGCGCAAGCTCACCGGCCAGTTCCCCAACTACGAGGCCGTGCTGCCGCGCGACAACAACAAGTTCATCATCATCCGCTCCGAGGAGCTCTCCGGCTCCATCCAGCGCGTCGCGCAGTTTGCGGACGAGCGCTCCGGCGCAATCAAGATCCGTCTGGAGCAGAATGAGCTGCGCATCTCCAGCTCCTCGACCGAGTCCGGCGAGTCGGAAGACACCATCGAATCTCCCTACCAGTTCGATCCGCTGGTCGTCGGCTTCAACTCTGGCTACATGCTGGACTTCCTCAAGGCCATCGGCAACACCGGCGAGGTGAGGCTCGAGTTCAAGGACGCTCAGTCCGCCGGCCAGATGCGCCCCGAAGACCCGGCTGACGACTACAAGTACCGCTACATCATCATGCCGATGCGCATCTGACCTGCCGCAGCCCGCGCTCGTCGCGGGGTCTCCCTCAGGGGCCGGTTCGAGCTGCCAACCCAGAAGTCCTGGGCGGCAGTTCCCGGTCCCTTCTCATTCACGTACCGCCGCGCGACTCGCCTGCACCCCTCCCTCCGCCTCATGCTCTCCTCCAGATTTGCGACCGAGACGGTTGCATTTGGCCGAGTTTCGTACGAATAGTGCTGGTGCGCAGGCAACCGCTGGCGTGTTGAGAATTCTGGTCGACTCCGGTGATCTTTACCCTGCGCGGTTCCCATCTCAATCAGCAGGGCAGGAGGTTTTCATGTATCACCACGTCAAGAAGCTGATGTACGACGTCAAAGTCGATCAACCCGATCCGCGCTTTGGCAAGATGCTGCTGGAGCAGTTCGGTGGCGCCAACGGCGAGCTGGCCGCGGCCATGCAGTACACCATTCAGGGTTGGAGCTGCGACGATCCGCAGCGCAAGGATCTGCTGATGGACATCGGGACGGAGGAGATCAGCCATCTCGAAGTCGTCGGCGCCCTCATCCGCATGCATATGAAGCCGATCAAGAAGGCACTGGAGGATGCGGAGCAGGACCCGCTCGTCGCCGTTACTGGCGGAGGAGGCCTCAACCTCTTCAACTCTGCCGGCAACCCCTGGACCGCCGACTACCTGAAGATCTCCGGGGAGCTCGACGTGGACCTGCGGAACAACATCGCTGCGGAAGCACGCGCAAAGATCACCTACGAGCGCCTGATGCACCTCACCGATGATGCGGGCAGCAAGGAGGCGCTGCAGTTCCTGATGACCCGTGAGATCACCCACATGAAGGCCTTTACCGCAGCGCTCGATTCGCTCGGACGCGGCCGCTTCACCATCGGCAAGCTTCCGCCGACGCCCGGCGTGGTCGATGAGTACTACAATGACTCTACCGGCGAAGGTCCGGTCGGCACCGATGGTCTGGGCAGCTGGATCGGTCAGGATGGGCTGCACGTGGCCAACACACCAGAGTTCATCTCGTCCATCGGGCAGAGCATCCGCGAAGGCGAAGCCCTGGCGCGGAAGGCCAGCAGTGTCTCTCCTGACCCGGAGCTGCTGGTGAAGACTGCCTGACCCTCCCGACGCGTTCTGCTTCACACGGACCCACTCGGAGCTTGCCGGGTGGGTCCGGTTCGTTTAGTCGCGCTATGCTTTGACTGTTCGCAAGGGCTTGGTCATGACGATGAAGTGGCCCGGACTCACCATCTTCTCCTGCAGCTCTGGCGGGTACTCATGGACGCCCTCTTCGCTGTAGCCGAATTTGGCATAAAGCGGCACCAGCTCGTCACGCCGCGGGCTCACCACAGTGAGCTCCATCGCGCTGCACCCGTGAGCGGAGGCAAAAGCCTCGGCCGCTTCGAGCATCTTCCTGGCCAGCCCCTGTCCCTGGCGCGATGGCTTTACTGACAGCGTGCCTAGATAGCATCGCTCTCCACGCGGTTCCAGGTATACAGACGCCAGCGGGCCACTCTCATCCTCTAGGATCAGAAAGCGTCCGCTCTCCAGCAGCTGTTCCAGCTCGCCCTCCTGCTCATCCAGCCGGTCGCCGCCATCGCGCTTGATCCACCGCTCCACCCGATACGCCTGATTCACCATGTGATACAGCGCATCGTGATCCGCCTTGCTTGCCGCTCGTAGCATTCCCTCTCTCCGTACCGATGCGTTCATGACTGTCGTGCCAAATTCATTCATGATGGTATTGTTCACCAGGATGTTGGTCCCGTCACTATTCCGGTTGTAACCGCCGCCCTTCGTCACCGTCCCACACAATATCGAGCCTGCTCCTGCGCGTGACCAAGCGAATGCCAGGCAGCCTGCGGCTTGTGAGAGGTGTCCCTGCTATGCGCTTGCTTCGCATCCAGATCGTGCTTCAGTCCCTTTGCGTCGTCGCGCTCGGCATTGCGCTCACCGGGTGCAGCGTGCACGCGGCTACCCACCCCGCGGTTCCAGCCTTCCGTGGCGACGCCGCTTTGGCCAAGGTCAGCAGCCGGCAGACCGCGGTCTTCGCCGGCGGCTGCTTCTGGGGCACGCAGTCGGTCTTCGAGCGGGTGAAGGGAGTCGTCGCGACGACCGCCGGCTACTCCGGCGGATCGGCGGCCACCGCCACCTACGACCAGGTAACAACCGAGACGACAGGGCACGCCGAATCGGTCCAGGTGGTCTACGACCCCTCGCAGATCAGCTACGCTCAGCTGCTTCGCATCTTCTTCTCGGTCGCCCACGATCCCACGCAGTTGAACCGGCAGGGCCCGGATGTCGGCACCTCCTACCGCTCCGCCATCTTCTATACCAGCGACGAGCAGCGCCGCACTGCCGCTGCATACATCCGCCAACTCGATGACGCCCACATCTACTCCCGCCCCATCGTCACCCAGGTTGTGCCACTGCAGGGCTTCTACAAGGCCGAGGACTATCACCAGGACTACGCGCTCAATAACCCCGCAAACCCTTACATCCTCATCTGCGATCGCCCCAAGATCGAAGCCTTGAAGCAGCAGTTCCCGGAGCTGTTCGTCGACTACAAGGGCACAGCTGCGAACGGCAGATAGCCCCGCGCCTGCTCGCGCTATCCTGGACAGGAGTTTGCGCCCGGCGCACATCCCCCTCGCCAACCGGCTCATCTCTCTCCGCAGGAGTAAGCGCACATGGCGACCAAGCCGAAAGAGCCCCAGTCTCGGACCCAGTCTCGACCTCAATTCATCCCTGCCCGCAAGCAGCCTGCAAAGAAGAAGCGCCGGACCATTCAGGTCAGCAGCGGGCTGATCGCCGGGACCATCGGCGGCCTGGTTGCCACATGGATGCTGGAGCGCTATCGCTCCAGCAGCTGGCGATCCGGGTCGGGCAGCGATGCGCGCATGGATCGTGGACAACGACGCCAGGCCGAGGAACAGCAGCAGGAGTTTGAGCGTGCCCGCACCGCCGCCACGACACGCTTAGCGAAGACCGCGCTGGGTGGCCGGCTGAGCCGCAAACAGCGCGAGCAGGTTACCCCCTACGTCCCCTACGCGATCGGTGCGCTGGTGGGCGCGATCTATGGCGTCAGCTCGGAGCTGCTGCCCATTGTTCGCACCGGCTACGGTACCGGATTTGCGAGCCTCCTCTTTCTGGGCGGCGCCGAGCCGGTATTGCCCTGGCTGCACGACGAGCCTGCCCTGCGTAAGGTGCCCGCCGCCATGCGCACCGGCAGCCTTTCGCCGCAGATCTTCTATGCCGGCGTACTCGAAACCACCCGCCGCGTCGTTCGCTGGATGCTCTAGGAACGACTTCAATCCGCAGACAGAAAAGGCCAGCCCTGGTGGCTGGCCTCATCATGTCCGACCGATTTACTGCGGTGGCGTATTTGCCTTGGCCGCTTCCCGGTCGGCCTTCTGCTGCTCGCGGGCTGCCCTGTCGGCTTGGCGGGTCGCCTTCGCGTCAGCCTTGTCCGCCTTCTGATTGTGCTTGAGCTGGTGCTTCATGTCTTTCTTTTCGTCCTGGTACTGCTTCTTGGTGTGCGGCTGCGGATTGACGACCTGTCCGTTGTCATCCGTCTGCTGCGCCAGCATGGCGGCTGGGGCTATAAGGCAGAAGAAGAGTGCCGCGCTCGCGGCGAAAGCAGTGGATCTCATGGGTGTTTCTCCTCTGGCAGGGGTTCGCGCCTGCCCTCCATACGATGCACCCTGACTGGGCCGCGGAGGACCGTAGCGTGTCGCCGCCTCTAATTCCGGCCCGGTCTGCGCTAAGTTCCGCGAATCCAGAGACTTAGCCATGGTCCTCACCGGGACGATGCAACCGCCGTGTCTGGAGTCACTTAACCGTCCAGGCGACTGCCGGCCGCTGGTCGCGGTTCGCACCCAGGCCGGGTTAGAACGCGACATTTCATCTTATCTGCGGTTTATACGGATGTCCCACCTGCGGGCAGATAGCAGCAGGCGGGCACAGCCGAGGAGCCTGGCACCACCCCGATCAGGATTGCAGCAAAGGGGAGCGGCGGCGGGCCTCAGCAGGGTGAACGAGTATGCGATTTTCGACCGTAGTCCGCTCTCTTGCTTTTGCCGCCGCGACCTCCATGATTCCCGCGGCCTCCTACGCCGGTGTCTTCGTCTCGATCAACATCGGTGCGCCTCCAGCACTGCCCGTCTACGTGCAGCCGGAGCTGCCCGCGGCCGGCTACATCTGGACGCCCGGCTACTGGGCCTATGACGAGGATGGCGGCTACTACTGGGTTCCGGGAGCATGGGTACTTGCACCCTATCCCGGCGCTCTGTGGACGCCTGGCTATTGGGCCTTTGAAGACAGTGGCTATGGTTGGCACCCCGGATACTGGGGCCTGCACGTTGGCTTCTACGGCGGCGTGAACTACGGCTGCGGCTACTACGGCCACGGTTTCGAAGGCGGCTACTGGGATCACGACCGCTACTTCTACAACTGCTCGGTCAACAATCTGACCAACGTCAATATCACGAATGTCTACAACAAGACCGTCATCAACAACTACAACGATGCCAACCGCGTCAGCTTCAATGGCGGTCGTGGCGGCCTGCAGGTGCGGCCTACCGTGCAGGAGCTGGCCTACACGCGGGAGCAGCACACGCCTCCGATCGCGGTGCAGCAGCAGAATGAGCGTCTGGCAGTGCAGAACCGGCAGCAGTTCGCCGCCGTTAACCATGGCCGGCCTGCCACCCCGGTGCGCCTGCAGCCGGCGTCGCTGAACACCGCCTCGCTGAATCACGGCGCGACACCTGTCCTGCGGGGCGCAGCACCCGCGCTGGGCGCCGGATCACCGGCCATCCACAGCAACGGACCGCTGAGCAACAATCTGCCGCGCACAAACCCGGTCGTCAGCCCCGTACGGTCGCCCCAGGCGAACGGCCAGCGTCCGCTGATCACCGCGCACCCGGGCAGCCCGACTCTTCCGGTAAACCGGCCGGCGCCGCCGCAGTCCTTCAACCACGCGATGTCGGGCTCGCCTGCTTACGGCCCGCAGCGCCCGACGGCGACGCAGACCCCGAGCTACCCTCGGGCTCCGCAGACCTTCAACCAGCCGCGACCGGCCCCCGCCCCCAACCAGAGCTATGGGCGGCCGCAGCAGACCTACAGCGCACCGCTGAGTCAGAGCTACCCTCGGGCTCCGCAGACCTTCAACCAGCCGCGACCGGCCCCTGCTCCCAACCAGAGCTATGGGCGGCCGCAGCAGACCTACAGCGCTCCGCAGCGGCCCTCGCCGGTGATGAGCCAGCCCCGGCCAGAGCCGATGCAACGGTCGATGCCTGCGATGCAGTCGAGGCCGGAGCCCCGCTCGCAGCCCCAGCCCCAGTCACGCGGCTTTGAGGGCGGCGGTCACGGCGGTCACGGCCGTTAATCCGAGCTGGCGGAAAGATAAAGGGCGGACTTCGGTCCGCCCTTTCCTGTTGTGCTCCGGAGTGGCCCTACTTGGTCGCGTGCACCTCGGCGACATGGTGTGTGATCCCGGTCGCCTCCATCGTCGCGCCGATCATGGCCGGGATGCCCATGCAGGAGTTCAGCATCAGCTGGTACAGCCGATGATCATCCCAGGCCTGGTTGTAGATGCGGCGGATATAAGCGGCGCGGCGGCGGTCGGTGGCCTCCAGCTCCTGCTCTGCCTGTGCAGCGCGACTCGGAAACTGCTCGCGAAACCAGGCGACCTTGCGCGCCGTCGAGGCATAGACGAACAGGTGAAAGGTGCCGGGCACGTTGACCAGCGCAGAGGCGGCTCCGCGGCCGACCACGACACAGTTGCCCTCTGCCACACGCTCCTTCAAGTACTGCCGGACCAGTGTGCTCATCCGCTCGCTGTCAAAGACCTGGGCATCGGACATGACCGCCGGCAGGCGCTCCACACTGGCGTGCCAGAACGTCTTGCCCAGCCGGTAGTACCAGGGATCCAGACGCTCATCGCAGTTGGCCACGGTTGCCGAATCGACGCCCGCCTTCCGCGCGATCTCGTCCACCAGGCAGCTGTCGATCAGCCTCCAGCCCAGATGTTCTGCCAGCTTGTGGGCGAACTCGGCCCCGCGGCTGCCGTACTCACGTTCGACGGTGATGATGCGGACCATAAGCGCCCCTTCGGCTGGAGATTATCACTGCTTCCGCGGAGCTGCCACGGAGGATTGGTGCCTGTCAGGAGAATTCGGCCAGCGAATTACTGACGCAGGTCGACGATGGTGGCGCCCGCGCCGCCCTCGGCCTGGGTGGCGTCGATCACCGTCGCCACGTGAGGGTGCCGCTCCAGCAGCGCGCGCAGCCCACGCCGCAGCACGCCCATGCCGGTACCGTGCACAATGCGCACCCGGGGCAGCCCGGCAAGGAAGGCGCGGTCCAGGAAGCTCTCCACCTCCGCGCTGGCCTCAGCGACAGTCTGGCCGATCACATTGATCTCTGCGCGCATGTCGTCGGTCGAGGACGACATCAGGACCGAGACGCCGCGCCGGCGGGCGGCCTCGAGCGGTGTCTGGTCGGTTGCCGCACGGCGGGTGGAGATCACCTCCGCGATATCCTCGCGCGGCACGCGCATCTTCATCGGACCGATGGCGACCTCGAAGCTCTGGTCGTCGATCTGCCGCTCGACCGTGGCCACGCGTCCCAGCGACTTCAGCCGCACGCTGTCCCCGGCGGTGACCCGGCGCACCACATGCGGCTGGGCCTGCGGATCGCCCTTGTCCGCGCCCGTATGCTGGGCGACCGCGGTCGCGTTGAACTGCTCACTGAACTCCCGCCGCAGGCGTGCGATGCGTCGCTCCGCCTCGCGGGAGAGCTTCTGCTGCTGCATGCGATCGTCAATGGCTTTAACTGCTTCGCGCATGCGGAACTCGAAGTCCTTGATCAGCGCGGCGAGCTGCTGCTCCAGCTCGCGGACCTTCGCCTTCCACTCCTTCAGGCCCTCAGCCTCCAGGCGCTGGCGCTCCCGCTCCACCTCCGCCTCGCGGGTGCGCAGTCCAGCGCGTTCGCGATCGACCGCAGCCAGTTCAGCATGCAGCCGGTCCAGGAAGCGCCCGATATCCTCCGTCTGGTGGGACAGGCGCTGGCGCGCGGCGGCGATGATGCGGGCATCCAAGCCCATCCGCTGCGCGATATTGATGCCGGCAGAGGCGCCCGGCACGCCCAGGCGTAGCGTGTACGTCGGCGCAAGTGTCGCCTCATCGAAGCCGACCGCTGCGTTCAGCACTCCGGCATGCTGCGCGGCATAGACCTTCAGCGATGTGTGGTGGGTGGAGATGATGGACCACGCGCGTGCGTCCAGGAAGTGCTCCGCAATGGCGACTGCCAGGGCCGCTCCTTCCTCCGGATCAGTGGCAGAGCCGAGCTCGTCCAGCAGCACCAGCGAGTGTTCCCTCGCGAGTGCGGCGATGCGGTTCAGATTCACGATGTGTGCGGAGAAGGTGGAGAGGTTCTGCTCGATCGACTGCAGGTCGCCGATGTCCGCGAGGAACTCGTGGAAGACGGGCAGCACCAGCCGCTCGGCTGGAACCGGCAGTCCGGCCTGCGCCATCATCGCCAGCAGCCCGGCGGTCTTGAGCGCCACCGTCTTGCCGCCCGTATTCGGCCCGCTGATGATGAGCTGCCTGGCCGCGGACTCCAGACCCAGCGTCAAGGGCACGATGGCGGCGCTGTTGCGGCGCAGGCGGCGCTCCAGCAGCGGATGGCGGCCCTCGGTGAGCAGAAACTCCGGCGCCTCCAGGTCCGCGGAGAAGGTGGGGGCAACGCAGCCATACTCCTGGCTGAAGCGTGCGCGCGCCTGCAGGGAATCCACCTCGGCCAGCACCGCGGCCCCGGCAGCAAAGGCGCCGGCCTCGCGCGCGATCTCGCTGGTCATCTGCACGAAGATGCGGTGCACCTCTGCCTGCTCTTCATCGAGCAGCCGGATCAGCTCGTTGTTCTGTTCGATCGTCTCCAGCGGCTCCAGGTACACGGATTGGCCGCTGCTGCTGGCGCCATGCACCACGCCCGGGATGCGGCGCTTCCATTCGGCCTTTACCGGGATCACGAAGCGCTCGCCGCGAATGGTGATCAGGTCTTCCTGGGTGGAGCCCTCGCCCGCGAGCCGGCGTAAGGCCTGCCGCAGGCTGACCTCGATGGTGCGCTGCTGCCGCTCGATCTCGCGCCGGATGCGCTTCAGCTCGGGCGAGGCATCGTCGTTCAGGGTGCCATCCGGGGTCATGCGCGCGCGCAGCGACCGGACCACAGCCGAGAGCTGGTTGCCGCGCAACGGCTCCGCCATGGCCCGCAGTGCGGGGATGCGCGACTCCAGATCGTCCGGCGGCTCCTGCATGGAGCTGGCCCAGGCCACCACGTCGTCCCCCAGTGCGAGCATCTGGCGCAGTTCTTCGGACTCGAGCGCCGTGCCAGGAATACGTGCCTTGCTCAGCAGCACGGTCGGATCGAAGAGCGAAGCCAGCGCCGGCCGCAGCCCGCGGCTGAGGCAGAGGCCCATCTCTGCCGTGAGCGCGTGCTGCGCGGCTGCCCACTCTGCGGAAGAGGAGGGCACCAGTTGGCCGAACCATTCTTTCGTTACCGTGGCAGTTGCATACTGCGAGAGGAAGGCGAGCAGCGCGTCCCACTCAAGCGTGGCGCGGCTGAGCTCGGCAATCGGTTCAGGAATGGCAGCAAGCAGGCCCACGTCTCCACTCTACCGTGCCCTGCCGGACGGCATCGTCCTGCGCTGGCTAGAATGCAGATATGGATTTTCCTCAGACTCGCCTTCGCCGCCTGCGCTCCAGCGCGGCCATGCGCTCCCTGGTGCGTGAAACGCACCTGCACCCCGGCGCGCTGATCTACCCGCTCTTCCTGTGTCCGGGCGAGGGCGTGCGGCGTGCGGTCAGCTCGATGCCCGGCGTCTTCAATCTTTCTATTGACGAAGCGGTGAAGGAGGCAGAGGCAGCCGCAGCACTGGGGCTGGGAGGGCTGCTGCTCTTCGGCCTGCCGGAGAGCAAGGACGAGGAGGCAAGCGGCGCGTACAACGCCAATGGCATCACCCAGCAGGGTCTGCGCGCGTTGAAGCAGACCGCAGCGGCGAAGCGGCTGGTGCTGATCGCGGATGTCTGCCTGTGCGAGTACACCTCGCACGGACACTGCGGCGTAGTGCGCAAGCAGGGCGAGGAGTTTGACGTGGACAACGACGCGACACTGAACCTGCTGGCAGAGACGGCGGTGTCGCTGGCGCAGGCGGGCGCGGACATCGTGGCACCCTCCGACATGATGGACGGCCGTGTCGCCGCCATCCGCGATGAACTGGATGAGGCCGAGCTGGCGCAGGTGCCCATCCTCTCCTATGCGTCGAAGTTTGCGTCGGCCTTCTACGGGCCGTTTCGCGAGGCAGCGGACTCCGCGCCGCAGTTTGGCGACCGTCGCACCTACCAGATGGACGGCGCGAACCTGCGCGAGGCCATGCGCGAGATCGAGCAGGACCTGGGAGAGGGCGCGGACATGATCCTGATGAAGCCCGCGCTGCCCTACCTGGACGTGATCCACGCCGCGCGCGGCCGCTTCGATGTGCCCATGGGTGCCTACCAGGTATCTGGCGAGTACTCCATGATGCAGGCTGCCTTCGAGCGCGGCTGGCTGGAGCGCGATCGCGCCATCCTGGAGTCGCTGATCTCCATCCGTCGCGCGGGCGCAGACTTCATCGTGACCTACTTCGCCAAGGACGCAGCCAGGCTGCTCTAGTCTTTTCCGGCGAGCAACCGTCGCATGGCCGCCTCGAGCCGCGCGGTGAACTGCTGCGGCGTCTCATCCGGCTGCATGCGCAGCGGAGTGCCGACGCGCACGATCACCGAGCCCGACCGCCACCAGCGGCGTTTGCGCTGCTTCAGTTCGCCCAGGCCAAGCATGGCGACAGGCAGAACCTCCGCGCCTGATTCGCGCGCCAGCAGTCCGATGCCGGTCTGAAACGGCGCGAGTGTGCCGTCGGCGGAACGCCGGCCCTCCGGGAAGAGGAGCACATGCATGCCATGGTCGAGTGCTGCGCCGGCATGGGCAAAGCTGCTGCGGAACCCCGCACCCTGCGGCAGTGGAAAGGCGTTGAACAGCGCCGTGACCAGCCAGTAGGCGAGCGGCGCAAGCGGTCGCATCAGCGGGTGCCGCTCAGTCCGCGCGTGGCGCCACCCCATCAACAGCCCCGCCGCCATGGCCACCGCAGTGCGCCGGCGCATGCTCGGCGGCAAGGCGGAGAGCACGATGGGCACGTCGAACGCGGTGACGTGGTTGGCGATCACGATCATGGGCGCGCCTGCCGGTACAGCGGACTGCTGGAGGCAGGGGCGTAGCAGCAGCCGCGTGAGCGGCAGTGCGAGCCCCTCCTGGAAGGCAATGCGCAGCAGTCGAATTGCCAGCGTCCAGGGCCACCGCGGATAGACGATGGCCTGCGACCTCGGTACCTGTGCCGTCTCGACTGGCCGTGCTTCCGTCGCGCTTCCCTGCAGTGTGAAGCCCAGCAGTGCGCGCAGGTCGCCGACCGTACGCGCCTGCTGCCAGGCCTCTTCCGGGACCTCAGCAGCGAAGCGCTGCTCCAGTGTGCTCTGCAGCTCCACGAGGCTGAGGCTGTCCAGCCCGAGGTCTTCGCCGAGACGACTGGCATCGCTGATCTCGCGCTGCGCGAGCTCCGGGACGCTATGCAGGATGCGCAGCAAGGGATCTTCACTACCTTTCTGCAAGCCCGCGCTGCGGGAGAAGACCAGCTCAGACCGCGCGGCCACCTCCCGCCGCCGCACCTTGCCCGTCGTGGTGCGAGGAAACTCCGGGTCCGGCCACAACAGCCAGCGCCGTATCTGCTGGTAGTCGGCCAGCGTGCTGTTTGCCGCCTCGACGGCAGCGGATGCCTCCGCGTTGCTGGCGGAGAGCAGCGCTGCGGCAGGTTGCGGCCCGGCGCTGCTGGCGATGGCGAAGACGCAAGCGCCGCGAATCCCCGGCTGCTCAATAAGCGCGGTCTCCAGGTCCTGCGGGTAGATGTTGAGTCCAGCCGAGGTGACGATCACATCGCTCTTGCGGCCGGTGAAGACCAGCTCGCCCGCTGCACCGCGGGCCGCCAGATCGCCGGTGCGCAGCCAGCCCTGGCTGTCTCCCCGCGGCTGCATGCCGCCCTGACGCCACTCCGTGGCAGCGACCGAGTCGCCGCGCACCAGGATCTCGCCATCGTCAGCCACCTGAACCTCACGCCCGGCCAGGGGCCGTCCGATGCTGCCGCGCGCGCTGTGGAATGGGTGATTGAGGGTGACCAGGGCGGTCGTCTCAGTCATGCCGTAGCCCTGGATGAGCGCGAAGCCGAGGCCGGTCCAGAACTCCTCGAGCGGCTGCGGCAGGGTCGCGCCACCACAGACGAAGGCCCAGAACTTGAGTCCCAGCAGGCGATGCTGCCGGCGGAAGCGCCACCAGCGCCGTAAGGCCGGGAGCGCCGGGGCAGCGGCAAGGCGAGCGCCGAGCGGGGGGTCGAGCTGGAGTAGATGGCTTCGCATCAGCTCCAGCACACGTGGGACCGCCGCCAGCACGGAGATGTGGTGCGTGCGGATCAGCCGGGTCAGCCGCGGCGCATCCAGGCGGGCCTCGAAGTGGATCTCGGCGGCGAGCAGCGGCGGCACCCACAATCCCATGAACTGCCCGAAGACGTGGGACAGCGGCAGGGTGTGGAGGAAGCGCAGCGGGTGGAAAGGCCGCTCGTATCGCCGGTAGCGGGCGATCTCGCGCTCGATGGGATCGAGCGAGGCGAGCACATTGCCGTGGGTGTGGACGATGCCCTTGGGCTCGGAGGTGGTGCCGGAGGTGAAGATGATCTGCAGGGGCGTCGCGCGGTTGAGTCCAGCAACCGGAACCGCTTCGGGCGGCGGCAGTTGGTCAGCTGGAGTGGCGAGCGACAGCCGTGCGTGGCCGGAGGCGGCAAGCTGGCGGAGCAGGGCCGGGTCCCCCACGATCAGTCGCGGTTGCGTATCGGCGAGGACGCGCTCGGCGAAGGCCGGGTCACCGGCCGCATCGAGCGGGACGGCCAGGATACCGCGCAGCATGCAGCCGTAGAAGGCAGCAATCCAAGCCGCGGAGTTGGCGCCCCACAGCAGGACGCGGTCCCCCGCGCGGATGCCCTGGCGCATGTACTCGGCTGCGTAGCGGGCGCTAAGCTCGGCCAACTCGGCGTAGGTGGTGGGCAGGCTGCGATTGCCGACGTGGTTGACGATCGCGCGTTCGGTGCCATGAAGGCGGAAGTCGTCAAGCAGCGTGGCCAGATGCGGACGCACCCAGCTAGTGTGGCACATGCGCGTAAACTAAGATGTTTGGCCTGGGGCGGGTGTGAGCAGGCCGGCAGGGAGCGAACGTTTGGCAGACACAATCTACGATGTGGCGATTATCGGCGGCGGTCCGGCGGGGTACACGGCGGCGATCCGTGCAGGGCAGTATGGACTGAAGGCGGCATTGATTGAGCGCGACGCGAAGCTGGGCGGCACCTGCCTGCATTGGGGCTGCATCCCCACCAAGTCCATCCTGTTCAACGCCGAGGTCTACGACCATGTGAAGCAGGCCAAGGAGTACGGCATTGAAGGCATCGGCGAGCTGACGCTGAACTGGAAGGCGATCCTCGAACGCAAGAACCAGATCATTGCGAAGCATGTAAAGGGCCTCGACTTCCTGATGCGCAAGAACAAGGTCATCGTGATCGCGGGCACCGGCAGCCTGACGGGCGCGGCCCAGGGCGGCATTCACACCGTGATGGTAAAGGGCAACGACGGCAAGGATCAGCCGGTGCAGGCCAAGGCGGTGCTGGTGGCTACCGGCTCTGACGCGCGTATGCTGCCGAACCTGAAGCCGGACGACCGCATCCTGACCAACATCGAGATCCTGAACATCGACCGCATCCCCAGGTCGATGATCGTGATCGGCGCCGGCGCAGTGGGAGTGGAGTTCGGATCGATCTTCCGCAGCTTCGGCTCCGAGGTGACGATCGTTGAGTATCTGCCGCGCCTGGTGCCGGCCGAGGACGAAGAGGTCAGCAAGGAGCTGGCGCGCAACTACCGCAAGCGGGGCATTGAGACCCATGTGGGCGCTAAAGTCGACACCGTGGAGCGGACCAAGGACGGCGTGAAGGTGACCTTCACCGGCTCTGACGGCAAGCAGGTGGCGAAGGAGGCCGAGTACGTGCTGGTGGCCGTCGGGCGTGCGCCGCGCACCGCGGGCATCGGGCTTGAAAAGACCAAGGTGAAGGTGGAGCGCGGCTTCATCCACACCAACGAGTGGATGCAGACCGAGGAGCCGGGCATCTACGCCATCGGCGACGTGGTGGCCGGGCTGCCGCAGCTAGCCCACGGCGGCGCGATGAGCGGCATCGTGGTCGTGTCGAAGATCGCCGGACGCCCGGCGCGGCCGGTGAAGCGGGAGCGCATCCCTGCCTGCACCTACTGCGAGCCGCAGATCGGCAGCGTGGGGCTGACCGAGGCCATGGCCAAGGAGCGGGGCCTGCAGGTGAAGGTGGGCAAGTTCCCCTTCTCGGCCAACTCCAAGGCTTCGATCGTCAACCAGCACGAGGGCTTCGTGAAGGTAGTCGCCGACGCGAAGTATGGCGAGGTGCTGGGCGTGCACATCATCGGGCCCTCGGCGACGGAGCTGATTGCCGAGGCAGTGACGGCGATGGAGTTGGAAGCCACGGTAGACGAGATGATGTTCACCATCCACGCGCATCCGACGCTGGCCGAGGCGATGCTGGACGGCTTCGGCGCCGTCGAAGGCTTGGCGATCAACGTCTAGAACCGCGGGAAGGGGGGAGGGTACCTAACTCTCCCCTTCGGTCGAGAAGGTGCCTTTGGCTGGCACAAGTCAGAATGAGCTGGCTACGACCGTGCGTAGAGCACTTTGGATCGTGAGCAGAAAGTCGCTTAGCGGATTCAGTCCTGGACGAAACCCTCTGTCCAAAGGTCCCAATCAAGAACGTATTCCTGAGCAGAGAAGCCTGCGGGGCAGTCGCGAAGATCCAGGTTTGCCCTTCACGCGTTCAACGGCTGCCGTAGCGCTTTCTTCTGTCCGATATACCCCGTGCCCTCGCGCAAACCAAAGCAGCCAAACGCTGTGCATGATGGCGATGCTCTCACGGTCTGTCCTCCGCGATGCCTCCGGCTGCACACTTCCTTACTGCGCGGAAACCGGATACAAAGGTCCGACTTGTTGGATTGCGAGGCAGACGCATGCGGCGACGGGCGTTTCTTTCCGGGGCGGGGAGTGCAGTGGGGGCGGCGGCGCTGGCGCGGGTAGCAGCGGCAACGGCGGGGACGGCGAGCGGCCCGGGCTGGCCGATGGGCCTCCTGATCAAGATTGCCGACGGCGCGCAGGGCGGTTCTGGTGGTGGCGCGGAGGAGACGATCGGGCGAGTGCGCTCGCTCGGCTTCTCGACCTGCTTTCTGTCGCTCGACGCATATATCGGCAGGTTCACTCCGGCGCTGGCGGCGGAGATCAAGAGCGCACTCAACAAGAACCAGGTGACGGCGACGACAGTCGAGGTGGTGGGCCCGCCGCCGCTGAAGTGGGACTTCCTGCAGGGGCCGTCGACGATTGGCCTGGTGCCGCCGGCGACGCGCGCGGCGCGCATCGATGCGCTGCGGCAGGTCTCCGACTTTGCCAGGCTACTGGGCGTGCCGCAGGTGCAGACGCATTGCGGCTTCATCCCGGAAGACCCGGCCGACCCCATGTACCGCCAGGCGGTGGGCGCAATCCGCGAGGTCGCCAGCCACTGCGCGGGCAATGGGCAGCACTTCCTGATGGAGACGGGGCAGGAGACGCCGACCACGATGGCGCGCGCCATCCGCGATGTTGGGCTGCCAAATGTCGGCGTCGGCCTCGATACCGCCAACCTGATTCTGTACGGCAAGGCGAACCCGGTGGATGCGGTCGCGATCCTGGGGCCGCATGTGCGCAGCATCCATGCCAAGGACGGGCGCTGGCCGACCGATCCGGACCGGCTGGGCGAAGAGGTGCTGATCGGCAAGGGGCTGGTTGACTTCGCTCGCGTGTTTGCGGGGCTGAAGCAGGCCGGCTATGCGGGCGCGGTGACGATCGAGCGGGAGACCTCCGGTCCGCAGCAGATAGAGGATGTGCGGCAGGAGAAGCAGTATCTGGAAAAGGTGCTGGCGTCAGTAACGTAAGCGGCGCTGCGGAGGCTTGAGCCCATGGATCGACGAGAGTTTCTGGCGGGGAGTGCGGCGGTGTCTGGATTGCTGATTGTGAAGCCGGAGACGGCCTTCGGGTACCCGGCCAACTCGGCGGTGCGCCTGGGGCTGCTGGGCTGTGGGAACCGGGGCACGGCGGTGGCGGAGTCGTTTGCCAAGAACACGCCGGCGCGGCTGGTAGCGCTGGCGGATATATTCCCGGACAAGCTGGCCGCGGGGAAGCAGCACTTTGACGCGCTGCTGACGTCGCTGGGGCAACCGGCAATCGATCCGCGGCTGACCTTCCATGGGCATCGCGCGTTTGAGGAGCTCGCGCACTCCGCCGATGTGGACGCGGTGCAGATCTCGACGCCGCCATGGTTTCATGTGGAACATTTGGACGGTGTCGTGGCCGCAGGTAAGCACGCCTACTGCGAGAAGCCGGTGGGCGTGGATGTGGCGCAGACCGAGCGGGCGCTCAAAATTGCCGAGCGCGTGGCGGGCAAGCTGAGTGTCGACGTGGGTTTCCAGATCCGCAGCGCCCCGCCGTTCGTGGAGATCGTGCGGCGCATCCATGAGGGCGCACTGGGTAAGATTGCAAGCATTGCCGCCCACTACAACGCGCCGGCCTCGGTGTATCCGGAGCGGCCAGGGATGGCGCCGGATGAGGTACGGCTGCGCGACTGGTTGTGGGACCGCGCACTATCCGGCGACATATTGCTGGAGCAGAACATCCACGTGATCGATATATGTAACTGGGTGCTGGGCACACATCCGCTGAAGGCGGTAGCGACGGGCGGGCGCAATGTGCTGACCCATGCGGGCAACACCTGGGACAACTACGAGGTGATCTACACCTACCCGGGCGATGTGCGCGTCAGCTTCTCCTCGACCCAGTTCGGGGACTTTGGCTTTGACGTCTCGGAGCGCATCTACGGAGCAGACGGGCTGGCAGAGATGCCGTACAGCGGCCCCCTGCGCATTGTGGGCAAGAATGCGTGGACCTGGCAGGAGCCGGAGAGTGAGAAGACCGCAGAGCCGGCGGCGCCATCCCGCTTCGCAGCCAACGGAGCCTTCTCCGACAACCTGGCGCATGCTGATCGCGAGAAGGATCGCGGCTTCATCGAGAGCATTACCAGCGGCAACTTCCACAACCAGATTGCGGCGGGCGTGGAGAGCGCACGCAGCTGCATGCTGGGGCGGCGCGCGGCCTATACCGGGCGCGAGTCTACCTGGGACGAGATGCTGAAGGAGAACGAGCACTGGGAGCTGGACATGGACGTGAGCCGTCTCGCATAGTAAGTAACTGCTACTGAGACGAATCAGCGCCGGGCAGGGCTGACGGCAGGGTAGACCGCGGGGTAGACGGCATAGATGCGGCCGGCGACGTCGTCCGTGAACAGGAAGGTATCCGGGGCGATGCGGTAGATGCCGCAGGGCCGGCCCAGGACCCGCGCGTTGCCAGCAAGGAAGAAGCCGGTGAGCAAGTCCTGCGGCGTGCGGTCTGTGGCCGAGAAGCGGACCAGCTTGTAGCCGGCACCGATGCGGGGATGCCCCGCACCGTGGAGCGCAACGACAAAGCTGCTGCCAAGCAGCGGATCGCTGGCGGGGAACTTCTCCACGCCCAGCGGAGAGCTGTGCGCGGCGAAGGCGGTGAAGGCCAGTGGCACGCGCTCGCAGTGCGCGTCGGGCAGGCTGCCGAAGTGCGGATCGGGATGCGACTCGCCCTGGTCGTAGTAGCAGTACGGCCATCCGTAGTCGAGCGGCGTGGCGGTGGACAGAGCCGTCTCCAACTGCGGGGCGGAGATGGCGAGGAAGGGATCCTGGGGCGCGCGGTCGCCCAGCTGGTCATCGCCCATGTTGGTGGCGTAGAGGGTGGAGTCTGCTGGCGCTGCGGCAGCGGACCAGTGGAGACCGACTGCGTTGCGCAGGTTCTTCGCCACGATATGCGCATCGCTGCCGTCCGGGTTCATGACGGAGAGAGTGGCGCGGATAGGCTCCTTCTCCTGGCAGGCGTTGCAGGAGGAGCCGACGCTGACGAAGAGCTTGTCCCGAAGCGTCCCTGCCTGATCGCGAAGCTGGCCGAAGGCGACTGTGCGGGTAAGGTGCCAGCCACCGTATTTGTAACTGAGGCCGTACGCGGGATAGCGGGCGAGCACCTGGGGTTCGCTGGTGGGCGCGTTGTCTCCGGCGTGGTAGCGATAGCGGAGCAGCCGGTCCGTGAGCGGCAGATAGAGCCAGGCCTGGCCGTGCGGGTCGACCCAGAAGGCGAGGTTGTTGGGGTTGCGCAGGTGCTCGAGGTAAGGGATCGCGCGGGCGAAGGTGTGGCGGGCCGGGTCCCAGCCATCCAGGATGTAGACGGCGCCTCGGCTGTTGTCCGTACGGTCGTACATATCTGTGACGAAGATGCGGTGGTCCGGCGCTTCCGCGAAGAAGCGGACGCGATGCAGGCCGGTGAGCGCAACATTGATGGCGAAGTCAGCAGGCAGCGAGAGCGTCGGGGCTTTGCCGTCCGGGCCGGGGAGTGTGTGCGGCGTGAGCGCGGGCGCGGCCGGGGCAACGGGTGCGAGCAGGCAGACCGCAAGTAGCAGGAGCAGGCGGAAGGGCATGTGGCCCAGTGTGGCGGCTGACTGCGGTGGAGAGCAAGGGAGTGGAGCAGGCGCGGCCGGGCGCAGCGGGGCACCCGGCGGCGGGTCTGTGGCTAGAGGGCGAGCGAGACTTTGGGGAAGTCGACGTCAACCTGGGCGGCGATGTTGAAGTAGTTGGTGAAGACGTTCAGGGCCACGGCAGCGATGATCTCCGCGATCTCGCCGTCGGAGAAGCCGGCGTTGCGGACCGCATCCAGCTGGCCGTCGGTGACCTGGCCCTTACCCTCGAGTACCTGCCGGGCGAAGGTGAGCGCGGCGGCATGGCGGGGTGAGCTGTCTGTGCCATGGCGGCTCTCGATCAACTGCTGCGCGGTCAGCCCGCTCATCTTGCCCAGTGCGGAGTGCGCCGAGAGACAGTACTCGCAGGCATTCTCCTGCGCGATCAGGAGCGCAATCTGCTCGCGAAGTTTGGGGTCCAGTGTGCCGCCGGCCAGTGCTCCGCTGAGGCCGAGGTACCCGCCCAGAACGGCAGGCGAGTTGGCCATCACCCGCGTCATGTTGGGGACGAGGCCGAGCTTGGCCTTGACGGCGTCCAGAAGTTCCTTGGATTTGCCGGTGGTGGTTGCCGGATCGATGATCGCGAGACGTGCCATGATGTGCTCCTCTTTCGTTTCGAACGGATGATGTCTTCAGGTGAGTTACATCTGAAAGCTGCTTTGCCTGTAACATCAGAGTACAGAGTGGCAGGCGGGGTTACAAAAACGTGAGTGAATTCTTCTGGGTGGGCAATCGGCTGGCGGTGGACTTCGTCAACACGCATCTGGTGGCGGAGGGTGCGCCCCTGGACCTGCTGCAGGAGCCTCGCGACCTGGTGCGCTGGCTGCAGCAGGCGGGCACGCCGGCTCAGGTAGCCGCTCCGCAGCGACTGCTGCGCACTGCGCGCCACTATCGTACGGCGCTGCGCGAGGGGATGGGGCGGCTGGCAGCGCGCAGCCCGGTGGCCCCGGAGCTGCTGGAGAGCACCAACCTGTATCTGGCAAGGCAGGCGGAGCGGCGGGTGCTGGCGGGTGAGGGCGGCGGGTATCGCTATCAGGCAGAGCGCCGCTTCCGGACGCCTGCCGATTTCATGGCGCCTGTGGCCGAGTCCTTCGCCGACATGCTGGTGCACGACGACTTGACACGGCTGCGCAAGTGTCGCAATCCCGAGTGCATGCTGTATTTTTACGACACCAGCAAGGGCGGCCGGCGCTGGTGGTGCAGCCTGCAGCAGTGCGGCAACAAGATGCGGATGGCCGCAATGCGGGAGCGGCGGACGAGTGGCTGAGGCTCTGCCGGATGTGGTCGTGCGGCGGTCTTCGCGCCATAGCGGAGCCCGCAGCCTGCCCGACCGTCCACTCCAGCCGAGGGGCATCCGGGGCAGGTCCAGCGCAATGGCCTGGCCTGCCCGGAGGGTTAAGGCAGCGCGAACTATTCGCGGACGGCGATACCGGCCTGCCCCAGGTCGGCGTTCCCGGGTGCAGTGGTGTCGAAGATCACCTGGGAGGGAGCGGCGTTCCCGCTGGCGCCCGGGGCAAAGACCAGGATCATGTTGTTCGACTCCGCAACATAGAGGGAACCGTCTGCTCCGACCGCAATCTTGTTGTTCTTCAGCCCGGGTGCGCCGAACAGGGTGTTGGGCCCGGAGATCACGCGACTGGGTGCGACGTTGCCGTCCGCACCCGCGGGGAAGACGCTGATCTGCTGGGACTGTGTAGCGTTCGCATAGGTGTAGACGAAGATCTCACCCGTAACTGGATTCACCGCCACCGAGATTGCATTGTGAAACTCATCGAAGCGGTCCAGTGGCAGCAGACCAGTGTTGGAGCCGGCAAGAGTGTGAAGGACAGCAGGAGCGGTGAGATTCGCCGAGGTCCCGAGCGTAAGCACGGTCGCCTGACCATTCACGTCATATCCCGCAGCGACGAGGTTCTTGTTCGGGTCAACCGCCAGACCGCCCAGCAGCGCGCGGCCGCTGAAGAGGCCAGGCACCGTAAACGTACCCCGAGGATTGGTGCCGCTGGTCACGGTGACATTCACATCGCCGCCGCCCTTCTCAGTCATCACGAAATCATTGGAGCCATCGTTGGCGATGCTGAGCAGGTCATTCTCGCCCACTCCCTCGATCCGATACGGAGCAACATTGCCGTTGGCAGTGGGAGAGAAGACGTCCGCCGATGTGCCGGCATTGAACTGGGTGACCCGCGGGAACCCGTGAGAGCTCATCGCGATGGAGTTGCCGTCAGAGAGCGTGGTCAGCGGGCCGGCGATGGTCTGGCAGGGTAGGGTGGAGCCGTTGGCGCTGCGCGGGTAGGCACGAATCTGGTTGGGTAGAACCAGAAACACTGCCTTGTTCGGGCACAGGGTCTGAGCCTGCAGGAGGGATGACACGGCTGTAAAGGCCAGTAGAGGGAGTATGCGCTTCATTGAGTAGGATTGCCTTTCGAGTGGGGGGATAGTATCGCCGGCCGTCCGAATCTCCGGACAGCCTGTGGCAGTGTAGCGGCAGGAGACAAGCGACACCAGTGAATAGCTCGCCAACGCCGTCCGGCAAAGAACCCGAGAGGCGCACTCACCGCTGCCTAGGGCAGGCGCAGGACAATGCCGGTGCTGATGGTCTTGGGGTGCAGGCTGCCATTGAAGATGGAGAGGCCGCCGTAGGAGAACTCGACGACACGCCAGTCCACGCGGGGCACAATGGTGTGGTCGATGCCGGCGAGCAGCTGGTATTGGAACTTGGTGTTGCTGCCCTGGTCGGCGCCGAGGTCGAAGTGGCCGATGCCGACCAGGCCCTCGAGATAGGGATGGATGGGCAGCACGTGCGGGTGCACGGAGAGGCGCGGGCCGATCAGGCCGCTGTAGAGTGTGGTGTTCTGGCTGGGGCCAAGCACGGAGCCGCGCAGGTCTGCGCCAAGGTGCACAAAGGGCAGCGGCAGAAAGTCGCTGTAGACGCCGAAGGTGGGTCCGTAGATCCAGTCATTGCCGGGCGCATCGACCTTGGAGCCGCCGAACTCCACATAGAGCCCGGTCTGAGCGTGCGCGAGCGAAGAACAAACGGCAGAGAGAAGCAGGAGCAGGAGTGCCGCGCGGAGAGCGTGCCGGTGCGTTTTCATGGGGGAGTGTCCTCCTGAGAGAGTAGCGCGCCCGGAGCCCGGCGCAAGTGACAGAATGGATGACAGATGGGGGCTGCCGGTTAGCCGGGAAGTTTCCCGGCGCAGGTGGACTCCGCCTGCGCGCCGTGAGACCTCAGTGGGAGTAGCGTATGGTGTTGTCCGTCGTCTGGCTGGGTCGTGTGCCGTACCGCGAGGGGCTGCTGCTGCAGCAGCGGGTGGCCGGGCTGCGCAAAGCGGGCGCAGTGGGCGATGTGCTGCTGCTGCTGGAGCATCCGCCGGTGCTGACGCTGGGACGGAACGCGG
>CAXUMX010000004.1:0-25977 GCA_964252395.1 uncultured Acidobacteriaceae bacterium | reverse complement strand
CTGACCGATGCCGAGCTGGGGGCGCGCGGCGTGGAGTTGGTGGAGACCAACCGGGGCGGCGATGTGACGTATCACGGTCCGGGGCAGCTGGTGGGCTACCCCATCTTCGACCTCCGCGGGGAGTTGCGCGGCGCCGGCAAGCGGCTGGGTCCGGTCGACTTCGTGCGGCAGATGGAAGAGGTGCTGATCCGCACCGCGGCCGATTATGGCGTGCTGACCGGGCGGGTGCCCGGGCGCACCGGGGTGTGGACGCTGCCGCATGGCCGGACGGAGGAGAAGAAGATCGCGGCCATCGGCATCCACGTCTCCGCGGGGATCACATCGCACGGCTTCGCCCTGAATGTCACCACCGACCTCGCCGACTTCGGCTGGATTGTGCCCTGCGGGATTGCCGACCGTGCGGTGACCAGCCTGGAGCAGGAGAGCACGGCAGCGGACTTGACGCTCGCCACCGCGTCCGAGCGGGTGGCGCGGCAGTTTGGCCGCGTCTTCGATGCGCAGATGCTGTGGGTGGAGAGCGTAGACAATCTGATCCCCGCCGGTGTCGATGCATGAGGCCGCCTGTTCCACGCGCTACGAGACTGGCTCCGGCGCGGAGTGCAACGCCCCATCGATGCAGGGCTCACACCGTGCGCAGACCCGTTCAGCAATCGATGACAGCGCTTCGAAACTCCGGCGCGCAGCGTACGATAGAGACCTGAGCAGGAGACACAAGAGCGATGGCAGGAATCACCAGGACCAAAGCAGCCCGCACCGCCGGTAAGAAGTCCGCCGGTAAGAAGTCCGCCGCGAAGAAGTCAGCGATCAGGAAGACGGCTGCCAAGAAGACCGCCGCAACAAAGCCCGCGGCCAAGAAGGCTCCTGCCAGGAAGACTCCCGCGAAGACCAGCGCGGCACTGGCCAGGAAGGCTGCTGCGCCTAAGAAGCTAGCCGTCGAGGCGCCCCCGGCAAAGCGGCACATCGCTGACAGCACACGCCAGATGGTGGCCGCGGCCGCCGATGCCTGCGAAGAGAAGAAGGCCGAGGACACCCGCATCCTGGAACTGGACTCCTCCGATGCCGGCTTCACCGATTTCTTTCTGATCACCAGCGGCACCAACGAGCGCCAAACGCAGAGCATCGCCGACGAGATCGAGATGCGCATGAAGCGCGAGTTCGGCACCTACCCCAACTCCGTAGAAGGGAAGCGGCAGGGCGAATGGGTCCTGCTGGACTACGTCGACTTCGTCGTCCACATCTTCCTCGCAGAGAAGCGCGCCTTCTACGACATTGAGCGGCTACGCAAATCCGCCACCCTGGTCGACCTCAAGGAGCTGCAAGCCTCTGTCACCAACAGCAGCCGCGCAGGCTCAAGACGCAGCGCCCGCACCTAGAGCACCACGCACGTGAACAAAAAGGGGCACTCACCATGAGTGCCCCTTCTCTCTTCTAGCTGGCCACCTAGAAGACGATCTTCAACGCACCCTGGATCTGGCGCGCGCCGGTCGTCTGGTCGTTCTGCTGAATCTCCGACGTCGAAACACCGAAGGTGGACGACCCCAGCACCAGCGAGCCCGCCTGCGGCGAGTTCAGGTTCGGGTGGTTCAGGACGTTGTAGCTCTCCGCCCGGAAGATCAGCCGCACACTCTCGTGGATCTGCTGATTCTTCTCAAACACCACATCGGTGTTCACAAACGAAGGCCCGTAGAACTTGTTGCGGGCAATCGTCGTCGACTGGTCGAACGGAGCATTCGCGAAAGCATCTGCAGACGGCCCCGTAATCTTGCCCGCCGGCACAATCGTTCCGCGCTGCGAGGGATATGGCTTGCCTACCAGTTGCGGGCGGTTGTTCAGAGCAGTGTGCAGGTTGTCGCGAGTGCCGCGCAGATCGAAGGGGAGTCCAGTCTGCGCCTGCTCGATCCCGGAGAGCTGAATCCCCTCGAAGATCCGCCCCGCAATGCCGCTGCTCAGCAACGACTTGCCGTGCCCAATCGGCAGCTGATACGTAGCCGCCACGGTGGCGCGATGCCGCACATCGAAGTCGGAGCTTCCATACTCCGGCCCCAGGTCGAAGGAGTTCCGCGGGAAGCCCGAGTTTCCTGCCCCCGGCGTCAGCGGATCGCTCCCGTTGTCCAGCGAGTGCGCGTAGGTGTAGCCCAGGTTCAGGAACAATCCACCCACCTGCTCCGTGAAGCTGGCCTGCAGCGCGTTGTAGTTGCCCGCAGAGCGCGACGTCTGCACGAAGGTGTGGAAGAACGCCTGGTTGAAGACGGCTGGGTTGAAGTCCACAGGGGTCATGGTGCTGTCCAGGTACGTTCCGCCGGTATAGAGAGCAGCACGCTGCAGGCTGCCCTCCGGCACACCCTGCGCCAGCAGCGCCTGTACCAGCGCCGGTTGCGGCGGCGCCCCGTCAACCTGCCGCAGCAGGTGCGTGCTGTGGCTGCCAACGTAATTCACCTGCCCGGTCAGACGCTGGGTAATCTGGCGCTGCACGCCGATGTTCCAGGTCAGCGTGCCGGGTATCTTCAGGTTGCCGTCGATCACCACCGGCTCGATCAGCGATCCATCCTGCACAAACGCCGAGGGCGTCAGCGTGGGCGGCGCCGGGCTGTTCGACGCCAGCGGAGTCGGCCCGGGTCCGACGAAGGGAAAGCTGTTAAACGGCGCCTGGTATGGCGGGTTCGATTTCGCGTTCCCGAACAGGTTGTCGAACAGCCGGTCGTGGAAGATGCCAAAGCCGCCGCGAATCGCCGTCCGGCCATCGCCCGTCGGATCCAGGGCGAAGCCGATGCGCGGCTCTACCAGCCCATAGCTGTCCTTATACAGTTGGTGCCCGGTTCCCGGCCCGACCGACGTAAACTCGAATCCGTTCGCCGGCGCCGGCACCGATGCATCGCCGTACAGGTTGGCAAAGTCTCCGTCGCGCTCAAACGGCACTCCGTTGAACTCATACCGCAGACCCAGGATGGCCGTCAGACGCGGCGTGATCTTCCAGGTGTCCTGCGCAAACGCCGCCCACTCCCGCTGCACGAAGCGCGTCGTGTCGTTCGCCCGCCGGATTCCGTTCCGGTTGAAGAACTGGTTCTGCGACTCCTGGGCGATCGCGCCGGTCGTCCCCCAGATCAGGTCCTGGAAGGCTGTCACCGTGGGCGAGTTCGGGTCGCCGGCAAAGTTGTAGGCTGGCGTCCCGGAGTCGCTGAAGTCCGTCAGCGAGAGCGCGTCGCGCGCAGAGAAATTGTCGAAGCCGGTATCCTTGATATTCCGGAACTCACCACCGAACTTCACGGTATGTGCGCCCTTGGTCATCGTCAGCGTGTCGCCAAACAGCAGCGTGCTGCTCAGCCGCGCCTGCCCATTGCTGTCGCCCAGCACATAGCAGCCATAGGTAAAGCCGTTCGGGTTCACCGAGATCTCGTTAAAGTAGGGCAGCGTAATATCCCGGCCGTTGCCGAAGTTGTCCACGCCGGTGATGGCATCGATCTGCTGGTAGCCCTGGCAGAAGAAACCCTGATTGTTCAGGTTGTAGCTGGCGCGGGCCTGGTTTGTGATCGCGGGCGATAACGTGGACGCCAGCAGGATGACCCCATTGTGCGAGGTGCCTACGTTGTCGTAGTTGCCGATCCCGGGAAGAATCTCGGTGTGTTGGGGGTTCGACTCCGCCAGGTGGTTATAAAGGTAGCGCACCGTTAGCTGGTGCCGGTCGGTCAGCTTCTGGTCGAAGCGCCCGGTCAGGTCGTAGCTGTTCAGCGCATCTGGTGAGGCAAACGACAGGGTAGTGCTGACGCCATCTCCGTTATCCACCTGCCCGATCGGAGTAATGGCCAGCAGCTTGGCAATCGTCGGGTCGGTCGGCAGCCCGGTCAGGTTGTTCGGGTTCCCCGGCGTGCGCAGATCTACCGGCGTCTGGCTGCCATCGATCGGATCGATAAACGTGAACACGCCGCTCCGGAACGCAGCATTCGGCGTGGTCTGCTGCACCGTGCGCGTCGTCCGGAACCGCGCCACCTCGCCGTTCAGGAAGAAGAAGGTGTGGTCCTTCCACACCGGGCCGCCCAGCGACGCGCCAAACAGGTTGCGCACATACGGGTCCTGCTTGCCATTCGCCTTGGTGTTGAAGAAGTCGCGCGCACCCAGTGCGTTGTAACGGCCAAACTCATACGCATCGCCGTGGAACTGGTTCGTGCCGCCGCGCGTCACCACGTCGATGATGGCGCCGGTATTGCGGCCAAACTCCGCGTCGAAGTTGTTCGTGATCACGCGGAACTCCTGAGCCGAATCAGGATTCGCGGCTGAAACGCCGCTCGGGATGCCCGGGACAGAGGTGTCATTGTTATCCGCGCCGTCCAGCAGGAAGTTGTTGTTGCGGTCGCGCTGCCCGTCGACGGAGAAGCCTGCGTTGTTATTGGTCGACTTCACCGCACCCGGAGAGAGCAAGACCAGCTGATACGGATCGCGCAGCACCAGCGGCAGGTTGGTAATCTGCTTCGAATCGATCACCGTCGACAACTGAAAGCTGCTGGTCTCGATCGGCGCCGCGGTCACACCGGCGACGTTGATCGTCGTGTTCGTGCCGCCCACGGCCAGCGTGAAGTTCAGCGGCAGCGTCGCCGCCACGTTCAGCGTCACATGGTCTTTGGTCAGCGTGCTGAAGCCGGTCGCCGTGGCCGAGACGGTGTAGCTCGAAGGCGTCAACGCCGGAAAGCTGTACAGACCCGCGGATGTCGTCGTCGCCGTCAGGCTTGAGCCGGTCGCGTCGGACGTCACCGTGACAGTTGCGTTCGGGATCGCGGCGCCGGCCGCATCCAGCACTTGCCCCGTGATGGTTCCGGTCTGCCCAAACGCCGCCGGACCCAGACCGAGCGACGCCACGGCAAGTACAACTAGCCAAATACTGCGAAGCCTCAGCCTCATATCGAAACCCTCCCCGGAGTGCTACAAAGTCAACAGTACCGCCTGATAACTAACTAAGGCTGCAAGCGAACAGCCAAACGCGCGCGTGAGCCCGCCCCACTTCAAACTCCTCAGTTGCACGTACTTACCCCCTTCGTGCATGCCTCAATCCCAGCTCGCCGCCGGGCAGGTTACAAATTCTTGTAGACCATGTGCCTTAAACTGGAGGCATGCGCGTCGCGGTCGTTGCGCTTCAGGAACGCAAGAGCAGCGCCCTCTGGGAAAACGCGATCGAGACCTACGTCCAGCGCATGGCCGCGTACGCACCCTTCGAAATGCGCACCGCTCTCGACGAGTCCCGCTTCTTCGACTCCCTCTCCCGCCCCGGCCGCACTGTGCCGCGCCTCATTCTGCTGGATAGCCGCGGACGCCTCCTCTCCTCCGAGGAGCTCGCCGGCTGGATCGGCCGCGAGCGCGATGCCGGAGCCCAGCAGCTCCTCTTCGCCATCGGCCCGGCCGACGGCTGGTCTCCCGCAGCACGCCAGCGCGCAGACCTCCTGCTCTCCTTCGGTCCCATGACCTTCCCGCATGAGCTGGCCCGGGTCATGCTCATGGAGCAGATCTACCGGGCATTTACAATTCTCGCTGGGCACCCGTACCACACTGGCCACACTGGCCGCGGCTGACCGGCCCGGCGGGCTGTCAGCCGGCCTTCCCCGGCGAACCGCTGTTGTCAGCCACGCCCAGACGAAGAGAGAGCATGAACGAGTCGCGTCGCGGACTGATCCTGATCAACACCGGCCCGGGCAAGGGCAAGACCACCGCCGCCATGGGCACCGCGCTGCGCGCCGTCGGCAACGGCATGCGCGTGCTCATGCTGCAGTTCCTCAAGGGCTCCTGGAGCTACGGCGAGCTGGAGGCCGTGCAGGCCTTCGGCGATCGCTTCGTCATGAAGCAGATGGGCCGCGGATTCGTAAAAGTCGGCGGCGCCGAGACCGACCCCGAGGACATCCGCATGGTCGAGGAGGCCTGGCAGGAGGCGCAGACCGCCATCCTCTCCGGTGACTGGGACATGATCGTGCTCGATGAGATCAACTACGCCATCGGCTACGGCATGCTCGACCCCCTGAAGGTAGTCGAGACCCTGAAGCAGCGCCCGGAGATGGTGCACGTCATCCTCACCGGCCGCAACGCCCACCCGGAGCTGGTCGCCATAGCTGATACAGTCACCGAGATGCGCCAGGTCAAGCACGCCTACGAGAACGGGATACTCGCGCAGCGAGGGATCGAATATTAGTGCAGCGCGGCATGGCAGATGAGCCCCGCGCAGTAGCAACGATAAGAACAACGCGGGATTGAGTACGAATTCGAAAGTTTGGCAGCACCGGCCGGATACGGCCCGAAGGAAGCGCGACGATGGCGTGGTTCAAGCGGCAGGACAATGAAATCGAAAGCTCGCAGGAGAAGCGTGTCCGCACCGAGGGACTCTGGGTCAAGTGCGAAGGCTGTAGCCAGTTCATCTTCAAGCAGGACCTCGACAACAATCTGCAGGTCTGCCCCAAGTGCGGCCGCCACTTCCGCCTCGATGCGCGCAGCCGCGTCGACACGCTGCTCGAGCCCGGATACGAACTGGTGGACCTCGAGCTGAAGTCGAATGACCCGCTGCACTTCACCGACGTCAAGCCGTACAGCGACCGCCTCGCCAAGGCGCAGCTGGCCACCGGTCTCAATGACGCCATCATCAACGCGGTCGGCCAACTGGGCAGCCACCAGGTCGTCCTCAGCGTCATGGAGTACGCCTTCATCGGCGGCAGCATGGGCAGCGTCGTCGGCGAAACCATCGCGCGCGCCGTCGACCGCTCGCTCGAAGGGCGCCGCCCGCTCATCATCGTCTCCGCCTCTGGCGGCGCGCGCATGATGGAAGGCATCGCCAGCCTCATGCAGCTCGCCAAGATCTCCAGCGGCCTCGGCCAGCTCGACGATGAAGGCATCCCCTATATATCTGTTCTCACCGACCCCACCACCGGCGGCGTCACCGCCAGCTTCGCCATGCTCGGCGACCTCAACATCGCAGAGCCGGGCGCGCTCATCGGCTTCGCCGGCCCCCGCGTCATCGAGCAGACCATCCGGCAAAAGCTACCCGAAGGCTTCCAGCGCTCCGAGTTTCTCCTCGAACACGGCATGCTCGACGCCGTAGTCCCCCGCCAGGAGATCAAAGGCTACATCGACCGCGCCCTCTCCTTCATGGCCGCCGCCGCCTAGCCTCCGCGGAAGCGATAGCAACAGCAAAGGGAAAGCCTGTAGACCGCCGGTATCGCCGCCACTCATGCTTGTTCGAGCAGCGCGACTGCGATCTCTCGTGAATCCACCTCACCTGACGAGAACGGCGTTTATCGGGAGTAATCCGCTCGCAGTGGCTGGCGAGGGTCCGGTGAGCCGACTTCTTGAGATCGACACAAGGCGCACTGTTCTCCATTGATCTGCGCCCTGTCGGCTCCGCTGGAACAACTTTATACTTGGCGAATGCACCTCACGACGGTTCCTTGGCTCTCCCTGCTCGCCGCTTTGACCGTAGGCTCTGGCATGAGCGTGCCTCTCACGCATTTTGGTTCCGGCAGAGGTACAGTCCACTACTTTCATTCTCCGAATGTGGTGCTGGATCTTCGACTTGGCTCCGGCAAAATGAACCGCATCCCACTCACCTATGAAGAGGTTGGACAACAGCGGAGGGCCGATCTTTGGAACGCGGAAGTACTCGCCGAAGAACCTGGACACTTCGTCATCTTCACCGATCGATTTTCTTCAAATTCCAATATTCAAGGTCAATGCGGCGCTTCAGATGGCGAAGAGTATCTGCACGTCGTTTCACTGGTCGCGCCGATGCGGGAGAAGCTTTCGCTCAATATCGATAGCTGTTACCAATTTCTTGCCCCGCTTCAGGGTTACCCCCGATACGATCCAGTAGCCCGCATACTATTGATCAAGATTAAGCATGAGGTCAGCGACGAGGTCACGCTCAGTCGGTACCAGATAGCCACCGACGGGTCCGTTACTACCGCTGACTGAACGAGCGAACCTCTTCTCGCCGCGAGTGCAACTATCCCGATCAGGCGGCTTTTGTGCGAACGATCCTGCGCACCGTCAGCAAAGTGCTTCTCATATACTCGACCTCCCCCGGCCCAGATTGGTCACGATAAGTCGGCTTCTCAGAAGTAACGTGCGAGCGTCCTTAACCGCGAAGAGATTCAAGGGCCACCATCGACCGCGCCCTCTCCTTCATGGCCGCCGCCTAGCTTCCGCGCAAGCCGCTGACGCCGCCACTCATCTTCGGTCAAAACGTCGATGAACGATGACTCTTGGTAGCGGCACCCGCGCCGTCCTACTGACCCGGCGGTCCGGTCACGCTTCCGACCTGCGCTCCTTGCTGAACCTGTCGCGACTTGATCACCTCATCCGCAAGAAAACAGGCAGGCTGCACAACGCCTCCCGTCTCACTCATCTCGTATCGATATCCCCAGTGCACCATGGCTTCCAGGATAGGTCGCAGCTGCAGCCCGATGCTGGTCAGCCTGTACCGCACATGCGGCACCTTGCCCGGTGTGCTGGTGCGGAGCAGTCTCGGCGAAGCAGTTGTACTCTGCAGCCGTCAGTCCGTCGAAGAGCTCACGAACCAGTTCGCCCGCCAGGAGCATAAGCACCTGCTGAAGCGCCCGACCCTGCGCGGTAAGGTACATCTGCATTGCGGGACGGTCGTCGCGATGGGCACGAACAAAACTCAGCGCTTTGAGGACTACGCGCAGGAAGCCAACATGGTGCTGCATGCGGTTGGCGGTGAGATACGCGATCGCTCTTGGCCTCTGATTCGCAAAGGCGGAGTGCTTGCTTCGCTGCTGCCGCCGCCCCCGAACAGCTCGCCGCGCGGAAGGCTCGTGCTGCTTACCGATTGACGACTCGCAGAAGCGTCATCCAGCCCGAAGCACTCCTGACCTCTATCGCGACGAAGGTTCGCTCGCAACCTGTGGCAGCTTGCGGAACACCCTCACTACCTTCTGGTCCTCATGTCCCGGTGCCCATACAGTGTCCGTCAACGTCTGACCATCTTGCGAGATCGTCTCGACCGCGTACTCGTCAGGCTTGCCATCCATATAGGCGGTGAGCTCCAACCGGTCAGGCGCCGACTGCTTCCACGCGAACGTCTCTCCATCGACGAGCGGACCGCCGATGCGCCGCTGCACGCTGTCGGCTTTTCCGCGCAGCACCTCCCCCGTCTCCGGGATGAACCACGTCATCGTTCCATCTGCCCCTGTCCAGATCACCCAGAAGGGCTGCGGCGAAGCTGCAACAGACGCGGCTTGCTCTGAGGGTGCAGCGCTCGCGGGCATCGCCGGCGGAACTAACTTCCAGGAGCCTTGAAACGACTCTCCTGACCCCGCGCGCATGTACGCTCTTGAGATTTCGCGCGGCCGTCCATCCCACCCTGATGAACTCACGCGGAGACTCAACGCCCTTCCCTCCGCTGAGAGCGTCAGCACATAGCGTCGGGTCTCGCGGCCGTAGATACTCTCCGTCAACGTCAGCGTCCGGGCATCCGGCATCGATGCCTTGCGCTCCAGCCCCGGAGATGACCCTGCCCGATGGCCCTCGCCCGCGACAAACACATCGCTGGTGTACCCGTTGAAGAACTGCCAGCTTCCGTCCACGGCACGCGCGATCTCGATAACGTCAGGCCGACGCGACTGTGCCCGGTCCAGAACCCACTTGCCGTCCCACGGTCCAGCAGCGTACGCAGCAACATCCATCGGACGAACCGCCAGCAGTACAACAAAGCAACGAAGGACCCACGAGCGACCGTTCATGCGCCAGATTCTACTGCCCTGGATTCAAACTCAGTGAGTCAATGCTGTTCTTAGGCAGCCTTCCAGAGAGCAGCATCCCCACGCCTCCGATGCAGGCGACCTGCTGATCGGGCCGGATCAACACCACGCTTCAGCCCCGCTGCAAAGCGCCTGTGGAGCCTGCGCCGTTGGCTTGGCGATGGAGCACCGATTCGCATGGTCCGAAATATGGTCAAGCTCGGGAGCTGAATCGATCTCGCACAGGCAGCTGTCTTCCTCATCCTGCTGCATACGACTGTGACTCGGCTACCCAGCGCCAGCCGCAGCACCCGGGACGCCCGCTCCTGCTTCTTCATCACCATCGCTCTCTTGCGGAGCTAGCTTCGAGTAGGCCAGGACAGCATGGCCACCGATGCAACAGACAAGAGCTTCTCTCGCGTGGCACCATCCCGAGCTAACGTGGACATCCCTTGAATGACCGCCATAATGTGACCTGCCAATGCGTCAGCGTCGATCTTCGGTCTCAACTTACGCAGTGTGCGATCGGCCGCAATCTTGCTCCGAAGACGCTTCTCGATCCGGCGCCGTATGTCGCGCAGTGCTTTCTGCACATCCGCGGCCGCTGCAGAGCAGCTGATAGCCGAACTCGCCAGTAGACATCCTGCTGGCGTGTCCTCACCAGTGAATCCGATCGCTGACGCCTGCAGCAGGCCTTCGGCCGCCTCCCGCGCAGTGGATGCCTCGTCGATGATCGATTCGGAGGTGACGTCGCCCGAAGTGTAAAGCTGGACCGACTCAAGAAACAGCAGCCTCTTGTCGCCAAAGGCCGTGTACAGACTCGGTGGCGTGATTCCCATCGCCTTCGTCAACTCGTTTACCGATGTAGCCTCGTAGCCGTGCCGCCAGAACAGCAGCATCGCTTCGCGCAGCGCAGCATCTCGATCAAACCCCAGAGGTCTTCCTACCCTGCGGTTCGCAATGCTCCCAGGCTCTTTCATAGCTATTACTATGAAACACCTTGACGGACCAAAGCAAGTGGAGTGTACTTAGTTCAGTAGTGACCGCTAAGGAAGTCAGATGACTCTTACAAACTACCGCACCCTGGGCCGCTCTGGCCTCGTTGTCAGCCCGCTCGCCCTGGGCACTATGACCTTCGGAACTGCACGCTGGGGATCGGATGAAGCTGCATCCGCTGCTGTCTTCCATGCCTACGTTGAGGCGGGAGGCAACTTCGTCGACACCGCCGACGTATATGCAGGGGGCCGCAGCGAAGAGATCCTGGGGCGCTTCATCGCTGAGCGAAATCTCCGTGACAAGATCGTCATCGCGACCAAGGCCGGCTTCGCCGCAGGTCAGGGCGTGCATGCCGGTGGCAACGGAGCAAAGCATCTGCACGCCGCGCTCGCAGGCTCACTGAAGCGCCTGCGTACGGACTATGTCGATCTCTTCTGGATTCATGTGTGGGATTCCGTCACGCCTGCGGAAGAGCTTCTCGAGACCATGACTGCCCTTGTCCGTGCCGGCAAGATTCGCTACTGGGGCATGTCCAATGCACCAGCCTGGTATGTCTCCAGGCTCGCCACGTTGGCTGCTGTCCGCGCGGTCCCCGGTCCTATCGCTCTGCAGTACTTCTACTCATTGGTCAATCGCGACATCGAAGAGGAACATGTTCCGCTCGCGAGGGATCTAGGCATGGCCGTCGTGCCGTGGAGCCCTCTTGCCTATGGACTGCTTACAGGTAAGTACGATCGCGCGGTGGTTGAAGCCGCTCCATCGCGGGCAGGAGGATTGCCACGCGACGCAGCCACTGCAGAAAGCAAGCGTCCGGAGGGAGATAAGCGGCTCGACGGTGCAAACCCCTTTGGAGATTCGCTGTTTACTCCGCGCAACTGGAAGATCGTCGATGAACTGAAGCGGATCTCTACGGAAACCGGAGAGAGCCCTGCCCGTATCGCGCTGTCCTGGGTCCTCGCACGACCCGGAGTCACTTCGACGCTCATGGGAGTCAGCAAGCCCGAGCAGGTCATGGACAACGCAGCCGCCTTGAACGTCGTCCTTTCACCCGATCATCGCGCGGCCCTCGACGCCGTAAGCGCCTCCGCCGATCCGCGCATGCTGTATAGCCTCTTTTCGCCTGCATTGAGACAGCATGTCGTCTTCGGAGGCTGCTCCGTGCAGGCGTGGAGATAAGTGGGGTGGCCTTCCGAACGGCCTGTGGTCATCACGCATCTGTCGAGAACAAAGCAACGGATGAGCCAGGATGATCCCGCGTTCGTGCGCAGTGTGGAATCGACTGAGCATTACGTCGCCTTTGCAGCAGACTCAGCCGTAAAGCGCGGCAGACGAAATGTGAACGTAGTGCCATCGCTATCCGTGGATTCCCCGTAGATGACCCCGTTGTGAGCTTGAATGATCTCGCGCGTGATATAGAGGCCGATACCGAGACTCGTCTCGTGGGCGTGACCACTCCAGTCTTCCTCATCAAAGCGCACGAGTGGTTCAAAAATACTCTGCATTCTCTCGCGATCTATCCGCGGGCCTTTGTTCTTGATCTCCGCCACGATCTCGTCTGACTCGCAACCTAAGTGAACCATGACAGCTTCGTCCTGCGCGCCATGCCGTAACGCGTTGCCGATCAGGTTAGAGAACACTTGCGCGATTCTGCTGGCGTCCCACATGCCATCTCTATCCCCCTCTGCCCGAAGCTCAATCGAGCGGCCTGGATACTTCCTTCGCAACTCTTCGACCGCACCCAAACATAAACTGACAATATCTGTTCTCGTCACCTTGATCGGGAGTGCAGAACCTAGCTGCGTGCGCGTGAAATCGAGCAGGTTGCTCACCAGCTTCTGCATCCTCTGTCCGTTCGTAAAAATCTGTGTGGCAATCTCGTTGTGCTTGCTCGCAATATAGGTCGTGCTCATAATCAGGCTTGCGCCCATAACGGACTCTTGCAGCGGGTCATGTAAGTCGTGGCCGAACGTAGAGACAAACAAGTTCTGCGATTTCTTGACGGCCTGTGCATAGCGGCCCACCGATTCTGCCAGTGCCTGATCGATCGCTTCGTTGAAGCGGATGATGTCGAGAGCGTCGACCTCCTGTCGCTTTTCGCCAGAGTTCGACCAGAGACGCAGCACGCTCGCTCTTAGCGCCCGAAACTCTGAGACGATTTGTTCGATCGTGTATCCCGACAGCAGACGTGCGTCCGCGTGTGACTCAGCCGCAGTGTCATCGTCCTCCCGCAGCCCGCGCCCCATCGATTTTTCCGACTGCTCCAAGTCCGTTTGCCCGCCAGCCAGGTCCTTGGAAATGACTCTCAGCATCGCAGATGCGTGATCTCGTAACGCTCTCTTATCCATGGTCAGGGCAGGAGGCTCGATAGTCCGCGCGAAGTCTTCCCAGGCTTGCACGATGGACTCCATATTCTCGGAAATAAAGTCAGACAGGTGCATGACCCCTCCTCTTACTCGGAAAGTGCTTCGCAGTAGCTTCGGGCCGCTACACCCGCGATGGGGCCTGGTGATGACGTGCTTGGGTTAGCAGATCTTCGGGTGGTGAGTTCCCGGAGGTCCTTCGCCGCCATCGATGGACCGTCGTCATGTATATCACCGGTGCCCTTGCATGGCATTCGCAAGGCGCCTGCCTTCGCGTTCCGCATCGGGTCGTCGCCGGCGAAACGCGCCTCTGGAGACACGCGAAGCGTGTTTGTTTTCACCGGATGAACCGCCACCAGCAGAACAAAGCAAGGGGAGCGGCATGCCCCGCTGTATCAGGGGTGACGCGCATTTCAGACGCGTCGATGATTTTCGCTCTGCCCTCATGGCGACCGGCAATGCGAGCCATGCCGATAAGATCGAGCGCGCCTGTGTCAATGCTGCGCCCGGGGCCGTCACAGAAGAGTCGCCGCGTCAGCTGGCGCCGTTCCAGCCTGCATCCGCCGGAACCGTGTTGGCTACTCTAACGAATACGGCGGACGACACGGGGCGATTGGGAGAAAGTGCAGAATACGGAGGAGGTGATTGCGTCATGAGCCAGCACATAGCCAGCCTGGCTATCCTCGTGCGGGAGTACGACGAAGCCATTCAATGGTATTGCGGGATCCTCGGCTTTGGCCTGGTCGAGGATACGAGGCTGACCGACACCAAAAGGTGGGTTCGAGTCGCTCCCGTAGCGTCCTCCGCTTTCAGCCTGCTTCTGGCTCGCGCTGTCACCCCGGAGCAAAGTTCAAGGATTGGCAACCAGACAGGCGGTCGCGTGTTTCTCTTTCTCAACACGGATGATTTCTGGCGTGATTATCATGCACTCTCCAGCAGGGGCGTGGTGTTTCGCCGATCACCAGTGGAGGAACCCTACGGTACGGTCGCCGTGTTTGAAGATCTCCGGAAACCTCTGGGATCTTATACAGCCGGCAAACGGCGCACCCTCAACTCCGTGAGGCGCTGTCAACAGTACGGAGCGACAGTATCAGCCGACAATCGCTGTGTGCTGAAGAACACCGGCTGCCAGAGCTTCCTTCCCTTCGATCTTGACCTGCGCACGAATAGAGTCGCGGGAAATGCCTTTGGTAAACAAGCGCCACGCAATCTCCTCGGGCAGAGTTACCCTGCAATCCACTTCCTTCGGGTATTCGCTTAGAAAGCTCCACACACCGGCTTCTTTGCGCAGGGCCCATGTCCCACCACACGCGCCGGAAATCTCCATGAGCACACTGGTGCCCTCCGGAGCATGCAGGTGCCGATACGCGTGTGGCAAGCCGCGCGCGAAGCAATCCAGCACAGGATGGTAGAGTTCACGGATCATGATCCCTGGCCTTCCAGTTGCCAGTCGGATCTGCTGTTGGTGGTGCCAGCGCTCCGTCAACTCCCTGGCAGTGTCGAACCAGTTTAGAGAAGTCTCTTCGCCCGCCCAGCTGACATTGAACGTAGCTCGCGCAAACGGATCCAGTGACTGGTGGAAGGCAGCAGATTGATCGCATGCAGTCGCCATAAGGTCCAAAAGAACGGCTGGACTCAGTCGGCGGTATACCTTGACGCCTTCTTCGTTCAGGCGATTCACGAGGACGATCACGTCTTCGGGAGATCGAGGCTTGACGTTCTCCACAAACCAGGAGTCTCGAACTAGCGATAACTTGCGCAGAGCCGTATCCAGGAGATGGGCCGCGACATCCCGAACTTTCCACTGCGGCGCAACAGTCTGCAGATCCCACTCTGCATCAGTGATCGAGCGCAGCAAATCAATCAGTCGATCATCTACCTTGCGCAGCAGGTGAGCGCAATGGATCGGGCCGCATCCGCTGAGTTGGCTGCTTGTGTCCATCGCTCCAATGTAGCAAAGCGATTTCCTTGGCTATTCCGGCCGAAATGAGAGACACCCAGGTCTCATCGGACAAGACTTTTCCGGTCGGATCACCCTATGAATTCACGGAAATTGCCAACCGGCTCAGTGACGAAATGACAACTCCCTTAAACTGAACCAACCATGCTCTATACGGAAGCCATCGGCCGGCTGCAGGCGCTGGGAGCGGAGCTGCATACCCCCGCCGGACAGCCGCGGCGCAAATTCGAACTCGAGCAGATGCGCACGCTCATGGCGGCGCTGGGCAATCCGCAGTCACGATTCCCCTCCGTCCTGATTGCCGGCACCAACGGCAAAGGGTCTACCGCCTCCACCCTCGCCAGCATCCTTGCCGCATCCGGCCTGCGCACCGGCCTCTACACCTCGCCGCATCTGGTCCGCGTCAATGAACGCATCCAGATACTCGAGCGCGCTGACCCCGGCGCCCCGTCCGTGCTCGCCGCCCAGGTCGCCGACCAGGACTTCGGCCAGCACCTGGAGTCCGTCATCCATGCCGCCGAGCGCCTGGTCTCCCTCGGAAAGCTCCCCGGGCCGCCCAGCTTCTTCGAGACAGTGACGGCCATGGCCTTCCTCCACTTCGAACAGCAGAAAGTGAACGTCGCTGTGCTTGAGGTTGGCCTCGGTGGGCGCCTGGACGCCACCAACATCGTGGAGCCGCTGCTCTCCATCATCACCGACATCTCGATCGACCACACTGAGTGGCTCGGCCACACCGTCTCCCAGATCGCGCGCGAAAAGGCCGGCATCCTGCGCCCCCAGGGCACCCTGGTCACGCTGCCGCAGCACCCTGAGGCCAACCAGGTCATCGGCGAAGTCGCCATGGAACTGGATGTGCGTGGCGTCGATGCCAGCCGCGCTCTGCCTTACGTAACTCACGATGTTACGTACTCGCGCAACCGCTATCCACTTGATATCGACGGCATGCACCTCGAGGTAGATTCGCCGCTGGCTGGGCAACATCAGCAGCGCAACCTCGCGCTGGCCATTACTGCCGCGCTTGAATTACGTGCATATCACGGTTACGATATAAGCGCAGAGGCCATCGTGGCCGGCATCCGCCAGACCCACTGGCCGGGCCGCCTGGAGCGCCTCACCCGCGAGGGCCGCTCTCTCACGCTCGACGTTGGTCACAACCCCGCCGGTGCGTGGAGCCTGCGCGCCGCGCTCGGCGCAGAGCAGCATCCCCCCAGCGTGCTGATCTTTGGCTGCCTCGATGACAAGCCGGTCGAAGAGCTGGCGCAGATCCTCTTCCCGCTCTTTGCCCAGGTCATGCTCGTCCCGGTGCCCTCACCCCGCGCCGCTACCGGTGAGCGGATGCTGGCTGCCGCGCTCGCCACCGGCACCCGGGCAGCCGTGGTCCCTGGCCTTGCTGCCGCACTGGCTGCGATGCCGGCGGCCGTGGACGGTGTCATCACCGGCTCGGTCTATCTGGTCGGCGAGGCACGCGGCCTGCTCCTCGCCCAGGGATGGGTACCGGATGTCCGCTGAGCTTGCGGTGGCCGGCCCGCCACAACGGCTGCTGACTCGCCGGGAGCGGCTGGTCTCGGACCTGGTGCAGGCTCCACTCTTCTTCACCGCCACTGCAGCCTTTGGCAGCCTCTCCCTGCTCGCCTCGTTAGCAGAGAAGGACGGTCGCCGCCAGCATCGCATCGCCCGCGCCTGGGCGCGCGTCTCACTTGCGATCGCAGCCTCGCCCATCCACGTCACCGGCCTCGACGTGCTGCACCAGCACCCGGTCGCGGTCTACGCGTGCAACCACCTCTCCTATATGGATACGCCGGCGCTCTTCGCCGCGCTTCCCTTTCAGTTCCGCATCCTCGCGCGCAGCGATCTATGGAAGCTCCCCTTCATCGGCTGGCACCTCAACCGCTCTGGACAGATTCCTGTAACGGTCGACAATCCGCGCGCTTCGATCGCCAGCCTCACCAATGGCGTCCGTGCCTTAAAGGCAGGCATGCCGCTGATGGTCTTCCCCGAGGGTGGACGCTCCACCACAGGTGCGCTCGGCAATTTCATGAGCGGGCCGGCCTTCATGGCCATTCGAGCTGGCGTCCCGCTCATTCCTATGGCCCTGGTGGGCACCTATGAACTGCTGCCCATGGGCGCGCGGCACTTCAGCCCGCGACCGTTAGAGCTGCGTGTGGGAGCTCCGCTGTCCACGGCGGGCCTTGCGACCCGCCAGGCTGAGGCACTGACGGAGACGCTGCGCAGCGCGATTCAAGCTCTCCTCGATACACCCAGCCCGAGCCCGGCGCTATTCTAGAGTCACCCCTATGCCGAGACCTCGCATCCTGATTCCCGAGCCCACCTCCAACGACCTTGAATACAACGAGCGTGGCTGGCCGCAGTACGCTGCCGGCGTGGAGCAGGCGGGCGGCGAACCGGTGCGTGTGCCCCTGCATGCCACGCAGGAGGAGCAGGCGCGGCTGATCGCCAGCGCTCAGGCGATTCTGCTGCCGGGAAGCCATGCCGACGTCAATCCGGAGAAGTTCGGCGACGTGCGCAACCCGCAGACCGCCCCGGCCGACCCTCTGCGTGAGGCCGCCGACGAGCTCCTGCTGCAGGACGCGTTCAACCTGCACAAGCCCATCTTTGGCATCTGCTACGGCATGCAATCGATGAACGTCTGGCGCGGCGGCTCCCTGGTACAGCACCTTGAGACGCCGGTCAATCACGCTCCAGGGCGGCACATTGCTGAGGCGCATACTGTGCAGGTGGCACCCGGAAGCCACCTACATCAGATCGTGGTTGAGGCTCAGGCTCCTGAGAGCCCCGTACTCGTGAACTCCAGCCACCATCAGGCGATCTCCCGCGTCGGCGACCAGTTCATGGCGGTTGCTTCAAGCCCCGACGATGGCACCATCGAGGCGATCGAGGACCGGGGCCAGGCGTTCGCAATCGGGGTGCAGTGGCACCTAGAGCGCACCTATGACAGCAGTCCGGTCTCCCGCGCCCTGTTCTCCCGCTTTGTCCAGGCTGCGGCGGCCTGGCAGCCCGTACCCAACGGGACACAGCCGACGAAGTGACGATCACGGCGGACCGGATCCTTACGGCAGCTCAGGGCTGGGGACTCGATCTCTCCCGACAAGAGGTGGCAACTGCACTGGCCGTCTACGGCAACCTGCTGCTGCGCTGGAGCGCCAAATTGAACCTGACGGCGATTCGCGACGAGGATCAGCTGATTCAAAGGCACCTGATAGAGGGATGGTTCGCCGCTGCCCACCAACCCGCTGCCCGATCGATCCTGGACTTTGGTTCCGGCTCGGGCGTTCCCGGCATTCCCATTGCGATCTACCATCCCGATCCCGTGGTCACGTTGGCGGAGTCGCAGCAGAAGAAGGCATCCTTCCTCCGGGAGTGCGTGCGGGAGCTGAGGCTCCATGCGCTGGTTCACGCGGGGCGGGCCGAAGATCTGGCTGCGGGCAGCTTCGACACAGTCTGGATGCGGGCGGTGGACCGTAGTCAGGCGATGTTGCCCCTGGCCGCTGATCTCGTAGCCCCGGGTGGGACCCTTTGCGTTCTGACCAGCGTAGCGGATGCTCTCGAGCAGGAGCAGCTGCTTGGAGAGTGCTGGAGGTGGGAATCTACCGCGCTTCCGCAGTCGCAAACGCGAGTTTTGCACATCGCCCGACGAAGGTAATGTTCCACGTGGAACACTTTCTATTGATGTTCCACGTGGAACACTTTCGCTGTACCGGTGTTCCACACCTTTCTCCACAGGGGTCAGCGAAAGGGGTTTGCATCCGTCCAGGCTTGGCCGTAGCTTGAATCCTAATGCCTGATGCAATCTGCCTCGCCATCGCCAACCAGAAGGGTGGCGTCGGGAAAACCACTACCGCCATCAACCTGAGCGCCGCACTAGCCCTGGAGGGGCTGCATTGCGTCCTGATCGACTGCGACCCGCAGGCGAACAGCACCAGCGGCCTGGGGCTGACCCGCGATGACGACCACGGCTCTGTCTACGACCTGCTGACCGGAAGCGCGAGCGTTGACACTCTGCTGAAGCCCACCCCCATCGACACCCTGAAGATCATCCCGGGGAGCCGAAACCTGATCGGGGCCAACCTGGAGCTGGTCGACAGCATGAACCGGGAGACCCGGCTGCGGGACGGACTGAAGGAGCTCCGCATCGCCTATGACTTCATCCTGCTCGACTGCCCGCCGGCTCTGGATCTGCTCACCTTGAATGCGCTGGTCGCGGCCGACCGCCTGCTGGTGCCGATGCAGGCAGAGTACTTTGCTCTGGAAGGCGTGAGTGAGCTGCTGGGCACGATCGGACGGGTGCAGGGCTCGTTCAACCCCAAGCTGCAGCTTGAGGGCGTCGTTCTGACCATGTATGACGAGCGCACCAACCTGGCGCAGCAGGTGACGGAGAACCTGAAGGGCTTCTTCGCCGACAAGCTGTTCAAGACAGTGATCCCGCGCAATGTACGGCTGGCAGAGGCGCCCAGCCATGGCAAGCCGGTGCAGTTGTATGACGCCCGGTCGCGCGGAGCTGAGGCGTACATGAACCTGGCGGAGGAGCTGCTAAGCCACCACTCCATCGTGAGCCCGCGGGCCAAGGAGCGCGAGGCGGCCAGCCACGCCCGCAAGAACAGCAAAATCCGTTTCTGGCCCTACGCCTGAGATCCCCGCGACAGAAAGCTGGACCGAGCAGCTGCACCCAGAAGGATACGAGATGACGACGACGGACACCAAACGACGGGCCCTGGGTAAAGGGCTTGAGGCGTTGCTTCCAAAAAACTCGAACAATCAGCAGGACCATCGTGGGAACGGGGGCGGGCCGGAGGGTGCGCCGGCGGCAGAGGCGTCGACGGGTGCGCCGCTCGAGATACCGGTCGAGCTGATCGAGCGCAACCCGTACCAGACGCGAACGCAGTTCGACGAGGCGGCGCTGGAAGAGCTGGCCACCTCGATTGCGGCCACGGGCGTCGTGCAGCCGATCCTGGTCCGTCCTGTTGCGGACGGACGCTACCAGCTGATTGCGGGTGAGCGGCGTCTGCTGGCATCGCGGAAGGTGGGCAAAGCGACGATCCCTGCTGTGGTGCGCGTCACCTCCGATGAGCAGTCACTCGAGATGACCATCATCGAGAACCTGCAGCGAGCAGACCTGAACCCGATTGAGCAGGCGCGGGCCTTCGATCGATTGGGCCGCGAGTTCAAGATGACCCAGGACCAGATTGCGCGGCGAACGGGCAAAGACCGCGCCTCGGTGGCGAACTTCCTTCGGTTGCTGCGGCTGCCACCCGAGATCCAGGGGCGGGTGGAGACAGGAGCACTGAGCTTTGGCCACGCGCGGACGTTGCTGGCGCTGGAATCGCCGGAGGCGATTCTGAAGGCTGCGCAGAAGGTGCTTGCGCTGTCCATGTCTGTCCGTCAGACAGAGACCTTCGTGCAGGGGCTGATGACGCCGGGGGTCAAGGAGAAGCCGGCGAAAGAGGAAGAGGTCCTCGACCCGAATGTGCGTGAGGCGCGCGACCAGATGCAGCGCGCGCTTGGGTTGAAGGTGGCGATTGAAGACCGCGGCGGCAAGGGCAAGGTGATCATCGAGTACGCAAACCTGGAGGCTTTCGACTCCCTGATGTTGCGCATTACTGGCGAGGCCTGATGCGCGCAGAGCGGCTGTTCATCGTTCTGGAAGCGATCCTGGTTCTGCTGTATGCGCTGTTTCTGGGTGTGCCGCGCGTGTATCCGGCGGCAGCGGGGACGGCTGCGAACGGCAGCACAGCGACGCTGGCGTGGCTGGCGCTGCCGGTGCAGTTGAGCAGGCATGGCGCATCGCTCGCATCTGCAACTATGACTGTAACGATTTGCGGATTGGCGACCGCGGCCCTGGGGGCGCTGCTCTCGATCGTGGCGCGCCGGCGCGCACTGGCGGCGATGTGGGCGGCGGGGGGCTGGCTGTTCGGCGCGTCCGTGGCGCTGCTGATGCCGACGTGGATCGCGGTGGGATTTCTGGGCGCGCGGCTACTGACGGTGGTGGCACGCAGCCGGATGGTGCGCCTGCAGCCCATGTCGATGCTGGGAGCCGTACTGGCGGAGTTGTGGCCGCTGGGCTATGCGATCGGCTTTGCGATCTTCGCGTGGCGTTATAATCCGCAGCTTCTGCTGCAGTCGCTGTTGATCGCCTTTGGAGCGTCGCTGGTGGCACGCGCAGTGCAGCCGCGGACGGTCTGAGCAAAAAAGGATGGCGTGGTGGACAGGTGATCCTGGCCGTGCCACGCCAACGATGCTCACAACTGCAGCAGCCAGTCGATTGCGGGTTGCGCCCTGCCGGCTTGCCTTTGAAACGGCTCCGCTTACTTCTTCGGCGGTGCGATGGTGTCCTTGGCAGACTTTGCGACGCGGAACTTGACCACGGTCTTCGCCTTGATCTTGATCTGCTCACCCGTCTGCGGGTTGCGGCCCATGCGGGCTTTGCGCTCGGCCTTTACCAGACGGCCCAGACCGGGGATCACGAATACGCCGTTCTTCTTGGTCTCCTTCACGGCGGTTTCGGTCAGCAGATCAAAAAAGGTGCCCACCTGCTTGTTGGTCAGCTCGAGCTTCTCGGCCATGTGCCGAACCAGCTGTGTCTTCGTCAGTCCTGTTGCCATGTGTGTTCCTTCCTCCTGTCGCTTTCGTGTGCGGAATACGAGCGCAGCCAAAAGCGGTACGATGCCTTTGAGTCTGACGGTTCGATGCTGGAGATCGCCAGTGTTTATGCGGGTTCCCGCAACGTCTAACGAACTTCACCTTGCGGCCTTCCGGCGCTGGTTGTCAACGGGAAAAGGGCCATTTCCACAGGTTTCTTCGTGTTTTGCCCAGTTTTGTTGGCTTTTGATGGACTTTCTACATCTTTCGCACCAACCAGAGCGTCAGGCGCAGCCCCTTTCGCAGCGTTAGAACAGCGGTTTGCGTGGGCGCGCGGGCTGTGCGGCGAAGGGACGATTGAGCAGCTCCACGACTGGAGAGACGACGCGGAAGTAGCGGGCGACGTTCGCAGCGAAATCGGGCGCGAGCGCGGATTCGGCGGGCAGCTCTGCGGAGAAGCCCCACTGGCGCTGGCGAAAGAGATCGGCTGCAGGATGCTCGGCGGGGAAGCCCTTGGGAGAGCGGGTGAGCGGATTGCCGTCGAACTCGGTGAAGAGCGTGCGCAGCTTGCGGTCTTTAGCCAGCTTGCGGTACTCTTCTGCGTGCTCGAGCAGGAGACGCCGCATGGCGAGCAGCTGCTCCGGCGCGGGCATGTAGGCGCCGGCCGCGATGACGACCTGGGTGGCGGAGAGCTGCAGGTAGAAGCCGGCGCCGGAGGTCTTCTCCAGACCCTGGCGTGCCCACCATGCCGAAACGTGCGTCTTGTAGGGCACCTTCTCCCTGGCGAAGCGGGTGTCGCGATAGATGCGCATCATGATCGATTGCGGAGCGCGCACGTGGGCGGGCGCGAACTCTGCCATGGCGGCGGTGATGGCATCAATGACGGCGAGCATGGGCTGCTTCACCTCTGCTTCATAGATGGGCTTGCGGTCGTTGAACCAGTCGCGGTGGTTGTTGCGGGCGAGTCCGCGGAGAAAGCGCAGAGCGGCGGGAGTGAAGTGTGCCGGCGCTGCGGCGGTGCCGTGCGAGGCCCGCTTCGCCGGCCGGCCTGGTGCTTTGATTGCCTTGATGCCACTCGCCATGGTGCGCGTCCCTTCAGGGCCAGCCGAGGTGGCTGGTCGCTGCCTGCAAGCTTCTTCTATATCGCAAATGCGTGGCGGGTGGAGGGCAGATTCGGTTTGGCCAGCCGATAAGTCCGGCGCAGCGCGGAGTGCCGGAGTGCAGCGGGGGTGGTGATTGGCGGAGGGGCCCAATCTGGGCTTTCGAGGTGCGGGTCTTGCGCGCATTTGCGCTGTTCGCTCGCACCCTCTCTGCTATTGTCAGGCGGCGGCCCTGCAGTCTGCCGGCTGCATCGAGAGCCCTGCATGCGCTACCCCGCTCTGCTCTTCCTGGCGTTGACCGCTGGTGCCGCGTATGCGCAGGCACCGGGAGACCATGCGCTGGCCGGGGTAGACGCGGCGGGCGCGGCGGCGGCGCAGCAGACGCCCTCGACGGCGGACCATCGTGCGGTAGCGCCGGTCTTCCGGACCAGCACGCGCAATGTCGTGCTGGATGTCGTGGTGCGGGATGCGGCAGGACGGCCGGTGAGCGGGTTGCGCGCCCAGGATTTCGCGATTCGCGAGGATGGGATCCCGCAGGCGATCACGTCGTTTGCGGCGGTCGAGCCGGGAGCGCAGAGCCCGGAGGCGACGCCGCACACCATCCTGCTGCTGGACACGTTGAACACGCGCTTTGAGGACATGGCCTTTGCGCGCTACGCGGTGGGCCGGCTGCTGCATGAGTCCGGCGCAGTGCTGGACCATCCCACGGCGCTGTATGTGCTGGGCGGTGAGGGGCTGCGGGTGGCGCAGACCTTCACGCGGGACCCGGATGCGCTGGACGCAGCGCTGCGCGCCGTGCCTGCAGACCTGCCCTGGCTGCTGAGCAAGAACGACGCAGACACTGCCATCGACCGGATCAACCGCTCGACCCTGGCGCTGACGCAGATCGCGTCGGCCAACTACGGCGTGGGCGGCCACAAGAACCTGATCTGGATCAGCCCCGGATTTCCGATGTACTCGCCGCTGAACCTTTCCCAGCCTGGGCGCAAGCAGCTGGAGGACAAGCTCCGCGTCTTGTCCAGCCAGTTGCTGGAGTCGCGCATCACCATCGACAGCGTCGACCCGCGCGGGGTGTTCGCTCCGCCGATCACCGACCTCCCGGTGCTCCAGCGCATCCAGTCGCAATCTGCACCCGACGACTTCCGAACGCGCATCGCAGCGCTGGCCGCAGCCAGCCGCGCCAACTTCTACGACATTGCCCTGCCGACGCTGGCGAAGCAGACGGGCGGCAACGTCTACTTTGGCCGCAATGACATCGATGTGGCCATCGCTGCAAGCATCCGTGATGGAGGCACGTACTACAGCATCGCCTACAAGCCGAGCCGGCAGGAGTTCCACGACGAGTTCCGGCGGGTGCAGGCGAGCGTGCTGCGCACAGCGGCGCATCCGGTGGAGCTGCAGGCGCACACGCGGGATGGCTACTACGCGCTGGCGGATGACCCGGCGATGCTGGCGGAGCGCCGCTCCGGCGAACTGAGCGCGGCGTTGTTCGCGTCACCGCTTGCGTACCGTGCCATCCCCATCGTGCTGACGGAGGCGCAGCAGCTGGCAGTGCATGCGGGGGAGCCGGCGCTGGTGGCGGTACGCCTGCTGATTCCGACGAGCGCACTTACGTGGCAGCCCGACGCGCAGGGTCTGTATGAATGCAGCCTGATGCTGGCCAGTGCAGAGCGCGCGGGCAGGGGTAAGTGGCGGCAGAACCTGATGCGTCCGTTCCAACTGACGCTGGCCGACCCGGCGAAGGCCGCCGAGGGGCAGACGGTCAGCGTCGAGTTCCGCCTGCCGTACAGCACAGATCAGTTCCGGTTTGTAGTGCAGGACGAGTCGACGGGGAGGCTCGGCTCAAGCGAGTACACGCTGCCCCCACGTGCAGCGGCGCGGCCGTGACGACGCTAGCGGCTGCCGGCCACGCGCTCGAGCAGGCTGGGCCTAACGCGGCAGGTGCGGCCCGGCTGCGCGTGCCACTGAGACCCATCGGCATAGGTGAGCTCGACGAGGTCGATCCACTGGACGGAGGTGAGATCGCGAAGGCTGACGCGCTGGGTCTGCTGCTGGTTGGTGGAGATCGATCGATCGATGCGGACCGGGCGCACGGCGTCGGCGACGGCCTCCGGCGTTGTTGCACCCTGCAGGGCTAACATGCGAGCGTGCGGTGCGGTGCCGTGCACCTCAAGCTGCGCGCTGAGGATGCGGGTGGACTGCGGGTTGCGGATGGAGAGGTCGAGCACCTGTTGAGAGTGTGAGGTGGTGCTGCGAGCGCGGGCGAGGGCGAAGCCACCATCGTGGACCTGCTCCGCGGTGAGCTCGACCGGGCAGCTGCCGAGCGGGCCGGCGAGCGAGAGCGCCGGAGGCGGCGGGGTGACGATGGCCTGCTGGGCTGGGGTCGCGAGCCAAGGTGTGCAGACCAGGAAGGAAACAGCGATCGAAGCACGGCGCATACCCTCACGCCCTGCGAACGAGATTCGTCTGTCGAGCCCAACTTACGCCGGAGGTGAAGCGGCTGGCAACCGGGTGCAGGCAGGCTAGCGGATGGTGATGAGCGCGGCGCGGAAGAGTGCGTCGAAGTGGTCGCCGAGCGTCTTGTCCCTGGCGACGGCTGCTTCGATGGCCTTCTGCGCGGAGGGGCGCTGGTAGCCGAGGTTGACGAGCGCGGAGAGCACATCGTCTGCGGCGGGGCCGGCGTTGGAGACGGCCGCGGGCGCAGCGGCTGCCATGTCTTCCAGCTTGTCCTTCAGCTCGACGACGAGGCGCTCTGCCAGCTTCTTGCCCACGCCGGGGATGCGGGTGAGGGTGGCGTGGTCCTGGGCGCGCAGGGCGGCGACGAGGCGTTCTGCGGGGAGCCCGCTCTGGATAGTGACGGCGAGCTTCGGCCCGACACCACTGACGGTGATGAGACGCTCAAACATGCGCTTGTCGTTGCGATCAAGGAAGCCGAAGAGGGCGAGTGTGTCTTCGCGCACCTGGGTGTGGATGTGCAGGGCGACCTCGGAGCCTTCGGCGGGCAGGGCGGAGTAGGTAGAGACGCTGATGGTGACGTCATAGCCGACGCCGGCTGCCTCCACGATGACCTGCTGCGGCTGCTTGCTGAGAACCCGACCACGAAGGTGCGCAATCATGCGGCTATCTTAGCTGCACATGATGCGCGCTGTTCGAATGCAGATTTGATTGCCGGTGGCGAGCGTTTAGCGGCGCCGGTAGAGGACCTGGAATTCGTAACCGGGGTTGGGGGGAAAGAGGGCGGCGAC
>CAXUMX010000003.1:112585-120154 GCA_964252395.1 uncultured Acidobacteriaceae bacterium | reverse complement strand
GTAGATGAGGCCGCCGCTGCCGGAATGGCCCAGCGCCTGCATGATAAAGCCACCGACGATGGCGCCGATGATGCCGACCACGATATCGCCGATGGTCCCGTATCCACTACCCTTCATCAGCTTACCGGTAATGAAGCCGGCGATAAGTCCGACGATGATCCACCAAAGAATAAACATGTTTGCGAACCTTCCCTTACAGAGTTGCGCATGCCACGGCAGACAGGGCTGTCCTGCTGCAGCCGCGTGTCATTACGAGCGATACGATGGCGCGGCGTAAGGCAGCGTTGTATGCGGGAAAGGTTGCCAGCCTTTCTGGCAGATCGCGGAGCGGCGGGACCTATCTCGCTGCGCGCACTTGGAAGAGCATCAGACGCCCACGGGGAACGGCTTTGGTGAGGACTCGTCCAGATCGGCCCCGGTACGCCAGCGATCGAAGCGACCCTGCAGCAGAGATAATAAGCCGGTATACCAATACCCAACAACGAAGAGCAGCAGAAACGGGATGGTGAAGTAGTTCTCATTCAGGATGGCGTAGGCGATGGTGGCCGCGAAGTAGCAGCCGATCAGCAGTTCAAGCCAGGGCACGATGCCCAGCCGCTTGCGATACTTGGCCGCCTGCGCCTTCTGGCCCTTCTTCTCGACACGATATTTCGGGGTGCGCTTGAAGGAGCTTTGGATACCAAACAGGGCCTCAAGCACAGCGCGCGTATTCGTCACCGTAAGGCCGATGCCCAGGGCCATGAGAAAGGGCAGATAGAGGAACGTGCGGAACCAGCTACGAGGAAAGAGCTCCTTTTGCGAAACCAGGTAGAAGGAGGAGATAGAGAAGGTCGAGGCCATGAATAGCGGCACATCGATCAGCAGCATCTGGAACCAGCCCTGGTAGAAGCGGATGACCATTGCCGGCATCAGCAGGGTGGAGAGCACCACCATCAGCGGATAACTAAGGTTGGCCGTGAGGTGGTAAAAGGCCTCTATTTTGGTTCGGAAGGGAAGATCGCTGGCGAAGACGCGCGGCAGGATCTTCTTTGAGGTCTGAATCAGACCTTTCGCCCATCGCGCCTGCTGCGTCTTGAAGGCCGTCATCTCGATGGGCAGCTCGGCCGGGCACTCGATATGTTGCAGATAGCGGAACTGCCAGCCCTTCAGCTGTGCGCGATAGCTGAGGTCTGTATCTTCCGTCAACGTGTCATGCTGCCAGCCGCCTGCCTGCTCGATTGCGGCACGGCGCCACATGCCGGCAGTGCCGTTGAAGTTGAAAAAGACGCCGGCGCGCGAACGGCCGCCGTGCTCCAGCACGAAGTGGCCGTCAAGCAGAATGGCTTCCACCTGCGTAAGAAAGCTGTAGTCGCGGTTCAGGTGGGTCCAGCGGGTCTGTGCCATGCCCACCTGGGGGTCGGCGAAGTGATGCACCACCCCGATCAGCCAGTCGGGCGGGGGAACGAAATCCGCGTCGAAGATCGCGATCAGCTCACCTTTGGCCTGCTTCAGCCCCTCGTCCAGGGCGCCGGCCTTGTACCCATAGCGGTTGGTGCGGTGCAGATAGACGATGTTGTGGCCGCGGGCCTGGTAGCGCTCGACGATGTCGCTGGCCACCTGCTGCGTCTCATCGGTCGAGTCGTCAAGCACCTGGATCTCGAGCCGGTCTTGCGGGTAGTTCAATCGACAGCAGGCGTCGATCAACCGATCGATCACGTATTGCTCGTTGAAGATTGGCAGCTGTACGGTGATCGCCGGCAGCTCCGCGAAGCGGCTGGGCGGCTCGACGACCGCCTTCCTGCGGTGCTTGTAATAGAGATAGACGAGCTGATACCGGTGCATGCCGTAGAAGGCGAGCACGATCATGACGACGAAGTACGGGATCAGCAGGCTGGTGTCGAAGAGGTTCCAGCGGTAGAGATAGCGAAACGGGTTATTCAGCGGATCGTTGCTGTAATGCGTGCGGAGATAGTGGCTGATGCCACGCTGGGAGGCGAGCCACAGGGCCAGGTCGCCCAATGAAGTTCGCGCCATGGTTGCGAGTTCGATCAGTGTCTCTCTCCGAAGGGGTGCCGCCTTCCAAGTGATTGTACGGTTTCGCCGGCCAAAGCGGCGCAGGCGAGGTCTGAGTGGAACCTACCGGAGCATGCTCTGCCGGAAGAGCGCGTCGCGCTCCACCGGCCGCAGTCCTGCATCCCGAATGATGCGGCGCAACTCAGCCTCACCAGCGTGGTGGGATGGCTCGCGACTGCCCTGCTGCGACCATGGAACTGCGCCGGCGTCGTCGGCACCAAAACGCAGGGCCAGCTCCAGCACCTTGGGGCCCATGGTGGCCCACTCTGTGCCGACATGCTCCACGTTGTCCAGCAGCAGACGGGCGACAGCCAGGGTCTTCAGGTAGTCCACTGCAGTGGTCCCCTCTTCCCGACGTGCTTCCGGGCTATCGGCGTGGTGGATGCCAAGCACGACGGCCTGTATGACTCGGGTGCTTTGCTGGGCGGCGCGGATAGACCGCAGCACAGATAAGCGAGCCTCTGTCGGCTCGCCGCTCACCAGTGAGTGGGCGATGGTCACGCCGAGCGAGAGACGAGCCGCAGCCTGCAATAGCGCTTCTGCATATGGGAGTTCCGCGGCTTCGAGCACCAGCGACCGGACGCCGGCCGCGTGCAGCTGATCGAGCGATGCCAACTGTTCGTCAACCAAGAGTGCGGTGACGGGCACTGCTTGGAATTCGACCTGCGCGGCAGTATGCAGTGCTTGCAGCCGGGCCTTCAGCTCGATATAAGGCAGGCTGCGGACGTTGGCGAGATGAGCCAGCTCGACCGCGTTGCGCCCATAGCTGCGCGCTTCGTTCGCCGCGTCTTCCAGGCTCATGCCCGGCGGCGACACGAGGGTGTACGTCACCACGCCTTCCGGGTGCAGTGTCCGGCGGAGCTGGTCCGCCTCCATGCCCAGAGCCAGAAGATCACCGGTCCGCAGGGCCTTTCCTGCTTCTTTTTCGTCCAATGCCATCTTCCTTATCGTAACAACCGAAAGGAGGCAATCTTTCATTGCGGCAAACTGATTCAGGTCCGTTTACAGGCGAACTGCCGGTAAGCTAAAGGCCTTATCTGCCTCAAGGAGCCATGCATCTGATGCGTCCAGGAATCATATTGCACACCGCGCTGCTGACCGGCCTGCTGGGACTGGCCTGCTCCGGGGCAGCGCGCGCTGCGTTCGCGCAGACGCCCGACCCGGCTGCGGAGCCGGACGTTGTCACCTTCTCCAACGGGGACCGCTTGAGCGGCAAACTGGTGAGTCAGTCTGGCGGCAAGATCGTCTTCCATAGCGACGTTGCGGGCGATTTGACGATCGATCTGGCGAAGGTGAAGGAACTGCGGACTCAGAGCAAGTTTGCCGTCGTCTCTGAGGGGCAGAAGCTGAAGCTGGGCAAGCCAGCCCCGCAGGTTCCGGTGGGTGCCCTGGATGCAACGAATGAGCAGGTCTCCGTCTCGGCCATCGGCGGGGAAGTGAAGCAGATCCCAGCCAAGAGCGCGGCCTACTTCATTCCGCAGACTGAGTTCGAGCAGACGCTGCTGCACCAGCCAGGCTTTTTTCATGGATGGAATGGCGCAGTGACGCTGGGCGCCACGCTGGTGCAGGCGACGCAGACCAGCCAGACGCTGACGGGCGCCATCCACCTGGTGCGCCTGGTGCCGCGCGTGCAATGGCTGGATCCGCGCAACCGCACGACCTTCGCTAGCAGTGCGACCTACGGGCTGGTACGCGACCCCTTCATCCCCGGCGTGCAGGCTGCCTCCAGTGCGAAGACGAACATCCTGCATGGAGAGCTGGAGCGCGATGAGTACTTCACGAGGCGCTTCTACTACCTACTGGAAGCGAGTGCGGACCATAACATCGGCTCCGGATTGCGCGTGCAGCAGGACTACGGCGGCGGTGCGGGCGCGACGCTGATTGAGCGGCCCTCCCGCACGCTCGATGTCAAGGCGGATCTCCACTATGAAAAGCAGGACTTCTATCCGTCAGAGGGCTTTCCCGACGGCAAGACCGAGAATCTGATCGGCGCATCCTTCGGCGAGACCTTCCTGCAGAAGCTGCCAAAGGGGTTGATCTTCAACGAGAGCGGATTGGTGCAGCCGGCCTTCAATGTGCCTTCTGCTTTTACGGCGCAGGCGATCGCAGGGCTGGTCTTCCCTGTGTACAAGCGGCTCGCCTTCAGCGTGACTTCCCAGGATAATTTTCTGAATAACCCGCCGGCTGGCTACAAGAAGAACACGTTCCAGTTCACGGCGGGGCTGACGTATGCGCTGAAGTAGGCAACGGCTACGGTGTGGGGCTGGCGCCGGGCTTGACGGTGTTCAGCACGGCTGAGGGGAGCGGCTTATCCGCATTGGCCAGCAGCAGTGATACCTGCCACATCTGCGTTTCGTTCAGGATGCCCTTGTAGGACGGCATGGCGCTCAGCCGGATGCCGTTCGCAACCTTCCAGTAGGTCTCGCCTACCGGGTCGTCGCTGACGCCGACAACTCCATGCCCATGCGGCGTCCAGAGCTGAGGGATGCGCGGGAAGACGGCCTTGGCCAGCGACGAGGCCTGGCCGTAGTAGCCATGGCACCCGGCGCACTGATCGCGATACACCTCTGCGCCCAGCTGCAAGTTGGTAGGGCTTGGCTCCATCGGCGCACTCTTGGGTGCCTCGCGGTCAACGCGCGCATTCAGCGGCCGGTGCACGATGGCTGCCTCCATGGGAAAGGACGGGTCGGCTACCGCCACGGGTACATGCCCATACTGCAGATAGAAGAACGCCGCCACGGGCAGCAAAAGCAGACCGATGATGAGACCGAGGATAAATTCGCGCATTCGTGCTCCGTACGCTTCGAGATCAGGAGAACAGGTTGCAGCCCGCCTCCCGCCAGTTACGCTGACGAGTGTAATCGCGAGAAGTCTCTCCGCGCTCTGCGGACCAGGAAAAGCGATTGCGATGGCATTGACGAGAGAACAGGTAGAACCGGCGATGGAGGCCGTTTGCCGCTCGGCCCGGCGCAGGCGGCAATCAGCGATAATGCTCTAATACAAGCAGAACTTTCGCCAGTTGGGACAGGTTTTCACTTTGAAGCAGCGGCAGAGTTGTGGAGGCGTCACTATACATGCAATGCAGTAAGAGCCTGTTGCTCGTGATCTTTTCTTTCTTGAGTGTTTTCCAGCTGCAGGCACAAACCAATCCCGCGCAGAGCGCCCCGCCGCCCCAGAGCAACCAGGAGAGCCAGCCACAGGAGCTGCCAGCGCCCTCGAATACACCGGCGGCGACTCCTGACAACGAGCAGCAGCCTGCGGAGTCCAGCAGTGCCGCCCGGGAGAGCCATCCCACGGAGCAGGATCGCGTGCGGCTTGCGCGCGAGGCGCAGGAGCGCGTGCGTGCGCGGCGGCAGCAACGGCTGCAAGCGACCATCCAGGATACGTACAGCCACAAGTTCGACGTGTACTTCGGCTATGCCTACCTGCGTGTGCGGCCCGGCCCAAATTTGCAGCACGCCACTGAGTACGGCTGGAACGCGGGTGCGACCCGCTACTTCAATCCGAAGCTTGGAGTCACGCTGGACTTCCGCGGCTACTACACGAATGCGTTCACGGGCAACGGCAGTGGGCGGCCCCCGGCGGGCATTCCGCCTGATACGACCACCCCGGTTCAGGGGCTCTTCAATCCCTTCATTAGCAATTACGCGGTTCAGCTTGGGCCGCACTACGCAGTCCGCCAGCGGAAGAACTATGCCATTGGCGGGCAGGTGCTGGCCGGTGTAACGCGCAACCTGTTTTACGCCAACTCCAGCGGCCTGTCCGGCACGCTGGTGGGGCTGTATCCGAATGCGACCAAATTCACCCTAACCGCCATGGCGCCCTTCGACTACAACCTGGGTCCCGGCCTGGCAGTGCGGGTTGCGCCTACCTACAACCTGACCACCTGGGGCGGCGCTATCCAGCACAACCTGGGATTCACGCTGGGACTGAACTACCGATTCGGCCGCCAGTAATGCACGAAGGCCCGCCCCCCACCGGGGCCCGCCCCCCCCCCCCCCCCCCCCAAGCCCGTCGCCCCCCCCTCAACGCCCGCCCGCCGGGCCCCCTGGGGCCCCCCGCCCCGAGACCCACCACCAGCTAGGCCTTGACGCGATGGTCGCGTTCGCGGGCAGAGTCGCGCGGATACTGCGGCTCCGTCATGCTGACGGGATCCAGGATTGCGCTGATCTCTTCTTCACTGAGCAGCTTCTGCTCGCGCGCAATCTTGATGATGGATTCGCCGCTGGCTACCGACTCCTTTACGATCTCCGCTGCCTTGGCGTAGCCGATGTACGGGTTCAGTGCGGTGGCCAATGAGACCGTGCTCTGCGCGTAGTAGGCACAACGATCCTTATTGGCGGTGATGCCGGCGACGCAGTGGTCGTTGAACTGGCGCAGCATATTGGCCAGGATGGTCGCGCTCTGCATGACGCTGTAGGCCATGGTGGGCATCATTACGTTCAGCTCAAGCTGCCCGGCCTGTACGGCCATGGCGACGGCGGTGTCATTGCCGACGACCTGGAAGCTGACCATGGCGGCCAGCTCCGGCATCACCGGATTGATCTTGCCCGGCATGATGGAGGAGCCCGGCTGCAGACTTGGCAGATAGATTTCGGCGAAGCCGGTGTTGGGGCCGGAGGAGAGCAGACGGATGTCGTTGGAGATGCGGATCACCTCCAGCGCAACCCCGCGCAGGGCGGCGCTGACTTCGCCCATGCAGGCGTTCGACTGCATGGCCCAGCGCATGTCCGCAGCCGGCGTCAGCTCCTCACGAGATAACCGGGCCAGGTTTGCAATCGCCAGCTCACGGTAGTCCGGGTGGGTGTTGATGCCGGTGCCGACGGCACTGCCGCCGAGGCCCAGCTCGCGCAGCGAATCACTGGCCAGCAGCAGGGCCCGCTTGGTCTTCTCGATGGCAACACCATAGGCAGCAAACTCCTGGCCAAGGCGGACAGGAACCGCATCCTGCATGTGGGTGCGGCCAGACTTCAGGATGCCGTCGAACTCATGCGCCTTCTGGCGGAAGGTATTCGCCAGGGTATCGAGTGTGGGGTAGAGCGTCTCGAGCACCAAAAGAGTTCCCAGCCGCATGCCGGTGGGAAACACGTCGTTGGTGGACTGGCCGTAGTTGACGTGATCGTTCGGGTGCACCTCGGCGTATTCGCCCAGCTTGCCGCCGAGGATCTCGTTGGCACGGTTCGCCAGCACTTCGTTCGTGTTCATGTGGAAGGAGACACCTGCGCCAGCCTGGAAGACATCGACCACGAACTGGTCGTTCCACTTGCCCTCGACTACCTCTTCCGCGGCCTTGATAATGGCATTGGCGCGACGGTCAGAGATCAGGCCCAGCGTCTTGTTTGCCTCTGCCGCAGCCTGTTTGACCATGCCGAACGCCTTGATCAGCAGGGGATGGGCCCGCATGCCGGATATGGGGTAATTTGCAACGGCACGAGCGGTCTGGGCGCCGTAGTAGGCGTGCTCTGGGACCTCGACTAGGCCGAGAGAGTCTTTTTCCTGGCGAACTGCGGACATCAG
>CAXUMX010000003.1:44327-112574 GCA_964252395.1 uncultured Acidobacteriaceae bacterium | reverse complement strand
CTGCTCCTTAGAGGGTGGGTCCGAAAGGACCCGAGAGGCTGGGTCTGAAAAGACCCGCTTAGCCCCTAAGTATAGGGCAGCGTGATGAGGAAGACGCTTCTCGGCCGGGTCGGTCGGGCTATTGAATCTCCGGGGTTCCGCGGCGCAGGTAGAGTCCTGTCAACAGGCAGACCACGACGATGCCGGATGCGACCAGGAAGTAGTAGGTCATGGGACGGGAGAAACCGGGCGAGTACTGGAGGTCCTGGCCGGCCCACAGGGTCAGCAGGGTCGCAATCACAGTGAACATGCCGGCGATCGTGAGCAGCGTCGTTCCACGACGCCGGCGCAGATCCAGCGCCTCCACCTGTGCGGGTGTCAGATTGCGCTCTTCGATCGGCAGGCTCAGGTTCGCCATGATAGTTCGCTCCTCCGTGCGCGGCGCAGTGGGTACCGCTCGCACCAACATTTAATCACGACTGGAGAGACGGTCAAAGTGGGGGTATCCATCCGTGTGTGCCACCGTGAAGCGACAACCCTGACCCTTGCCGCCGGGCTGGTGGCAGTGCATCCTACAACTGCCGGGCAGGTCCGCTGCCTGCAGGAGAAAGACAGACACAGATGATCAACGCATCCGGTTACGCAGCACGCGCGAAGGACACTCCCTTGCAACCTTACTCATTTGAGCGCCGCGATCCCGGGCCACTCGACGTTGTTCTGGATATCGAGTTCTGCGGTGTCTGCCACTCCGACATTCACCAGGTAAGGGATGAGTGGGGCGGCTCGATGTATCCCATGGTGCCGGGGCACGAGATCGTGGGCACAGTGAGCGCGGTGGGCAAGGATGTGAAGCGCTTTAAGCCGGGTGATCCCGCCGCCGTAGGCGTGATGGTCGGCTCCTGCCGGGTATGCGTCAACTGCAAAAACGGCCTGGAGCAGTACTGCACGAAGGGCATGGTCGGTACCTACAATGCCAAGGACTACAACGGGGAGATGACGTACGGCGGCTACTCGAACGTCATCGTCACGGATGAGCACTTCGTCTACTCCGTCTCACCCAAGCTCGACCTTGCCTCGGTGGCGCCTCTGCTGTGTGCCGGCATCACCACCTACTCGCCGCTGAAGCACTGGGGAGCAGGGCCGGGCAAGAAGGTGGGCGTGGTGGGCCTGGGCGGACTCGGTCATATGGGTTTGAAGTTTGCGCACAGCCTGGGCGCTCAGGTGGTGCAGTTCACCACGTCGGAGAGCAAGCGTCAGGATGCGATGCGTTTGGGCGCGGACCAGGTAGTCTTATCGAACGATGCAGATGCGATGCGGAAGCATGCCGCGAGCTTCGACATTATCCTCGACACGGTATCCGCTCCGCATGACCTGGGCGTGTATGCGTCGCTGCTGAAGCTGGACGGCACGCTGGTGCTGGTGGGGCTGCCGGAGACGCCAACTCCGTTTGACGCCGCCTCGTTGATCCTGCCGCGGCGCTCCATGGCGGGCTCCGCCATTGGCGGTGTACCGGAGACACAGGAGATGCTGGACTACTGTGCCGAGCACAACATCGTCTCCGACGTGGAGGTGATTCCGATTCAGAAGATCAACGACGCCTACGAAAGAGTGTTGCGCAACGACGTGAAGTACCGCTTCGTCATCGATATGGCCACCCTGGGGACCAAGTAAGGCGAGGGCGCTATCCGGGCGGTGGCTGTTACAGGAAGGCCACCGTCTGGAGTGAAGAGACTTCAAAGCGCTTACGGCAACGTACGTTTTTGCAACCGACCATATCGTCACGCCGGACCATGTAGGACTGAGCCTTGGCGAAGCGTGCGCGGTCGCGCTCGTCGGCATTCCGCGGGATGGAGGCCTTCTTGCGCCGGACCAGCCAGGCAATTTCGTACTCATCCGGCTTGCCACAATGCGGACAGGTCAGGGTGTGGGTCCGCTGTTCCGGACGTTCATTAAAAAAATCGCGCTCTTCCATATCAGGATACCTTCTCTTCTGAGCAATATTGCTCGATGGTTGCAGGCGCCACTGCTGGTCTTCCGCAACACCATCCTTCGCTCATACGGACCAGGAAAGTATTCCATACTGGCAAGAGCGTAAGCCAACTGGGCGGTAGGGGAGAGCAGTGGCAAAGAAGAAGCAGGCGAAGTTCTCCGTGACCAAGACGGTGAAGCGGAATGCGCGAGACCGCGTCGGTCAACCCAAACCAGAGAAGATCATCGCGAGCGAGCCGCGTGAGACACGGCAGGAGCGGCGGCATCCCGAAACGCTGAAGGATCTGCTTCGCGATAACGAGTAGTTGGGCCGGCGAAGTTCCGATCGACTACTGCAGACGGCGCGAAGCGTCGCGGCCTGCCGGGCTATCACCGGCGACACGCACTGCTGCCATGTAGGCTGCGCGGGCGCCTGGGTCGTCGTTGCGAGTTTCGAGAATGCGCCCATAACGATCCAGTGCGGCCGCCGCGAGCTGAGCCGGTAGCCTGCCCTGACGAGCCGCAGTCTCCGCGCGTGGCGCGATGTAGGCGAAGTCACTCTCAGCCTGCGTTTTGCGATGGTAGAAGAAGGGCAGATGCCAGGTGGTCTCGCCGTGAATGAAGCGAACCTCGAGATTGTCCGGTGCCAATTGAACGGAGCGGTCCAGCTTGGCGAGCCCGTCGGTGGCCAGCTTGTGCTTATTCCACACGGCCCAGGTGCGCGCCGCCTCGAGTAGCTCCAGGCTGCCGCTGTAGGCGAGGATAACGGGGTCGCCGGGATGCTGCCGCTCCAGCGTAGCGAATGCCTGACGTGCCCGCGCGTCCGCGTCACTGTTGCCATCGATGCCAGCGAAATAGTCGGCACGCGCAGTGGCCACCTGCTGGGCGAATACCGGCTGCCGAAGGCTGGAAAGATCGGGTCCTGCGGTGAGACTGGACGGAGCCAACAGGAGAAGGCCGCAGACGGCCCACTCGAAGATGCCGAGCATGTTTCTATCCCACACGGAACGCTCTCTCCTTCCACATGACTTTGATGCCGAACAGCTTGCGCATCAGCGCGAACCACTGAAGAGTCAGAAGCACAACGATGGCGATCGGATGCGCGATAGCCCCGGCAATGCTCTGGTGGAAGCGCCGCACTGCGATGAGCCGCGGCAATATAGAAGCGATGCAGGCGCCGTAGATGAGCCCGGCCGCACCCATGTTTAGACGGTGCGTGTGGGCGAGTGCGAAGAACAGCAGAGCCCACGGCAACACCTGGCCGGCCAGCAGCAGTCCTGTGAACGGCACGATGCGCGCCGGAGCAGCCATCCCCTCGGTCGCATTCTTCACCAGCCCGCTCCACGTTTCCGCGCTACTGCGGTACATGCGGCAGATGGCCAGGCCGGTGAGGTCCGCGATGTCCGTGGCGAAGCCGTGGCGGCGAAACAACGCGGTGAGTACCAGACCATCGTGCATGGTAGCGGGCACCGCGGCATAGCCCCCGGTCGCCTGGTACGCAGTACGGCGCATCATCAGGAACTGGCCGCAGCCGGCACCAAAGCCGGGCAGCCGCGTGTAGCGGAGTCCAACCAGGGGCAGGAAGCCGAGCAGCAGGAACTGGATCAGTGGCAGCAGCATCCACTCCAGCGTGGTGACTGTCTCCTGCTGAGGAAAGCCGCTGACCAGGCCGGCATTGCGCCGGGCCAGCAAGGAGGCCATACGTGCGAGTGCATCGGGAGCGAGACGCACATCCGCGTCGACGAAGCAGAGCAGTTCATTCCGTGCCTTGCCGGCTAAGACGTGGGCGGCATGCGCTTTGCCTGCCCATCCTGGGCGAAGCGGCGGTCCATGTTCCAGACGCACACGATGGTCGCGGGCAGCGTACCCGGCTACGATCTCTGCCGTCCTGTCCGTCGAGCCATCATCCAGCACGATCAGTTCGAACTCAACGCCCGTGGAGTTGAGGGCGCCGTCCAAAGCCGCGGCGATGTTCGCCTCTTCGTTGCGCGCAGGTATCAGAAGCGAGATCGCCGGCAGCAACGCGGACGCAACCGGCGGGCGACGGAACAGCAGAAGATTGAAGCAGAAGAGGAGCGCGGGTATCAGAGCGCACCAGAAGGCAATGGCGGCGAAGAGGTGCAGGCTCATACGTGCGGCAGCCTTCCGTGTTCGGCGATGTAGGGTTGTCCGCGCCAGCGCGCCTGCAGCCGCTTCCACACGTCGTAACTGCCGGCGAACCCGCGGCCACCTTCGAGAATGGTCTCAAAGCCTTGTGCGCTGCGGGTCATGCTGCGTGCTGCCAGCTCGTCCTGCGCGTGCGTCATGCGATTGAGGACTTCGGCGTGCCAGTGCTCCGCAGAAGCGGCGCGCCCATCGTCCACGTACAGTGCCTCACCGACGAGCGCCAGCGCCTCCGGCAGCCGCTCATCCCAGAAGGTGTATTCGAGCGCGAGGGGAACGACGATGGACCTGGTTCGTCGATGCAGAAGCGCGGCAACGCCCGGTCGCCAAGCCAAAGGCCGGCGGCGCACGTCAGTAAAGTGGCCCTCCGGCGTAACCCAGAGTACGGAACGAGGACGGTCGAAGATTTCGTCTGCCGCGTGCAAAAACTGTGCCCCGGCGCGCGGTGAGAGTATGTCGACGGGAAAGAGTCCAAGCCGTTGCATGAAGCTGTAATGTCGCAACATGGATGCGTCCATGGGCGCGAAGTGCTCTGCCTGCGGCGCGAGGCGACGGGACAGCAGCATGCCCATCAGCGGGTCCCACCACGATGGGTGGTTGACGCAGAGGATGGTCGCCGTGTGCGGCTCAATGACGGGGAAGCGCTCCGCGTGCGCCAGACGCACTGCGTGAAAGGCGCGTGGCACGTACCAGCGCAGATAGGCGCTGAAGAGCGCGAAGAACCGGGGAGAGGGAGCCACGATCCCTGGTGCGCGATGTGCCTGCGGTCTGCCCATAGCTGACTTTACCCTGTATGCGCCAGCAGCGATTCCACCCGCAGCCGTGCACTGCCTGCTGTCTCAACACCCCGGTACTTCTGGTCGAGCGTGTCGGCGGCGATCCACCCGCTCATCAGAACCATCGGCATGCCCGGGCCAGGATGTGCGGCACCCCCAGCAAGGTAGAGACCTTCTATATCAGTGCTGGCGTTTGCCGGCTTAAACGCACCATGGAGCCGGCCATGGCTGGACAAGCCGTAGATGGCGCCGTTCAGCACCTTGTAACGCTGGTGAATGTCGACCGGAGTCAGAGCGCGCTCGAAGACGATGCGATCTTCAATGTCGGTGAGACCGGCGGTGCGCTTCAGCTTGTCAAGGATGGTCTGCCGGTAGACTGGGAACATCTTCTGCCAGTCATGCCTGGGGCGCAGGTAAGGAGTGTGCACCAGGACATACAGTGCATCGCCGCCTGCGGGCGCAGTCGCAGGCTCCGTCTGCGATGTGGAGGCGAGATAGCAGGTGGGGTCCGGCGCGGGCTCACCCAGGTCATAGATGTGATGGAACTCCTCGGCCGGATCACGGGAGAACACAAAGTCGTGATGCGCCAGGTGCTCATACCGCTTGTTCAGTCCTAGGTAGAGCACGACGCCGGAGCAGGCAGGCTCGTACTTTCTTCGCTTCTCGAAGGCGGCGGCGACAGAACCCCCGATCAGTTCGCGATGGGTGCGCACTGCATCTTCGTTTGAGACGATGGCGTCGCACGGGAACTGTTCCCCTGTGCTCGTGGTCAGGCCATGCACCTTCCCGCCTTCGACAAGGATCTGCTCGATCTCGGTAGAGGTGTGGTACTGGACACCGAGTTCGCGGCCCAGCTTTACCAGTGCCTCGGGCACGGCGCGTGTACCGCCCATGGGGTACCAGATACCCTCCTCGGACTGCATGTGGCCGATGGAGCAGAGGATGGCCGGCGATGCGTCCGGAGCGGAGCCGACATATTGCACGTAGTGGTCCAGCATCTGCGCGATGCGCGGGTCCTTGATGAAGGAGCGGATGGTGGAGCCCACGCTCTGCCCCAGACGCATACGCATGACGTCCTTCAGCACGGCCAGGTTCATCGCCCCGCCGAAATCGAAGGTGTCCTTGATAGAGCCGATGGAGCGCCAGAAGAAAAATCTGTCTGAGATGCCGTGCAGCTGCTCGGACATCTGCATGAACTCGACATAACGGTCGCCCATACCGGGCTCATTCGCGTTCAGCTGGTCGCGCATGTCACGCACGTCGTGCTTCAGGTCGAGCACCGTGCCATCGTCGAAGAAGCAGCGCCATTGCGGATCGAGCCGCACCATCTCGAGATAGTCCGAGATCTTACGGCCGGCCTCGAGGAAGACGCGCTGCAGCACCGACGGCATGATCAGGATGGTGGGTCCCATATCAAAGCGAAAGCCCTGCTCTGCCAGCACGGCTGCTTTGCCTCCCAGCCACGGATTCTTCTCGAATACATCAACCTGGTAGCCGCGCGCGGCGAGTGTTACTGCCGCCGACAAAGCTCCTAGACCTGAACCGATAATGCCAATCTGCATGCTGCCTTCTCCTTAGATATCTTCCCGGTGGGCTGGCGTTTCAGCCGCTGTATGCGCAGGGATGGTCCGTGCCGCACTGACCAGCGCGCGAAATGCACGGACCCGCTCGCCCCAGGTGGCGCTGTGGACGGTGCGGATGTACGCGCTGAAGAATGGCGTGTGCGCCGGCGTGGTGGGTGCATAGGGGCGTGGGCTGCGGCTGCGCTGCGTCACGACCGAGCGGACCGCTGTCATCTCGAGCAAGCCCTCATCGCCCCGGGTGGCACCGAAGCCGCTGAGCCCGCGACCGCTGAATGGCAAGCGCGGATCTGCTGTGCCGACAATGACGTCATTGATAAGCACGGTTCCTGCATGGATGCGCCGGGCGAACTGCTCCGCTGTGCGCGCGGGCCCGAATATGCTCGCAGTCAGAGCATAGGGACAGGCATCGTAAGCGCGCAGCGCGGCTGCTTCATCCTCCACCTGCATGGCGGAGAGCACGGGCGCGAAGATATCCGCCCGCATACAACGCATCTGCGGATGAGCGCCCGTGATGAGCACCGGGTGCACCTGAGCATCGTCAGAGGGGACACCGAGCACGACCGCGCCCTGCCTCGCAGCGTCCTCGCACAACAGCCGCAGTTCACCCGCGATCCGAGGCGGCAGCGGAACGGGCGGCACGGCCTGAAATGCATCGAGCAGCCGCGTGTAGAGTGCTGCGGCATCGCTGCCGCAGACGAACAGCCGGCGCGGGGCCATGCAGGTGGCAGACCCATTGAGCCGCATGCCGAAGGCGATCGCACGCGCTGCATGGGCCAGATCCGCCCCGGGGAGGACGAAGACGGCATCGCATCCGGAGAGCTCCATCACCGAAGGAGTGACCGTCTCGGCCAGCGCACGCAGGACAGTTCGACCGGTTGCAAGATGCCCGGTAAGAATGACCTTGTCGACGCCGGCTTGGATCGCGCTCTGCGCGGCAGCAGGCTCGCTGTCCAGAACGGTGAGCAGTTGAGACGGCAGGCCAGCTTCGACGAGCAGTCGAAGTATCTTGACCGCGGCGTCAGCCCCTCCAGGGGCAGGCTTCCACAATACGGCGTTGCCGGCCACCAACGCCTGCAGTACCTGGACGGCAGGCAGAAACAGGGGGTAGTTTGCCGGGCCAATCACGAGTACTACGCCGAGAGGCACGCGCTCTACGACGCCATTGACGCCCCGCAGGAAGAAGGGACGTCCACGGCGCGGCAGGTGCTGGTCAGCCAATACACGGCGCGCATTGCGCTCGAGATATCGACCCGCTTCCGCCAGTGGCAGCACCTCTGCCACCAGAGTGTCCGCGATGCTGCGGTGCAGGCTGCCAGGCACGTCGCCGGGAACGGTTGCCGCAAGTGACTCCGGGTCGAGCGCGATGGCATGCCGCAGACGGCGCACCACCGCCAGCCGCTGGCGCAGCGGCGTCCCGGCCCACTGCCGTTGTACCTGGCGTGCAACTTCGAGCGCGGGTTCTGTAGACGCGGATGGCCGGGGCTCGACCACTTCAATCGCGCTCACACAAGTCTCCTCAAATCCAGGCCCGCCTAGGAGACCGCAGCGCAGGCTGCCTCTGCCAGCGGGCTCACCTCAGTATTCCACTGCGGCTCAACGTGCAGGTCCTCAAGCAGCAGGCGCGAGGTGATTCGGGCAGATTCGAAGATGACGGGCAGACCACTGCCGGGGTGAGTGCCACCCCCAACCAGATAGACGCTCTCCAGATCCTCAAAGCGGTTATGCGGTCGGAAGTGCAGCATCTGATCCAGGCTGTGGGCCATGCTGAACGTAGCACCGCGGTGCAGCGCAAACTGCGAGTTCCAGTCTGCGGGCGTCAGCATCATCTCAGTGCGTATACGACCCTCCAGGTCAGAGATGCCAATCTTCTCCAGCTGGCGAAGCGCAAGGGCGCGGAAGCGACTCTTCTGCTCTGCCCAGTCGACGTTCTCGTGTTCATGCGTAACCGGAACAAGTACGTACAGCGTGCTCATACCCGGAGGGGCGAGCGATGCATCGGTCACGCCGGCGTTCTGCACGTAGAACGAAGGATCATCTGACAGCCGGTGCCCCTGCTCGATGTCGTGCAGGTTTTCACGATAGTTCTTCGCCAGGTAGATAGTGTGGTGGGAGACCTCATCGTAGCGGCCCTCAATGCCCAGGTAGAGCATGAAGGTGGAGCAGGAGAAGCGCTTCTTCTGGATGCGCTGGTTGGTCCACTTGCGCCGCAATGCATCCGGCACCATGCGCTGCATCGCCTGCGCGAAGTCTGCGTTCACCACGACCGCGTCTGCCCGAAAGGTGTGGCTTTGCGTCCGCACACCCACTGCGCGCCGGCCTTCGAAGATCATCGACTCCACTGGTTCGTTCAACAGGATGCGAACACCTAGGTCCTGTGCGACACGGGCCATCGCCTGCGTGACTGCGCCGCAGCCGCCCATAGGGTGGAAGACGCCGTGCTCATACTCCAGAAAGGAGAGGATACTGAACAGACTGGGGCAGCTGAACGGAGACATCCCGAGATACTTGGACTGGAAGCTGAAGCCCAGCCGGATGCGTTCGTCCTTGAAGTATGTAAGCAGGTCGCTATCCAGCGAACGCCAAGGCCGCAGCAGTGGAAGCATGCGGAGCATGCGCAACTTGGCCAGGTCGCGCCAGCTCTCGAAGGGGGATTCGAGGAACGGGATGAAGCGCTCGAGCTTCTCCCGATTGTCGCAAAGGAAGTTGCGAAAGCGGCCGGCATCCGCGGGACTGAGGCGCGCTATGGCCTGCTCCATGCGCTGCACATCTGGGGTAGCCAGCAGCTCTCCGCCTGCTCCGAAGACCAGCCTGTACTGCGGATCGAGGCGCCGCATCGGCACCTCCGCATCCAGATCACGGCCGGCTGCGGCGAAGATCTCCCGGAGCACTCGCGGGTAGAGGAAGAAGGTCGGACCTGTATCGAACTTGAATCCGTCACGCTTCAGGGTCGATGTTCTGCCGCCTACGACGGAACGGCTTTCGACCACGGTTACGTTAACCCCGGATTGCGCCAACAGGATGGCCGCGGCCAAGCCGCCGGGCCCTGCGCCGACGATGATGGTTTGCTTCGCTTTCGCCATTCTTTTCAGCCAATGCCTCCGCTGTGAGACTCGAGTCCCAGTCGTGAATGGAACCAGCCTGGATATCTCAATCTTTCACAGTGGACGCTTGGCAGACGGACTCCGATTGCCTGGCGCTCCAGTGTGTTTTCATCGCAGCAAATGTTTGTAAGCGAAGCTACTTAAATCAGTTCGTCGGCCAGCTGATGAGCTGCCTTTGTGGCGTCGCGAATCAGGTCGGGAAGACCTACACCGTGAAGCGCATTCCCGACTACCGCAAGACGAGGTATTCCAGCAAGCAGCGACTCAAACCTCCGCATCCGCGTTAAGTGTCCCACGGAATACTGGGGCAGCGAGCGTGGCCATCTGCGGACAAGGGTGAGGTCGGCCTGCGATGGCAGCGGCCCAAGCAGCGCGTCCAGTTGCGCTCGCGCTGCTGCCGCGATCGATGCATCGCTTTCTGCAGACAGGCGATCGGCGGCAGCGCTGCCGAAGAAGGCACGGAGAAGCACGCCGGACGCTGGCACCCGATCTGCAAACTTCTGTTGCACAAATGTACATGCCAGCAGTGAGTCAGCATCCCGTGCCGGGCGGGACTTCACGAGGAGTCCAAAGCCAGGAGGAACCGAGATCGTCTTTGCGGAAGACTCGGTGTAGCCAAGCGCGACGATCAATGAGCTGGAAGTATCGCGGGGCAAGCACATGGCCGCTTCACTGGCCGCCTGGATGGAGAGGGAGGAGAGCAAGTGCCGCGCAGGATCGATCGACGTGGAGATCAGGAGCGCGTCGAAGTGCTCGCAGCCGTTCGGCGTCTGCACGTTCCAGCCGTCCCCATAGCCGAGCGTGAGCACTGGCATATGCAGTCGAATACATACCTGCGGAAGGGCGGCTGCGAGCCGGTCGGTGAGCGTTCCGAGCCCGCTAGAAAGACTGGTGAAGACGCTGCGTGCGGACGAGCATGCGCGTTGCTGCAGGGCTGTGATCAGGGAACCCGTCTCATGCTCCATAGTGACGAATGGCGCAAGCAGGGCGCGGGCACTGAGCTGTTCGATGTCGCCGCCAAAGACACCTGCGAGCAGCGGACCGGCGACGGTGCGGGTTACCTCCTCGCCGAAGTGGCGATGAACGAAGGACGCTACGGACTCGTCCGCATCCGTTCCGTGGGACAGCAGCGCAGTGCGGCGCAGCTCTTCGGCCCGCGCGGGTTCTGCGCGATACGCTTGTTTCGCGGTGTCAGAGAAGAGCGGCGAGTCGTCCAGCGCGGCAAGATCGAGCGGAACCATCATCCGCATCGCGTCCGGCAGCGCAGCCAAACGACCGGCCTCCGCGATATAGGTGCGTCGCTCGGCGTCATTTGAGGGGAGCAGCTCGTGCCCGAGTCCGAGCTCGCGGGCCAACTCTTCTGCCCAGGGTTTCTCGGTCACCCAGGAGTCGGGTCCGCCTTCGACGATGAAGCCGTCCCGGCGTACGGTCTCAACGGTGCCGCCACAATGGTCGCCTGCTTCGTACAGGGTCACGTCGCAAGTTGCCGTGTGATCGCGGGCCAGCACGTAGGCTGCGGTCAATCCACTAATGCCGCCGCCGACGACCGCGATACGCCGCCTGCCACTCAACGTAGGCACCGCCTGATCAGACAGCAGCGCCAACCGGGCGCGCCACCAGCCGCTCCACTGCTGCGCGGGAAAGAGAAGCCAGCGCGGCGGTAAGCAGGGGTGAGCCATTCAGCGATTCCGGCCGCTCTATACGAAGGCCAATGGTCTGACCGAACTCACGAAAGCCGATGTCGATGTCGTAGAGAATCTCGACGTGGTCGCAGAGGAAGCCGATGGGTTGTATCAGCACCGTGGAGTGGCCGGCGTGGCGCAACGCACTCAAGGTATCTTCGACGGTCGGTCCAATCCACGGACCTCCGGACATGCCCTGGCTCTGGAAGGCGAAAAACCAGTCGCTCGAAGTCAGCCCGTCATCCGCAAGCTGAGCAGCCACCAGCGCTGCTGTGCGCTTGGCTTCAACAGCGTACGGATCGGGGTCCGCGGGCCCGGTGCGCGGGCGTCCATCGGCGGGTGCGGCGGCGGTCTGGATGGTGCGGCAAGGAACGCTATGCGCGGTGAAGAGTACAGGGATGGCCTGCCCCAGCTCCGCCATCAGAGCGCGGCGCCGCGTGCGCAGACGGTCAGCGAAGGCCGATATCAGCATTGGATGATCGGCCCAGCCTTCGGTGAAGTCGACCGCCATCTCCCGGCCCGCCTCGGCCATGATGGCGCGGCGATAGAGCCCTACGCTGGTGCGCGAGTTCTGCGGTGCAAGGCAGATCGCAGCGGCCGCGGTGACGCCATCGGCCAGCATCTGGCGGACCGTATCGGCAACGTAAGGCTTCCAGTTGCGCATCCCGACGTAGACGCGCATGCCGATCTCCTGTTCCAGCAGGGCCGCCTGCTCAAAAGTGATGTGGGTCAGCGGGCTCTGTCCGATCAGTCCGTAGCGATGGGTAATCTCTTCGATCGCTTCCGCCGGCAGCGGCCGTCCGCTGGTCACGTTGCGCAGATACTCCGGTATGTCGTTCAGCGTCTCTGGCGTGCCATGTGCCAGCAGGAGAATGGCTGTGTGTTCGGCAGGAGCGGTCATCGGCTTCCATCCTTTCGGGCGACATGCGCGTACTCGCGGACGAAGCGAACCGCGGCCTGCACATTTTCGACGGGTGTACCGGGCACGATGCCATGTCCGACGTTGAAGATGTGACCGGCGCGTCCAGCGGCTTGCTCCAGCACGTTGTGTATACGGGCCCGCAGCAGCGGTTGTGGAGCGAAGAGCGTGATCGGGTCAAGATTGCCTTGCACTGCGCAGGCGTAGTCGAGGCTGCCCCACGCACGATCGAGAGGAACGCGCCAGTCCAGGCCCAACACATCCGCGCCGGTCTGGCGCATGGCAGGCAAGAGGCTGGCCGTATCTACGCCGAAGTAGATCACCGGCACACCGAGTGCCTGCACGCGGCGGACCAGTTGTGTTGTCAGCGGCAGCACGAACTCGCGGTAGTCTTCCACCGCAAGGGAGCCGACCCAACTATCGAAGATCTGGATGACATCGGCGCCGCCCTCGACCTGCTGCTGACAGTAGGGCACCAGGACTTCTACCAGCTTATGAAGCAGTGCGCGGAAGGCGCCGGGATCGCGATACATCAGCGTTTTCGTCTCGATCCAGTTGCGCGATCCGCCACCCTCGATCATGTAGCTGGCCAGCGTGTACGGTGCCCCGCAGAAGCCGATCAGCCCGAGACGATCCTGAAAGTGGGCAGCCACGCGCTGGATCGCCTCGCCCACATACCCTAGTTCCGGGACACGATCTGTGCGCAGGCGGTCCACATCCGCCCCACTGCGGACCGGCGTGTGCACCACTGGTCCCTCTCCTGCGACAAACTCGAAATCGAGTCCCATGGGCGTGAAGGGCAGCAGGAGGTCAGCGAAGATGATCGCCGCGTCGACATCCAGCTTCTCTGCGGCCGTGATGGTGACTTCGGCAGCGATCTCCGGAGTGCGGCAGATCTCCAGCAGCGAGTGGTGACGGCGTACTGCCTGATACTCCGCCATATAGCGTCCCGCCTGACGCAGTAGCCAGACTGGCGTGATGTCCACGGGCTGGCGGAGACAGGCGCGCACCAGCCGCTGGGCGCCGGTCATCGTGCCGTCCGGAGTGCCCGAGGCTGCCTCTTCCTGCCGGGGCGCGTCCAGGCCGGAGCGCGCGGCGAGGTCCGGACTCAGCCTTTCGCTGGTCGCGGCGACGTTCCGGGAGGATGAGGAGAGCGAAGAGGCATCGGACATAATGAGTGAGTGAGCGCGCCGACGGGGTCTCTCGGGAACCCGCGATCTAGCTTGAGTTTACCAGCCAGGGTCTCCCTTCCCGCCGGGCTGCCGGCCGACGTGTTGCTGTCGTGCACAAGGCACGTGTTGGCTGCCGATGGCGCTTGATTCGGGTACTCGCAGGCCTCGACTGGACGGCGCGAGCCTCGCGGGCGTCTGATAACAGGTGAGGGGAGAGCGTCGCATGTCTGTAGGGCTGACCCGTCGCACGTTTATGCAGGCATCGGCTGCGCTTGCGCTTCACCAGATGACGGTCGGCTCTGGCCTGGGGCAGGATCTGTCAGCAGCGCCGGAAGCTCCGCTTGCCGAGGTGGAGTACGCACAGGTGAGGCTGACCAGCCCTGCCCACCTATCCCAATTGGCGAACACGCACAGCATCCTGATGGGGATGAGTGATGACAGCCTGCTGAAGCCGTTCCGCGCGATGGCAGGTCAACCGGCGCCTGGCGAGGAGCTTGGCGGCTGGTATCAGTACATACCGAACTACGACCCGAAGAAAAGCGATGCCGGGCTTGCGCCCAGCGCCACCTTTGGGCAATGGGTCTCCGCCTTGTGCCGCTATCACGCGATGACCGGTGATGCCGCGGCTCGGGGCAAAGCACTGCGGTTGAACCGCATGTACCGGCAGACCATCAAGCCGGCTTACTACGCGAAGAACCGCTTCCCGGCGTACTGCTTCGACAAGCTGGTCTGCGGGTTAATGGACTCGCACCGGCTGGCTGCAGACCCGGACGCATTCGCCATCCTGGACCAGACCTACGAGGCAGCGCACGCGCAGTTGCCCGGTCACGCAGTGGACCGGGAGGTGAACTGGCGTCCAGGTAAGGACAATTCCTGGAGTTGGGACGAGAGTTACACGCTGCCAGAGAATCTCTTTCTCGTCTCCAGCATGGGAGCGGGGCGGCGTTACCTGGAGATGGCGCGGCAGTACCTGGACGATGCCACCTACTTCGAACCGCTGGCGCGCGGGGAGAATGTGCTGGGTGGCAAGCACGCCTACAGTTATGTGAACGCACTGTGCTCGGCGATGCAGGCCTACCTGGTGGACGGCAGCGGGATGCACCTGCGTGCGGCGCGGAACGCATTCGACATGCTGCAGCAGCAGAGCTATGCGACGGGTGGCTGGGGTCCGGATGAGATGCTGAGCGCTCCTGGCTCAGACAAGATGTACGCGAGCCTGACGCGTACTCACAACAGCTTCGAAACGCCATGCGGCTGCTACGCGCACATGAAGCTGACCCGCTACCTGCTGCGGGTGACGCGCGATGGTCGATACGGTGACAGCATGGAGCGGGTAATGTACAACGCCGTGCTCGGCGCCAGGCCGCTGCGATCGGACGGCCGCGCCTTCTACTACTCAGACATGAACCAGCAGGCGAAGCGGGTGTACTCGGATCATCGCTGGCCGTGCTGCTCGGGAACTCTGCCGCAGGTGGCAGCGGACTACGGCCTCAACAGCTACCTTCGCGAGCCCGGCGCTGTGTGGGTGAATCTCTATGTCCCGTCCATCTTGAGCTTCCGCGAGGACGGCGCAGACTTCCAGCTGGAACAGAGGGGCGATTATCCCCACAGCGAGCAGGTCGCCTTCCGCGTCTCGAGCACGCGTCCGGTAGAGAAGTCGATTCATCTCCGCATACCTGCCTGGGCCGGAGAGACGCGGATAGAGGTGAACGGGAAGCCGGTTTCCGTTTCCTTGGAGAGAGGCTTCGCTACTGTTCACCGCACCTGGAGTAGCGGAGACACACTGGACCTGACGCTGCCTATGATCCTGCGTATGGAGCCTATCAGCCCGGCGCACCCGGAGAGTGCAGCGCTGCTCCACGGGCCGCTGGTGTTATTTCCGCTGGGCGGCTCCGACCAGCGCGTGACACAGGCGCAGGCTCTGGCTGCTCGACGCAGTGGGACAACAGAGTGGTCGATGGACACTGCCGGCGGCACGGTTCGGGCTGTGCCCTTCACGGAGATAGGGGAAGCAAGTTATACAACCTATCTGCGAAGTTAGTCGGTGCTGCGTTTCGTCCGATTCAAGCTGGCTGCTTTGGCGCATCGCTCCGCTCGCGCGAATGGGTGAGTTCGAGCTCTCGCGCCGTGCTTGGCTTCATGTAGCGGCTCTCAATCGCCTGCAGCTTGTCCAGCCGACGGACAAACCGGGGCTCGCGGGCCTGGAAAGTCGCTTGAAGAAAAGCTCGCACCAGATCGAGCGCGAGTGCAGAGCCGATGATGCGCGAACCCATGACCAGCACGTTCATCTGATCGTGTTCGACACCCTGGTGTGCGGAGTAGGTGTCGTGGCAGATAGCTGCACGCACGCCCGGCATCTTGTTGGCAGTGACGCAGACGCCCACCCCGGAGCCGCAGATCAGGATGCCGCGATCGGCCGCTGAACTCATCAGCGCCTCTCCGACCAGCTCTGCGAAGTCAGAATAGTCCGATGGCTCAGCGTTATAGGCGCCAAGGTCCCGGATTTCGTATCCAAGACTCGTTACATATGGGATCACGTCCTGCTTCAGATGGAACCCCGCATGGTCCGATGCAATCGCGATCTTCATCTTGGTGACCGCCTTATCCGCGTGCCATCATCTTCACCGTTTGATCGGTCGTCAACACGGCATGCGCAAGGAACGAATAGTTGATCAGCGCAGCGGTGTATCCATACCCCCACTCCGGATGCTTCGGAGCTGCGGTAGCATCCTTCACGACGGCAACCTCAAAGCCCTGTTCCAGCAGCTCGCGTAGGTGCGACTCCACGCACATGTTAGCCAGCATTCCGCCGAGGATCACCTTGCCGATGCGCCGCTTGCGCAGCTGAAGAACCAGGTCGTTCGTCTCCGGTCCCCAGACACGATGGGGCGATACCACAACTGTTTTCCCGTCTTCGATGTAGGGCTTGAAGCGTTCCAACCAGTCCGCACCCGATCCGCGGAAGCCATCCAGGTTTAAGCGACCCTTGCGCGCGAAGAAGCGCTCTTCCGCTTCGTCCGTCTCGAGCGGGCCGTTGAACTTCCACCCCTGGTCCGTGGGGAAGAAGTAGTGGGGCGAGATGAAGACCTCATAGCCGGCACTCTTCGCTGTCTTGAAGATGCGCTCCATGTTCTCGATCGTGTTGTTCTCCTTCAGGCTTTCGTGGAGAAGAGGCCAGCCCACACCGGTCTCGCTCAAGACATCATTCTGCGGATCGATAAAGACAACGGCGGTATCCACCTTGCTGAAGCTCATGGGAGTGGGCGCAGCAGCAGGTGCGGCAGCTTCCTCCGGGGCGGCGGCCGTCAGTGCCGGTCTAGCAAACAGTGCGGCGGCAGTGGAGACGCCAGCAGCCGTAAGGAAGCTGCGACGGGACGTAGTGGGAGTATCGCTCATCTTCATATCTCCGTTGACATGTAAGGATCGGCCCGGCACACGCTGTCAGCAGTTGTTGCCAAGCACATCAGCATCGCGATCGTATCGAGTACCCGATTGCGGCAGCTATCATGTCTTTCTATTAACTTGCTGCCGTGCCCGGAGAAAACGAGAGAGAATTCATGCGTTGCGTCCTTTGAGGGAGCGGCTGCTATGAGTTCACTAATATCGGTCAACGTCGGACTGCCGCAAGATGTGGAGTGGCAGGGCAGGGTAGTGCGTACGGCTATCTGGAAGCGGCCGGTCTCTGGGCGGGTGACGGCTCGACACCTGAACCTGGATGGCGGTGGCCAAGGCGACCTGGCAGGCCATGGCGGAGAGCATCGAGCCGTCATGGTGTATCAGCTGGACTCGTATCGATATTGGCAGAACTTCCTGCAGCGGCACGACTTCGAATACGGTCAGTTCGGGGAGAATCTGACCGTCGAAGGTCTGCCCGACGATCAGGTCTGCATCGGAGACCGGTATCGCATCGGCGGAGCGTTGTTCGAGGTGACGCAGCCCAGGGTTACCTGCTACCGCGTAGGCATTCGCATGAAGGACCCCCGGATGGCTGCATTGCTGGTTGCGCATCATCGGCCGGGCTTCTATCTCCGCGTGATCGAGGAGGGTGAGATCGGTGCCGGCGACGAGATAGTCAAGCTGGTGGATGGACCAGAGCTCATCACCGTTGCGGATATCGATGCGTTACTCTACCTGCCGCGGCACTCGCGGAACACGTTGGAGCGCGCGCTGAAGATACCGCCGCTCAGCCTGGGCTGGAAGCAATCTTTCGAGGCGATGCTGAGTGCCGAGAAAGCTGAGAAACAGGGCGGAAATGCTGGCCTAGCGCCCTCCGAAGCTCCTCCTGCGTGGAAGGGGTTTCGCTCTCTGCATGTAGCGGCTGTGCAGCGGGAGAGCGCGGACGTGTAGTCCTTCGTTCTTGAAGCAGAGGACAAAAGTGCGCTCCCCTCGCCGCTGCCAGGGCAGTTTCTAGCGCTGAGGTTGAGGACCGGCCCCGACTGCCCACCCCTGCTGCGCAGCTACTCCCTCTCCGGGCCGCAACAGACCAGTACGTATCGCATCAGTGTGAAGCGAGCCAGCGGAGCGGGAAGCAAATTTCTGCATGACCACGTGCAAGCAGGCAGCACAGTGGAAGTCAGTGCGCCGCGGGGCAGCTTCACTATCGCCAGCGGCAGCAATCCTGTGGTATTGCTGAGCGCGGGCATCGGCATCACTCCTTTGCTGGCAATGCTGCACTCTCTTGCATCCGATGCCGAACACAAAGATCGCCCGATCTGGTGGTGCTACGGAGCACGCAACAGCAGCGAGCATCCGTTTGCGGCGGAGGTGAAGGAACTGCTGGCGCGGCTTCCGCGCGCACGCTCCTGGGTTGCTTATAGCAGGCCACTGCCAGAGGATCGGCCCGAAGTCAATTACAACCTGCACGGCCACCTGGATATGCAAGCCGTCGAGTCGCTGCAGTCGCCAAAGGACGCGGACTACTACTTATGCGGACCCGCGGCGTTCCTTGCAGAGTTGAGCGCAGGGTTGAAGTCCTGGGGTGTACCCGCATCGGGCATCCACTCCGAAGCCTTCGGTGCTGGTGAGGCGCTCACGCCAGGGATCGCGCCGACTTCAGGCAAAGCGCCTCATGCCCCAGCAGGCGTGCCGGGTACCGGACCTAGAGTCTCGTTCACTCGCACCGGTCTGAGTGTGCCCTGGAATGTCAGCTATGGAAGCCTCCTGGAGCTTGCGGAGGCCTGCGATGTTCCCGTGAAGTGGTCCTGCCGGACAGGCGTGTGCCATACCTGCGAGTCCGGGCTGATTGACGGCAAGCTCAAGTATGGCCCGGAGCCACTGGATCCGCCGGCAGAAGGGCGCGCACTGATTTGCTGCTCGGTGCCGCTGTCGGAGATTGAGTTGGACCTGTGAAACGCGCCGGGCGGTACTTAGAGTCCCAGATCGCTCAAGCCAGGATGATCGTCCGGGCGTCTGCCGAGCGGCCAATGGAACTTGCGATCGGCCTCTGGGATGCTTAGCTCGTTGATGCTTGCATGCCTGGCGTACATCAGGCCTTGATCGTCGAACTCCCAGTTCTCGTTGCCGTACGCACGGAACCAGTTGCCTGAGTCGTCCCGGTACTCATACGCGAAGCGGACGGCGATGCGATTCTCGCGAAAGGCCCACAGCTCCTTGATAAGCCGGTATTCCAGTTCTCTGGTCCACTTGCGAGCGAGAAATGCGACGATCTGCTCTCTGCCAACGGGGAACTCAGCCCGGTTGCGCCAGCGTGAGTCAGCCGTGTAGGCCAGCGATACCTTCGCCGGATCTCGACTGTTCCATCCATCTTCGGCAAGGCGCACCTTCTGGATAGCGGTCTCCAAAGTGAAAGGCGGGAAAGGCGGTCGTGCAGACATGGGACGTTCTCCTATCCTGCGGTAGAGTGCGTTTCTTTTCTTATGCCTGGGGATGGCTATGCTGTTTCGCAGTTCTGCGGAAGTGTGTCACAAACTAACGCGCTTCGCTGGCAACGGTTCTGTACCGCCGGCGAGGGCAGGCAAGATTCCACTGCCTGCCCGCCGGTGCCAGCACTAGAAGCGGCGCGCGAAGAAGCCCTCGATACGGGACGCGATCTCTTCTCCATGGGTCTCGAGCGCGAAGTGACCCGTGTCCAGCAGATGAGTCTCCACTTTAGGGAGATCGCGCTTGTAGGGCGCTGCGCCCTCGGCAGGGAAGATGTGGTCGTTCTTGCCCCAGACGATCAGGGTAGGTGGCTGGTACTTGCGGAAGAAGGCCTGAAATTCCGGATAGAGCGGGACGTTGGTCCGATAGTCATAAAGCATGTCCAGCTGTATATCACCATTGCCCGGACGGTCGAGCCCCACCTGATCTAACGTCCAGGTCGTAGGATCGAGCAGGCCATGATCTGCGACGCCATTTTGATACTGCCACTTTGTGGCCTCCGGGCTTACCAGGAAATTCAGCGCGGCGCGGTTCTCTGGTGTGGGATCGTTCCAGCACTTCTTGATCGGATCCCAGAACTCCAGCAGGCCTTCCTCATAGGCGTTGCCATTCTGCACGATCAGCCCTTCGATTGCTTCGGGATGGCGCAGGGCGAGTCTGTATCCGATGGGCGCGCCGTAATCCATTACGTAGAGCGCGAAGGCAGTCAGGTTCAAGTGCTTCGTCAACTCCTCAACGATGTTGGTCATGTTCTCGAAGGTGTAGGCGAAGCTCTTCCGATCGGGCATGCCGCTGAAGCCATAGCCGGGGTAGTCCGGCGCGACCACATGAAAGGTTGAGGCGAGGCGCGGAATCAGATTACGGAACATGTTCGACGACGTTGGAAAGCCGTGAAGCAGCAGTAGTGTCGGCGCATTCTTCGCGCCAGCCTCACGGTAGAAGATGTCGACGCCCTGGATGCGAACGGTCTCGTAACGCACTGGGGATACTTCGGCGGATACTGCGACGGCGGTCATAAGCGGCTCCTTGAACGAGCGGGGAAGATGGACTCTTCGCCACGCTTCTCACCTTAGGTGCCGTCCAGTCGCGTGCCTATCACAACATTCTCTTAGGGCACGGGACAGTGTGACTTATGCCTAATAGAAGTACGTGATAGCGAGCCTGACGGCACAATCACTACTGTCTTCTTCAACAGTGCGCAGGTCCCTCATGCTGTGGAGCAGAGACATGAAGTTTGCAATCGGGATACTCATCAGCCTTGCCGTAGGGGTTGGCTGTCGGCTTTTCGACATACCAGTCCCGAGCCCGCCCGTCATACCCGGCGCTCTTCTGGTACTGGCCATGGCTGTTGGGTACTCGTCCACCAACACGCTGCTGAGTCGCCGGCACGGTGAGGCGACGACGGCTCATCTTTGCGGCGGACCCACGGGAAGACCGGCGTCGTCCTCGCACATCAGCACCCGAGTTCCAACCACACCGAAGTCCGGCCTGGGCGGTCTTTGACCCGATGAGCTGCAGGCCAACGCTACTACGAAATTGAAACCTAAGGAGAGAAAGAGGATGAATACGATCAGGACGAAGGATGGAGCAGACATTTTCTACAAGGATTGGGGTTCTGGCAAGCCGATGGTGTTTTCACACGGCTGGCCACTGAACGCAGATGCATGGGACGCGCAGATGTTCTTTTTCGGGCAGCGAGGATTTCGCGTCATTGCGCATGATCGGCGCGGCCATGGCCGTTCGACGCAGACCTGGGAAGGGAATGAGATGGACACCTACTCGTACGATCTCGCCGCTCTGTTTGAAGCATTGGATATTAAGGAGGCCGTGCTGGTGGGCCACTCCACTGGCGGAGGAGAGGTCGCGCGCTACCTGGGCCGGCATGGCACGAAGCGCGTCTCCAAAGCTGTGCTGATCAGCGCAGTTCCGCCCGTCATGGTGAAGTCTGAGAAGAATCCGGGCGGCCTGCCTATCGAGGCTTTCGACGACATTCGGTCGAACCTGGTGAAAGATCGGTCGCAGTTTTACCGGGACCTCAGCCTGCCCTTCTTCGGTTACAACCGGCCCGGAGCACAGATCTCCGAAGGCGTGCGGGAGAACTTCTGGTACCAGGGAATGCAGGGCGGCTTCAAGGGAGAGTACGACTGCGTGAAGGCGTTCTCCGAGACGGACTTCACGGAGGATCTCAAGAAGATCGACATTCCTACGCTCGTCATGCACGGGGACGACGATCAGATTGTTCCGTTTGCCGACGCAGGCCCGCTGTCCGCCAAGCTGGTGAAGGACGCGCAGCTGAAGGTGTACCCCGGCTTCCCGCACGGCATGCCGATTGTCCATGCCGATCAGATCAACTCCGATCTGCTCGCCTTCGTGAAGGCATAATCATCACCCCGCAGCCGACACGATGGGCTGCGGGGTTGGACTCACCCCAGTAAGGAGCGCACCCGATGACGCACACAGCAGTCCTTCCCGAGAGTTCTTGTATCGACAGTGCAACCTCAGGCTCCACCGCACACGGCCCGGCATGGCTGCTGCGGATGCTCACCTTCCTTGCCGGGTGGGATCGCTTCGCCATGGGCATGCTGCGGGTAGCACTGGTGATTGTGCTGGCCTGGATTGGCGGCCTAAAGTTCGTGAGCTACGAGGCTGACAGCATCGTTCCCCTGGTTTCGAACAGCCCCGTTCTTCGTGTCTTCTATAAGCATCCGGCTGAATACCGGAAGTACATGAACAAGGAGGGCGAGCTCAATCAGGAGCATCGGGAGTGGCACCAGCAGAATGGCACCTATCTGTTCTCGAATGCGCTCGGCGTCGCGATTGTCGGCATTGGCTTGCTGATTGCCTTGTACCCGATCAGCGCCGAAGCGTCCGCGGTCGGGAGTGCTCTGCTCATCTTGATGGCGTGTACAACGCTGTCATTCCTGATTACGACTCCCGAGGTGTGGGTGATGCCACTGGGAGACGCGAACCACGGCTTCCCATACCCCTCAGGTGGAGGCCGCCTCATCATCAAGGATGCGATCATGCTTGCCGCCGCAGTAGTGACGCTAGCAGATGCTGCGAAGACGGCCCTGAGGCGAAGAAGCACGCCACAGACGTAAGCGCTGGGTAGGGAAGTACTGAAGTAGAGACTTACTCTTCGCAAGATGCAGATGAGGCCGCGTCACGCACTTCATGCGGACGGCCTCTCATTGCGGTTAATCCATAGCCGCGGGCGCAGCCAGTGCAGCATTCTCATCCTGCATGCCTCTCAAGACTTTCCGCAGCGTACAGCATCCCTGCTGTCCGAGCACGCCATCCCTCACGCAGGTCGTTCTGAGGATTGCATTTAGGATGTGGCCGGAGAGCTCGCGTGCAAACTCGGCCGGCTCACTCATAGCTGCCAGGCTCTTGCATTCATCCACGTTCATGCGCAGGTGCCAGTGAATCTTCTCCGCGACAACATACAGCGAGATCAGATCATCACGCAGGCCATCGAGCGCGCTGCCCAGAGCATGATCATCATGGTTTGCAACGACCGGAGCTTCAGGCCCGGCCGGCTGCAGGACTTCGAGGTAGGCGGATTGCATCATGACGTCATCCTTGGCACTGACTGCGAATGAGGGGTATAGGGCGATTGCGGTCTCCGGGACCACGTGATCAGCGATCATGCGATCAGCGCCCGAGCCGCCGGAGTTCTTGTCTCACTCCAGGCAGGAATGCGCAGCTTCACGGCAAATCGGATCAGCTCGGCGAACGACTCTGCCTCCATCTTGCGCATCACCTGTCCGCGGTGAATCTGCACCGTAATGCAGGAGATGCCGAGAGAGTAGGCCACTTGTTTATTCAGCAGGCCTCCGGCGATCAGCGCAAAGACCTCCCGCTCGCGTGCAGTCAGCTTGCTGAAGCGCGCCCGGAGCGCGGTCAACTCGGCTCTTCTCTGACGCAGCTTGCGATCTTGTGCGAAACCGATCCGGATGGAGGAGAGCAGCGTGCCCGGGTCGATCGGCATCGTGAGGAACTCCATTGCGCCTGACTTCATCGCCTTCACCACCGCGGATACGTCGCTGTTGCCGCTGATGACGACGAAGGGCGGGTGGCTCTTCTCCGCGCCTTGTGCTTCCAGGCCGAGCAGGTGAATGTCAGGCAAGTCCGTGTCGAGAACCAGGCAGGCGGCGACGTCCGTTCGCTGGGAGTGCAGGTAGTCTGCCGCGCTGCGGAAGCAGATGGTCCGCATTCCGAGATCCTGCAGCATCGCGGCCAGGCAAAGCCGTATGTCGTCTTCATGATGAATTAGGTACACGGCCTCGCCGCAGGATGCCGGTATATCCACCTTCAGAAGGTGAACCGGGTAATGACATCCTGCGGCCGACGTGTGGGCTTCAACACTCAGGAATTGCATCGGAGCACAACCTTTCACGTATCCGGAGCCCGCCAGACAAGAACGCGAAGACCCTGCTTGTCCGTGTTTGTTACTGTGCAACTTTGCGGACCGGAAAACATCCCGAGTTGCAGTAGTTCTCGCTTACCTCGAAGCAGGGGGATGGCGAGTACTCCTTTGGAGGTAGGCGGAAACGGCGCGTCCATAAACGCGTGAAAGCGGAGCTGCGCCTCAATGATTTCCGCTGCTCATCGCTCATTCGCCAGGTGTAAAGTGAATCTGCGCCAGCACTTCCCCCAGCGTGTTTGGCTCACTAAGGATGTGAGCCTTGATCATTGGAGATTTCGTATGGACGCGCCCGGCAAGCAACGAGCACGGCACACCCGAACCGCGTGCGTCCATGGGTTCGCGGTGCTGCTGCTGGCATTCACGATCAGTGCCTGCCGGCAATCCGTGCGCGAGCCGGTGACGTTGAGTTATTTTCGGCTGGGTTGGTCCCAGCCCGATGAATTGCCGACTGCCGAGCCCCTGTCGCAACGCTTCACCCGCGAAACAGGCATTCGGCTGCGGAACCTTCCGGTTCCGGAGAACACGCTGGACCAACTGGAGCTCTCGCGCAAGCTGCTGCAGGGCGGCGGATCTGGGCCAGATGTGGTCAACGTCGACCTGATCTGGTCCGGCGTGCTCAAGAACGATCTGATCGATCTGAAGCCGTATGCGGCTGAAGAGATCTCCTCGATTGAGCCGCGCCTGGTCCCAAGCTATACGGTCGACGGCAAGCTGGTCGCCATTCCATACCAGGTGCAGGTGGGCGTTCTGGAGTATCGGACCGATCTGCTGCGAGCGTATGGGTATACGCATCCGCCTCAGACCTGGGATGAGCTGGAGAAGATGGCCGATCGCATTCAGCGTGGAGAGCGAGCCAAAGGCAAGAAGGATTTCTGGGGCTACGTGTGGCAGGGTGCGGACTCAGAAGCGCTGACTTGCAACGCGCTGGAGTGGCAGGCTGCGGAAGGCGGTGGCCGCATCATCGAGGAAGATCGGACGATCAGTGTCAACAACCCGGCCGCTATCCGATCCTGGCAGCGGGCGAAGCACTGGATTGGATGGATCTCCCCACCGAGCGTGCTGGCCTTTCGCGAGCTCGACTCGATCAATGCCTACGACGCGGGCGAGGCCGCATTCAACCGGGTGTGGGGCGGTACCTCGGTGACGCGCACCGGGTTATCCCGTCAGATCCACTGGCGCAATTCCTTGGCTGAAGGGAAAACCGGATACACCAGCATTCCTGGCGGTCCCGGCGGCTGGGCCGGCACTCTCGGCGGCTCGGGATTGGGTGTGTCGCGTTACTCTGCTCACCCGCAGGAAGCAATTCGGCTGGTTCGGTTCCTGATTCAGGCGCAGATAAAGAAGAGTGAAGAAGACGAACGCGCGGTCGCAAACCAGCCAGAGGTGCTGGACCGGCCGTCGGTCTCTGATGCGATTCGCGACCTGAGCAAAACCAGCCCCAGCAGGAGCGGGGTCGTGGATCGCCCATCCAGTATCGCGGGGCGCAGCTATGAGCAGGTTAGCCGGGCGTACATCGGCGCGGTGCACTCCGTGCTAGCGGGCGAAGTGCCTGCGCAACAGGCAGCCGCTGCCCTTGAGCAGGAGTTGCAAAAACTGACAGGTCTGAAGACGGGGCCACCCAGCGCGGGCAACTGACCAGTGTTCCTTTGCATATGAAAGGCAGCGGGCTTCCATAGATCGGCAAATCATGAACTTCAAGCACTTCATGATCGGGCCACGTCTCGCAGCGATCTTCGCTGTCCTGATCGCGTTGATCCTAGGCGGCAACGGCCTGCTGCTATGGCAGTTTCACATTGCACGGCAGGAGACAGATCGCCTGACCGCGGTCAGTCAGCAGGTGATCTCGGTGCTGCGCCTGCAGCAGGGTCTGCTGTCTTTCCATCGCCGCCTTGACGAGCTTGCCGAGACGCGGGATGCGCGTCGCCTGGAGTCAGAGTCTGACACGCTGCGCGAAGGTCTCCTGACGCAGACGCAACAGACCAGGACAACCATCAGCAAGTTTCCCGCCGAGATCTGGGTCGATCCGGCCTTTCTTCCGACCCTGGACGCCATTGAGATCACTCTGCCATCTCAGCTGGAGTCGATTACCGGACTGGCGCGATCGGGAGATTGGACAGCAGTCCGGCTGCGGCTTGCTGACGAACTGAAGCCGCTTGAGACGCAGACGGCAGCACTGATCAGAAATATCGATCAGGAGGTAAGCGGGCAGCTTAGCTCCTCTGTCACCCGCATGAGCAAGGTACAAGGGCGTATCTTCCTCATCGTGCCGGCGACCGCGGTGGCAACGTTCATGATCGCGACATTCCTGGGCTGGGCCATCACACGGCGTATGGTTGTACTTCGACTGGAAGAGCGCATCGGCGAGCGGACACGGATTGCTCGGGAGCTGCACGACACTCTTCTGCAGGGAATCATCAGCGCATCAATGCAACTGCATGTGGCGATCGACCGACTGCCGGAGGACTCACCGGCGAAGCCGCTGTTGGGGCGGGTGCTCGAACTGACTGGACAAGTCATCGACGAAGGGCGCAACGCCGTGCGTGGATTCCGTTCGCCAGACAAAGAGACGCAGGATCTGGAGGGAGCCTTCTCCAGAGTCCCTCTGGAGTTGAATTTGAAGACGCAAGCCGAGTTTCGCGTGGTTGTCGAAGGCCAGCAGCGGCAGATTCATCCTGTGATTCGGGACGAGGTCTACTCCATCGGGCGCGAAGCACTTGTGAACGCCTTTCGGCACTCCGGGGCTGGGCGCGTCAAGGTGGAACTGGAGTATGCGGCCAAGTACCTCCGCGTGATGGTTCGGGACGATGGTTGCGGCATAGACTGCCATGTGCAGGAGTCCGGGCGGGACGGCCACTGGGGCCTGTCCGGAATGCGAGAGCGTGCGCAGAAGATCGGAGCCAAGCTCAAGGTCCTCAGCCGTACGGGAGCGGGAACGGAGGTGGACCTTCGTGTTCCGGGGGACATCGCATTCGTGTCTCGGTCCTCGCTAACTCCGCGATGGCTCGGTAGCCTCTATCAGCGCTTCGTGGCTTCAGCGGTGCCTGCGCACGACAGGAGAGTGGGATAGATGCATACGCCGGGAAAGATTCGGGTCTTCTGTGTGGATGACCACCCGCTGGTACGCGAGGGGATTGCGACCGTCATTCGCAATGAGCCGGACATGCTGCTGGTGGGCGAGGCTTCCAACGGGAAGGAAGCCATCCAGCGCTTTCGAGAAGAGAAGCCAGACGTCACCCTGATGGATCTTCGGCTGCCGGATATGAGCGGCATCGACGCAATGATCGCTATACGCTCGGAATTTCGCGAGGCATATTTCGTCATACTGACGACATTCGCCGGAGACGTGGAAGTACAACGAGCGCTGCACGCCGGTGCGCGGGCTTACATGCTGAAGAGCATGAACCCGAAAGAGTTGATAGAGGTAGTCCGGCACGTGCATGCAGGAAAGAAGCGCGTCTTGCCGGAGGTTGCAGCCCAGATTGCAGATCACCTGGGGGATGAGGCACTGACTGGCCGTGAAGTCGAGGTGCTGGAGCAGATAGCCGGCGGCAATCGTAACCGCGACATCGCCGACAAACTTTTCATCACGGAAGAGACCGTGAAGGTGCACGTGAAGCACATCATGGAAAAGTTGGGAGCGAGCGACCGTACCCAGGCTGTTGCCATAGGCGTGCGCCGCGGGATTATTCAGTTCTAGCCGGCGCTATCGCGCATGGATACCTCCATGGTGGTAGAGAAATATTCCGAGCAGTAGTGATTCGCTCTTCCGCCAGAGACCCTTAGCCTGCATATAGGCTTGGAGGGCCCCTGCTTCGAATGTTCTCTTCATTTCCTGATGGGTGGCCGGGGGTAGGGCTCCTGCTGCTGCGCGCAGCGGCCGGAGTCGTGCTGCTGATCCAGGGCTTCGCCTTCCTGCGGTACGGGGGAGAGCTTCAGCCCGTAGGTTTCGCCGTCACTCTTCTGACCATGTTGGTGGGCGCTCTTCTACTGGCAGGGCTGCTTACTCGCATAGCGACTGCGTTGTCTGTCCTGGGTAGCGCGCTCGGCATGTTCCCATGGTTTCCGGGGCCCCGCGTCATCCTGTTTGAGAGCCGCATGACGGCCACACTCGGAATCGTGATCGGTGCCGCGATCGTCTCGCTGGGCCCTGGAGCATTTTCCATCGATGCCCGGCTGTTCGGACGCAGAGAGTTTGTGATTCGCACCAAGCCCGGCGGCGCGGATCTCTGATCTGACCCTTGATTCCTGCATACATAAGTTCATTCCTGGACCGTCCTGCGAACACGAGTCGGCCGTTTCACCTCACCCTTCTGCGTCACCGCTGCATCCAGTCGAGCGGCTAGTCCGGCAAACTCCGCAGTCTCTCCAATCCAGCGCAGCTAGTCCACAGAATCGAAGAGCGGGATATCTGTTTGCAGGGTGGCGAGCTGGCGGAAGAGTAGCGCCTTCTCTCGGTCTTCGTGCAGCACGCGTGCCAGGCTCTTCGGGCTCGCCACGCTCACCTTCCACTGGAGCGGGTCTGACGGAATCGCCTCAATGTGATGGTAGCGGGCCAGCACTGTAGCCGCTGACTTAGCACCCCAGCCTTGGAGGCCCGGATATCCGTCAGCCGTGTCGCCGACCAGAGCCAGGTAGTCAGGAATAGAAGCGGGTGGCACTCCGAATCGCGCGATCACCCCGGATTCGTCCCGGGTTACGCCTTTGCGGCGATCAAGCTGGACCACGCGTGTTCCTTGTACACACTGCGCCAGGTCTTTGTCCGGGGTGCAGATCACGACTCTTTCAACCCGCGGTTCTGCAGCGGCAGCGACCGCGGCTGCTGCCAGCGCGTCGTCTGCCTCGTATTCAACCATGGCCCAGACCACGACGCCCATGGCGCGCAGAGCAGTTTCGAGCAGAGGGAACTGCTGCAGCAGGTCGGGGTCGATACCTTCGCCTGTCTTATATCCAGGCCACAGATCATTGCGAAAGGATTCGATCACGTGATCGGTTGCCACCCCGAGATGCGTGACGCCGCTCTGCAGCATGCCGAACAGGGAGTGAAGCACGCCGCGGACGGCGGCCACCTCTCTGCCATCGCTATCCCGGGCGGAGGGCAGCGCATAATAATGCCGGAAGAGCTCGTAGGTGCCGTCGATCAGATGCACTTCCATGCAGCCACTCTACCCCGGCCGGTTCGCAGAAACCGAGGACTCTGCGCTTTAAAGAGGCAGACTCTGCCGTCTGCTGATCGCTACCGAAATGAGCGACCTTGAGAAGGTGACGCGCCGCGACTTCCTCAACGGAACATTGCTGGCCTTCGGGCGCATTACCTTCGCCAATTCAGACCTCTCCTGAACCATGGATCACCGGGCCCCGATCACTGACGCCCACCGCGCCGTGCAAAAGGTTGTCGCGCTGGCTTGACCCGTGTCGGTCTGGCCCGGCGCGCCCCGCGTACAAGTGCTCCATGAGTCGGGCCGCTGGGCGAAAAGCCTGAGAGGCCACAAGGTATTCAGCGCGGCAGCATAAGGGCTTTCTGTTAGTTTGGAGGGCAACTCGCGTGCTATGACATTCTGGAATACTTTCGTGCTCTCCTTTACGGCCCTTCTGCCGCTGATAAACCCGCTTGGATCGGCGCTGATCTTTCTGGGGCTGGTCGGCATCGCGCCGCCTGCGACCTACCGCCTGCTTGCGCGCAAGATCGCCGTGAACACTGTTATCTTCCTCACCACTATTGAGCTGCTGGGCTCCGCGATCCTTACGTTCTTCGGCATCTCCCTCCCCATCGTCCAGTTAGCGGGCGGGCTGGTGGTGGCCATCATCGGCTGGGGTTTGCTGAACCAGAAAGACGCCCAAGCCGCCAGCGAGGACCAGAAGGCGCAGGCGCAAGCGCGCATGGGAGTTAAAACGCAAATGGCGGCGGCCGCCGCTGCAAGCCGAGAAGATCAGTCCGGGGAGACGGACCGGTCCCTCTCAATGAAGACCTTTTATCCGTTTACCTTTCCGATTACTGCCGGCCCGGGCACACTGGTGGTCCTGCTGACACTGAGCGCCCACGCGTCCAGTCACATCTTTGCCGATCGCATTCTGGATTACATTGCGATCTTTGCAGCCGTCGTCGCCCTATGTGCCGCAGTCTACCTTTGTTACGCGTACGCACCTGCACTGACGCGGAAGATCTCTCCGAACACCGTTCACGGCATCCTCCGCGTAATCGCATTTGTAGTGCTCTGCATCGGCACGCAGATCGCCTGGAACGGTCTCTCTGCGCTGCTGGTCAAAGTTCACCTGTCCTAGGCCAATCAGTCGCGATGTAGACTGTCTCTCCCGGAGAGGTCACTTGCGCTTTATGAGCGCTGCACTCAGTTGACGTCCTGCGTACGGCGGCACAGAACGTCTTTTGGCCTGCGCGCTTTGCCAGTGGTCTTTGGCGCCGTGTCACATGCCCGAATTTTGCAGAAGGCGCAGGAGCTCGCCGGAAGCTATGACAACCGCATGCTCGCAGAGACCGACGATTACGTGATCCGGATCTCGCTGATGACACAGCCATACTTCGGCACCTACACCCTAACTCGGACGAGACCTTTGTCGGTCTTGAAGGTGTGGTCGTTCTGGAGGTTGAGGATCAGTGCATCGAGTTGGGCCCGGGGCAGTTGTTCACGGTTCTTCGGGGAGTGAAGCACCGGACCGCGCCAGCCGGTTCACGCTCCGTGAACCTGACCATTGAGCGAGCGGATATGACGACGGTGCGTGTGGAAGGACCAGCCGGGAGCAGCACCACATGGCGTGTTGAGCCGGGCTAGAACGCCGCGCAGGCGGAGGCCTGATCGGGGTGCAGACTGGTGTACTTCGTGATGCCCACCATCGTGAAAACCTTCTGGAAGTGCGGGCTCAGTCCGAAGGACACAATCTTCTGGCCTTTCTTTTTTGCAGCGATCATCATCTGGATGATCAGCGCAATGCCGGAAGAGTTGAGGTACTCCACCTTCGAAAAGTCGAGCAGGATGCGGGTAGTGGATTCCGGCAGGCCTTCGTACGTGCCCGTGACCGCCGCCTGCGAGGTGCTGGTGATGTCTCCGACAAAGCGGATCGCCATGATCGGTGCGCCGGTAACGCATTCGATCTCTTCGAGCTGGACCCTGGTCATCTGTTCCTGCATGCGCTCTCCTTAATGTCCTGCTTCGCGATTGTGGAGGTGGATCACCATGCAGGCAGAGCTGCCCGAGGGTGGCGCGCTCACCCACTCTGCTTCATCCACCAGCGACTTGATCAGGAACATCCCCATACCGCGGGGGTCCTCTTCGCCAAGCATCTTCTTGTCCATATTCGGAGCCGCGATTGCGTGTTGCGGCCCGGTGCCGGTATCGGTGACTTTGACTTCCAGCGAATCGGCAGCGACGGACAGAATGACCACTACCGGCAATCTGTCATCTAGTTTGTTGCCGTGCTCGATCGCATTAATGCAGGCCTCGGCAACTGCCGTCTTCAGATCGTCGACCCTCTCGTCACTGAAGCCCATCAGTCTGGCCACGCTGGCCGCCGTATTCATCGCCACCTTCTCATAACCGAGCTTGGAGGGAAGGCGAAGCTCGATAATGCTGTCACTCTTTCTCAATCGATGCCTCCAAGCTGGCCTCCGTTTCGGCGTGACGAAGCAGCACCAGGGCGGTCATGTCGTCTGACTGCTCCTGGCCGTCGCTGTACGCGTCCAGCGACTCCCAAATTGAATCGAGAACTCCTTCGGAATGTACAGAATTGCAGCCAAGAAAGGAACCAATAAGACGAGGCTCTCCAAACTCCTCATCTCCGCGGAATACCTCAGTCAGCCCGTCTGTATAGAGAAGCAACCGTGAACCGGGGGCGACAGGATAGGTATCCAGTCGGTAAGAAGAGAACGGCAGCATGCCGATAGGTGTGCCGGAGGCGGATATCTTCGTGAGTTCGAGCACACCCTCTCCGCAGCCCCCCGGCGTGAGCAGAAAACCAGGATTATGTCCGGCGTTCACGATCTGCAGGGTGTGCGCGAACGGGTCCAGCTGAAGGAAGAAGGCAGTGACATAACGCAGGCGCGATTGTTCCCCCTCACCGTAATGGAGAAGATTCATACGCGTTGCGATCTCAAGCAGTGGGAGGCCGGAGTTGACCATGGCGCGAATCGCCGAGCGAAAGCTGCTGCCCACCAGTGCGGAGGCCAGGCCCTTTCCAGCGACATCAGCCACCACCACGGTGACATGCCCGGATTCCATCGGGATGATGTCCAGGTAGTCTCCACCTACCTCGTAGCAGCTGACGGAACGCATCGCCAGCATGTAGCCAGGGATCTCGGGCATGCTCTGCGGCAACAGGCTTCGCTGCACGTTGCGCGCAGCATTCAGGTCTGTCTCGATTCGCTGCCATTCGATCGTGCGCTGGTGGAACCGGGCATTCTCGATAGCAACCGACGCCTGGATGGCGAGGCTCTCGAGGAAGTCGAGTTCATCGAAGTTCAGGACACGGTTCTTCGGCCGGATCACCACTAATTCGGTGAAGGTGTCGCCGGCTTTATCATGCAGCGGGAAAGCCATTGCGTAGGCGGAGATTGCGGGATGGCGCGGACCCTCTGGCACTTCACCGCAGCAATGCGGGAACTGCGTGAAGAAGGCTCCCTCGAGTTCAAGCTCGCGTACGACGATGTGCAGGACGGTGTTCAGGACCTCGTCCAACTCGATCGTAGAGTGGATCAGTCGGCTCGCTTCAAGCAACGCCTGAAGACGAACGACCTGCTGTTGCGCGATCAGAGCGTCATCAATTTCCAAAGCTGCTCCTGTGCCGCGGCTCGCCTATCCGTGGACGATCCGCCGCTTCGTCCCCGCCCTAGGCCTTGGTCCCCGCCCGGGAGCGTAAGGAACAAGGTTCTCAGGCCAGGCGTTCGATCGCCCCGTTGCGAGTGCAAGCTGGTGCAAGCATGGTACAGAATTGTGGGCTATCTCGGCCGGATAACTTTGGCGCTCAGCCGTCACCCGGAGAGCCTTTATGGGACGGCCCGAAATCGGCGGCAGCGCCGCAGGAAACCGTGTCAATTGCTTGCACCGGGCCTAGTGTTTGCAGGCGTCAAACAATCGTTCTGTGCGTTTGGAAGCGGGCAGCGCAGCGTTGCAGACAAGCTCTCCGACATAGCCGACCGGCCCAGAGTCCGAGTGCTATGCTGACCCCATGCTTCGAGCGATCACAGTGGCCTATGTGTTGTTTTTCGCCCTGTCGCTCGGCGCGCAGTCGCGTGTCGACACACCTCAGTCGGCCCTGGTCGTTCAGGGGCTGGGCCAGGGTCACGTTAAGCTGAACGGGTCTTGGCAATTCCACACCGGGGACGACGCTCGCTGGTCTTCGCCATCCTTCGACGATTCAACTTGGGAGCTGATTACCGCGTCGGCCCCCTGGGGCACCCAGGGCCACTCCGGATACACCGGCTTTGCCTGGTACCGACGCCATCTTCAGATCGATCTCGCGCCCGGGGCGAAGGCCTCCTACTCGCTGCTGGTGCCGCCAATTGACGATGCCTACGAGGTCTATTGGAACGGCAAACTAATCGGGCGCTCCGGCAAGCTGCCTCCGACGCCTCACTGGTACTACACAGCCTTCTCGAATGCCTTCACCGTACCCGTGCCGGAATCCGGCATCATCGCTATCCGCGTGTGGAAGTCGCCGCTGCTGTTTGTCGATTCCGGGGATCTGGGGGGAATGAGTGGGCCGCCCATTCTTGGCGACACAGAGAGCATTGCGGCCCAGCTTGCGGTGGCTAACTCTGAATCGACATTGAACTATCTGTACGACTTCAGCCTGATGGTTCTGTACAGCTTCGTAACAGTCGTCAGTCTATTGTTATGGAGCCGCGATCGGACGGTTGGACTTTTTCTGTGGCTCGGCGTCTTCACCGGCACTCCCGCCATTCTCCTCATGTTCCAGGAGTTCCTGACGTCCATCTCCTACGGTTGGGGCAGGGGGCTGAATCAGCCGATCTACACGCTGAACCATATCTCGCTCTGGTTCCTGCTGATCTACCTGCTGCACCTGGACGGAAATCCCCGGCTGATCCGGTTGACCAGGGCATTGGCCATTGCGGCCTTCGCAGCAGGGCTCATCGACGGATGCCTGGCGTTCTTCTGGGGCAATGCCGGTCCGTGGATGATCGGTGCAGATTCGGTCCTTACCGGCATCATCCTGCTGGTTGAGGTCTATCCCCTTGCCATCGTCGCAGTGGGGCTACGCGACCGGCTGGACGATGCGCGGTGGTTCCTTGCCATTAGCGCCCTCGTGTCACAGATGATCAACTCCATCGCGGACATCGGTGCAGCGGGGCAGAGATTCACCAATTGGACCCTCTTCGAATTCTTCAATCGTCCTCTCTTTTCACTGCATGGTGTCTTTTTCAGGCCGGGTCAGCTGGCCGCTATCGTTCTGTTCATCTCCATCCTCTATGCCGTGTATCTCTATAACACGGAGCAGAGGGCCCGGCAGCTGCTGCTGGAGCGGGAGATGCACAGCGCGCGCGAGATACAGCAGGTTCTGATTCCGAACGAGCTGCCGTCGGTGGACGGCTTCGCCGTTACCAGTGCCTACCGCCCCGCACTGGAAGTGGGTGGAGACTTCTTCCAGATCATCCGCGAAGAGGATGGATCGACCGTGATTGCGCTGGGCGATGTGAGCGGCAAGGGCATGAAAGCGGCGATGAATGTTTCCTTCATCGTCGGCGTCCTGCGCTCGGCCTCGGATGCGAATACAACACCAGCGGAGATGCTGGAGCGATTGAACCGTTCGCTATGCGGGCGCCTTCAGGGCGGTTTCGTCACTGCTGTCATTCTGCGGCTGCGTGCTGATGGCTCGCTGACCATCGCGAATGCAGGCCACCTGCCACCCTTCCTGAATCAGCGGGAACTGGAGCTGGGCGGCTCACTCCCACTGGGCATCGTCTCGTCCGTAAGCTACGACGAGTGCGGCATCGAGCTGAACCCGGGTGATCAGCTCAGCCTCTACACGGACGGGCTTGTGGAAGCGCAGGCAGAGGGCGGAGAGCTCTATGGCTTTGAACGGCTACATGCATTGTTCGCGACCCGTCCCTCGGCACAGCAGGCCACGGAGGCGGCGGTCGCCTTCGGTCAGGACGACGACATCACGGTACTGACGCTGACCAGGTTGGTAGAGGGGGAAGAGTCATCTACCTCGCTGGTGGCGCCGTTTCTCGAAACGGCTGCCGCAGAATAAAGCCGCCGCGCCGGTTCCAATCCCACGGGAAACCTGGCGCGGCGGCTGCGTACCTGCCTAAGTGCTACTTCAGTGAGACGGAGATGGTTGTCGTTGCACTGCCGGAGGAGTAGTTGGTTCCGCCGGTGTAGCTGGCCTTGATAGTGTGCGTTCCGTTGGAGAAGGAGGACGCCGGCACCGTGGTGCTCGCAGAGCCGGACGCATTGACCGGCACCGTCGCCAGGACCTTGTTTCCGTCGTAGAAGACGACGCTGCCAATCTGGTTTGGCGGTCCCGCGCTCCAGGACTGGATTGCCGCGGTCAGAGTCAGGGATCCGCCAGTCAGGTATGACGTTGAAGGTGTCAGCTGCACCACCACGGGCGCTGCCGTGACGGTGAAGCTCTGCTTCGACGGCGTTGCCGCGGCGTAGTTGGTCTGGGCTGCGTAGCCGATCAGTACAGTGTGGTTGCCGGTCGGAGGCTTCGGCAGCACAAACTGTGCGGAGCCATTCTGCAGCGGCACACTGACCGCAGAGCCGCCGTCGTACTGGTAGGTGATGACGCCCAGCGGAGATCCTGCCGTTGAGCTTACCGATACTCCGCAGTGGTAGTCCGCGCCGTACGGGAAGTTGGCATTCCAGCAGGCCGGGCTCAGGTTGACCGGAACCGGGTTGACGGTAAGGGTGACCGGAGCCGACGTTCCGCCCGGGTTGAATGCGTCGCCTGCATACACCGCGCTGAGCGGGTGCGGACCGGCGGGCAGGTTCTGGATGTACAGGTAGGCCGCTCCATTGCCTTGCAGTTGGGCGGTCTGGAGCAGAGTTTGACCGTCGTAGAGTTTTACCGACCCCGTGGGGACGTGTCCGTTGGTAGCGGCTACCGATATGACGACATTTGTTCCTAGCGGGAAGGTAACGGTCGAAGAGCTCAGCGTGACCTTGATAGCCGCGTCGTATGCCGGCGAGACCACGTAGTTAACGGATTGCGAAGACTGATTGCCCGCTGCGTCGATCGCAGTAACGATGTAGGACTTCGGGCCAGTCGTAGATGTGTCCACTGGGCTGTTGATGGTGCCGGAGTTCAGCTGGGCACTGTTCGGCGAGTAGGTGGATGTGCCGCACTTCACCAGACCGGAGAGCTCATCCGTGCAAGTGTAGGAGGCGGAGACGGCCTGACCCACCGTGTACGATCCGCCGGCAGGAGTCAGCACTGGGACCGAAGCCACCGGAGCCGCAGTATCTACGTTCAGCGGGAAGGTGTAGTAGGAGGTGGACCAGCTGCCGCTGCCGTCCTTAGTGAACTGCAGCTCTTCCGTGCCAGCACAATCCTGCGCGAAGTAGTGAATCAGGTACCGGCCATCGGCAAGCCCGCTGATTGTCTGCGCATCCGGCGTGAAGACTGCAGCCGGTGGACTAGCAGGGCTGGACGGGGCCGGGCACTGAACCGGGTTCAGCAGAGTCGTGTCAGCACTGGGCGATCCAGGCACCGGCACTTTGTTTGCGCTGGAGATACCGTAGGTGATGCTCTGGATCGGCGAGGCTACAAAGCCGGCCGCTCCCGGCAGACTGGCCGGAAGCACCGGCGGCTGGCTGGAGAGCGTCACACTGGCGGTCGACGACTTGATCCATCCGCCTGGCTGCTGGCCCGCGACCGTCACCGTCGTCAGGTCTTCCGGCACTTTCGTGATGGGGACGAAGGTGGAATTCGGGTGCGACGTCAAGGACGTCATGACGTACAGACCGGGCCCGGTGAAGGTCTTCAACAGGTTCTGTGGGCAGGGCAGATTCTGCAGTCCTGAGGCGGAGTCGAAGGTGCAGTTTCCGCCCTGCCAGCCTTCGGTTGCCATCAGGAATCCGACGCCCTGGTGAAAGGTCGGGCCGCTCGGACTGGTGATGTCCGGAAGAGAGAACTCCGGACCATCAAAGATGTCCTGGAAGACTTCGTTGGGGAGTGAGGAGATGGGGCAGAGGGCGCCGCTCTTATCGGAGCCGGTGCCGACTTTGCACTCCAGCGTGAAGAGCTTGCAAGCGGGCAGATTGTTGACCAGCTCTCCGGAGTGGATCAGGCAGCTGGAACTAGCGAAGGAAGTGTTCGCGACGAGGCTCGGGAAAGTTGCCGGATCGATGGGCGTGTCCTGCGTCTCCGGAATGGTGCCGGAGGTGATCGATAGGCTGCCGGCCGACTGTGCCTGGGAGAGGTCGTAGACGAATTGGACCTTTTGATCCGTGGTCGGATTGAAGGGGAAGGTCTGGGTCAACTGCTCAGGAGTCGGGTTCGTCTGCGAGATGGGATTGCCCGTGATCGTCGCCGGCCCGGTGACACCGTTCTGTGTGCAGCTGGTCTTCAGGTAGAGAGTTGAGCTGGCCAGATAGCCGCCCTCATCGACCAGGTCTATCTTCAACTGGACTGCGCCCTCTTGCAGGTGGCTGCTGATATCGATGGGCGCCACACCGCCGGTCGAGACCAGCGTGTCGGGGTTGACACCGTTCAGTTGGCCGTTGCCCGCAGGATCCTGATACCCCTTCGTGAAGCAGTTCGGGACGTTTCCGGCAGTGTTGGCGTCGACCGTCCCGCCGGTGCACACATTCACCGGACCGACAGTGCCCGAACTAGAAGTAGTGCTGACGTTGATGAAGTTGTCTACCAGCAGATTTCCGAGTCCATCAGGGGTCGACGAGAGCACGGCCGTCGGAGAGGTGCCGCAGCTTAGGTTCAGCGTCGCACTGTTAAAGGCGAGCGTCGATCCGGGGTCTGTTCCAGTCACGGAAGCACGCACGTTGACCGGACCAAACAACTTGATGTAAGCAGGGCTCTGGGCGACCAGCGCCGGAACGGCGACGGCGGCGCAAAGGGCCACACGGCTGAAGCGGAGTAGTGCTGCGGTATGAGTAAACAAGACGGTATAGCTCCCTGGCATGACTGAAATCACCGATGACTTAGCCACCACCCCGGACACACGTTGGCGCCAGAGAGTGACTCTTCTGAAGAAAATCAAGAGGGGGGCTTGATACCGCCGCAAGCTGTATCCGGACGGACGTGGCGATCCTATTATTCGGCTTCAGCGCTGTCAACAGGTGTAACTCAGAGTTAACGCCGCACACTCATTGCGCCTGACCAGCGGTGACAGATACAAGTATGAAGATATCTGCCGTTCACGCTGCGTCTAGGGCAAGTTCCTGCCCGGAGGACTTGTCGTCTGACCTGCAGACGCCAGCGCCCTGCGCGCCGCGTTGATTCTGATCATCCACTTGGGATGATCAAACGCCACTTGTGCCGCGTAGTCGATCGACTGCGGGGTGTTCAGAGCGAGCAACTGCTCCAGGTATTGCTCCACGCGTAGGTTGCTCCACGGCGAAACGGTGCGTTGAGTCCAGTCGACGAAGTACCACCTGCCGAAGCGAGTCCATTCGTCTGTCGCGGTGGAGGCGAGTAGTGCTGTCCGCAACCGTTCGACTACAGAGCGGTCCGGAGGTGGGGCTTGGTAGAAGCGCGAACGGCTTGCGGCGTACTCTGCCAGGTCGGCAAGCCATGAAGGCGCGGTATCGGCCGGGGGCGTGTCCACGATCTGCGCCGTGTTGCCCAAGGTGACCAGCAGAGACGGGTCTACGGGGCTGAAGGCAGCGCTGCTTACGGGCGCGGTGTAATGCATTGGCAGCATCATGGCCTGCCCCGTAACCGTGCTCCACAGGCGGATGGAAGAGTCTCTTCCATGTGTGAACACGAGCGAGCCGTCTGCTCTGAAACCGCCGTCGATTATCGGAGCGCTGTGCTGCAGGAGCGGCGTGAGCGGCTGTCCTGTATGAGCGTCCCACACGCGAGCAGTGTGATCGTAGGAAGTCGTAAGCACGCGTGCACCATCAGCGCTGATCACCGCATCGCTGATGGCAGCAGTCTGCTCGAAGACCGGACCGAGCGGCATTCCTGTGTTCACATCCCAAAGACGTGCGGTGTGGTCCTCAGAGCCGGTGAGCACCTGCTGGCTGTTGCGACTAAACTTCGCGCTGAAGATAGCATTTCCTTGCCGCAGTCGTTGCAGGCGCATGCCGGTTCGCGGGTCAAGAACATCGGCGACAGAGTCGCTGGTACCGACAAGGGCAAATCTTCCGTCCGGACTGAATGCGGTCGCATTCACATCCTCGTGATAAGCCAGCTTCGCAGAAATCTGCGCCCCGGTCACTGTATCGAGGAGGTAAGCGGCGTTTTCTTCGCTGCCCAACACACGACCCCCGTCGGAACTGAGAGCAAGCACCGTCAGCGATCCAGGAACGTGGAAGGGCGACCTTGAAGGCATTCCTGTGGATGCATCCCAGAGGTGGATCGTTTCGTCCCGAGAGCTTGTAGCGATGTGGCGGCCGTCGGCGCTCCAGGCCGCTGCAAGTACGTCGGCGTTGTGGTGCAGAGCTGGACCCATTCGCTTGCCTGTTTGAGCATCCCAGATGAGCGCGGTCCGGTCGCCAAGCACCGTCAGGATCCGCGTGCCATCCGGGCTGTAAATCGCCCTAAGAATGTTAGTAGCGGTGCAGCATAGCGTGATGTGAACGTCCTGCCGCTGCTCAGCGATCAGTTGGAACGCAAGCCCAGCTGCCGGATTCTGCTGCCGCTGCGCGCGGAGACTTTCCGCCAGCTCGCGAAGAGCCTCATGCTTGATCCCGTCATTTGCAAATTGGAGTCCGAGCAAATAGTGCGTGTACGCAGCGGGACCAAGTCCTGAAACCCCCACCGGGACCTTGATCTCAGTAGGGTGATTAGTTGTTTGAATGGATTCTGACTGTGCGCCGGCGAACTTCGCTGCGCCGAGCACGCCCACGATCACCGCGCAGAGCCAACAAAAGCCGGAGTGACTCTTCACTGAATATTCCAGGAAAACACTTTCTTAACATTCACCAGAGAGGATGCCGTAGATCAGGGCAGGGAGTGCTGGAAGGCAGACGAATGGACACTCCCTGGTTTGCCCTTACCTCGCCTCCAGGCCTTCTATCATGGGCTGATCGACGTTCCCGGTGTTACCCCCTACGAAAGTTACAGTTATGTTGCCGTTCGCATCCGCGGTGATGTTGTTGTAGGTCTCGACCACTGCAGTGTTCTTGGCACTCGTTCCTGTGGGCACCAGAGCTGCTGCTGCGGCATAGATGTCGAAGTTGCTGACCGACACCATACCGCTGCTCTGGTTTCCTACCTGGAAGTTAAAGACGCGTGTGCCCGGAGCCGTATGGTACAGCTCTGCGAAGTGTAGGACGACAGTGTGCCCTGTACTGTTCTTCGAGAAGCCAGGGAGCGTAAAGGTAATGGGACTGCCTTGCCGCGATGACTGGTAGACCTGAGCTGGTGCAGCGACGCTCTGCTCGGATGCCGGGATGACAATGGTCGGGTTCGGAGCGTAATCGGAGCCGCCATTTACGTAGGAGGTTTCCGCCTGGAACGTGTTCCCGGACGAGGAAGACACCGCGGCGGAGCTGCCCGCATTGACCGCGACTACATCGGCCCCTGTGCCCCCAGCGGCAGGCACAGTAATGTGGACCTCATTCGACGGGCCGGACGAAGTTCCATTGGAGGCCTCGACGTAGTAGTAGTAGGTCGTTCCGCTGACCAGATTTGTGCTGTCCACGTACGAGGTTGTTGTGGAGTTGCCGATCGCGACCGTACTCTCGCCGTTTGCAGTGGTGCCGCGAAAGACGAGGTACGAGGTCGCACCCTGGCTTGAAGCCCAAGTCAGATTCACCTGGCTGCTGGTCGCAGTTGGCTGACTGACCACTGGCGGCGGCGGCGCGGCCGGGGGAGTACTGCCACTGCTGCCGTTTTGCACCTCGATGCCGTTCACCAGCGGCTGATCTTTCCCGATGGACGAGAAGCTTACAATAATATTGCCGCTCGAATCGGCAGCAATGTTGTTGTATATCTCCACTACTGCCGTATTCTTCGCATTCGCTCCGGCAGGTAAGTTAGCGCTGGCTGCTGCGTAGATGTCGAAGTTCTGGACTAGCTGCATCCCGTTTCCGTTGGTTCCCTGATTGCCAACCTGGATGTTGAAGACACGCGAGTTTGCCGTGGGGAAGTACAGCTCGGCGAAGTGGAGAATCACTTTGTTGTTGGTGCTGTTTGCCACCAGACCGGGGATCGTATAGCTAAACGAATTCCCCTGGCGAGCGGTCTGGTAGACGGCCGCAGGTGCAGCGACACTGCTGATCGCACTCGGTATGGTGATGGTGGCTGTGTCTGGAGGAAATGGGCCACCGGCAGTCACGTATGGCGCACCGTCCGCGACAAAGGTGCCTCGCGACGAGCTCACTGCCGTGGTGCTGCCGCAGTCGATAGCGATCACGTCCGTGCCTGGCGGAGGTGGTGTCGATCCTCCGGGTGTGCGGCTGGAGACCAAGCTGGTATCCGCACTGGTCAGACTTCCATCACCGTTGATGTCGAATCGAGCATTGTTTGTCGTCACAGCAGCGTTGGTGATGCTGTTGGTCTCGAGCGAGACGTCGTTATTGTCCACCACTCCATCACCCGTCACATCGCCCTCAAGCACGGTCAGCGCGATGTCGGCAGCGCCGGCGATCACAGACGTGTTGTCCGACGCTACGATGCCCGACAGGTGCAGATTCAGCTTCTGCCCGTCGGCCACACTGCTCAGTGGAATGGAGACAACTGTTCTCGTCCCGTCGTAAGTGATGGTTCCTACTGACCCCTGCGCGGCCGCGCCGCTCTGTTGCGTGAGCGATGCAGCGATGCCGGTAACCGCCTTGGCAAAGTGTGCAACTACCGTATAGCTGCCGGCGGTCCGGCTGACGCGCGCCTCAGATACCGGAGCAGTGACCGGGAACAGAGTAGTTCCCAGTTGGTCCGGCGTACCGGAAGCCAGCACCGATGTCACGTCCAGCAAGGTAACTGGGAGCAGATCGGCTATCTGCGACGTGGACAGAGCAGTGTTGTAGAGACGGGTCTCGTCGATCCTGCCTTGGAAGCCGTGCTGCACCTGATTGCTGCCAGCGGGCAGATCTTCCTCTCCCCACTCGAGCGTGCCGGTTCCGTTGGCCGCCTGCGCAGCGCCCTGGGCCACGGCCTGACCGTTGACGTACAGCGTGCGCGTTCCAGCAGCGCCGTTCTGGACCAGCGCAACATGCGCCCAGACGCCCTTGACCACTGCCGGGCCGGCAACGTCGCCCGACGGCCCGCGCATGGCGAACTGGTTGTTGCTGTTCACCAGCAGTCCGTACACATTGCCGGCGTTGGCAGACTTCAGAACTATCGGCTGTTCCAGGCTGGTCAGATTGTCCACCTCAACCCAGGTAGCAAGAGTGAAGCTCTGCGTTGCTGAGAAGTCGAGGTCTGCGCTGTCCTGCACGATGATGCTGTCAGAGATGTTGGTGCCATGGAACGCCCAGCCGCCATTGATGTAGCCAGCACTGGTGTAAAGCGCCTCGCTGTTCGCCTGGACAGAGCCGGTGTGTCCCTTCCCCGTCGCATCCGCAACCGTGCTGCCGGGCCCATCTTCCATAGGCCAATACGCGACCAGGCCGCCTTGCGCATAGGTGGGGTAGGTAGTCGCAGTTGCCGGGCCCGCCGGCGCGGAATCGCCTACGCTGTTGTAAGCCGTTACCTTGTAGAAGTATTGCGTGTTCGGAGCCACGGTGGCGTCAGAAAAAGAGGTGCCTTGCGCCGGAGTGGATAGCTGGGTAAACGGGCCGCTCGCGCTGGTCGCACGGAAGATATGGAAGCCGGCAAGTGACGGATCCGACGCTGCGTTGTTGGTCCAGGTCAGATTGATGGCGGTCGCTGAGACGGTCTGCGCTGCAAGCGCGGACGGTGCGGCCGGGGTAGCCGCAGCCGCGCTCTTGAGCCCGGCCACAACCAGGAAACCCTGGCTGGTGCCCGAGTAGCAGGTATAGTACGCGTGGGCATTTGCAACAATCATGGTGCTGAACTTTGTGGTTTGGCAGCGGCCGCTTCCGTCTGGAGCCGTGATGTCGTTCACGAAGGAGCTGCTCAACAACTGCATGGTGCCCGCATCGTAGGCCCGGAGGTTTCCATCCAGCCCCCAGATGATGCCATTGGCAGTGCCATTTGAGGTGATAAACGGGGTGGCACCCTTTGCGTTGATGTTGGGTCCGGTGCCGACCACTGGAGTGGTGGAGAGGGTGGTGACATCATTGACGGAGTCATAGTTCAAGGTGCGCTTGACCATCGGGCTGCCGCTCGAGGCGTAATAAACCGCGCCGTTGAAGTAGCTGGGAGTGATAGTCAGCTGAGGAGCGCGCGGCTCGGGAAGCTCCTGAATGATCTGCGGATCGTTCGCGACCAGGCCTCCCAGTATGTCTCGATCCGCCAGATACCAGACGCCTGCCTTTCCACCAAACATCACCAGGTCAGGATGGCTGCCCCGCTGCGCAGGCAGCAGCAACGGGCCGCCCGCCCCAAGGTCGGAGTCCCCGGGGATCGATCCGCCGCCCGAGTTCAGCGTCGCCCAGTTCGAGGGAGTGAAGTAGGAGCCGGTGTCAGTGGCGGATAACTGATACTGAGCCTCACCGTTCATCGCCGCAGGCAGCTTGACGACACTCTCGCCCCAGTCTGCCGATCCGGTATTCGGGTCTTGATCGAACGGCCCGTTGCCGGTGACGAATATGATGTTCTGATTCTGGTCAAGCGCCGCCGAAGCTCCGCCCTGCCAGATACCCCCTTTGCCGCCGCCTCGCGTTAAGTTGCCGTTCTTTGTAGGGTCAAGAACGGTCGCCCCATTGGGCGTCGTGACGAAACTATGCGCTAACTGCAGGCTCGAGCCGTTGAAGCTGAAACCGAGTACCAGACCGTAATACCGTGGCTGGTCGCTGTGAGAGGCGTACACCAGGTAAACCAGTTTGTTCACGGCGTCAAAGGTCATCGCGCCGCGCAGATGTTCATGCAAAGGAGCGAAGGGGATTTCACCCGCCGGTGCTGTGACCGGATCGTTGTCAGGGTTGCTGGAATCGGTAGTGACGAAGCCCTTGAAGGTGACGCTTGCGTCCAGTACGAACGGCGGCACCTTGTCCAGACCGGTCTTCAGATCCAGTGCGTGCAACTCCTGACGGTAAAGGTTATTCACCGGTTGACCGGGAAACTTCAGCAGGGATACAACGAAGAGTGTGCCGGACGTCGGGTCAATAACCGGAGTCGCCGTAATGCCAAGCTCTGGATTGATGTCATTGCCAGCAGCATCGGTATAGGGCACCGTGGTAGGCGTTCCCAGTTGCGGGTTCGATTGAAGAAAGCTGGTGTGCCACAACGGTGCCGAGTCAGTCCCCGAGGTGTTCGCGCCGAGAGGGTCTGCATCCGCATCGAACGCATACACACTGTCATGCTGCGTCACAACGTAGACGACGTTGTGGCTCTTCCCATCCTTGAAGCCACCGGGGAGCCCGTTCAGGGTGGCCGCACTCACAAAGAGCGGAGCCCCGTATACCTGACCGTCAAGCTTCTGGAAGAAGAGGGGTGCGAACTTCGTGGAGTCGGCAACGATTGCGGGCGTGAGAACGGTCTCGTGCGAGTTGAGGCCGGTGTGCTGAGGATCCACCTTCCACATCGTGATGTCCTGTCCGTATCCGATGGGGGAGAGGAGAAGACTTACCACCAGGCACAGAAGAGACGGGCTTAGACGCTTCATTCCCAATTTCACGAGGAGGATCCTTTCGAACAGCGGAGGCGAGACAGCGAACAGTCTTGGTGCGATAGCAACTCGCGAGGCAGGATAGCAACGTCCTTGGGCTTCCTGACACCGCTAGTCAAACGAATGACCAGGGGTGTTTCATGTTAAGCAGATTTCCAGAACGGAGTCTATCCTTGCAGTTGAAAAAAAGAAGCGCTCCTGATTTCACAAAATGTAACCATTCATGAACGGTTCTGGTTACTACGTCTGACGTCAGAGGTCCATCCCGCCAGCTGCCACTGAACAGGTTGAGACATCGTGAGACCCCTCGATCATGTCTTGTTCCTGACACTGGACAATTCGATCAGCGCGGCACGAGGAGGCGCAGCCAACCATTGCTCCCAACGAGCACGAGTCAAAGCATCATGACCAGGCAGAGCAAGCTGCGAGGAGGTCACGGTCTCGTCAGGATTTGTAACTAGTGAGTGGAGATTTCTATGGCTGGATGGGCAAGGGAGGTGGCGGAGAGAGAGGGATTCGAACCCTCGATAGAGCTTTTGACCCTATAACGGTTTAGCAAACCGCCGCCTTCAGCCTCTCGGCCATCTCTCCGAACTCGGCGCTAGGCGGATTATAGCCTACCGGGCACTCCGAGCCTCGCTTCGCACCGCACGAACACTGCCCGTGTAGAGTAAGCCCCATGTGGCAACGGCCCAAGCTCCACGGCGGCGTTGCGCGGAGCAGCCCGGGCCGGGAACGGAGTACAGCGGAAAGGCGCGCGCTGGGCCTGCTGCCGCTCATCGCCGCGACCTTCTTCATGGTCTCTGGCGGCCCGTATGGGCTGGAGGACATCATCGGTGGCGCAGGCTACCGGCGCGCTCTTCTGCTGCTGATCTTTGTGCCCTTGCTTTGGAGCCTGCCGACTGCGTTGATGATCGGCGAGTTGGCGAGCGCACTGCCCTCTGAAGGTGGTTTCTACGTCTGGGTGCGCCGTGCGCTGGGGCCGTTTTGGGGCTTCCAGGAGGCCTGGCTCTCGCTTACCGCCAGTGTCTTCGACATGGCTCTCTATCCCACCTTGTTCACGCTCTACCTGGGACGGCTGGCGCCCTCGCTGACAGCTGGGCATCGCGGCGTGCTTTGGTCGCTGGCCGTCCTCGTCGCCTGCGTGCTGTGGAATCTCCTCGGCGCTGCTTCCGTGGGCAGAGGAGCAGTCTTGCTGATGTGTGCACTGTTGGCGCCGTTTGCTGTCCTGGTTGTGGCGGGCGTTCGGCATGCGGGCGCAGCAGGACCACCAGGGGGTCATGGCGCCGACTTCGCGACCGCGTTCATGGTCGCTCTCTGGAATTACATGGGCTGGGATAACGCTTCGACAGTGGCTGCGGAGGTGGAGCACCCACAGCGTAACTATCCACGCGCCATGATGGGCGCCACACTTCTGGTCACCCTGTCCTATCTGCTGCCGACACTCGCGGCGCGCGCGGCAGGCTTACCCTTCCAAGCCTTTGCGACGGGGGTCATGGGCAGACGCAGCTCGATCGCTCGTCGGTCCGTGGCTTGCAGTCTTGATCGTCGTTGGAGGCATGATTGACGGCTTCGGCATGTGCAATGCCCTGACGCTCTCTTACTCGCGACTTCCGGTCGCGCTGGCAGAGGATGGATTTCTGCCGTCCGCCTTTGCGCGGCAGAATGCAGCCGGCGCTCCCTGGGTCGCCATCCTGTTATGCGCGGCGGGATGGGCGGTAGCGCTGAACCTCACGTTTGAGCGCCTCATCTCAGTCGATTTGGTGCTTTACGGGGGCAGTCTGCTGCTGGAGTTTGTCGCCCTTGTAGTGTTGCGCATGCGCGAGCCACACCTTGCGCGGCCGTTTCGTGTGCCGGGTGGCACATTTGCGTGCGTGCTGTTGGGGGCGGCTCCTGCTGCCCTCATCGCCATCGCATTGACCATCGCTCGTGGGGAGCGCATCTTCGGCGTTCCGGCCCTGTCACTCAGCTCAGCGATCGCTCTACTGGGGCCGGTTGTCTACGGAGTTCCATTTCTGTGGCGGCGACTCGGTCCACAGCCTCCGCCGTCTATGCACAAGGCAAGAGACGCTGACGCGCAGAAGTGCACCAGAGACTGAAGGGAACTCACCCGGGCGATTATGCAACGTCCAGCAGTTGATGATCCCGCAACCTAGACCTGCACTTCGCTCGAGCGCAGGCGGCTGGCCTGGAACCGATCCGCAGACTCCATCACTACCTTGCGAGCCTCGTGAACATCCTTCCATCCCTTGATCTCGACCCTCTTGCCTTCGAGATCTTTGTAGATAGAGAAGAAATGGGTGATCTCCTTGAGGATGTGAGGGTAGATCTCAGAGTAGTTCCATACATCGTTGTAGCGTGGGTTATTCTTGCCGACGGCAAGGATCTTCTCATCCGGAACGCCCTGGTCCAGCATGCCCAGCACACCGATCGGTCGTACCTGCATCACGCAGCTGGGGAAGCTCGGCGCATCCACAAGCACCAGCACATCCAGGGGATCGCCATCTTCGCTGAGCGTGGAAGGGATGAAGCCATAGTCGCCGGGATAGTGAACCGGGGAGTAGAGATTGCGGTCCAGCCGGAAGACGCCCAGCTTCTTGTCGTATTCGTACTTGTTGATACCTTCCAGCGGTATCTCGATGATGGCCTCGACCACCTCAGGTGCGCGGTCGCCGATAGGAAGTTCCAGATAGTTGATCATGAGTTCTCTCACTTGAAGCCGGCGGAGTGGCGCGGCCAACCCTTTATAATCAGGCACGATGAAGGCACATGTCTACGTTACGCTGAAGCGCACCGTGCTCGATCCGCAGGGGCAGACCATCCAGGGTGCACTGCGCAAGCTTGAGTACACCGCAGTCTCTGATGTGCGGCAAGGCAAATACTTCCTGCTGACCATCGCCGACGGAGTCACGCGCGAACAGGCGCAGAGCGAAGTGGAACGCATCGCCCGCGATGTGCTCACCAACCCGGTCATCGAGGAGTACAGCCTTCGGCTGGAAGACTAGTCGAGCTGTTGCCGATATAGCGGCGGACCGGATTCCAGCCCGTACAATGGCCGCATGTGCGGAATCATCGGCTATGTGGGCGCAAAGCGCGACGTTGTTTCAGTCATCCTGGACGGGCTGCGGCGCCTGGAGTATCGCGGCTATGACTCAGCAGGCATTGCCGTCGCCGGCGGAGCAGAGGGACTGGAACTGCGGCGCGCGCCGGGCAAGTTGCGCAACCTTGAAGCCATCATCCAGCAGCATCCGCTGAAGGGCACCTATGGCATCGGCCACACCCGCTGGGCCACTCATGGCCGCCCTACGGAAGAGAATGCGCATCCGCATCGCGACTGCAGCGGGCGCATTGTGGTGGTGCACAACGGGATCGTCGAGAACTACCTCGCGCTGAAGCAGGAGCTGATCGCCGAGCAGCACACGTTCGTCACTGAAACCGATACAGAGATCATCGCCCACTTGATCGAGCAGGAGATGCGCACCGCTGCAGACTCCGGCAAAACGCTCAGCCTGGAGGATGCCGTGCGCCGCGCCGTACGCCGGCTGACCGGAGCCTTCGCCATCAGCGTTATCTCCGCCGACGAGCCGGATAAGATCGTGGTGGCGCGCAACGGGCCGCCTGCCGTGGTCGGGGTTGGTGAAGGCGAGAACTTCGTCGCATCCGACGTGCCGGGCATCCTGCATCACACGCGCGAGATCTACTTCCTCAAAGATGGCGACCTGGCCGTCCTGACTCCTTCCGCTGTGACACTGACAGGCTTCGACGGCGAGCCGCGGCCGCTGAAGGTCACCCGCGTTCTATGGGATCCCATCCAGGCAGAGAAGGGCGGCTACAAGCACTTCATGCTCAAGGAGATCTTTGAGCAGCCGCGCTCGGTACGCGACACAACGCTGGGCCGCGTCTCTCTGGAGACGGGAGCCGTGTACCTGAGCGAGATGAAGATCTCCGACGAGGAGTTCCGCTCAGCCAGCGGCATCAACATCGCGGCTTGCGGCACCAGCTGGCATGCGGCCCTTGCGGGCAAGTACATGATCGAGCGGCTGGCGCGCGTCCCGGTGGATGTGGACTACGCCAGCGAGTACCGCTACCGCGATCCCATTGCTGATCCCAGCGCGATTGGCCTCCTGATCACGCAGTCTGGCGAGACGGCCGATACGCTTGCGGCCCAGCGCGAGATGATGGTCAAGGGCGCGAAGACAATCGCCATCTGCAACGTAGTGGGTGCCGCGGTTGCGCGGGAGGCGCACGGCACGATCTACACGCATGCCGGACCGGAGATCGGCGTCGCCTCCACCAAGGCCTTCACGGCGCAACTGGTCGCCTTGTTTCTGTTTGCCATGCACCTGGGACAGAAGCGCGGCACTCTCTCTCCTGAGGCCAGCAGGGAGCTGGTGGATTCCCTCAGCCGCATCCCCGGGAAGATCGAAGAAGTGCTGCGCGCCCGGGACGGCCAATGCGAGCAGCTGGCCCGGCCCTACGCCACCGCGCGCGACTTCCTGTACCTGGGCCGCGGTGTGCACTTTCCGATTGCGTTGGAAGGCGCGCTCAAGCTCAAGGAGATCTCCTACATTCACGCCGAGGGCTACCCCGCGGGCGAGATGAAGCATGGGCCGAACGCGCTGATTGATGAGACGCTGCCAGTCGTGGTGCTTGCGACCAAGGACGAGGCTAACCCGGACTCGGTACTGCGCTATGAAAAGACTCTGTCGAATATCCAGGAGGTCACGGCGCGCGCCGGCCAGGTGATTGCCGTGGCAGTGGAGGGCGACAACCACATCGCGCAGCTGGTAGAGCATGTCATCTACATCCCACCCGCGCCGGAGCTGCTGCTGCCCATCCTCGAGGTGGTACCGCTGCAACTGCTGGCCTACCACATCGCTGTGCGGCGTGGATGCGATGTTGATCAGCCACGCAACCTGGCCAAATCCGTGACGGTAGAATAGCGACAGATGCCACGCGAGCTTCACACAGCACGTCTCATTCGGAAGCTATGTATCTCTGAGCCAGCCCAGTGCTTTCACCTGGAGTTTGCGATCGACGGCATGGAGCAGTTTCCCTTCAAGCCGGGCCAGTTTGTCTCCCTGGTCCGAGAGGATGGGCGAGGGAAGCAGCAGACGCGCGCTTACTCCATCGCCTCGGCTCCGCGGGCCAACGAGTTTGATCTCTGCGTCAATCGCGTGGAGGGCGGCTTCTTTTCAAACCTGCTCGCCGATATGAACCTGGGCGAGACCATTCAGTTCCACGGCGCACACGGCATGTTCACGCTGCGGCAGCCGCTAACGGACGCCATCCTGATCGCAACCGGCACCGGGATCGCCCCCATGCGCGGCTTCATTGAGCACCTGTTTCCGGACCACGGCCCCGCGCTCTCAAACGGGCGCAAAATTTGGCTGGTATACGGCACCAGATATCCAACAGAGATCTACTACCGCGACTTCTTTGAGCGGAAGGCGAGTGAGCACGAAGAGTTCTGCTACATCTCCAGCCTTAGCCGCCCGGAGGAGAGCTGGACCGGCGAGCGCGGCTATGTGCAGGAGCACGTGGCCAAGATCGTCGAAGAGCACAACCGCACGCGGATGGAATCCACACCCAGCGCGGCGGAAGGCGCAGGCTTCAACATTCACGCTTATATCTGCGGATTGAATGAGATGGTCTCGGCGAACCGGGAGCGGCTCACCTCTTTGGGCTGGGATCGCAAGCAGATCATCTTCGAGCGCTACGACTAGAAGAGTTACAGCTTGAAGAGCTCGCGCAGCCGCCGGGTCTGGGAGCGGCTGACCGGGATCTCTGTGCCTTTGCGATCGTTCATGCGCAGCTGATAGCTGGACTTGAACCACGGCACCACTTCCTTGATGTGGTTGATATTGACCACGTAGGAGCGGTGCGCTCGCCAGAAGATGTGGGGGTCAAGCAGCTCTAGCAACTCCTCCAGCGTGCGGCACTTTGATTGTCCGTCCAGAGTGGGCGTACTGACGGAGATGACGCCCTCGTCGATAGCTGCGAAGCACAGATCCTTCTGGTCGACCAGCAACAGACGTGTTCCGGACTGCACTACGATCTTGCTGCTGCCTCGTCCCGGCACCGCAGAGGGAGGGCTCTGCTGCTCGATCAGGCGCAGCAGCGAATCCAGCTGCTCATGCGAGAGCGTGGGCGGTGCTGTAGGTGCCGCAGCTCCCGCGACCATGGCTGGTACCGGGTTCTGGATGCGCGCACGCACACGGCCCAGCGCCATTGCCAGCCGCGCCCGGTCAAACGGCTTCAGGATGTAGTCGACCGCATTCACGTCGAAGGCGCGCACCGCGTACTTGTCAAATGCAGTAGTAAAGACTATCTGCGGCAGCTCCTCCGGCCCGGTCTTCTCCAGCAGCTTGCGAAGCACAGCGAAGCCGTCGAGGCCCGGCATCTGCACATCCAGGAAGAGCACATCCGGCTCCAGCCGCATCGCCAGATCGATGGCCTCGATCCCGTTCTTGCCCTGCGCAATCACCTCGACATCCTCGATGGAGCCGAGAAGATACTGGAGCTCCTCGCGCGCGAGCTGTTCGTCATCGACGATGAGCACTTTCAGGGACATAAGCCTGAAGACGAGTATAGGAAGCGGTGCGGAGCGGGGTCAACGAAGGTGAGACAGGGACTCCGGCTGGCCCTGGCTAGAACTGGGAGCTGCGCACTCGCGAGGGCACACTGTCCGAGGTCATATCGTGACCGCAATGGACGCAAAACACATCCGTGGGACGCGCGCTGCGATAGCAGTTGCCGCACGCCGCCGCTACCTGGCAGGCGCACTGCGGGCAAAAGTGGAAGTCGCTCTGCACCGGGGTGCCACAGGCTGGGCAGTTGGACACGATGGGCTGACGCAGCAGGAAGTAGAGCACGGCGCCTACACCGCCCGGCATCAGAAAGCAGACCGGCATCCAGAAGCGCGCATTCATGGAGCGGCGCGGCGCGTCCTTGCTGACATAACCGATCATCAGCATGTAGAGCGCTGCCAGCGTGCTCCAGGAGAACGCGAAGTACAGTCGCATCCCCAGAGGTGGACCCGGGTGATGGCGATGGGCAGGCAGGACGATCCAGAACAGGTACTGCACGCTGACGAAAGCCAGCATGGCCAGCGCAACGGACCAGCGCGGTATCAGCGTCAGCTCAGAGTTGAACCGAACGGGCGGGTCGAAGCGGCGGTTTGTCGGACCGAGCAGCATCGTTTTACCTGTGAGACGGAGCACTCCCGGACAAAAGTTTCTCTGGCCGGATCAGCTCAATGCAATAGTTTTCGCGGATCCCGCGGCAGCTCGTCACGGTTGGAGCGGGTCCGCCAGCCAGCAGCCAGCGCAGCCACCACCGCCATCAGCAGCACTGTCGACAGCAAAGCCATCTGGGTGGGCAGGTCGCCAAAGTGCTCGCCACCGAGCAGGTCGTCGATCCCGGCCCAAAGCGCAGGGCCCAGCATCAACAGGATCGCGCCAATCACGAACAGAGCCATCCCTATGCTGCGCCGCCCCTGCTCGCCCCGGTGCCGGCGGCTCTGGTCGGCAATCGCAACCGCGCGCCGCGTACGCTCCACCGCCGGTTGCTGGAGGCTTACGTCTCGTCCCGTAATAGCACGCAGCAGCGCCTCCCGGCTCTCCGGTGCCCGTTCGCGGCCGGCAGCATCCCCACGAAGCGGGTTGCGTGGCATAGTCCCGCGCCAGGGTCCGTCGCTCATCGAGCGGTCTCCTGTGCGGGTAGCGCCGCATGCTGTTCGGCTGCTGCCTCGATGCGGCGCTTCAATGTTGCCAGTCCACGATAGAGTCGTGACTTCACCGTGGACAGATGAGCGCGCGTCATCTTGGCGATTTCTTCGAGCGCCAGCTCCTCATGGAAGCGCAGCACTAGGACTTCGCGGCTGAGCGGGTCCAGCGTCAGCATTGCCTCTGCCACGCGATCGCCATTCTCCCGCATCAGGCAGGTATCAAAGGGCGTGGGATCGTTCGCCGCCGGCTCGTAGGCCTGCTCATTCTCGGCGGCCGCGCACAGCTCTTCCAGGCTGACCATGGTTCGCTTGCGTCGCACGTCGATCACTAAATTGCGGGCGATGGTGAATAGCCAGGTGTCGAAGCGCGCTGCGCCGTTGTACTGCGCGCCCCGCTGCAGCACCCGCATCCAGGTCTCCTGGAACAGATCTTCGGCAAGCTCTCGCGAACTGGTGAGGTACAGCAGGTAGCGGAAGAGGCGGTGCTGATAGCTCAGAATGAGCGAGTCCAGCAGCTGCATATCTCGCTGCTTCAAGCCGCGAGAGATCGCCAGGTTCTCCTGCTGCTGTGCCGAAGCTGCAAGCGGTAGCGCAATGCCCTGTGCCAAGCCCTTCTCACCTCTGCCTTCTTGGACGGCTAAACGCAGCCGTAGGACGCTATGTTTTCTAGGCGCCGCCGCCAAATGCACTTGTCGGCAGCAACTGAAGCTCTCAACACGTCAGTTCGCGTTGATTCTATAGCCCTTCCCCCGCACCACAGGATGGCGTCAACAGCTCGTTTTAGGGTCAGCACTCGACGGTACACTGGAGGTCCATGGAAATTCTCTACGGTCTGCATTCGGTGGAGGAGGCACTGCGCTCCGGCAGCCGGAAGTTCGACCACGTCTGTCTGGCCCGGGAGCGACAGGACCAGCGTCTCAAAAAGATCGAGGATGCCTGTCGCGAGCGAGGGGTACGGGTGCGCGCGGAGGGTCGGGAGCAGCTGACCCTGCTGGCCCGCAATCCCGGCCACCAGGGAGTGGTGGCTTTTGTTCGTGAACGCAGCCTGCTGGACATTGAGGACCTGCTGGGTCCAGCCAAGGTCGAAAACGCGCCTCCCCCGCTGCTGCTGGCGCTCGATGGCGTCGAGGATCCGCAGAATCTGGGGGCGCTGCTCCGCACCGCAGAGGGCGCCGGGGTCTCTGGAGTCCTGCTCACGGAGCGGCGCTCCGCTCCGCTCAGTCCGGTCGCGGTCAAGACCTCTGCCGGCGCCGCGGAGCATGTGCGGGTCGCCCGCGTAGTCAATCTGGTCCGAGCCATAGAGCAGGTCAAGGCGGCGAACATCTGGTGCGTGGGTCTGGATGAACGCGGAACTATGGATTACACCGAGTACGACTTCACGGCGGGATGCATGGTGGTGCTTGGCCGCGAGGGCGCGGGACTGCACGACCTGGTGCGCCGCACCTGCGATCATCTGCTGCGCATCCCCATGGCTGGCCGTGTTGCTTCGTTGAATGTAGGCGCCGCCGGCGCAGTGGTGCTCTACGAGGCCTACCGCCAGCGCCGGCTGAGCCCCCCCGGGACCGCCCCTGCTAAGGCGGAGAAGCCGGCAAAGCCGCGAAAGGGTCTCGGTTCGTGAGGAAATGCTGGGCAGCCGCTGCCGCCCTTCCACTGTTGCTGATGGTGCCCACGTCCTACGGTCAGCATGGGCAGGTGATCGCAGGCAGCACCCAGCCGCCCAGGCCCGCGGGACAGGATTCCGGCGCCGTGGATGTGCAGAGGCCGGATTTGTCCGCTCCAACAAAAGCCAGCCAGCCGCAGGCCTCGGCCGGCCCGCATGCCGAGCAGCGGGTGCCGGAGAGCCACTTCGCAGTGTCCGATGCTGTCCGGCAGGCTGTCCTGTTCACCCGCTACGTTCTGGATGTGCAATTGGAGGCAGCCAGCGCCACCATGCGCAATCGCGCGGTGGTTACGGTCAAGAACGACAGCGCTGCTCCCCTACAGGCGATCCCCGTGCAGATCTCCTCCACCCTGGGGTGGGACGCGGTGGCGGAGGCTGGACAGGCGCTCGAATACACCCACCACATGCTCTCAACCGACGCGGATCACAGCGGGGCCATGGATGAGGCACTGGTCCAGCTGCGAACGCCGCTGATGCCGGGTGCGGAGCGCACCCTCACACTCTTCTACAGCGGCACCATCGCGCCCTCTGCGCAGCGCCTAGAACGGATCGGCACCCCGGCTGATCTGGCCCTTCACACTGACTGGGATGGCATTCGTGACGAGTTCACCGGACTGCGTGGCTTCGGCAACGTGCTGTGGTACCCGGTGTGCCAGCGGCCGGTGGCGCTGGGCGAAGGAGATCGTGTCTTCGCCGAGATCGCCCTTGCCAAGCAGCGGCAGCGCGGCACTCTCGTCGCTATGCAGGTGACAGAAGAGACGGCGGGAGCTCCGCCCAATATCGCGTTCCTGAACGGTGTGCCGGTGAAGGTGAACGTCGCGCCACACGCGGACGAGCCAGACCTGCCTTCCATCGCCTCGGCATCGCTGCCGCCTACGCCGCTCGGCTATGCCGTTCCCAGCCTGTTTCTTGCGCATCGGACGCTCCAGGCCGGCGAAGGACTGAAGCTTTACGCGAAGGAGGCGAATGTCCCGGCCACGGAGGCTTATACCACTGCCGCGTCTATCCTGACCACCCAGATGACCACGTGGCTGGGCGCGCAGAAGAGAGACCTGACTATCCTTGACCTGCCGGCAGACACAGACCGGCCCTTCGAAGAAGGGGCGTTGCTTGTGACTGGCATGGTCAACGTCGATCCCAAGCAACTGCTGACGCCGTTGAGTCACGTGCTGGCACACGCCTACTTCCGCTCTCCGCGCCCCTGGCTGGATGAGGGCGTTGCGCAGTTTATGGGCATGCTGTGGACTGAGCATCAGCAGGGCAGGGAATTGGCGATTACGCAAATGGACAATCAGCGGAGTGCGCTGACGCTGGCAGAGACTGGCGACCCGGATCATGACTCCGGCGAACCGCTGGCCGATGCACGCGACCCGATCTTCTACCGAAGCAAGGCCGTGTACGTGCTCGCCATGCTGCGCGGCATTGTGGGCGATAAACCGCTGGCTGCCGCGCTAACCCAGTACGATCCGGCTCAGGACCACGCAGACGGCTACTTCGAGCAGCTTCTAGAGCGTGCCAGTGGTCAACCGCTGAAGTGGTTTTTCCGCGACTGGGTGGATCGCGACCGCGGCCTGCCAGAGCTCACGATCGAAGGCATCACTCCCAGCCGGGGCAGCGTGCAGGGCAGCTATATCGTCGCAGTTACCGTGGCGAACGCCGGACACGCCGTTGCTGACGTCCCCGTCACAGTCTTCTCCGCGGAGGGAGCGCTCACCGAGCGCATGCGCATCGAGGGCCAAGGCCGGGCCACCAAACGCTTCCTCCTGCAGGGGGAGCCGGAACAGGTGCAGGTCAACGATGGTACGGTGCCTGAGGTGTCAGCCAGCGTGCATCGCAAAGACATCCGCTACGCAGCTCCCTGAGCTGCTGTCGCACTACCGCATCTCCGCGACTGGAGCGGCCAGTGTTCCGCTGATGACTTCGCGGACACTCGCTGTGGTCTCTGTGCTGCCGGCGGCGGACGCTTCCGCTGGATCGATCAGCAGACGCAAGGAGCGGTCCCGGCCGATGGTGCCGGTGATCGGCATCTCGGCTCCATCCGCCAGCACGCGGCTGTCAAGCAGGGTCACGCTGCCATCGGTCACTTTGCCGTCACCGGTCCAGCGATCAAAGTGACTGAGCGGCGAGGTGGTCAGCTCCGGCAGCGCTCCCCCGTTCCATTGCCAGTGCAGATGTCCGTTGGCAGTGCTGCTCAACTCGGACGCGGTGCTGCCGCTCATCTTCAGGTCTGCGGTGATGTCGAGCATGCCGGGGCCCCATTCCTCGTCAAGCACCTGCGACAGTAACGGCGCGCTGATCTCTGACAGCTGCAGCTGCGCATGGTAGCTGGGTGAGCCCGCGAGAGTCGCGACTCCCGTTCCATGCACAGAACCTTCGAGGGTGCTGCCGTCCAGCGATTTCACCTGTAGCTTGGCGTCTGCCAGGGCCAGCTCGGCCACCAGGTGTGCCACGCTCACCCGTCCCAGGCTCAGGCGGTTGATGTGTACGGTACCCTCGAAGCTGGGCCACTGCGCGGCCGCGCTCGTGCTGGGCAGGCGCACCCGGTTCAACAGTTGATGCATCACGCCCAGGTCATCGCCACGCAGCGAGGCGGCCAAGGTCCCCAGGTCTGCTTCTGTCGCACTCAAGTCGAAATGCCGGACGCAGCCGGCGGCGCACGGCACCGGTATGCGCAGGTCCGCCGTGAAGTGCTGTTTGCCCAGGCTGGCGCTGATGGCGTTCCAGCGCACCTCGCCGGGCGCGATTACGGCGGTCGCAGAGGCTACCTGCAACGGCTCGGCCATGTACTCCGGCTGGTAGGAAGCGCCCCGCAGTGTCAACGATCCGGTCACGCTGGTGGCGGGGGAGAGCGCATCGGCACTGGCTACAGCAGTGGTTGCTGTTTCGGCCAGCGGATCCGGCGTCGGTGGAGTCCAGCTGCCTTGCAGGGTCAGGCTGTAGTCGGCAGTGCCGTCTTCCCCGAGCCGGTCTACAGGAAGTGGCGCCTCCTCAAGCGCGCTAGCCAGCGGGACCAGCTTGCGCAGGCGTCCACTTCCACTCGCGTGTATTAGAAAGCCGGTGGTCGACAGCCGGGCATCCGCCACCATTGGTTGCTCGCCGCCCAGATCCAGCTTCGCTGCCTCCAGCACGAGTGATGGAAATGTTGATCCGTCCATCGAGCGAAGCATGGGCGTTGTATGTGCCTGCAGCGGTTGCAATCCGCGCGGCTGCGGCGGCATGACCGTGAACGACAGGTCCGGCAGCGGCTGCACCAGGTCGCCGCGGCGGAGCACCAGCGTCGTGGCCTTCAACGATCCACTCGATGCGGACACGGGCGCAGCGAGATGGGCGACGCGGCGCAGAGCCGAATGGCTGGGTGCGGGCGGGGTGCGATCGTCGTAGACCAGCACTCCGTTGATGGAGCCGCTTAACTGCATGTCGCGGCTCAGACGCGCTCCAACGTGGCGCAGCATGACCAGAGCGGCAGAGGCAGGAACCTGGCTCGCCTTCAGACGCATCTCCGTAGCCCCAGGCTGCCATCTTCCGGTCAGGGCAAGGCTGCCGCTTCCGACCGGCGACAGGCAATTCACGTTCTCGAGCAGCTCCTCGCGATGATGCAGCGTGGCAGTGCAGTGGACTGCCAGGTCGAGCGGCTGCACCGGCTGGAAGTACTCGCGATGAAAGTCGGCGGCGGCTGCGTTTACGTCAAGTACCAGGGCCTCCGGCGTACCGGTGATATGAGCCACCAGATCGGTATCACCGCGCCAGCCCAGGTCCTGAGCCATCAGCATGCGGGTCAGCTGTCCCAAGGGTGCCTTGCGCCACTCCACATGCAGGTTCAGAGGCAGACTGGCGGCGGAGCTCGCCCTGTCGACGCTGCCGCTGATCCGCACCAGTCCGGTGTCGGCAAGCGAGAGATGAATGTCTGTACGTGCCGGCTGGGCAGCGAAACGGAGCTGCCACTGATCAGGCCGTTCCAGCCAGACGGACACGTCAGCATCGAGGAAGGAGAAGGGCAGCTTCTCATCTCCGTGCTTGAAGTTGATCCGTGCATGCGACGCTTCGATGTAGGGAAAGCGATGCTGTCCGGCGATGGTCTGTGCCGCCGTGGGCGCCTGCGGGGTGCGGGATGCCTGCACCAGCAGTGACTGGAAGCTCCACTCGCCGCTGGCAGACCGCTCCAGGTTCAGGCTGGGCTCGTCGAGCGAGATGCGCGCGATCTCCAGCCTTCCGCGCCAGAGCGAGCTCAACCGCAAAGCAGCCGTGACGCTTGAGCACTGCAGCATAGGCTCCGCTCCGAAGCCGGCCGCAGCGCCGACCGCGAAGTTGCCGATCTGCAGTGCCGGCCGTGGCAGCAGCTGCAGGCGAGCCGCAGAGACCTCCACCGGTCGGCCAAGACTCGCCGACAAGCTTGCGGCAATCTGCCGCTGGTAGCGATTGATGTTGATCAACGGCGGCAGGATCAGCGCCGCCACCAGTAGCAATGCCAGCGCACCGGCAAACAGCATCTGCCGCCGCCGGGTTTGCTCTGCGGTCATCGGCTTGCGCCTTGTTCCCGAAGATGCATGGGCTGGCTAGGGATAGATGTGGCCTTTCTTCGAGGAGAGGTCACGCAGCGTGGACCTTCGTACGGAACAGCATCAAGGAAGCCTTTAGCGCACCAGATGCAGCGTTCTGCTCCAGCGGGTCTGATCGAAGAAGTGCAGCAGCGTATGCGCCATCTGCTGCGTGCGATCGCCCACACTGGTGTGGTCCTCATCATCTTCCGGCGTGTTGAAAGACCAGTAGACGAACAGCGGCCGACCGACAATGTTTTCCCGCGGCACGAAGCCCCAGAACCGCCCATCGAGGCTATTCAGGCGATTATCGCCCATGGCGAAGTAGTTGCCCGCCGGGACTACCAGGTCGCCGTTCTGGATGCGGTGAGGCAGCTCATCCGCCCAGGTCGGTGTCACCTCGGAGCCTTCCGAGGGAGGCACAGCGGGGAACTCGTCACGGTACGGGATGTAATTGCTATAGTCCGGGTGCTTCGCCTGTGGCTCCGCCTGTGCCTGCCCGTTCAAGTAGACCACGCCTCCATGCAGATGCAGGTGGTCGCCAGGAATGCCGATGACGCGCTTCACGAGATACAGATCCGGATAGCCAGGCTTGAAGAATACGATGATGTCGCCGCGGTGCACCTCACGGTAGTGCACAAAGGGTGCCCACTTCGTCTGCGGGGCCAGCGTGGTGCGATCCACAAGCACATGGTCACCCACCAGCAGTGTGTCTTTCATGGAGCCGGAGGGGATCTCGAAGTTCTGGAAGATGAAGGTCAGCGCGAACAGACCCACCACCAGCACGGCGCAGTAAGAGGCCAAGGCCTCCATCGGAGTCTCGTCGTGCCTGGGACGACCTGTCTGCAAAGCTGGAGATGCCGCATCGTCCGGCAGTGTGGCGGTCTCAGAGGTCTGATTCATCGGCATAAGCGCGTTCACAGCAGCGGGGCGTTCACTCGATCACATGCAGGATGCGGTTCCAGCGCGCAATGTCTACCAATCGAGCCCACGCTCTGTTGCCGAGTCTACCATCCGGCAACGGGGCCTCATCCGTGTTCGAGGGCTCCCGCAGGGAGAAGTACACCACCAGCGGAGTGCCCACGATGTTCTGCCGTGGAACGAAGCCCCAGTACCGGCTGTCCCGGCTGTGATTGCGATTGTCTCCCAACATGAAGTAGCTGCCGCCCGGCACTGTCAACTGTCCATCCTGCACCAGCCGCCGCAGGTCCTCGCGCCAGCGCGGCTCGACTGAAGGATCGTTGGTCGTATACCGCGGGAACTGGTCCCTGTACTCGTCGGCCGGCGCCCGCTCAAAAACGGCGTAGGGTTGCGCCAGCAGCTCGCCATTCACGTAGGCCTGCCCGCGTCGCAGGGCAACGCGGTCACCCGGGACGCCGATCACCCGCTTCACTACATGATCCTCCGGGTCCACAGGGAAGTGGAAGACGACGATGTCTCCTCGCGTGACTCTGCGATAGGGCATCAGCCAGCCCCACGAACCCGCCGGCGCCAGAGCCGCGCGGTCCACCAGCAGGAAGTCACCCACCAGCAGCGTGCGCTCCATGCTCTCAGAAGGAATGCGGAAGGGCTGGACCAGGAAGGTGATCACGAACAGCGCTCCGATAATCACCATCAGAGTCGACCGAACGGTGTCCAGCAGGTGCGGCAGGACGAAGTGAATCGGATGGTGTCCTGGGAACAGGTGGCGTCTGCGCCTGGTTCCGCTCGCCTGCTGTCCGGTTGCCGACGCCTGGCTGCTCACGCAAGTGCGCTCTTCAGTGAAGCTGGAGGTGGACCCTGCTTCAATCGCAGACAGGCCTCCCGCGCCGCCTCCTGCTCTGCGCGCTTCTTGGTTGTGCCTGCGCCCACGGCGGTGATTGCGGGCAAGGAGTCCGTAGCGGCGATGATTACCTGGACTACAAAACGCTTGCGGTGGTCAGGCCCGGACTCCGCCTTCACCTCATATTCGGGCGGCGTACCGCCCCGCGCCTGCAGCAACTCCTGCAGGGCAGACTTGTGGTCACCCATGCTCTCGCCCCGCTCGAGCCCTTGGTACAGCTGCTGCGCCGTCGGCTCGATGACGGTGCGCTTCACGAAGGTGCGGGCTGCTTCAAGACCGGCATCCAGGTAGAGAGCGGCCACCAAAGCCTCAAAGCTGTTGGCGAGAAGTACGGACTTGCGGCGTCCGCCGCTGCGCTCCTCCCCGCGGCCCAGCCGCAGGTACTCGCCAAGCTTCAGCGTCTCCGCCACCTGCCCCAGGTGATTGCGGCTGACCAGGGTCGCGCGCATCCGAGTCAGGTGCCCTTCGGCCAGCCCGGGAAAAGCGGCGTAGAGCGCATGCGCCACGACCAGGCCCAGCACTGCGTCGCCCAGAAACTCAAGCTTCTCGTTGTCCAGCGCCGCGTTGACAGGTTGGTCTGGGCAATCACCAGAAGCGCCGGTGCGCGACTCGCGCTGCAGATTCTGCTCGAAGGCCAGCGAGCTGTGCGTGACCGCCCTCTCCAGCAGCGAGCGGTCCGTGAACCGATGCTCCAGCAGGCCCTCCAGCATGTCCAGTTCGGGCTGGCTCATCCGACCATCCATCCTCTCTCCAGAGTATGCCAATCGGCGGAACTCGGTCAGGGGTGTGATTGGACGGCGGGCGGGGTCGGGGCAGAGGGAGCCTGGGTAGGTGCCGGCTCTTCATCGCTCTCGTTGTCCTGTTCTTCCTCGGTGTGGCGCACCGCTCCGGCTGGCGGCCCATAAGGAGCCTTCAGGCCACGTTCTGCGGCCTCCCTGGTGTCCACCTGCCCATCGCGAACTACCAGCGCCTGCTGGTACTCCGCAACCGCCTCGGTGCGACTGTGTTCCAGGTCGGCCATGCGGCCCAGGTAGATGTGCGACCACGCCAGCAGCCGCGGGTCTTTGCCCAGCCGCACGGTCTCTTCAAAGTAGTGCCGCGCATCGGCCACGTTGCTGTGAGTCACGGCGATGCGAGCCAGCAGGAAGTTGGCCCGCGCCGGGTCGCCCGTATGCTGGTCCAGCGCCTGATCAGCCAGCTTCGCCGCGCTGTCACTGTCTCCCTGTAGCAGCTTCAGCTCTGCCAGGTCTAGCCCGTGCAGCTGCCGCGTGGATCGTCGAACCAGATCGCCCTCACTCTGCTGGGTGAAGGCGACCCGCTTAATGCGGCCCATCTCCGCCGGGACGTCCATGCCGTAGACCATCTCACCGATGCTGGTCTGGAAGGACTGAGGCTCCTTCTCAAAGAGAATCAGGCGCTCGTAGAAGTAGGCGGTCAGTACATAGCCCTCTTCCATCGAGCGCTTGACGTTGGCCAACCGTACCGCTTCGGCCTTTTGTTCCGTTGCGCGGCGCTGACGCTCCACCGCCTCCAGCTCAGAGTGGTGCACCACCGCCGGCGCCTTGAAGGGCGGCACGCCGGTGTCGAGGATACGTGCCTCCACAGCGCGGATCATGCACTCAGTCACCAGCGACACGATGTCGCTGCGGAAGGTGTAGTCGAGCGGCGCCTCACGCACGCTCTTCAGCACCGGCAGCAGGCGATCCATGGAACTCGCCCGTGCATATAGCAGCGGCTCCAGCACGTAGTGGAGATAGGTGTGTCGGATCTCCGTCATCCGCACGTTGCCGTCGCGATTGGGTGAGGTCACCACGACGTAGTCGGGTCCGTAGACCCGCGCATTGGTCTGGCCCGGGTTTAATAGTGGCTCCAGCACCACCGCAAAGCGGCTGTCTGTCGCCACCGTGGCGGGCGTCTTCAGGTAGGCGTTCGTACTGACGATCATCTGCGTCAGCGGATCGTGCAGCCGCGTGACGGCAGCGTCGTACTGAGGCCGCGCACTCAGCCAGATCAGGTGCAGCTCGGTCTGCTGCGCGAATTTGCGCAACAGCGGCAGCAACTCCACTACCTGGGTGGAATCGGGCGGCATCTCGGTCAGCGGCACACTGTTGGTCGACTCAGGCGGCGGCGTCAGATAGAGCGCCAGCGAGACGTACTGTGACAGATCGTGGCTGGAGTCGGAGAGCCGGTGCGCATGGATATAACTGCACAACTCGTCGCGTGTAGCCTGCGCCTGGGGGGACGCCTGCACGGCAGTATTCAACGCATCGCGGACCTTCTGCCGCACCGGCTCGGACTCTTCCAGACCCGCGTCGTACCCGCACGCATTCAGCGCGGCGCCTATCTCAAACATCGACTCACTGGTCTGCAGGCTGATCTGGGGTCCCGCGGGATCAATCAGCACCGGCGGCCGCTGCTGCTCCTTCACTTGCGCGCCCGCTGCCGCGGACGACGAGGAGGATGAAGAGCTCTGCTGCGCTTGGACGAGTGCGGGTGAGAGCCCCAATGATGAGAGCAGGACCAGTCCGGAGGCCCACACCAGTCCGGACGGAAGTGATCCGCCCAGATGAGAGGTACAGAAGAGAAAGCGGCGGGAACTGCGGAAGCACTGCATAGAGGGTATGGCGGCCAGTCTACGGAAGCGGCAGAAGCAGGGTCAACCGGGCGCACTGAAGCGGCGCATTGGCCGACTGAAGTGATCCAGTGCGCGCCCGGGCGATCAGCCCTTTACAGAGACACCCGAGAACGAGAGAAGCACGCTGCCGCGCACCGGCTGATCGAAGGAGCGTGCCGGCTCAAAGACACTGAAGAGCAGCAGATTGCCGATCGCCGCACGGGTCTGCGCGTCTGCTTCGCCGGAGAGTACGCGGTAGTCGTACACCCGGCCGCGTCGATCCACAAATGCCTGAATGACCAGCGGATTCGTGCGATCTCCGATGGTGGCTTCAGGCTCGAAGCTGGAGTAGAGCAGGTGAGGTGCTGTCGCGACGACGAGCGGCGTGTCCCGCGCCTCCACCGGCTCCGGAGTGGCGAACATGCCGATCAGCAGCGCTGCGCTGCCCACCAGGAAGATAGCGCTGGCCAGGCCCGCGCCAGCGCGCAGCAGAAACGGCTGCCAGCTGTTCTCCCACTGCACGCGCCAGCGGCCCAGTCGCTCCCGCGGCGTGCGCGTGCTCTCTTGCGAGATGGCGACGCGAAGCTTCAACGCCAGGTCGGCCGGAACCTTGCTCGGACCCAGGCTGGCCACCATTGCGTGCCCGCGCTGCCACTCCGCGAACTCTGCTGCACAGGGCGCACAGGTGCGGAGATGCCCGCTGATTTGCAGCATCAGCTTGCCCGGCACATCCCCATCCAGGTAGCGAGAGAATTGATCGCGTACGTGACTGCAAGCGCTCACAGGGCCCCCTTTACACTGGCGTGCGCTACCGCCACGCGCGCGCCAGTCGTTCCCTTTGGCTCCAGCTTGGGTGCGGCCGGTGATGCGGCACGCGTATTGGCCATTAAGGGCGCCAGCCGTGCCTTCAAGTGGGCACGCCCACGCATCAGCCGCGACTTCACCGTCCCCAGGTGCACATTCAGAATCTCTGCAATCTCTTCATAGCCAAAGCCCTCGATGTCTCGCAGTACGACGGTTGTGCGGAAGGGCTCTGGAAGCTCGCGAACCGCGGCCTCGATCTGATCCCGCAGCTCGGCGTGCGCAGCAAGGTCGAAGGGCGACTCCTGCTGGTCGACCAATGTGTCCTTCAGCTGGAACGGCTCGCCATCGTCGGCCGAGAGCTCCTGCTCGATGGTGATCTCCTTGCGCTTATGCCGGCACCACCAGCGGCGCTGGTTCCATGCTTCATGCAGCGCGATGCGATAGATCCAGGTGCGCAGGCTCGACTCTCCATGGAAGCTGCCGATGCCGCGGTAAATCTTCAGGAAGACATCCTGGGTGATGTCCGCAGCCTCACAAGGGTCGGGAATGGTGCGGGCGATCAGGGAGTAGAGCGGCGCGTGATACTGGGCGATCAGCGAGGCGAATGCCTCTTCCGACCCGGCCTTCAGCTCAGCGATGACGGCGGCCTCTTCCGGCCGGGCCGCACCCTGTGCTCCGAATACGTTCGCGAGATTTCCCAAGGCCGTTCCTGCCTGCATCCTGATGACGCCCCCATACATTAACAGGAACCGTGGGCACTTGGCCCCCCGCCGGACCAACTCGCAGAGATGATGACCTGAGACGCCGCCGGCGGCTGGTCGGGCATCGCTCAGTCTGCCCAACCTGATCCCTTAGACACCTGAAATCTGGGGAAAGTTCCCGGCCCGTAGGTTACTGGGGGGGCGGTGCAGGTTTGCGGGAACGCTTCGCCGGCCGGGGGGCGGCAGGTCCGTCATCGACGACAGTCTTTGCTGCAGGCTTGGCCGTAGCCGGGCTGCTGCCGGCGGTTCGAAGCTGGGTCAGCTCGGCGTCCTGGGCCTGTGCAGACTGCAGCAACGCCGCTCCAAGCTGGGTGCGGCTGGACTCCAACGCAGAACGCTGCTCCTCGAGCGCGCGGCCATCAGTGGAGGCGCCGGCCAGCTGCGCCGTCTCAGAGACTCGCAACAGCACGTCGTACAGCGCATCTACATTCCGGTAGACCGAGAAGGCAGGCGCCATCTGCGCCTGATTCGCCTGTGCTGCAGAGATCAGCCCGGGCAGTGTATTGCTCAGGTCGCGCTGCATCGACTCGACGTCCGACTGTGTCGTCTGACGTACGTCTCCAGGCGCCTTCCAGCGGGATACCGTCACCTCGGAGAGGGTGCGCCCCAGCCGGTCCAGGTTGACATTCAACTGCTGCAGGCTGTCGCCCAGCACCGTGGCTGCCTGCGCCCGCGCCTGCGCCGGCGTAGCCTGGGGCGAGGCCTGAGCCGCTGCAAACGATGCAACGGGAACCGTCAGCAGGGCAGAGAAGATCAACGAGCAGCGCAAGTTAAGCAATGGCAAGGGAATACTCCGGACGCCGGCGGGCGTTTGACGAATCTATCTTACTCGTCGAGAATACGGAGAGTCGTTTCCTTTCCGACAGTGGGCCTGTGGCGCAGCTGGGAGCGCGCTTCCATGGCATGGAAGAGGTCATCGGTTCGATCCCGATCAGGTCCACCAAACATCCCCGCAACTGATTGATCCTCATTCGCCTTGATCCCCGGGCGCAGGTATTCGGGCGTCATCAGACCGCAGGCTGAGTCAGAGGCCGCTCCCCGGAGCACTCTGTCCAGTTGCGCATCGCCTGTCCGTTCCCGGAAAACAGGCAAGCGCAGCGAGCCGTTCGCTCGTTTCGGGTAAGCCGAAGCAGATTGGCCCCTCCCTGGCGCTGCTGTTCGGCGCAGTACTGCTGCTGCTTGCCATCGGTTGTGGCAACGTCTCCATCCTGCTGCTGGCGCGGGGTACTGCGCGCGAGCACGGATTCGCCGTGCGTGCGGCCATTGCCGCCACCCGCTCGTGTATCGTTCGCCAGTTGCTGACCGAGGCACTGCTTCTCTCGCTTACCGGAGCTGCCCCGGGGCGTGCTGCTGGCCTACAAACTATTGAAGGTTATCGTCGACCTGCTGCCCCAGTTCTCCTTCCCTCATGAGGCGGCCATCGCGATCAACGTGCCAGTGCTGATCTTCTGCGTGGCAGTGTCGTTGCTGACCGGCATCTTTTTTGGCCACTCACCGGCGCTGCGGCTCTCCCGGCCGGATGTTCGCGAGGCCATGCAATCGGGCACTCGTACCGAGGCCGGCAAAACAGGCAGCACCAGTATGCACAAGGCGCTGATCGCGGGGCAAATTGCGCTCAAGCTGCTGCTGTTGTCGGCGGCAGGCGAGGCCATACAAGGATTTGTGAGGATGTCGCACGTGCACCTCGGGTACGATCCGCACAACGTGATGTCGGTCGGTCTGCCGGTCCGTCCCGCAAATCACACTGACATCGCCGCTCGCGCCGCATTCGTGGAGCAGTTGCGGGACAATATCGCGCACGTTAACGGAGTACAGGCCGCAGCCGTCTCCAGCAACGCCACCCCGCCAGATAACGGCTTCTCCGTCTCTACCGGCATTCTTGGCCAGCCAAAGTCAGAGGACCGGATTGCTCGCGCAAATCTAGTGAGTGAGGGCTACTTCCCGTTGCTGCGTATTCCTCTGCTGCAGGGGCGGTTGTGGACGGCAGACGAGTCCTACAATGCAGCCAAGGTAGCCGTTATCAACGAAACCATGGCCCGTAAGTATTTCCCTGGCGGGGACGCGCTTAGCAACTCCATCAGCTTTCCTGTCTTCAAGCCGCAGCCGCCGGATGTGGTCACTGTGCAGGGCGCCGACAGTTGGCTGCAGATCATCGGAGTTGTTGCCGACAAGCTCGACAGTGGACTCAGCAAGCCTGTGGCCCCGGAGGCTTACATACCATTCACGCTTGCCATGGGCACTTACACCCAGGTGCTGGTACGCACCGAGGGGCCGCCGCTTGCTCTATTGCACACCATCGGAGTCCAGGTAGCCACTGTAGACCACGACCAGCAGATCAGCGGCCAGGTGCGCGACTTGGCATTGGATCAGCACACAGCCCGAGTATGCGCGTGGTTAGCTGATCTCCTGGCTGTTCGGCGTCTTTCGCCGCACTCGCGCTGGTGCTGGCGCCTCTCCGTTCCGCCGCCCCCTGCCAACTTCTGTCCGTATTAGATGCCCTTGCCCGGCGTGCCGCGACATTCGTCACCGGCACCCTTACGTGCATTCCCAAATCCGGCCGCATCCCCCAAACGATTGATGGCGATCCCACTTACGAACGCTGCCCGTGCCGCTCCGAAAGGGCAGAGTAGTAGTCATCGCCGGAGCACGCATGAAACCCGTTTGGGCTTCGGCGCGTCCGCCGGCAGGTCAGGGGCTACGGACACTTGGGAATGACGACTCGGGAACAGGCCGCGGGCGCTCGGCACGAGAGTGCGGCGGACGCCAAACCTCCACTCTCTGCGCCACTGTTGCAGGCGATCCTCGACGCCACCCAGGATGCAGTCTTCGTAAAAGACAGCGGCGGGTTGCTGCTGTCGAATCGCGCAGCGGCCGAGCTCTTCCCTCAGACGCTCGAGAGCGTGCAGGGAGAGACGATCGGCTCCTGCACTGGAGCCGCCTGCGTAGATGCAATGCTCCGTGTTGAGCAGCAGGTGATGGCGACGGGCGAAGTGCTGAGCGTGGAGGAGACGCGCACCGCCGACGCGACCGAGCGCACTTATCTGACCACCCTTCGCCCGTACCTCGATGAGCAGCGCCGCGTGATCGGCATCATCGGCAACTCGCGAGATATCACCGAGCACAAGCGGGTCGAGACAGAGTTGCGCAACACCCAGCAGCGGTGGCGCTTCGCGCTCGATGGTTCAGGCGACGGCGTGTGGGATTGGGACATGAAGACGAACGTCGTCTTTTACTCCCACCAGTGGAAGGCGATGCTCGGCTATACCAGTGAGGAGATCGGCGAATCGGTCACCGAGTGGTCCGAGCGCGTCCATCCTGAGGACCTGCCCCGCTGCTGGGAGGCTATCCAAAATCACTTTGCGGGTGAGACTGCAGAGTTCGTCCTGGAGCATCGTATGCGTGCCAAAGAAGGCTCCTGGCGCTGGATCCTGGACCGGGGCAAGGTAGTGGAGCGAGCCCCCGACGGCAGTCCGCAACGCACGATTGGCACCCACACGGACATCACGGAGCGCAAACGCGTCGAGGCTGAAGTGGTCTTTGAGCGCGAGCGGCTGCTGCTCGCCACCGAGGCAAGCGGCCTCGGCGTCTTCGACAACGACGTCGAGACTGACACTATCGTCTGCGACCCGCTTGCGACAGAGATCTCCGGCGGCAGCGCAGACCATCCGATCCGCAAGCTGGAGGATCTGCTGGCTCATGTGCATCCGGATGATCGTGAGCAGATGGGCAGGAACATCCGCTCCTCGCTGGAAGATCAAGGCTCCATCTTCCGGAATGAGTTCCGCGTGATCGGCGCTGCGGGAGAGCTGCGCTGGGTATCTGTGGTGGGGCGCTCTC
>CAXUMX010000003.1:16680-44317 GCA_964252395.1 uncultured Acidobacteriaceae bacterium | reverse complement strand
ACGGGGCGCACGGGCACGCGGCTGGTCGGCGTGGTGCGGGATGTGACTGAACACCGCCGGGCCGAAGAGAAGCTGCAGCGCAGCCACGACGCGCTGCTGGACGCGGAGCGCCTGGCCAAGATCGGCAGCTGGACGCTCGACCTGCGCACGCAGAGGATCTCCACGTCGAGGACGCTGCAGGAGATGCACGGGCGGCAGCCCGGCGAGCCTCCTCTCACCGCTGAGGACCTGAAAGACATGCTGCCGCCGGAGGGCTACGAGAAGGTGCAGCAAGGGATTGCGCGATGCGTGGCAACCGGCATTCCCTACGAAGTGGAGACGGAGCACCTGCGCCGCGATGGCAGCACATACTTCTGCCATATCCGCGGTCAGGCGAACCGGGATGAGTCTGGAAAGATCGTAAGCCTAACCGGAACGGTGCAGGACATCTCCGAGCGGAAGGAAGCCCGAGAGCGCCTGGCCGCGATTGCGGACAACCTGCCCAATGGCGCCATCTACCGTATGCAGCGCACGCCGGATGGGCAATTCGCAATGACGTACATCAGCGCCGGGGTGGCCGGCTTTCTGGGCGTCGATGCGGCCGAGATCGTAACAGAGCCAGCTTTATTCCTCGAGACGATTCACGCGGAGGATCGTGTCGGCTATCTAGCAGCGCTCGAGGAATCCTTCGCCGGCTGCTCCGCCTTTGATCATCAATGCAGAGCGCTCAAACCGGCGGGGAAGGCGATCTGGATCCACGCTCGCTCCGTGCCGCGCCGTCAGCCGGACGGCTCCACAGTGTGGGACGGCATCCTGCGCGACGTCACGGAAGAGCGGAACGCCGCAGAGGTGCTGGAGCGGGCCAGGGATGCAGCCCGGTCGGCTGAGCAGGCGAAGAGCGAGTTCCTGGCGACCATGAGCCATGAGATCCGGACACCGATGAATACGGTGCTCGGCATGACCCGGCTGGTTCTACAGACTGACCTCGCCCCCAGGCAGCGAAACTACCTAGAAAAGATCAACATGGCCGCGAATACGTTGATCTCCATCATCAACGACATCCTCGACTACTCGAAGATTGAGGCTGGCAGGCTGGAACTGGAGCAGGCCGAGTTCACCATCGAATCCGTACTCGAGTCGGTTGCCGCTGTCACTGCGATGCGCGCAGAGGAGAAGGGACTGGAGATCGTCTACTCCGTCGCGCCGGACGTACCGTCGCGGCTGGTCGGTGACTCCCTGCGACTCGGCCAGGTGATGATCAACCTGGTGAGCAACGCGGTGAAGTTTACCGAGCGGGGCGAGGTGGTGGTCTCGATCGAGCGCCTGCCCGCAGTGCGGCCTAACTCCGAGGTATTGCAGTTTGAGGTGCGCGACACCGGCATCGGCCTGAGCCCGGAGCAGATTGCCGGACTCTTTCGCGCTTTCTCGCAGGCGGAGCGGGACGTGTCACGCAAATACGGCGGCACGGGCCTCGGTCTGGCGATCTGCAAACAGCTAGTGGAGCATATGGGCGGCTCGATCTGGGTGACCAGCCAGATGCACCGGGGCAGTAGCTTTTTCTTCACCATCGACGTCGGGCGTGCCGCATCCCGCAGCGTGCCACAGCCCAGCGGACGAACTAGCCCGCAGGGTCGACGCGTGCTCATCGTCGATGACAACGCCAGCTCGCGCGAGATCCTGTCGCAGATGGTGCGCAACTTCGGCATGCAGGTGGAAGATCACGCCTCCGGCGTGTCGGCACTGGCTGCGCTGGAGCGGGCGTCGCGTCAGCACACCCCGTTCGAGATTGTGCTGATGGACTGGCGCATGCCGGAGATGGATGGCCTGGAGGCAGCCCAACGCATCAAGGCAGACCGCCATCTGTGCGAGACGCCCGCCGTCCTGATGGTCACAGCATATGGACGTGAGGAGGTGCTGAGACGTTCCGAGCAGCTGGGGCTGCAGGGCGTCCTGATCAAGCCAGTGACCGAATCCATGATGTTCAACACCATCATGGACACACTGGATCACGTCAGCCGGCTGGATCCGTTTGCGGCTGCCGGCCACGCCAGGCGAGAGCCACCCGGCAGCCACCTGGCCTTGCATGACGCATGGCTGACGCGTCTGCATCACCGTCGCGTGCTGGTGGTGGACGACAATGCGCTCAATCGCGAGGTGGTGACCGACTTCCTGGCTCTGGCGCATGTCACCGTAGAGTCCGCCGCAAATGGCCGCGAAGCACTCTCAATCCTGGAGCAGCGCACCTTCGATGCCGTTTTGATGGATGTGCATATGCCCGTGATGGACGGCCTTGCCGCAGCGCGCGAGATACGTCTTCACCCGCGCTGGCAAAACCTGCCGATCATCGCGCTGACTGCGCAGGCGCGGATGGAGGACCGCCATGCCAGCCTGGCCGCTGGTATGAATGCTCACATCACCAAGCCCATCGATGAGCGCGAACTGTACCGCACGCTGCTCGACCTGATGCCAGAAGTTGCCATCGTTGCCTACCCCGCAGGCGGAGAACCCGCTGCGGTGGGGGACGAGCACGTCGCACCTCCGGCCGGGATGAACGTCGGCTGCGTGGATCTGACGGCTGCCCTGGCTCGGCTGGGGAACAATCCGGAGCGGCTCTCCCGGCTGCTCAGTGGCTTTCTCCGCGATTTCTCCACCGCGCCAAAGGAGGCCGCCAAGGCTCTGCGCGATGCCGACCTCGCGTCGATAGCCGCACTGGCGCATGCCGTTAAGGGATCGGCATCCTACCTGGATGCTAGCTCACTCTGCCATTCCGCAGAGCGGCTGGAACGCTGCGCGCGGGACGGTGATGCGACGAGCGTCCAGGACGCCGTGCCGGAGTTCAATGCATACCTGGAAGCGGTCCTGGCACACCTGGAACAGCAGATGGCGAGGAAGCAAAGCAGCGCTCCCCATGCTGTATCAGCGATGAATTCGGTTGAGGAGTCTGCTGCGGTACTCGAGCTGCTGGAGCAGGCAGAGCCGTTGATGATGCGCAGCGACTATGCCGCCCAGACGCTGCTGGAGCAGGTCTCCAGCAAGCTCGCGCTCACTGGTGAAGCGGCGGTCGCGAATCAGATCCGCCACCACTTCGAGGAACTGGAACTTGACTCTGCCGTGCGCAGCCTCCAGCAGCTGCGCCTCCGCCTCCGAGCGTCTGCCGTCGACGAGGCCCAGCCCCGATGACCTTGGAGCTCACACAAGGGCCACTGCCGACTGTGCTGGTCGTGGACGACGACCGCATCAATCGCGCCCTGCTGGCCGAGCTGCTGCAGAAGGAGTGCCGTGTGCTGCTGGCCAAGGACGGCGAGTCGGCGCTGCGCACCGTCAGTCTTGAGCCGGAGATCGACCTGATTCTCCTGGATGTCTCCATGCCGGACATGGACGGGTATGAGGTGCTGCGTCGCCTGCGGGCAGAGAAGCATACAGCCGAGACTGCAGTGATCTTCATCACCGCGCTAGCCGATGAGCAAGACGAGGAGCACGGCCTCTCTCAAGGCGTCGTCGACTACGTGTCCAAACCGATTCGGCCCGTCATCGTGCAGGCGCGCATCCGCAACCACCTGCGGCTGGTGGCGCACCGCAAGGAGCTGGAGCGGCTGGCCACCCGGGACGGGTTGACTGGGCTGGCGAATCGCCGCCACTTCGATCACTCGCTCGGCCTGGCCTTCCGGCGCGCAGCGCGCACTGGCGAGTGCCTGAGCGTGGCCATGGTGGACGTCGACCACTTCAAGAAGTACAACGACCGCTACGGTCACGCCGCCGGGGACGAAGCCCTGCGCAGTGTGGCCACCGTGCTCTCCCACATGACCCGCCGACCCTATGACCTGGCCGGACGTTACGGCGGTGAGGAGTTCGTGCTGCTGTTCTCTGGGACGGTAGAGTTGGACTTGATGCTGGAGCAGCTGCGGATGAACGTGCTCTCCCTTGGCCTCACTCATGAAGACTCGGCGCCGGAGCAGGTCATCACGGTTAGTTGTGGCGGGGTGGTCCTGGAGTCGCCGCGTAACTTCGAGCCAGCGCAAAGTCTGCGCCGCGCCGACGAGCTGCTCTACCAGGCCAAGCAGCGGGGGCGCAACCGCGCCGTCGTGGAACGGCTGGGCGCGCTGGCTCTCCGTTAGGGTGAGGTGGAGGTCGGCGTGGTCTCTGTCCCCGAGCGCCGCACCCAGCTATTGCCCTGCTTCTCCAGAAAGAACCACTGTCCGTTTGCGCAGGGACTTCCGCACCAATTATTGCGGTAGACCAGCGCCGCGCTGCGGCGACTATCGAAGTAGACCTGAGTTAAGAAGGTGATCCCCGGGTAGCCCGCATACTGCTGCTGCACATCGCTGCTCGGGGTTAAACCAGCGCGCGCATTACGGAAGTCGTTCACCTGCTGCGCGTTCAGCAGCGTGTAGTTCGTGTTCAGGGAGAAGTGCCGGCTCAACTGTATCCGTTCCAACTGACGCGATTTGAAGTCGCGCACGGCCTCCGCGAAACCAGTGGGATTATCGGCGGGTGGCTGCAGAGCACTGTCCGGCGCTATCGCCGGATCCATGTCACGGATGTTGACTGTGGTGTCCGCAATCGCCAACTGCGAGGTCTGGCCCGGCGGCAGCGCGTCGAAGGGCTGCTCATTCAGCAACAATGAGTAGATCGCGTAGCTGTCTGCAGATCGCGCGGCGGCCACCGCCACTGCGTCCTGCTTCTGCTGCGGCTGGCACACGCCGGTAGCTGTCCCTAGCAAGGAAATCGTAAGCAGCGCGCGTCGCATGGCATCTCCCTCAAGCCGGTCAGTGTACCGCCATTCCTAGAGACGCGCCGGGCGCACCTTCCGATGCATCCATCTGCGGGTGGATGGCAGCCCGCGGCAGGATCACGTATCCTCACCTTCGCGAGGAACCGAAATTGGTGCGACCTTCATGGCGCTCTCTCCGCCTCAGTCTCCTGGGCTCGCTGCTGCTGGCGCCCGGGGTCATGCCGCTGCTGGCGCAGCAGCCCTCCGCTACCGGAGTCAACACTGGCGGCACCCATGCGCCGGTGCTCGATGCGGAGAAACGACCGATCACAGCCGGTGGCTTCGTCACTCATGGCGCGCCCATCTACGACGACGTGACGCAGAAGGCGGGTCTGGCTGGATGGACACATCGCTCCGGCACGCGCGAGAAGGCCTTCATCCTTGAGACGCCCGGCTCCGGCGTCGGCCTGCTGGACTATGACAACGATGGGTGGCTGGACATCTATCTGGTGAATGGCTCTACCTACGACGCGATGACAGGAAAGTCGCCTGCACCGAATGCCGCTCTCTTCCACAACAACCATGACGGCACCTTTACCGACGTGGCTCGAAAGGCGGGCGTGACCAACCAGCGCTGGGGCTTCGGCGTGGCCATCGCGGACTATGACAACGATGGCTGGCCGGATATCTACGTGACTAATTTCGGCGGAAACCGGCTCTACCACAACAACCACGATGGCACCTTCACCGACGTGGCACCGAAGGCCGGCGTGGTGCTGGGCACCTGGAGCACCGGTGCAACCTGGGGAGACTACGACGGCGATGGCCGTGTCGACCTGTTCGTGCCCGGCTACGTTCACTTTGAAGATAATAAGCCTCCAATGCCTGGTTCGACAGAGACGCTGGCCCGCAGCTTCTGCCAGTTTCGTGGCGCGCCGGTGATGTGCGGGCCCCGGGGACTGAAGGGTGAACGCGATCATCTCTTTCACAACAACGGCGATGGCACCTTCACAGACGTCAGCGAGAAGGCGGGAGTCGCGGACGCAACCGGCTACTACGGACTCTCCAGCGTCTTTATTGACCTGAACGACGACGGCAAGCCGGACCTGGTGGTCGCGGACGACTCAACACCAAACTATGTGTATCTGAACAAGGGAAACGGCTCATTCGAGGATGCGAGTTACGCCTCCGGCTACGCGCTGAACGAGAACGGTCGCGAGACCGCCTCCATGGGCATTGCCTTGGGCGATTACCAGAACAACGGCCGTATCGACCTGTTCAATACCACCTTTTCTGACGATTACGACGTGCTCTACCACAACGATGGCGACGGCAACTTCACCGATGTCAGCTATCAGGCCGGCGTCGCAGAGGTCACCATCCCCTTCCTTGGCTGGGGCGACGCGTTCCTGGACTTCGACAACGACGGCTGGAAGGATCTCTTCATCGCCAATGGCCACGTCTATCCGACGGTGGATAAGAACGACTGGGGCACGACCTTCGCGCAGCGGCCGTTGCTCTTTCGTAATCTTCAAGGGAAGCGCTTTGAACTGCAGCCGGCGGTTACGGGCACGGGACTCGCTGTTGTTCGGCCTGAGCGCGGTGCAGCAGCCGGTGACCTGTTCAACGACGGCAAGCTGGACATCGTAATCAACAACATCGACGCGCAGCCTACCCTGTTGCGCAATGTCTCCGCAGACCACCACCACTGGGTTGAGCTTCAGCTGGTGGGCGGACCCAAGGCGCCGCGCGATGCCATGGGGGCAACCGTCTACCTGCAGGCCGGGGGCATGCGCCAGCGCGCGGACGTCTACAGCGGCGGCAGTTACGCCTCGAGCTCTGATCCTCGGCTTCACTTTGGGCTGGGCGAAGCAGCCAAGGTCGACGGCCTCGAAGTTCACTGGCCGGGTGGCGTCGTCGAGAAGCTGCAAGTGCCGGAGGTGGATCGTATCTACCGCATCGAGCAGGGCAAGGGCGTGGTGCAGCGCAAGTCGGAGTGAAGATCCGGGCCTCAGTCCGACGGAGGCGCGCAACGCTCCCGGTAGCGCTCGTACTGGCTCAACAGAAATTGATCAGTCATGCCGGCGATGAAGTCTGCCACCGCTCGCGCAGCACCCTCCTGGACGACAGAGGAAGCGCAGTTGCGCGGCAGCAGCGAAGGGTCCTGTATCCAGCACTCGTAGAGCGTTGAGATGATGCCGTGAGCGCGACGGTGGTCAGGCGCCACCTGCTCGCTCTCGTACAGATACGCGCTGAGATAACTCTTGGCTTCGCGGCGGCGCTGCTCCATCTCTGGGGAGAGCGTGACCAGGCGACCGGGCGCACTGCGTACCTCGGTCAGTGTCCTGATGCCGTGTTGCTGAAGGCTGCCGCTCGTGTGCGTGATCAGGTCACTGGTAAGCGCGTTTAGCATGCGTTTCAGCGCCTCGTCGATCAGCCGCTCGTACGGCGCACTAGTATGCTCGCGCGCCATGGGAGCGAAGTAGCGCTCGAATAGCTCGACCCTCGCCCGCACCTCCTCCAGATCGAGGATGCCGGAGGCGAAGCCATCGTCGAAGTCGGCGGATAGGTACGCGATCTCATCCGCCAGGTCGATCAGCTGCGCCTCCAGTGGCGGCTGCTGATCCAGCAGGTATTCGGCGAGCTCCGGATGCGCAGCCCGCGTGTAGTCGCGCGAATGCTTGATGATGCCTTCGCGCACTCCCAGCGTAAGGTTCAGGCCAGGGAAGGCGGCGTAGCGTTGCTCAAAACTGGTGACGATGCGCAAAGCATGCAAGTTGTGATCGAAGCTCAGCCCGTGCAGACGCATGGCTTCGTCGAGCGCTCGCTCACCTGCATGGCCAAAAGGCGGATGACCGATGTCATGGGCCAGCGCCAGCGACTCCGTCAGATCCTCGTTCAGCCCCAGCGCTGACGCGATGGTGCGCGCCAGCTGCGCTACCTCGATGGTATGGGTAAGCCGGCTTCGATAGTGGTCAGAGTGGCCCTGGGTAAACACCTGCGTCTTGCCGGCGAGCCGGCGGAAGGCGCGCGCGTGGATGATGCGGGCACGGTCGCGCTGAAACGGAGAGCGGTACGCGTGCGCCGGCTCCGCGTACTGCCGTTCCGTCAGCGGATCCGACGCATCGCCCAGCACCGCGCATGCGGGTGGCACTCGGGCGTAGGCTACGGCAGCAGTCTGCGTCATCGCGCCTACTTCTTTGCCGCCACTTTTTGAAGGTGAAGGCGAAGCTGCTCCAGATCCTGGGTCGACAGGTAGCGGCCGTCGGCAAACACAGCGGTGATGGTCCGTGTATTCGCGATATTCTCGAGCGGGTTCGCAGAGAGCAGGACCAGGTCGGCGACCCGGCCTGGCCGCACTGTGCCGTAGTCCGCAAGCCGGTTCCAGAACTTCGCCGGGTTTATCGTTGCGGTCTGCAGTGCCTGGAGCGGGGTGAAGCCGGCGGCAACAAAGCGCTGCAGCTCCAGGTGCAGGCTTATACCCGGAATGACATCGACGCCCGCTGCAGTATCGGTGCCGGCGAGGAAGGGCACGTTCGCTGCGTGCAGCTTGCGGACTATGTCGAGCTCGTGGTCCACGAATCGTTCGCGAACCGGCAACGGGTCCGTATCGAGCGAGCGGAGAATCGCCTTCTGCGATCTGGGCCACAGCGTCGTCACCCAGCTGTGCGCGGCATACGCGAGGTCGGGGTCCTTGGTGTAGTCGATCGCATCCACCAGCCACTGACCGCGCTCCCAGAAGAGTGTCGGACACTGCCACACCTGATGAACTGCAATCATCTGGATTATGGCAGCCTCCCGCGCCGGATCGTAGCTATCCAGAAACATTCCTGGAGTCTTGGTGCCGGTCAGGTACTTAGTCTCGTCGGGTGAGCTGGCTTCGAAGATGCCGATCAGGTGCTCGAAGGTGTGCTGCCCTGCGTTGACTGCTTCCGACGCGCGGATAGAGTCCGGCACATGCCCTTCGAAAGGAATGCCAAGCTTCTTCGCCTCATCTGCGATAGCGAAGTAGGCATCGCGCGGAACGCCGGACTGCACCTTGATGAAATCGACACCGCGGCTGTGCAGCATATCCACCGCTGCGCGTCCGCTCTCCGGGGTGGTGATCGCGATGGCGGCTTTGTACTGCGACTTCGGTCCGTCCAGCATGGGCCCGGCAACAAACATGCGCGGCCCCTCCATCCGGTGCGCAGTCACCTCCCGGCGAGCGTTCAGTATGGGATCGAGCGCGCTGCCCATGTCCCGGATACCAGTCACTCCGTTTGCCAGAAACAGCGGCAGGATGAGGTCGGTGCCGTCCGCGGCGGTACTGTCAAAGTAGACATGCGTATGCATGTCCCAGAGCCCTGGGATCAGGTACTGGCCATGTGCGTCGATGATTTGTCCGGCGTTCCTGACAGGGTGCCCGGCAGCGCGAGAGGGTCCGACCGACGTGATCCGGCTGCCGTCAATCACCACTGACCTGTCGGGCAGAATGGCACCCGTGGCCGTGTTGATCACGCGAGCGTGGACGATCGTGAGGTGCTCCGCAGGAAGGCGGAGCGTTGTTAGCAGAAGGGCTACGAGCAGGCTTGAGAGGATCCGCACCGCTCGATGGTAAAGGGTCGGGCGCAGCACGCAGAAGACTTAGTGCTTCGCGTCCGTTCCCGGCGCCGAATCGCGCGCCAGCTTTACCTTGGCCGTCTCCAGCTTCTTCTGCACCTTGCTCACGTCGACATCGTCCACATCAGCCGGGACGGTGCGTGCGTATTGCGCCAGCGACTGATCCCACTGCGCTACGGCCAGGCGAAGACGGCCAGTCTTCTCATAGAGCTCGCCCAGATGATCATGAACCGTCGGATCGGTCGAGACCCGTTCGCTGGCCTTACGCAGGTTTTCCTCGGCCAACGGATACTGGCCCATCTTGAAGTACGCCCAGCCGAGCGAGTCCAGGTAGGCATAGTTCTGCGGATCCAGCTCGACTGCCTTCTGGATCATCGCAAGCGCGTCCGGCAGCTTTACGCCTCGGTCGGCCAGCATGTAGCCGAGATAGTTCAGGGTGACACTGTTGTTGGGATCGATGGCGAGAATCTTGCGGAATTGATCCTCGGCAGCGTCGTAGTGCTTCTGCCGCTCCTCGAGCGCACCGCGCAGAAACAGCACGTCGCGAGCATCGTCGTCTCCGTGGGCGGGCAGCGCGGCGGCCTTATCGATGTCGTCGCTTGCTTCGCGCCAGCGACGCAGGCGTGTGTCGATCTGTGCCAGCGCCAGGTACACATCGCGATCCTCGGCAGTGTGCTTTAGCTGGGCATTGGCCAGCTTCATGGCCTCATCCACGTGCCCTGTGTCCGCCAATTGGCCGGCTAGCATCAGCTGGATAGCCTTGTTCGTCGGCATCGCCTTGGCTGCCTGCCGCGCCACTTCGGTCGCCTTGTCGTACTGCTTCGCGTCCCGGTAGGCGTCTACCTCGCCCTGATAGCCGCGCTCTGCTACCTCACCGCCGAGCTGTACCATCTGCTGGTAGGCCGCCACCGCAGTTTCCGTGCGGTTCTGCTCCCGCTCCACATTGGCCAGACGCTCCAGGAAGATCGAGCGATTGTTCTTCTCGCCGTCGTTGTAGTTGCCGTCCGGCTTGGTGGTATGCGAAACGAGGTCCTGCAGCAGCTTCGTCGATTCTGCGTACCGGCCCAGCGCATCCAGCGTCAGGGCTTCGTTGTACAGAATCTCGTCGGTGTCGGAGGAGAGCGCCTGCGCCTTCTTGAGCGTGACCAGTGCGACCTCATAGTGGCCCTGCCTACGCTGGCACTCCGCTATGCGCACCAGCGCCTGAGCATCCTGCGGATCGGCGGTCGAGATCTCCTGGTAGGCGTGCAGCGCCTCTTCCAGCTGATTGTTATTCAGCAGAGCCTGTGCCAGGCCACGGCGCGCGTCCAGGTTGTCCGGGTCCAGGTCGACCGCTTGCTGATAGGCGGCAACCGCCTTCTTGGTCTCCTTACTCTGGTCGTAGCTTGCGCCCAGGGCAAACGCGAGTTTGGCCGTGCGGTCATCCTGCGGCACGGCTTCCAGCGTGGCCACGGCACGCTTCATGTCGCCGCTCTCGCTGTACAGCCGCGCCAGGTTCAGGGCGACATCTTCCGAATTGGGATCGATCTTCTGCGCGCGCTCAAACTCATTGCGAGCCTTATCGGACTCATGGTCGACGGTGTAGAGCTGCCCGAGCACCAGGTGATTCTGGATGTCATCCGGCTCCAGTTGACTGATCTGCGTAAACTCGCCGATCGCCAGATCCAGCACCTGCTGCGAGGCGCCGTTCTGCATCTCGCCGAGCGAGTGCAGGTAGATGCGGCCCAGCAGCTTGTGCGCGTTCACGTTCTTCGGATCGCGCTTCAAGGTGTCCTGCGCCGCCAGGATCGCGTCCTTGACTCTGCCGGTCCGGAAGTAGAGCTCGGCCAGCCCATTGTTCAGGAACGCGGAGGTGGGGTCCGCAGTCAGGGCCTGCTTGTACTCTTCGACGGCGCGGGTTGCGTAGTCTTGCCGCCCGGTGCTGGCAGCGAGGTCTTCATAAGTGTGGGCCAGCGCAAGGTGATAGTAGGCGCCGCCCCGGTTCTGGTCCGCGGGTGCAGGTGCTGCGGCCTTGCTGGCAGGCTTCGTGCTGCCCGCATCGGGTGCGTTCTTGGCCTGGGCCCAGAGTGGGGCGCTCGCGGCTAGGGCGAGTGTTGCCATCGAGGCAAGCAGGCGTGTCGATGCGTTGCGTGGCAGGCGGAGCGAGAGAGGGGAGGGAGTGCGATGGCTGCGCTTCATGCGGGATGGCTACCGGCCGCCTGGCACCCTGGCATCCGAGCCAGGAGAACGCACGTCACCGGATCTCTCCTTCGATTGATAGACGATTGTACCCCCGTCAAGGATGCGTCGGCCGGCGCGATTGGGCGTCATCCACATGCCCATAGTGCGTCGGGCAGTGACGACCGGAGCGCGCTAGCCGCGCTTTGAAGCAGGCGTACTTCAGTGCCGGAAGTGGCGCATGCCGGTGAATACCATGGCGATGCCGAGACGGTCGGCCGCCGCCGTCACCTCTTCATCCCGGACAGAGCCGCCGGGCTGGATCACTGCCGTGGCCCCTGCCTGGATTACTACCTCAAGCCCATCGGGAAAAGGGAAGAAGGCGTCGGAAGCTGCCACCGAGCCCGCCAGAGGAAGCACAGCCTTCATCGCGCCAAAGCGCGCTGCGTCCACACGGCTCATCTGTCCGGCTCCGATGCCGATGGTCTGTCCATCACGCGCGTAGACGATCGCGTTCGACTTCACGTGTTTTGACACCTTCCAGGCAAACAGCAGACTGGCCAGCTCCGCGTCCGTAGGCGGCCGCTTCGTCACCGTACGGAGCTGTTCCGCGGTGACAGTGCCCGTGTCCGCATCCTGCAGCAGCATGCCACCCGAGACCTGCTTGAAGACACGAGTCGGCGGCGCAGCCTTGACCACCACTAGCCGCAGATTCTTCTTCGGTGCGAAGCGCGCCAGCGCACCTGGGGTAAAGCCGGGCGCCGCAATTGCCTCGACGAACAGCTTCGAGATCTCTGCGGCGGCGTCCTCATCGATCTCCCGATTGCTGCCGATCACGCCGCCGAAGGCAGAGACCGGGTCTGCGGCCAGCGCCTTGTTGTAGGCCTCGACAACGGTCCTGCCTGTAGCAGCGCCGCATGGATTGGTGTGTTTGATGATGGCGACTGCGGCCTCAGTGAACTCCTGAGCCAGAGCCCAGCAGGCGTCCAGGTCAACCAGGTTGTTGTAGCTCAGCTCCTTGCCCTGCAACTGCTTCGCCCCGGCCACGCCTGTGCCGCTGCCGTCCGCGTACAGGGCTGCGGCCTGGTGTGGATTCTCGCCATACCGCAGGGAGGCAGCCAAAGGATAGCTGACGCGCAGAGGGTCAGGAAACGCCGGCGCTTCCGAGGCAGATGCCTCCCCAGCAGGCAGATTCTGGAGCGTGCGCGCGATGGCCGCGTCGTAGGCAGCAGTCAAAGCGAACGCCTTCTGCGCCAGCCGCCAACGCGTCCCGCGGCTCAGCTTCCCGCCGGTCTGTGTCAGTTCCTCTACCAGGCTTCCGTAGTCGGAGGCGGCGGTCACGATGGCCACATCTTCGAAGTTCTTTGCGGCGGAGCGCACCATGGAGGGACCGCCGATGTCGATGTTCTCAATGATTTCGTGGAACTCGACGCCTGGCTTGGCTGCGGTCTTCTCGAAGGGGTAAAGGTTCACCACTACCATATCGATGGGCTCGATTCCATGCTCGCTCACAGCGGCCTGGTGATCCGGATTGTCGCGAATGTGCAGGATGCCGCCGTGCACCTTGGGATGGAGTGTCTTCACCCGGCCATCCAGCATCTCCGGGAAGCCGGTGAGCTCGGCGATGTCCTGCACCGGCAGCCCGGCCTCGCGCAGTGTGCGCGCGGTGCCGCCGGTTGACACCAATGCAGTCCCATGGGCGGCCAGAGCCTGGGCGAATTCGACCAGACCTGTCTTGTCTGTAACGCTCAGCAGGGCGCGGCGTACCGGTTTGACTCCCGTTTCGGCTTTCGCATTGGGCTGGACTGACACAGTAATCGTTCTCTCCTTGCGGGGCCGCGTGCTGCCTCTTCCCCCGCGCCTCTAGTCTTTCATATTGAGCGGGTGCGCAAACCGCCGTCGCCCCGTGTCCTCGCCACGATTCCACGCCGCCATGCATGGTAGCTTTCAGCCATGGGTGATGCACGCTGGCAGGCCGCCGATGGACAGATGCCTGGACGCACGTCTCGAGACTATGACTCACCTGCGCAGCCGGAGATTCTTCCCCCCGGTTCCATGCCCGAGCGGGACTACGGCTACGGCCAGCGCCCTGCCCCACCCGCACCACGCGCGCAGCGCCCGGGCTGGCGGGTATCGCCCGCCACCTATCTGCTGCTGAGCATCAACATCGCCGTCTTCCTGCTGATGGTGGTCAGCGGCGTCTCCGCAACCTCACCCTCGACGCTGCAGCTGGTGCACTGGGGGGCCAACTTCGGCGCCGTGCGTATTACAGAGAACTCGCCTGTGATCGGTGTACTGGCCGGCGACTGGTGGCGGCTGGTGACGGCCGCGTTCGTGCATGCCGGCATCCTCCACATCGGCCTGAACATGTGGTGCCTATGGAACCTGGGTCTGTTGGGCGAGTCGCTGCTCGGCGGCTTCGGACTGTTCGCCACCTATGTCCTGACCGGCGTCATGGGGAATTTGCTGACGATCGGGGTCGACCCGGGTTCAGTTGAAGTCGGGGCGTCCGGGGCTGTGTTTGGCATCGCGGGCGTACTCATTATGCTGCTCGGCTCACCCCGGCTGAGCGTGGACCGGGGCGAGGTAAAGCGGCTCCGCCGCAGCGTCATTTACTTCGCTGCCATCAACCTGGTACTCGGCTTCGGTACAAACCTGGCGAACGGCCCGATCAAGGTCGGCAACATGGCTCACCTCGGAGGCTTCCTGTGCGGGCTGGCACTGGGATTGCCGCTCGTCCCAAGAATTGGCGCGGAGCGCAGCCTCTGGCGGCGGCGGCAGTGGATCGCTTACGGAGGAATGCTACTCGTCATCCTGCTGGGGGCGCGATTCGTAATCAGCCTGCGGCATGGATGAAACGAATTGGCGAATGAGAGATCCTGCTCGGCGGCAGCGCCGAGCGGGATCTTCAATCGTTCAGGTAGCTAACGGACAGCCGTCGCGGCGAACTTCTTCACCATGGCCAGCAGCAGCTTGCGGTCGCTATCGTTCAGGTTCGACGAGTAGCGTCGAATCTGAGTCAGGAAGCGTAACTCCTCATCAGTCAGCTTCTGCGTGTTCATCTCCCGGCCGAGAGAGTCCTCCGCGAAGAACTGTGCCAGGGGCAGATCCAGTGCATGGGCGATCTTCGCCAGCGTGTCGAGCGACGGCACCGTGTGCCCGTTCTCCACACGCGACAGATAGCAGCGGAGCAGGCCGGTACGCTTTTCAATATCCCCCTGGGAGAAGCCCTTCTGCAGTCTGTACCCGCGGATCGTCGTTCCAATTTGCATGCGTGCCTGGCTTTCAGAGCTCTTCTCGTCCCGGCGGATCACTTGACCTCACACATACGGCGCAAGAATGCACCTGCCCGAGAAGGCTTCTTTTTGATTTATTGGCAGCATAGTTAACATGCGCTAAACGTCATAAGCAAGAGTAATTTGCAGCACTTATTGAAAATTGTTCGAACGTGCAACTTTCGGGTCAGGCAATCCGCTGCGCATTGGAGCGATGGGTAACAGCATTAACCATAAGGTTACGGCCTGCCGCCCAGCTCCTTCGCCAGGAAGTGCAGCGACCGGCTGTGTGCGTCCGCGGCATCCCCCGCTTTGTAGCCGGCCGTATTGTTCGGGTTCTCAAAGGCGTGCCCGGCGTCGGGGTAGATCTTGATATCGACGGTCTTTCCCATCTTCTTGAGGCTGGCGGCAAAGCTCTCCACACTGGCCGCGGGGATGCCCTTATCCAGCGCGCCGTAGTTGCCCAGGACCGCCGCGTGAATGCGGGCCAGAGAAGTGTCATCGGTGGGTAGCGGCCCATAGTTCACAACGACGGCCTTCAGCTTGGGATCAGCTACTGCAAAGTTCACTGTGTAGCCGCCTCCCATGCACCAGCCGATCGCCCCGATGCGGGTCGGGTCCACGTGTTTGTCGGCGCGCAGAAAGGCATCCGCAGCCTTCAAATCGCGAATGCCGCGATCCTCAGGAAGTCCCCGGCTCAACTGATGGGCTGTGTCGGGGTCGCTCGCGACCTGGCCGCGGTAGAGATCGACCGCCAGTGCGACATAGCCGTGCTCCGTCAGGTCGGCCGCCTGCTGCTTGACCCAGTCGTTGAGTCCCCACCACTCATGAATCACGATGACCGCGGGATGTTTGCCGGTATCGCTGCCAGCCGGGGTGTAGAGCAGGCCGTGTACCGTCTCCGAGCCACTGGGGTAGGTAACCTCGATCGGACCCGCGGCAATGGCAGGGGGCAGCAGCAGAAGGGCAGCAAGGGTCGGAAGAAGCATGCGGCAGAGCGACATCTGAGTCCTCGATTCGTACCTGAAGTGGGAGATAAGCCGAAGAGAGTATGGCGCGGCAGCCGCCCAAAGGACAAGTCGCTCAGCCCGGTTTGGATCCCCTTGCTTGCGCCAGAGGGTAAGAAGACTCGCCGGGGCAAATCGAAATCGTCGGCCTGCGCCGCCTGCGGCCATCTTGGGCGTACGCATGCACATCGGATGTATGAGGGCACATCCACTTGAGCGTACTTGCACGCTGGGACTGGCGGCGTTCGTTGAAGCGGACTGGCGCCTTAGCCAAGACCGTCTACGAAGAATTATTCCGCACCCGTGCGTTCAGCATGGCCGCAGCCATGTCCTACTACTTCCTGTTTGCGCTGGTGCCCCTGCTGATTTTTTTGGCGGCGATGCTTGGCTACCTGCCCATCCCCAACCTGTTCGGACAGTTGCTGGGTATCCTTGCCCTGCTGGTGCCGCCCGACGCCATGACCATGGTCCGCGGCATTCTGGCCAGCCTTCTTAAGTCCAAGCGCGGGGGTCTTCTGTCGTTTGGCCTCTTGAGCTATCTGTGGACCGCCTCGGGCGGGTTTGCAGCCTCCATAGACGCGCTGAATGTCGCCTATGACGTGAAGCAGCTGCGGAGCTGGTGGCGCGACCGCTTGCAGGCGCTATTGCTGACGCTTACGACCGGACTGCTTGGCATCGTTGGTCTGATACTGCTGATTGCTGGTCCGAAGTTTGGCCATTTCGTCACGGACTACTTTCCTGTGCCGGCAACCTTCGCCCAGGTCTGGCCGTTGATCCGCGCCGGTACCATCTTCATCTGCATCGTGGTCGCGATCGAGGTGCAGTACTACCTCGCGCCCAACCGCAAACAGCGCTTTCGTGACACCTTCGTCGGCGCAGTGGTTGCGGTTAGCGGCATCTTCCTCAGCTCGGCCGCGCTTAGCTTCTACTTTGCCCACTTCGCGAACTACAACAAGACCTACGGCTCCATGGGCGCGCTGCTCATCCTGATGCTGTGGTTCTACGTAGTGGCCCTGCTGGTGCTGGTGGGGGCGGAGGTCAATGCGGAGCTGCTGAAGCAACTCGAAGGCCGACGGATGGGCGCGCCCGCCAAGATGATGACTCCTCCGGCCCAGGGTCAGCCGGCAGCCTAGACTCTGCGGCCTACGCCATGTGCAGGCCGCCGTTGACGTCCAGTGTGTGCCCGGTGATGTAAGCAGCCTTCTCCGACGCCAGGAAGGCGACAGCGTGCGCAATCTCCTGGTCAGTACCGGCACGGCCCAGCGGGATCATCTGCATCATGGCCTGCTTCTGCTTGTCGTCCAGCACCGCTGTCATGGCCGTATCCACCATGCCCGGAGCCACCACATTCGCAGTAATGTTGCGTGAGGCCATCTCCCGGGCTACGGACTTGGTGAACCCGATCAGCCCGGCCTTCGAGGCCGCGTAGTTGGCCTGTCCGGCCTGGCCGCTCTCCGCTACCACGCTGGCGATGTTGATGATGCGGCCCCAGCGCGACTTCATCATGGAGCTGAGCACTGCCTGCGTCATCAGAAAGGCGCCGGTCAGGTTGGTCGCCAGCACTGCGTCCCAATCGGCGCGCTTCATCCGCAGCAGCAGCATGTCGCGCGTGACGCCAGCATTGTTGACCAAGATATCGATGTGGCCATACTTGGCCAGCACCGCTCGGGCGCATTCCTTGATCGAGGTTTCGTCAGTGATATCGAGCGGGAAGGCTTCTGCCTCGCTGTTCGCGCAAGCGATCTCCCGGGCGACTTCGGTCAACTTGTCCTGGTTGCGGGCAGCGAGCGCGACGGTGACGCCCTCCTGAGCCAGTGCGAGCGCACAGGCGCGTCCAATTCCTTGCGAGGCGCCCGTGATGAGCGCGACTTTTCCTGCGAGTTCAATCATCCCGGCTAGTATCGCTGATCAGACGCGGAAGGAAAACCAGTGCAGCAGTTCTTCGCAGGGTTCGGTAAAGGTTGCCTGCAGTGGGTTACGTAGGCGGTCGCCTGTGGATGGATCAGAGCGGCTCCGCGGCTGGCACTGTGCGTCGGGTGGCCAGCATCATGCGCATACTCGTGGCCAGCTCCAGCGACCAGACGTACACTACCAGCTCCCGAGCGTAGTAGAGAAGCGGCTGCGTGTCCGGGAGGCGAAGCCCGTGCGCGGCAGGCAGCTCATTGATCGGGAACTCGGCTTCCGCTGCCTCGAGCGGCCAGGGCACGTGGTGGATCTCGCCCTGGAATAGGCGTCCGCGCCGATCGGCGGTGTAGAGACGGTAGCGCTCGGTTAGGAAATACTCGATGGTGCCCGGGCTGGACTGCGCCAGCCGCTGGCTGGGACCGAGGCTGCGATAGCTGGCGCGGAAGCGCACCCGCTTCCGGGTGAGGTGACGGTCGCTGCGGTAGAGGAAGCGTCCGTCTGGCTCCGGCCGAATCTCCATGTGGGCCCAGTAGTAGGGCAGGCGGAAGAAGGCGCGGGCGACGGTGACAGCGATTGGATTCGCCGCATCCAGGGAGAAGAAGTACACGCCGGAGAGGTTGGTGTTCTCCTCGCGCACGTATGTGCGTAGGTTCAGCTCCGGAAAGCGCTCCGCGCCGGGAACGGAAGGCATGCCGTTGAAGCGGATGCGATCCATCCAGAAGGGCACCACACCTATCCATGCAGAGCCGTCGAACGTGTCCGGCACCAGACCTGCGGGCAGCAGGGGCGCCACCTCAGACCCAGGGACCGGCCAGTGCGCAAACAGCAGATCGTTCCACCGCTGCGTCATGCTCCAGGGACGCTCCGGCAGCGGAGTCGGTCGGTGCTTCGTCGTCTTGAGGACGTCCTGCACGGATGGCAGCTCCGGAGCGGGTGAAAGTCGCCGGTCCGCGTCCTAGACTAGCGGAGCGCCCCCGGTGTGGCAATTTGGTTTCGCGGTACAGTTGCCTGCAGCGAACTGTGTGTCGTTACAAATAGCGTTCGTGCAACAGAGCGATGTGATGAGCCAGATGCCCCGGTACCATGAAGCCGAGCGCGCGGACGCTGATGGGATTCCCGCTGGCGATGCCGCGCCGGTCCCACGCCTGCTCCGGCAGATGTTTGAAGAAGTCGATGGTGGCCAGGCGAACATTGCGGAACTCCTCCACATGCGCCGCCCAGGGCAGACGATCGGCCTCCGCCCCGGCAACGGCCGCATCCTGATCGAAGCTGGGCAGCGGCCCACCCAGGGCGCGGGAGAACCAGAGAGCGCGGAAGACGAAGAGCCGCTCCGTATCGCTGATATGGCTCAGCACCTGGCGGATGCTCCACTTCTCCGCCGCGTAGCGGAAGGTCGACCGCTCTTCCGAGATGCCGGCGAAGAGCTCGAGCGCTTCGGGCAGCTGGCTGGCCATGGCGGCCATGCAGTCATCGCCCGTGACCTTGTCGATGTAGGTGAAGAAATAGGGGGCTGCGTCCTGCTCCGCCGGTCGTCTGTTCATGGCTGCGAGCATAGTCCAATCGTGTCCGGTTTCGCACAGGGGAGTGGGCAGCTATGCTGTGGGGACCATGCCTGAGCCGCAACTCGCCTCTCCCAGCGTTGACGCCTCTGCGTCAGACGCGACCGGTCCCGAGCGCCCGCGCAGCGAGACCGAGGTGTACGCAGTCCACGGCGCCGACCCGGAGGTACTGGCCTACGCCATGGCCAAGTACTCCCGCTCCGCGTTGTCGATGAAGGAGTCGCTGCGCGAGATCTCCAGCCAGCGTGCCGAGCAGTTCCTGAATACCTTTTACTTCCAGTACGGGCATCGCTCGATCGCCGACCTGGCGCACATCGCCTTCGCAGTCGAGAGGCTCAGCCTGCTCGCGGCCATCGTTCTGGTGGATGAGCAGCGCTGGGACGGTCAGGAGCGCTCTACCCGGTATCAGAACTTCCGGAAGAGCGGCTGGTATCTGCCTGAGTTTGGCACGGCGAGGGCGGCGCGTGCGACCTACGAGTCGACGATCGAGCGGCTGTTCGCCGACTACCACCGGCTCAGCGAGGGTGTGCTTGCCTCGCTCGTAGAGAAGACACCCCGGCCCGCAGAGATGCAGCAGGAGGCGTTTGTGCGAACCCTGCGGGCACGTGCCTTCGACGTTGCGCGCTACCTGCTGCCCCTGGCCGCGAACACCTCACTGGGACAGATAGTGAATGCGCGCACCCTGGAGTCGCAGGTGAGCCGGCTGCTGAGCGACGAGCACGCAGAGGTACGCGAGCTGGGCGAAAAGCTGCGTGCCGCCGGCACCGGCGCGGCGTGGAACGTGCATGCGCGGGAAATGGGCGAGTTGGCGGCCGAGTTGCGCAGCGCCGCCATCAGCCCGGAGCTGGCCAGCCGCGCGTCTGTCCTGCTGGAGCGCGAGGTTCATGTAGCACCGACGCTGGTGAAGTACGCCGCTGCCAATTCTTACCAGAGTGCCTCGCGTCGGGAGCTGGCGGCGGCAGCCGCGGAGCTGATGGCCGGAACTTCGATCGCGGACGCACCGGTGCTGGATCTGGTGGAACGCGACGGGCCCTTGGAGTTGGAGATTGCGGCCACCCTGGTCTATAGCGCCTGCCATTATCCGTTCCGCCAGGTGCGCGACCGGGTCGCCTCTCTCAATGAACAGCAACGCGATGAGCTGATCGGGCTGGGGCTAAAGCATCGCGGACGCCATGATGAGCTGCTGCGCAGCTTCGCCGCCGGGGCGCCGCTTCGCTTCGACATCCTGATGGACATAGGCGGCTTCCGCGATATGCACCGGCATCGCCGCTGTCTGCAGACGCTGCAGAGCTTCACCGCCGCCCACGGCTGCGAAGTCCCGGACGGGCTGGCCGAGTCCGGCATGCTCGAGATTTACCAGCAGGCTACCGCCGCGGCGCTCGAGGCCTTCGCCGGGGTTGCGGCCAGCGACGCCCCGGAGGCGGAGGCCACTGCGCGCTACCTGCTGCCGCTGGGCACGCGCTGCCGAGCGCTCTTCCAGATGGATTTCGCCGAGGCGCTTTATATCAGCGAGCTGCGCTCCGCGCCGCAGGGGCACTTTTCCTATCGGCGGGTGGCCTGGGCGATGTACGAGGCAGTGCAGCGGCAGCATCCGGCGCTGGCCCGGCACATGCGGGTGACGGACGTGCGGGAGCCAGTGGATATCCTCAAGCGATAGGTTTCAGTTCCAATTTGGTTACGACTTTCGATACTTGTTCGCCCCTGCTGGAGCAGATAAACTTAAACAGCATCGGCAAAGAAGTGACAGGAAACCCGGAGACTCCGGGCAGAGATGGGGAGAATACAGGCATGGCTGATGATCGTTCGCGCGCGGTAGAGCTGGCGCTTTCGCAGATAGAGAAGCAGTTTGGCAAAGGATCGATCATGCGCCTGGGCTCGAAGGAGGCGATCGTGCCGATCTCGGTCATCGGCACCGGCTCCATCTCCTTCGACGCCGCGCTGGGCGTGGGCGGTGTGCCGCGCGGTCGCGTGGTGGAGATCTTCGGGCCGGAGTCCTCCGGTAAGACGACAATTACGCTCCAGATCATCGCCGAGGCCCAGAAGATGGGCGGCATGGCTGCCTTCGTCGATGCCGAGCACGCGCTTGACCCGATCTATGCCAAGAAGCTGGGCGTGGATATCGACAACCTGCTGATCTCGCAGCCAGACTATGGCGAGCAGGCGCTCGAGATCACCGAAGCGCTGGTCCGCTCCGGGGCCATCGATGTGCTGGTGGTGGACTCGGTGGCAGCCCTGGTCCCCAAGGCCGAGCTCGACGGAGAGATGGGCGACTCGCACGTCGGCCTGCAGGCCCGCCTGATGTCGCAAGCCCTGCGCAAGCTGACCGGTACGGTTTCGAAGTCGCGCACTTGCCTCATCTTCATCAACCAGATTCGCGAGAAGATCGGCGTCATGTTCGGCAACCCGGAGACCACCACGGGCGGCCGCGCGCTGAAGTTTTACTCTTCCGTGCGCATCGACATCCGCCGTATCGCCGCCGTGAAGGAAGGCGACGTTGTAGTGGGCTCACGTACCAAGGTCAAAGTGGTGAAGAACAAGGTTGCGGCTCCGTTCCGCGAAGCCGAGTTCGACATCCTCTACGGCGAGGGCATCTCGCGCGAAGGCGACGTTCTTGATCTGGCAGTGGCCAACAACATCGTTGAGAAGTCCGGCGCATGGTTCAGCTACTCCGGCGAGCGCATCGGCCAGGGTCGCGAGAATGTGCGCCAGTATCTGAAGGACAACCGGGACACCTTCGACCGGATGCATCAGCAGCTTCGTCAGAAGCTGGGCATCGGCGCCGTTAAGGAAGCGGAGGTGCCCGCAGTACCGGTGAATGGCGCAGCTGTGGCCGAGGCAGTGGTGCGCCCGGCAGCACGACGTCCGCAGGCTTAGCGCTTGGGTGTTTGCTCAAGCATGGGGCGGTCCGAATCGGGCCGCCCTCTCCATTTGCATTCAGGTCACACAGTGCGCTCGGGGACGCTGCTTAAGGTGCCTGGGGGCAATGGTGCCGCTTCCGCCCAGATCAGGTTGCCATGGGTTTCGCGCAGGAAGATGCTCCCGCATACCAGCGTGATGCCAGCGACCACCATGGGGTAGTAGAGACCCGCGTAGATGTTCCCTGTCGCCGCGCACAGAGAAAGTCCGATCAGCGGCAGGAGGCCCCCGAAGACACCGTTGCCGATGTGGTACGGCAACGAGAGCGCGGTGTATCGGATCTTTGCCGGAAAGGCTTCGACCAGGTAAGCGGCAATGGGGCCATAGATCATGCAGACGATCAGGACCTGCAGGAAGACGAGGGCAGTCAAGGCGGGCAGGTTGGGTGCCGCGGCCTCCTTCGCCGGGACGGAAGCGCCCGCAGCATCGCGAGTGAGTGGCGAGAGCTTGATCGCGCCCGTGGCCTTGTCCTTGGCTGAGCGCACCGCGACCACGTTGTTGCCGGCAGCCTGCTGCATCGCTTTGTAGATGGGGAGATAGCAGAGCACGGCGAGCAGGCACGCGGTCATCATCAGCCACTTGCGCCCGATGCGATCAGAGAGCCAGCCGAAGAAGACGAAGAAGGGCACAGCCGCCAGAACTGCCAGCGCGACGACGATGTTTGCCGAGCGTGCGTTCACCTTGAGGATGGTCTGCAGGTAGAAGAGCGCATAAAACTGGCTGGCGTAGAAGATGACGCCTTGCCCGGCTGTGGCGCCAAACAACGACAGCAACACAATCTTCAGGTTGCGCCACTCTGCGAAGGCCTCTTTCAGCGGTGCCGTTGAGGTCATGCCGCGCGTCTTCAACTGCTCGAAGATAGGAGATTCGCGCATCTTGGAACGCATGTAAAGCGAGACGGTCACCAGCACGATCGAGATCAGAAAGGGGACCCGCCAGCCCCAGTCATTGAAGGCCTGCTTGCTCATGGTGTACTGGGTAGCCAGGATCACAGCCAATGAGGCGAAGAGGCCGAAGCTGGCCATCACTTGGATAAAGCTGGTGTAGAAGCCGCGACGTCGGTCAGGCGCATGCTCTGCGACGTAAACCGCTGCGCCACCGTACTCGCCACCGAGGGCAAGACCTTGAAGGACGCGGATCGCGATCAGCGCGATGGGCGCGAACCAACCCGCGGTCTGAAAGGTGGGCATGACGCCGATCAGGGCCGTGGCTCCGCCCATAATGCTCAGGGTCACCAGAAAAGCGTACTTGCGTCCGACCTTATCGCCCACCCTGCCAAAGAAGAGCGCACCGAAGGGCCGGACCAGGAAACCGACCGCGAACGTCGCCAGGTAGGCGATGTACGCAAAAGTATCGTTCCCGGGCGGGTAGAACTTGAGCGCGAGGACGGAAGCGAGCGACCCGAAGATGTAAAAGTCGTACCACTCGATCATGGTCCCGACTGAGGAGGCGAATAGCACCTTCCAGATGCTCTGGGTGGAGTGAGGTGCGGTCGATGAGGTAATGCTCATAGTCGCGTGTCTCCAGACAGGATGTGAGGCCGATGCAAGTTACGATCAGCCGACATTTAGCCGGGGTGGCGCGCGCCGTGTCAAATGAATTTGCGCGCGACAGGCGGGAATTGGACTCGCATAGCCGCGCCCGCTTACACTGCCCGCTGGCAGCAAGCCATCATGAACACGGTAAAAGCGATCTACCCCGGCACCTTCGATCCCATGACCAACGGGCATCTGGACCTGATTGCCCGTGGCGCAAAGATCTTCGATCACCTGGTCGTCGCGGTCCTGCAGAACTCCGGCAAGAGTCCGCTGTTCACCGTGCCCGAACGCTGCGCCATGCTGACGGCAGCGGTCGAGCACATGCCCAACGTCTCGGTAGACAGCTTCGACGGTCTGCTGGTTGACTTCGTGCGTTCGCAGCATGCCCAGGCGGTGTTGCGCGGGATTCGTGCGATCAGCGATTACGAGTACGAGTTGCAGATGGCGTTAATGAACCGCCGGCTCGCTCCGGACCTGGAGACGATCTTTATGATGCCGGCAGAGAAGTACTCCTACGTCAGCTCGCGGCTGGTCAAAGAGGTCTTCCGGCTGGGGGGCTCGGTTGAAGGACTAGTGCCGCCGCTTGTGCTTGCCAAGCTGCGGGAGCGCGGCCCCGAGGCCTGACCGGCCGTAACGCTCGCCTGGTTCTTGCTAAAGCATCGAACCAGTACCGCAAAGCGCGGAACTGCGATTTGTGAACCAGCGTATGTGTATGCTGGCGTCGGCGGATGCCCGGGAGGTTCAACCCATGCAAAGCAGAACCATTGGAACTACCATGCCGGTGCTGGAGTTCCTGCTGGACCACAATGACGCGATCGTCTCCGAGGCCGGGGAGCTCTCCTGGATGTCGGCCTCCATCCAGATGTCCACCCACACACAGATGGGCGGGGGCGGCGGTTTCTTCGGCGCCCTCAAGCGGGTCGCCGGCGGCGGCACGCTCTTCATGACGGAGTACCGGGCCGTAGGCGCGCCCGGTGAGATCGCCTTTGCCACCAAGGTGCCGGGACATATTGTGCCTGTCGAAGTAACGAATGGCCGCGAGTTCATGATCCACCGGCATGGCTTCCTCTGCGCCACTGCCGGAGTCCAGCTTGGGGTCGGGTTCCAGCAGTCGCTTGGAGCCGGCATCTTCGGCGGTGACGGCTTTCTACTGCAGCGCGTCAGCGGGAACGGCATGGCGTGGCTGGAGCTCTCAGGCGAACTGGTAGTAAAGGACCTGCGCCCTGGCGAACTGCTGCGCGTGCACCCCGGCCACGTTGGCGCGTTCGAGTCCGGAGTCAGCTTTCAGATCACACGCATTCCCGGCATCAAGAACATGATCTTCGGCGGAGACGGCATTTTCCTGGCTGCGCTCACCGGTCCGGGCCGCGTCTGGCTGCAGACCCTGCCCATAGCCAAACTCGCGCACAAGCTGCAGGAGTACATGCCGACCGAGCGGCGGGCGGAGACCACCCAGGCAGGCGTGGTGGGTGGCATCGTCGGCTCCATCCTGGACGGCATGAAGTAAGCGGGGGCGTCTGAGAAGAATCGGGCGGGGCTGCGGCCTCGCTTGATCTCGTCTGCGGGTTCGTATACTCCCAGAGAGGAGATCGCTCATGAGTGCAACGCTCGAGAATGTGCCGCTACGGCGGATTGATGGATCCGCGGCTTCGCTGGCCGACTATGAAGGACAGGTGCTGCTGGTCGTGAATGTGGCGTCCAAATGCGGTTTCACCCCGCAGTACAGCGGGCTGGAGCGGCTCTACCAGCAATATCGTAACCGTGGCTTCGCAATCCTCGGATTTCCGGCGAATGACTTCGCACAGCAGGAGCCCGGCTCCAATGCCGAAATCGCGCAGTTCTGCTCCACAAACTACGGCGTCTCCTTTCCAGTATTTGAGAAGGTGAAAGTCGTGGGCAGCCAGAAACACCCGCTCTATCGAGCGCTGACCGATGCGCAGCCGCAGCCCACTACCTCGACGCAGAGCCTGCGCCAGCACCTGATCGAGTTTGGTGTTCAGCCCAATGCGGAGCCCGAGGTGTTGTGGAATTTCGAGAAATTCCTGATTGATCGCAGCGGCAGGCCAGTCGCGCGCTTTGCACCCGATGTGGAGCCGGACGACCCCGCGTTGACCGCGCGCATCGAAGCTGAGCTCTCCCGGTAATTGCGACTGCCAAGCGATTCTGACTAGGCTGCGCTGTTCCCCGCGAGGGCGGACGCGGGGACCGAATCGAGCTGCTAGCTGCCTGCCATCGCGAAGGCGCGACCTGCCTCGAGCAGCCGGCTCACGGAGTCCTTCGATACGGACTCGGAGTAGATGCGCATCAGGGGCTCCGTCCCGGAGGCGCGCAGCAGCAGCCAGGTTTCGGCGGCGTTGGACTTCGATTTCGCCTCCGGGTTGTCGAGGTAGAACTTGATTCCGTCGAGTGTCTCCACTCGTTGGACCGCCATGCCGGCGAAGTCCTTTGCCCCTGGCTGCAGAGCGCCGGCACGAGCGATAGCAGCCTTTTTCAGCGCGTCAGGAATGTGCAGGTCGATGCGCCCATACTGATGCTCCCCGTACTCCTGCTGCAGGCCGGCTACCAACTGGCCAAGGGTCTTCTGCTCATCCGCCATGACGTTTGCCAGCAGTAGGCAGTTCAGCAGGCCGTCGCGCTCCGGCAGATGCCGCCGGATGCCGATGCCGCCGGACTCCTCCCCGCCGATGAGGATGTCATGCTCCAGCATCAGGTCGCAGACATACTTGAAACCGATGCCGTGCTCGTACAGCGTCTGATTGTGCTTGGCTGCGATGCGGTCCAGCATCTTGGTGGTGTTGAAGGCGCGTGTCACACCGCCGGTCCAGCCCTTGCGCTCAAGCATCCAGCGCAGCAGGATGGCGAAGATCTTGTGAGGGTCGACGAAGTTGCCATGCTCATCCACTGCACCCAGGCGGTCGGCATCGCCATCAGTCACAAGTCCGGCCTGGCACTTCTCACGCACCACCGTCTCCTGCAGCATGCGGACGTGCGGCTCGATGGGCTCCGGGTTGATACCCGGGAACAGCGGATCGTGATTGGCGCGGATCTCCACGAAATCGACGCCGAGCGGCCGCAGAATGCCCGCCAGAATGCCTGCACCCGCGCCGTACATTGCATCGATCGCAAAGCGCAGTCCGGAGCGCGCGATCGCGTCAAGGTTCGCGAACTGGGAGATAGCTGCCACGTATGGCGCAGTAAAGTCCTCTTCGACAATGGCGGCGGGACGTGCAGGCCTGGGCAGCGGCTGGCCGAGCGACTGCTCGATCTTCGCCATGATGCCGGGGGAACCGGAGCCGCCGTAGCTGGCCTTGTACTTCACACCATTCCACTGGTACGGGTTGTGGCTGGAGGTGATCATGATGCCGCCGGCCGCACCGGAGGCGCGTACGGCATAGGAGACAGCGGGCGTGGGCGTGGCCTGCGGCGCCAGCCGTACCGGGATGCCAGCCGAGGCGGCTACCTCTGCCGCCGTGCGCGCAAACGCTGGTGAACCGTAGCGTGTATCGTATCCGATGCAGATACCTTTGCTGGCATCTTCATGGGCCAGTACGTAATTTACGATGGCCGCTGCAGCGACCCGCACATTGGCGAAGGTGAAATCATCGGCAATGACACCCCGCCAGCCGTCGGTGCCGAACTTGATTGAAGGTGTCGACATGGCTCCGGACATTCTACTGAGATTGATCAGATGCAAGGGAAGCGACGGCACAACCAGAAAGAGGGAGCAGGATGGATGAAGGCGCTGGCTACACCAGCTCGGTCTTGCCCTCGGCGATCAGCTGCTTCACTACCTTCCCCACGTCCTGCGAGTGCTCACGCGTGGTGATCAGCAGCGCGTCGCCAGTATCGACGACGACCACATTCTGCACGCCGACCAGAGCGACAAACTTACTCGGACTATAGGCGTAGTTCCCGTGCGCATCGATGGCGACGCTGCCGGTCGACTCCGTGATATTGGCAGCCGTTGGCTGCTTGGCCAGCTGATGCT
>CAXUMX010000003.1:0-16670 GCA_964252395.1 uncultured Acidobacteriaceae bacterium | reverse complement strand
CTCATAGAGCGCCGCCCAGGAGCCGAGATCGTTCCAGCCGAAGTCGGCCGGGAGGCAGTAGAGGTGGGAGTGCCGCTCGCCTTTGGCGGAGCGGGGCTCAAGCACCGCGTAGTCGAGCGAGATGTTCTCGCATTGCGGGTACTGTTCCGCGAAGACGCGGGTGAACTCCGAAGTACCGAATGCCGCGGCGATCTGCTCCAGGCAGGGCGTGGTCTCCGGCAGATGCTCCCGGATGGCGTTGGCCAGGGTACGCGCAGTCCACAAAAATATACCGCTATTCCAGTGATAGTTGCCGGCGGCCACTAACTCCTCGGCCTTGGTCAGGTTCGGTTTTTCGGTAAAGCGACGTACGCGCTGAACGCCCGGTTCCAGGGTCCCGCCCGTCTCGATGTAGCCGTAGCCGGTCTCTGGCCGCGTGGGGTGTACGCCTAGCACGACGATGTTCTCCCCCGCTGCCGCCAGCGCGATACCGCGCCGCAGCGTCTCCAGGAACTTCGGCTCGTCTCCGATCACGTGGTCCGCCGGGAAGATGCCGAGGACAGTCTCCGGATTTCTGCGCTCCATGATGAAAGCGGCCAGCCCGGCAGCAGGCGCCGTGTTGCGCGCCATCGGCTCGGTCAGCACCTGCTCTGGCGGCACGCAGTCCAGCTGGCTACAGATCGCCGGAGAGAGCAGGTCGTTGGTAATCACCCACGCACAGTGCGGTGCCGCGAGTGAAACCAGGCGATCGACGGTGCGCTGAATCATGGTGCGCTCGCCGTCGAGCGCCAGTACCTGCTTGGCGCGGGCTTTACGGCTGCGTGGCCAGAAGCGGGTGCCGCTGCCGCCGGCCAGGATGATGGGACAGAAGTCGGGGAAGGTGGCCATACGTTCTGGCTATCGTACCGGATTGGCGCAGCCGCGAATACTGCATGCGGCGCGCGCTCATCACGCAGGTACTCGACCAGACGTTCAGGCGTACCTTGTCCGCTTGCCCGGCCAAGCTATAGACATAGGTGAGCAGCGCTGCAGCGATCAGCACCGGGATCAGGCCGGCCCAGTAGGCAAGATGCGAATGAGAGTCGTCGCTGCGGAAGATCCTCCGGCTACCCGGTCGCATTGCACCGCGGCAACGCAGCCTTTTCTACCTGGCTGTTTGCGCTGGCAAATACGGCCGCCTCTAGCAGTCACATAGTAGAGGAGGAAATAGCCTCTTCACTCGGGGTGGTCTGGTCTGCAGGCCAGCACCTTCTCCTGGCCTGCGCCGGGTTAGAACTTCGCCGCGAACTGGCGGATTCGCTCCAGCCCTTCGGTGACATCGTGGTGTGACACCGCATACGAGAGACGAATGTGCTGGTGAGTTCCGAAGGCTTCGCCGGGCACCACGACCACGCCCGCCTCATGCAGCAGCCGGGTGCTCAGCTCGGTAGGCGTGGCAATGCCCGAGCGCTGCAGCAGGCCGGACACATTGGGATAGGCATAGAACGCGCCCTCCGGCATGGTGCAGGTAACACCCGGAATCGTGCGCAGGCCAGCGACAATCTCGTCCCGCAGGCGGATGTAGTCAGCGCGCATCTCGGAGACGCACTCCTGCGATCCGGTCAGCGCCGCGACGGATGCCTTCTGCACCATGGCGGCGGTCGAGGAGGTGGACTGTGACTGCAGCTTGCTCATGGCGGTGATGATGGGCTTGGGCCCAAGCGCAAATCCGGCGCGCCATCCCGTCATCGCGTAGGTCTTCGACAGCGAGCCGAGCACGATCAGGTGCTCCTTCGCCTCGGTGATTGACGCGGCGGAGAAGCAGCCGCCAGCAAACTGCAGATAGATGTAGCACTCGTCCAGCATCACGTAGATACCGCGGCTGTGGGCCAAGTGGACGATGCGCTCGAGGTCTGCCCGCGCAATCACCGAGCCGGCCGGATTGGATGGCGAGTTGAGGATGATGGCCTTGGTGCGCGGAGTGATGGCCCGCTCAATGGCATCGGCGGTGATGCGGAAGTTCTCGCTCTCCTGCGTCTCCAGATACACCGGAGTGCCGCCCGCGAACTGAATGATGTCCTTGTAGGACACCCAGTAGGGCACGGGCAGGATCACCTCGTCGCCATGGTCAACCAGCACCTCGATCGCGTTGAATAGCGCGAGCTTGCCTCCGGTGGTGAAGACTGCTTCATCCGGCGTGTAATTTGAGCCGAAGTCTGCCGCATGCCGCTCCACAATGGCCTTACGCACCTCCGCGATGCCCGCGACGACGGTGTAGCGGGAGAAGTTCGCCTCAATGGCCGCGATGGCCGCGTCCTTGATATGGCGTGGGGTGGCGAAGTGCGGCTCACCGGCGCCGAAGTCGACCAGCTTCGCGCCCTCTGCGCGCAGCTTGGTTGCAGCTGCGGTGACGGCCATGGTGGCGGATATCTCGATGCGGCCGATGCGGGCAGCGAAGGCAGGGGCGACCGGGGCAGTGGTTACGCTCATGCCCGTAGTTTACAGTTCGCCGCCTGCAACAGCCGGATAGATAGCTGCACCCCGGTTACCATCTTCGCCCCGCGCATGCGGTCAGGCTAAGAGGGCAGCCACTCGCTCCAGGTCCTGCTGCGTGTCCACGCCAATGGTGCTGTAGGGCGTCTGTTCGACGTAGATGGGGATGTTGTCGGCCAGCAGGCGAAGCTGCTCCAGCCGCTCGCTCAGCTCCAGCGGGTGGGGCGGCAGGGCGGCAAAGCGGTCGAGCGCCGCGCGGCGATAAGCATAGAGGCCGAGGTGCTTGCGATAGGCGATAGCGCCGGTGCGGTCGCGGTCAAAGGGAATGGTGGCGCGGGAGAAGTAGAGCGCGCGGCCATCCTCGGCCAGCACCACCTTGACTGCGTTCGGGTCGGCGATCTCTTCTGGAGCGCAGGGTGTCCACAGCGTCGTGACCTGAGCGTCGACCCCGGCACGTGAGAAGGGCGCCAGCAGTGCGTCGAAGTGCGCAGGGCGCAGCATCGGCTCGTCGCCCTGGATGTTCACGACGATCTCTCCGCCTATTTCCCGCGCTACGGCATGGACGCGGTCCGACCCGCTCTGCAGGGCGGGCGAGGTCATCCTTGCCTCCCAGCCACGCCGGGCGGCCAGCATCATCACCTCGTCGGAGTCGGTCGCGACCACGACCCGATCCAGAAGCGGCGAGGCAAGCGCGGCTTCCACGATCCACTGCAGCATCGGCTTTCCGGCGATCTCAAGCAGCACCTTGCGAGGCAGGCGGGTGGATGCAAGGCGGGCAGGGATGACGGCGAGAGTGTTGAGCAAACGGGTCTCCGGGGATACGGGCGTTAGTATCCCACGGCTATCGAGGCTCTTCAGGCGGCGGGCTGCGGGGCCACTCCCCAGGCGGGCAAGGAAGCGGCAGGCAGAAACGGCAGCCGGGCACCCGTTGTTTCCACGAGTGATAGTGTGAGGCACTTCGCCGAGCCGCCCGCCTTCAGGAACTCGGTTGTGGGCGTCTGATGCACAACGAAGCCGCGCTCGGCGAGCCATGCGGTCAGTGCGCCGCTGGCGCGGTTCAGGACGACATGCCGGCCCACGTTGACGGCATTGCAGGCAAAGTCGATGGCGTCCTGCTCAGAGACGGCCAGACGCAGATCAGCGGGCACCCTGGCCTCGATGATGCGTCGGCTGCCGGGTGCGAAGGCATCCGGGTAGTAGAGCAGCGCACCGCCTTCCAGCGGGCAGAAGCAGGTATCCAGATGGTAGAAGCGGGACTGCAGCAGTTCTAGCGGCTGCACCTCGGTCATCAGCAGCCGCTCGAGGTAGGGCAGCGCCGCGATGGAAGAGCGTACGCCGTGGCCGAACCACAGCAGCGGCTGTGACCGGTCAAACAAGGCGTCTCCAGCGCCTTCAAAGGGCAGCTCGCGCGGCAGCCGGTGGACGGTAAAGCCGTCAGCGGCCAGCCACGCCTCGAAGCACGGCTCCTCGCCCTGTCGCTCCGCATGGCGGAAGCTACTGAGCACGGCGGTGCGGCCGGCGAGAACGGCGGCGTTCGCGGTGAAGACCAGGTCTGGCAGCCCGGCTACGGCCGGTAGTAAGGCGATCTCGCCGAACTGGCTGAGCAGCCCATAGAGCGCCCGCCACTCGGCCATGGCGAGCGCGCGCGTGGTGGCCTGCACATTGCCGAGCATCCACGGGTTGATCACATACTCCACGCCAAAGTGGTCGGGAGCGCACATCAGAAGCCGCGTCTGCGACATGGGTTCTCCTTGAGAGATACGCCCGCGTGGGGCTGGGAGACGGCATGGGCTCCGTGGAATGCCTAGGAGAGTAGCAGAAGCGGCGGGAGCCTGGTGTCAAAAGTGCAGGAAGTGATGTGCTCTACAACCAGCCGCGCATTGACGCACCCCGGGCCCTTCCCTAAACTTAGGTCTGGCCTGCGCGGCGTCCCGCTGTGCCCCTTGGCCTGTGCCTTCCAGCACCCGGCGGTGTAGCTCAGATGGTTAGAGCGACGGACTCATAACCCGTAGGTCGACAGTTCGATTCTGTCCACCGCCACCAGACAACTGAATGCAGTGGCCCGTAGCGTCTGGCCAACAGCTTTGACCCCGATTCCCGGCCTGCTCCGTCCAACTCCAGAGGCCTTCACTCCCACGGAAGTGTAGCTCCCTGGAGAGGGCCGAAGTCGGGGGTGGTGCGCTATCATTTCCGCATACAGGTGGTCTATGTCCAAGTCGTTCCAGCGCTCCGTCTTTGGAATTTCGGTTGGCCTTCTTCTGCTCACAGTGTGGGGCAGTCTGCGCCCGGGCAGTGTACGGGCAGACCAGAAGGACGGCGCCTACGCGGAGATGGAGGTCTATAGCGAAGTTCTCAACAAGATCCAGAACGACTACGTTGTCGACCCCAACATGAACAATGTGACCATCGGCGCGCTGCACGGCCTGCTGGAGTCGCTCGATGCGGACTCGAGCTATCTGACCCCGGCGGAGTACAAGCTCTACAAGCAACACCTGAGCGAGGGTACGGCGCAGGTCGGCATCAACGTCTCCAAGCGCTACGGCTACGGCACGGTCGTCTCGGTGGTGCCTGGCTCGCCCGCGGACAAGCAGCAGATCCAGGACGGCGACCTGATCGAGGCCATCGGTGGCCAGTCAACGCGGGAGATGTCGCTGGCCATGATGCGCCTGATGCTCGAAGGCCCGGTTGGCTCCACGGTGAACATTGCGCTGGTGCGCCCGCGCAAGTCGGAGCCAGAGAAGATCACCCTGACCCGCTCCGCGGTGCCGGTTCCGGAGCTGAACGAGCAGTTGTATGAGAACGCGAGCATCCTCTACCTCAAGCCCAACGAGCTGACCAAGGAGCGCGTCAACGAGATCGAATCCAAGCTGAAGCAGCAGAGCAAGGGCGACAGCAAGGATGCGAAGAAGGTCCTGCTGGACCTGCGGGACGTCGCCATCGGCGATGAGGCGCAGGGTGTCCGGCTGGCCAACTTCTTCATCCAGAGCGGCACCATCGCCACACTGAGCGGCCAGAAGTTTCCCAGCCAGACATTCTCCGCGGAGAAGTCGAAGTGGATTACCGCTGCGCCGCTGGCAGTACTCGTAAACCACGGCACCTCCGGCCCGGCTGAACTGGTGGCCGCCGCGATTCTCGGCAACAAGCGGGGCGATGTTGTGGGTGACCGCACCTTCGGCGAGGGCTCCGTGCAGAAGACGATTGAGCTGCCGGATGGTTCCGCGCTGATCCTGTCGGTTGCGAAGTACGCCGCGCCGGACGGCAAGAAGATTCAGGACGATGCCGTGCAGCCGAGCGTTGTTGTCGCTTCAAACGAGGATGACCAGGCGGGAGCAGAGCCTGCCAAGAGCGAGGCCCCACAGGCGCGCCCGCCGCACGCTGACGACCAGTTGAACAAGGCTCTGGAGCTGCTGAAGCAGAAGTCCGCGTAAGCCTGGGCACGGTCGGCGCAAGCCGAGCAGCAGCATCAGCTTAGGCATGGGTCGGCTGCGCCCTCGCGTGCTATCCTCGGCGACGAGTGCGGCGCTGATGCCTTCCTTTTGACCGACCCACCCAAAACTCATCGCCCGGTTACGGGTACCTTCCGTCCTCCGCCGCGGCAGGGCACACTTCAACCTGGCCGCCGCAAGGTTGCGGGCAACGTCGCGCTGGCTTTCCTGCTGGTACTGGCCGCGGCAGCCGGCTCCCTGGCCGGGCTGATGCTGGTGTACTCAGTCGATCTGCCGCAGATCGCTGACCTGGAGCGCTATAAGCCTCTGACTACCACCGAGCTGTACGACGTGCACGGGCAGCTGTTCGGCTCCTTCGCGCTGGAGCGCCGGCAGGTAGTCGAGTACAACGCCTTTCCGCTCGTGCTGCGCAATGCCGTGATCTCAACCGAGGACAAGAACTTCGAGAGCCACTGGGGCGTAAATCTGTTTCGCGTGCTCGGGGCGGCCTACCACGACATCGTCTCGCACGGCCGCGCACAGGGCGCCTCCACGCTCACCATGCAGCTGGCGCGCAACCTGTTCCTGACGCCGGATCGGACCCTGCGCCGCAAGCTGCAGGAGGTCTTCCTCTCTATCCAGATCGAGCGCGCTTTCACCAAGGAGCAGATCTTCACGCTCTACGCGAACCAGATTTATCTCGGCCACGGTGTCTATGGGTTTGAAGCGGGCGCGAACTTCTACTTCAGCAAGCCGGCGCGAGAGCTGACGCTGGCCGAAGCCGCCCTGCTCGCGGGCCTGCCAAAGGCGCCGGTGGGTTACTCACCGATCATCAATCCAGAGAAGGCCTTTCGCCGTCGCAACACCGTCATCAACTCCATGCTGGAAGACGGAGTCATCACCGCGCAGGAGGCGAATGATGCCAAGGCTGCGCCGCTAGGGCTTCGTCTTGCGCCGCCGCCCAACAGCGTGGCGCCCTGGGTTGTCGAGGAGGTGAGGCGAGAGCTGGAGCGGCAGTTCGGCAGCGAGATGGTGCACCAGGCGGGGCTGAAGGTGTACACCACGCTCGACCTGACGCTGCAGCAGGCAGCGAATAGCGCTGTGCTCGATGGACTGGCGGCCTATGAGCGTCGCCACGGCTGGCATGGCTTGCTGCTGAACGCGCTGCGCGCAGGCGAATCGATGGAGAGCTTCCGCCACCCGGACTGGAGCCTGCCCATCCGCACGGGCGCATACCTGCACGGGCTAGTAGTGGGACTGCTGGAGGATCGCGCGACAATCGCGATCGGGCAGGGGCGCCTGGTGCTGGGGCCGGAGGATTGGGCCTGGACCGGGCAGCGCGACGCGCAAAAGCTGTTCCGGCTAGGTGACGTCGTCTACGTGCGGGTCACAGGCTCGCCGTTGGATGCGGTGCTGCATGGAACGCTCGAGCAGGACTCCGGGGTTGAGGGCGCGTTGATGGCAGTCGATAACGCCACCGGCGACGTGCTGGCCATGGTCGGCGGACGAGACTTCAACCTGTCGCAGTTCAACCGCGCCATGCAGGCGGAGCGTCAGACCGGCTCCTCCTTCAAGCCCTACGTGTACACCGCCGCGGTTGAGGCCGGGGCTACCCCGGAGGAGCGGGTACTTGATACCCCCGTAACCTTCCAGACGCCAGGCGGGCCCTACACCCCGCATGACTATGAGCCGAACTACCTGGGCAGCATCCCGCTGCTGAAGGCGTTCGCGGATTCCCGCAACATTCCAGCGCTGCGCCTGGCAGAACGTGTCGGCATGCACAAGGTGATCGAAGTGGCGCATCGCTTCGGCATCACGCGCGAGATCCCCTCGTATCTGCCGGTTGCGCTAGGCTCGGTTGAGGTGACGCTGGCCGAGCAGGTCGCGGCCTACAGCAGCTTTCCCAATGATGGCGTGCGCTTGACGCCGCACCTGCTGCGCAAGGTGAACAGTGGCGATGGAGTGACGCTCTACCAGGACCAGCCGGTCGTCTCGGAGTCCACCAATGCCCGGACTGCGAGGACCATGATGACGCTTTTGCGCGAGGTGACCGTGCATGGAACCGGGTCCGCAGCGGCAGCACTCAACCACCCGGTTGGCGGCAAGACCGGCACCACCAGCGGCTTCACCGATGCGTGGTTCATCGGCTTCTCGCCCTCGGTCAGCTGCGGCGTGTGGGTGGGGTTCGACAGCCGGCAGTCGCTGGGTGAGAAGGAGACGGGCGCGCGTGCCGCGTTGCCGGTCTGGATGGATTTCATGCGGGTCGCGGATCAGGGCAAAGAAGGTGAGCAGTTTCCATCTGGGAAGCTGCCGTAACGAACCAGTAGTCCCGCACTCCTGGACTAAACCTCTTCGCGGCCGGGCCTGCTCATCAACTCCGCGAGTGCTTCGCGTGGGCTCCTGCCGTGGTGAAGGATCGCGTTTACCTGCTCCGTAATCGGCATTTCGATACCGTAGGTGGCGGCCAGGCCGAGTGCGGCGTGGGTGGTCAACACTCCCTCCGCAACCTTGCCATCCATTCGCGACAAAATGTCATTCAGCCGGTTTCCTTTTCCCAGTGCGATACCGACGCTGCGGTTACGCGACAGTGCTCCAGTGGAGGTGAGGACCAGATCACCCAGGCCGGAGAGGCCAGCGAGCGTCTCCCGGCGCGCGCCGCAGGCGACGGCCAGACGAGTGATCTCGGCGATACCGCGGGTGATCAGTGCGGCGGCGCTGTTGTGCCCCAGGCCCAGGCCGTCCAAGATGCCGGTAGCGAGCGCGATCACGTTCTTAAGTGCGCCCCCCAACTCGACGCCGATGACGTCTTCGCTGGTGTACAGCCGCAGTGCCGGGCCGGAGAGCTCCTCCTGCAGCCGGGCGGCGATCGCCGCATCGGCACAGGCCAGTGTCATCGCCGTAGGCTGCCCTGCGGCGACCTCCTGCGCAAAGGAGGGCCCGCTGAGCACTGCGCAGGGCAGTGACAGGCCGTGCCCGCCGAGCACATGCTCGATCACCTGGCTGATGCGCAGATACGTGCCGTCTTCAAGGCCTTTGGTAGCGCTGATCAGGATCTGCCCAGGGCTGAGGTGTGGGCTCATGCGCGTATACAGTCCGCGAGCATAGGCGGACGGCATCACGCCGATGACGGTCTCAGCATCCAGAAGGGCGGCCTGCAGATCGGCGGTGGCGAAGATGGAGCGCGGCACGGCCGCGCCGCGCAGATAGACGCGGTTCTCACCGGCGGCGTTGATGGTCTCTGCGACGGAAGCGGTATGGGACCAGAGGTTGACGGTGTGACCTCCGCGACGCGCCAGTGAGATGGCGATGGCAGTGCCCCAGGCGCCGCTGCCGATGACGGCGATGCGGCTCATGCTGCCGCCGCCTTGGAACGGCCGAAGCGATACTCGGTTCCGGCCAGCAAACGCCGGATGTTGGCGTGGTGTTTGGCGATGACGATGGCCGGAATCAGCACGCTGACCGCCAGCAGCGCCGGCGTCAACGACTGCCGGCTGCGCAGCAGAACCGCTGCAGCAAACGCGATGGCGCCCAGGATAGAGCCGAGCGAAACGTAGCGGCTGAGTGCGAAGACAACAGCGAAGACGGCCAGCCCCAGGAGTGCCGCGAGCGGGGAGATGGCCAGGAAGACACCAAAGCCGGTAGCCACACCCTTGCCCCCCTTGAAGTCAAGCCATACGGTGTAGATGTGGCCCAGGATCGCGCAGAGAGCGGCGGTAGCTGCCAGATTCTGCGCAGTCGCCGCTGACTGCTGCAGCGAGCCTGCCAGCAGAAATGCCACTTTCACTGCGACGAAGCCCTTCGCTGCGTCCAGCAGGAACACCGCAGCTCCCAGGCCCTTGCCGCCCGAGCGCACCACGTTGGTCGCTCCGATGTTGCCGCTGCCGTGTTCGCGGATATCCTGGTGACGAAAGAGGCGAATCAGTATCCACCCAAAGGGGATAGAGCCAAGCAGATACGCCAGCGAGCCGATGAGGAGGTAGAGCTTCATGGTCAATCGGTTTGAGTGTAGCGGATCGGGGATCGGTGCTTCGCTTCTAACTTCTAGCTTGTAGCTCGCAGCTAGAGCCGCAAAGTGCGGCGCAACGAATGGACGAATGAAGGACTTATGAGCGGCTCCGACAGCTATCCCTGCTGTTCCATCAAACGGCGGCGGACCATGTCGAGTGCAGCCTGGGCGCTCCAGGCGCGGACGCGCTCGCGAGCGTTCTGCGTAGTCAAACCGGCGAAGTTGCGCTCCTTCACCTCGGTCTCTTTGCCGTCGGCAAGCGCAATATAGACCAGCCCGACAGGCTTCTCCTCGGTCCCGCCGCCGGGGCCGGCGATGCCCGTGATGCCTAGTCCGATGGACGCGCCGGTGGTGTTGCGAATACCCTGCGCCAGCGCGCGCGCAACCTCCGGGCTGACGGCGCCGTGCTGCTCAATCACCGAGGGATCGACGCCGGCGAACTTGGCCTTGAGCGCGTTCGAGTAGACGATGGCGCCGCCGAGGAAGGTGCGCGAGCTGCCGGCGATGCTGGTCAGGCGTTCAGAGACGACGCCGCCTGTACAGCTCTCCGCAACCGCCAGTGTCGCCCCTTTCATCCCCAGATAGAGCAGCACAATCTCTTCAAGCGACTCACCCTGCGTGGAGTAGACGAGATCGTCCAGCTCCTCTTCGATGCGACCCGCGAGTTCATCTACCCGCGCCTGCGCAAGTTCCAGCGCAGGCTTCTCGCAGATCAGGTTCAGCTGAATGTCGCCAGCGTGGGCCAGGATGGTCGTCTCCACATCCGGGTAGAGCTTGTAGATGGGCGCGATCCGCGCATCGCAGGCGGACTCGCCAATCAGCGCGGCCTTGAGCGTTCGCTTGGCGATGAAGCGTTCGGGCAGTGCGGCGCGCAGGCGCGGCATGCACTCCAGGTCGAAGATGGGCTTCAGCTCCAGCGGCGGTCCTGGCAGCAGCATCAGGATCTTGCGATGACCGGCGAAGACCACGTCCAGCCATTGCGCCGGGGCAGTGCCATTCTCGTTCGGCACCACATGCGCCCCTTCCAGCACATCCGCCTGCTGCGCATTGTTCTCGGTCATGGTCATGCGGCGGGCGGCGAGGCGCTTGTAGAGCTGCGCCACGATGTCCGCATTGCGCCGGATGTGGATACCCATGGCCTCGGCGACTGCCTGGCGCGTCAGATCATCCTCAGTCGGCCCCAGGCCGCCCATGATGACCACGATGTCGACCCGATGAGCGGCGGCGCGCACGGCGCCGACCAGGTGCTGCATGCGGTCGCCGACCGTGGTCTTGAAGGCGACCTTCACCCCGATCTCATTGAGCCGCTCGGTGACGAATAGCGAATTGGTGTCCTGACGGTACGGCGTCAGCATCTCCGAGCCGACGGCGATAGTTTCTGCAAGCATGCGGGCGGGGTTACCTTCCAAAATGTGTCTGGGCTTAGCGATGACGCTATCGAATCAGAGGTAGCGCAGACCTTCCACCCCCAACGCAACATCATAAATGGCGTTGTTGGTGGCGACGATCGCGCTGCCGCGCGGAGAGAAGCAGAGCCCGACGATGCCGCTTCCGCTGATCACCAGCTCCGGCTCGTCGCTGGGCGTGCGGTCGATGGGCAGCCGCAGCACGCCGCGGCGACCGCGGTGTGATGCACTGACGTAAAGCGAGCCTGCGATATCCACCGCCATACCGTTGGGCCGGCCCAGCCCGCGATAGTAGACGCGGCTGTTGCCGTCGCTGTCGATGGCGTGCACGGCATCGTTGCTGGAGGTGGTCGGGCCCGTCACGAACAAGGTTCCATCCAGGCCGAACACCAGATGGTAGGCAGAGACGCTGGGCTCGAGCGTTGCGAAGACGAAGATCTGCCGGTCACGCGCAATCTTGAAGATGGTGCCGCTGCGATCGCCACAGTACAGGTTCCCGGCGGGGTCGAAGGCCAGGCCGGTCGCGACCCCCATGCTCTCAACGAAGATGGAGCTGGCGCCCTGCGGGGTAATGCGATGGATGGTTCCCTCGTGACGCGAGGAGACGTAGAGAACGCCGTCTGTGTCGAGGGCGAGCCCGGTCGGGTTCAGGATGTCGGTTGCGAAGGCGTCCATGTCGCCTTCAGGCGAGATACGGTAGATGGACACGGGCATCTTCTCTCCGCGGGGGCCAGAGAGTGTGGTGTACACATTGCCGTCGGCGTCAGTCACCGGACTGGCGACGGGGTTCACGTTCTCAGCCAGAAGCCGGCCGATCTTCAATTGCACTGCATTGCTAGTGCTACCGTTCTGGCGCACCTCCAGCCGGCCCGCCTCGGCCGATTCCGGCACGCGGATGCTCATGCGCGTCGGGCGGCTCAGCAGTACAGGAGCCAGGGCGCCGTCCAGCACGGCCAAGGGCCGCTTGTCCCCCACGGGACCGAGGGCGGAGCCTTCTAGCTCGACAACGCCGCCGGGTAGCACGGCGTCAGGCACGATCGTGTCAATGCGCGGCACGGGTGAAGAAGGAAGCTCCGGCTTGGCGATACGGATCATAGGCGGCTGTCTCTCATCTCCCAACTCGTTAGTTTAGACGCGATCATCTGGCGATGGGCGGGAGACGGTAGACGAGTGTTTACCACCACTGTTGGATAATAACGAGCACGACAGCCCCGAGCAGGCCTGCGCCAATATCGTCCAGCATGATGCCCCACCCGGCGGGCAAGGCTTCCAGTCTTCGGATTGGCCAGGGCTTGGTGATGTCGAAGAGCCGGAAGAGAGCGAGCGCCAGTAGCGCGTGCGGCCAGTCGGGCTTGCACACCACCAGAGTCAGCCATTGTCCGGCAACCTCATCGATCACGACGTGGCCAGGGTCCTCGCGCCCGCTCTCCCGCGCCACGATGGTCGCAGCAGGTATGCCGATAGCAGTGGCGAGTAGCGCCGCGAGGAGCACCGGCAGCACGCTGACGATTGCTCCGACGCCGGCCTGCTGCATGGCGCGTTGCGCGGGAACCAGGATGGCGAGGCTCCACAGCAGCACCGCTGCCACTGAGCCCCAGGTGCCCGGTCCGGGCTTCAGCAGGCCCGCGCCGAAGAAGGTGCCGACGGCCCAGGCCCACATCGTCTTGCGGCCAGATGGGGCGACGGCCGCCGTTCTATCGTGCACGCGGAATCACTGCTCGTGCTCCTGCTGGTGGCGCCGAATGGCGGCTTCGTCGACGTCCTCCATCACCTCGGGGTCGAGGATGGGAGAGGAGATGCGGTAGTCGCCGCTGGCCCACTTGCCTAGATCGATGACGCGGCAGCGATCGCTGCAGAAGGGTACATCCGGGTCATTGAGCTGGACGATGGTGTTGCAGATGGGACAGCGAAGGAGCTTCTTCTTCGCTTGTGGCATGGTGGTCTGCTCCTGCTTAGCTACTCGAGTATGCGCGCGACCACATCGTAGTCGTGCGCCTCGGTGATCTCGGCCTGGTAGAAGGTGCCGGGAACCAGCGTCTCATGCGGGCCGAAGTCGTTGATGTAGACCTTGCCGTCGATCTCCGGCGCGTGGAACTGGGAGCGACCCTCCCACAGCAGCGGCGTCTCTTCGCTCTCGCCTTCGACAAGAATCTTCATCGTCCGGCCGACCCAATGTTGTTTGTGCTTGCGGCTGATGGACTGCTGCAGCTTCATCAACGCGCGACGGCGCGCCTCAATCGTGCGAGTCGGCACCTTCAGCGCCGGGTCAAGTGATATTGATTGCGAGCCTTCTTCATCGGAGTAGGAGAAGGCGCCCATCCAGTCGAACTGCGCGGCGCGCACAAAGTCCATCAACGCAGCATGATCTTCCGCCTGCTCGCCCGGAAAGCCGACGATGAAGCTTGTGCGCAGTGCAATCCCGGGTACCGCGGCGCGCACCTTCTCCAGCGTCTTCAGGAAGATCTCCGCATTCGCCCCGCGCCGCATGCGCTTCAACACCGGGCCGGAGGCGTGTTGCAGCGGCACATCCAGGTACTTCACGATGCGCTCGTGCTTCGCGATCGTTTCAAGTAACCGTCCGGTAATCTTATTCGGGTAAGCGTAGAGGAAGCGGAGCCAGGTCAGCCCATCCACCCGTGCCAGGCGATCGAGCAGTGTGGCTAGCCCGTCCTTCATGCCGAAGTCTTCGCCGTAACAGGTAGTGTCCTGGCCAATGAGGGTGATCTCGCGCACGCCGCGCACCACCAGCTGCTCTGCCTCGGCGATCACCGACTCAAAGCGGCGGGAGCGAAACTTGCCGCGGAGGTTGGGGATCACGCAGAAAGAGCAGGGATGGTCGCAGCCCTCTGCGATCTTCAGGTATGCAGAGGTCTTCCCAGTGGCCAGCAGGCGTGGCGTGGTCTCGTCGTAGAGGTAGCTGGGCAGTGCGGGTGCGGCACCGTCCCAGGTATCCCGCGCGAAGCGGCCCTGCTGCTCGCGCAGGTCGCCCTCGGCGCGGGAGGCCGCGGCGTCAGCAGGGGCGTGGCGCTCCACTATTTGCGGGCTCGTGGCCGGCGCAGTCGTGATGATGTTGAATAGCTGCGGCGTCGCGGGTGCCGGAGCGGGATCGAGCCCGGCCGCCGCGAGGATAGATTCCAGCTCACCCGTGCCGACGACTGCGTCGACCTCGGGGATGTTCTTGATGATCTCGTCGCGATAGCGCTCCACCAGACATCCGGCCACGATCAACTTGCGAGCACGCCCGCTTGTCTTGTGCTCTGCCAGCTCAAGGATGGTGTTCACCGACTCCTGCTTTGCCGCATCGATGAAAGAGCAGGTGTTGACGACCAGGATCTCGGCAGTCTCGGCGTCCGAGGTCAGCTCCGCGCCTGCCCGGTCCAGCAGCCCCATCATCACTTCGCTGTCCACCAGGTTCTTGGGGCAGCCGAGCGAGACGAAGCCGACGCGCGGCCGTGAGGAGACCTGTGACGCGACAGGCACGCGCTCGTCCAGGATGTCGGTGGGAGTCACTGTTCTATTTTAGCGGACCGCGCATGCGGGGCGACGGGCGGTGATATTCTTGGCGAGTGCCGGGTCCTACGCGACGGAATCCCGCCAACCCCGCCAGGTCCGGAAGGAAGCAACGGTAACGGGTCACTCCGGGCGCAGTAGGCCACCCGGTGCACTAAGCAGCAGCGCGACTCCCGCAAGGTTTGAGTCCGCAGCCCAAGGCACACTTTCATTCTGGCGTCCTGCTCCGCGCGGTACTATGCAGCACAGCCCGCTCCGGCTTGCTTAGCGCTCGCCCCAGAGCGGCGGACCAATGGACGGTCACTTTCTGTTGGTGCTCGAGAAGACGCCGCAGGGCCGGAAGATCGTAAGAGAGACGCGACCTCAGGCGAAACCGCTGCTGCCCACCTGATACCTCGTCTGTTCAGACGCGTACACAACCGAACGTACGGGCTGCGAGGCGGATCCTTGACCAGCGGGAACGTGGACAGGGGACCGGCACTCGTACACAATCAAAGAGCACATGAGCTCATCTGACACAGCATCGAGCGCATCATCTCTCTCTTCCGTCGAATCGATCGCAGCCGCCCCGGATCATCACGCGCCGGCAGCTGATCTCGCGTCAACGGACGGCCATGCGGCACAGAGTTCGCGGGCTCCCCGCATCGGTGTCTTCGGATGGGGCATCGTCGCTCCGAAATCACCGAATATTGAGGCCTTCAAGCGCAACCTGGCTGCAGGCGAGAGCTGGCTCACCCCCTTCACCGGCTTTGGGCCAAGCAACTTCCTGGTGGGAGAGCCGGACTTCAACTTCGAGAGCTACAAGCCGTGGATCGATGCGCGGTTCGCCCCGCGTCACTATCAGAATCTGAAAGAAAAAATGGATATGCCGTCGCTGTATGCGATTGGCGCATTCATCCAGGCGCTCGCGCAGAACCCCGGGCTTGAGCCGCTGCTGGCAGAGCTGGGCAGCCAGGCGCACGTGTACCTGGGCACAGGTCTGGGTGCGATCGAGACCATGTACCAGTCCAGCGTCATGCTCCACATGGCGCAGCAGCGCTGGAATCGCTTCTGGGGCAGCCGGGAGAACAACAGCGCGCTGACGGCGTATCTGACCGGGCAGTATCCGGAGGCCAAGGACGTGCCCATGAGCCCGGAGGAGGCAGCGGGCGACCTCGATCTGCTGGAGCTCTCGCTGGCCTGGGAGGCGTATTGGACCCAGCACTCGCCCGAGCTGCGGGAGTACCTGGCAGAGGCCGCGGCCATCGACTCGCTGGAGATGGAAGGCCAGGTGGAGCAGGGCAAGCTGCATATCCTGCGCGAGCGCGGCAAACGTCACGCGCGCCTGCAAGAGAAGTGGGGCACACCGGAGCCGCCGTGGAAGGTATCCGCCAACCTGATCTGGAATATCCACAACACGCCGGCGGCCCAGGTCTCGATCCTCAGCAAGATCACCGGGCTGGTGTTTGCGCCGGTGGCAGCCTGCTCCACCTTCGGCGTTGCACTGCGGCTGGCCATGAAGGCCATTCAGAGCGGTGAGGCGAAGCTGGTGGTAGTCGGTGCGACCGACCCGCCACCGCATCCGCTGGTAGTCGGCTCCTTCTATGGAGCAAGAGTGCTGTCGGCGAGCCGGCAGGTCTCTAATCCCCTGACGCAACTCCAGGGCACTCATGTGGCCGGTGGATCTGTCGTGTGGATCGTGGGGGATATGGAGTGGCTTGAATCGAAGGGGATGAAGCCGCTCGGCATGGAACCCATCGCTGCCGGCGTCAGCTCCGATGCGCACCACATCATCACGCCGTCCGTGGCTGGACCACAGTCTGCCATTCAGCAGGCACTCGCTGAGGCCAACACGACACCGGAGAAGATCAACACCTGGGATCTGCATGCTAC
>CAXUMX010000002.1:148498-149151 GCA_964252395.1 uncultured Acidobacteriaceae bacterium | reverse complement strand
GCGGCCCTGAAAAGGCCGGCGTCGGCGGTTCGATCCCGTCCCTGGCCACCATCTCTATCTCCCACTCTGCCTGCTAAAGAGACGCACGCACCCGCATCAAAGCGGGAAAAGGCACCGGATCAATACGCGTCCAAGCATCCTCGCGATTGGTCTAGCTCTCTTCTATAAACTGGAGACTAGGCAGAATCGAGCGACGATGGCCACACTGGTTGAAATCGAACACAGCAATGCACTCCGTTCGGCACGCCGGCTCGAGGTGCTGACGATCGTGTGGGTGGCCGCCGAGGCCGGGCTGGGGCTGCTGAGCGCCTGGCGGGCCTCAAGTGTGTCGCTGGCTGCCTTCGGATTGGACAGTCTAATAGAGCTGGCCTCTGCCGCCGCGGTCCTCTGGCGCCTGACCCAGGAGCAGGATCATGCACAACGCATGCGGGCCGAGAATCGAAGCCTGCGCATCGCGGCAGTCTGCCTTCTGCTGCTGGCCGCGTATGTCACGGTCGAGTCGGTGCTTGGCCTCGTCTCCGGTCGAAGCGCCTCGGCCAGCCTGCTCGGAGTCATCGTCACCGCCTCTGCCGTCGTGCTGATGCCACTGCTGGCTCGTGCCAAGAGCAACGTGGGCATACGGCTGAACAGTGCAGCCATGGTGGTGGACTCGA
>CAXUMX010000002.1:140270-148488 GCA_964252395.1 uncultured Acidobacteriaceae bacterium | reverse complement strand
AGGCAGGCCTATTTCTGTGCGCTGCAGGCGCTCATCGTGCTGCTGGGTCTGCTGGTCAACCGCTGGTGGCATCTGCCGCGTGTGGACAGCATCGCGGCGCTGCTGCTGGTGCCCTTCATCGTGCGCGAAGGCGTGCGCGCGCTGCGCGGGGAGAGCTGCGGCTGCACCAGCTCACAGTGCGAGATCGCTTAACTGCCGCTGGCGCGTGTTCTCGACTTCGGATACCGATTATGCGCCGGGCAGGCCGGCGAACAGTGCCACCAGTGCCGCACCCGCAAACAGGCACAGGAGCTGCACGGCTACGGCGCGGCCCCCGCGCTGATGACGCAGCTCCGGCAGCAGGTTGACGCAGGCGATGTAGAGGAAGCTGGCCGCGCTGACGGGCAGCAGCCAGTAGACCGCCGTGCCTCCTGCCGCACCGAACGCTGCGACCATCCCGACACCGACCAGCGCACCCAGCGACGGCAGCACCGCAATCCGGAGCGCGCGGCTGGCGTTGTAGCGCAGGTGCAGCAGCACCGCGAAGTCGCCGACCCGGTGCGGCACCTCATGCAGACTCACTGCCAGCGCCGTGATCCACCCGACACGCGGCCCGGCAGCGAAGGCGGCTGCCACGGAGACGCCATCCAGGAAGCTGTGCAGGCTGCTGGCCACGACCAGGCTGGCCGGCCGCAGGCCGTGCGACCCATGGCCGTGATCGTGACTATGCACCGCCAGGCCATCGTCATCGGGTACCAGCGCCGCGACAAGTTGCTCAAGAGAGAAGAGGCCCAGCAGACCCGCTGTCAGCAGCCACCAGACTCGCGGCGTGTTGCCCAGCGCTGCGATCGCCTCGGGCAGCAGATGCAGCAACGCCGTAGCCAGCAGCAGCCCGGTGGCCAGCGCCACCAGGTACGGCAGCCACACCGTCAGCGCGTCGTCACGGCGGCGCAGCAGCCACGCCGCCAGCATCGCCACCGCCTCCAGGGCGAAGACGGCCAGCAGAGCATCGGCCAGGAGCTTGACGTGCATGGCGGCGTGGGTCCTTGTGAAGGTGATGCTTAGACGGCAGCTACTCTGGCTTAATGATAATGCAAAAGCAATATAGGGCCTTGACCGTTGCCTCAGAACCGATCCACCCAGCCGTCGCGGAGCTAAACCACCGCGCCAAAGCGCATTTGCCTTCTCGTGACTCGAGCCAGCACCCTTCAACGGCCAAGGTGAATCCAAAGGTCAGTACGTAACCAGGAGAGAGTCGCGCATGGCGAATACTGCAGAATCGCTCGAGAGTCTGAAGCACGCGCCGGGAGTTACCGGCATGCTGGAACCTGTTCTTCACCGCTGGAGTCCGCGTGCCTTTGCTGAGCGTGCTATCGCAGCTGAGGATCTGAAGAAGATGTTCGAGGCCGCGCGCTGGGCCGCCTCATCCTACAATGAGCAGCCTTGGCGCTTCCTGGTTGGCCACCGCGGCGATGCCACCTACAACAAAATTCTGGAAGCGCTGGTTCCCTTCAACCAGAGCTGGGCCAAGAGCGCACCCGTGCTGATCCTGTCAGCGGCGCGCAGGCACTTCAGCCACAGCGGTGAGATCAACCACCACGCCTGGCATGACACCGGAGCGGCAATGGCCAACCTTGCTCTCCAGGCCACAGTCCTCGGCCTCCACACCCATTCCATGGCTGGCTTCGATCATGATAAGGCGAAGGCCGCCTTTCATATTCCCGAGGACTTCGATACCGTAGCCGTCACTGCTGCCGGCTATCTTGGCGATCCCTCCACCCTGCCAGAGCAGATACGCAACACGGAATTGCAACCCCGCCAGCGCAAGGACCTGAAGGAGCTTGTCTTCAGTGAGTGGGAACAGCCTTCAACATTCTAGAGCCCTGATGAGCGTAGCCGGTCAGCGAACCGGCTGCGCCTCTCGCACCTGAGCCACTGCTTCGCGGGCCGCTGCTACGGTCGCCTTCACGATCTCTTCCGTGTGCGCAGTACCCAGGAAGGCTGCCTCAAACTGCGAGGGTGGCAGCCATACACCGGCGTCCAGCATGGCGCGATGGAAGGCGCCGAAGCGCTCCATGTCCGAAGTGGCCGCACTGGCGAAGTCGGTTATCGGCTGCCGGGTGAAGAACCAGGTCCACATGGCGCCCACTCGATTGGTCGTCACCGGCAGCTCCGCCGCACCTAGCACGGCCGCAACGCCCTCCGCGACGGCGCGGCTGGCTGATTCGATCTGCCCGTACACCTGCTCGCGATGCGCAGCCAGATGCGCCAGCGTCGCAGATCCCGCAGCCATGGCCAGTGGATTGCCGCTAAGTGTGCCGGCCTGATACACGGGACCCAACGGCGCCAACATGTCCATGATCTCGCGCCTGCCGCCGAAGGCTCCGCAGGGCAGCCCGCCTCCGATGATCTTGCCTAGGCAGGTCAGGTCCGGCGTGATGGAGTAGAGCTGTTGCACCCCGCCGTGTGCCACACGGAATCCGGTCATCACTTCGTCGAAGATCAGCACGGCGCCCTCGCGCGTGGTGAGTTCGCGCAGTGCCTCCAGGTACCCGGGCATGGGCGCCACACAACCCATGTTGCCCGCAACTGGCTCCAGAATGATGGCGGCGATCTGCTGCGGGCGCGCAGCAAACGCAGCCTCCACTGCCGGTATGTCGTTATAGGGAAGGGCGAGGGTGAAGTGAGCGATCTCCTCCGGAACGCCGGCAGAGCCCGGGATGCCGAAAGTGGCGACGCCGGAGCCGGCCTTCACCAGCAATCCATCGGCGTGGCCGTGGTAGCAGCCTTCGAATTTGATGATGTACTTGCGGCCGGCGAAGGCTCGCGCGAGCCGGATGGCGGACATCGTAGCCTCCGTCCCTGAGGAGACGAAGCGCAGCTTCTGGATGGACGGAACCGCCTGCGTGATCAGCTCGGCCAGATCTGCTTCGGCTGCGGTGGAGGCGCCGAAGCTGGTGGATCGGGTGGCTGCCTGCTGGATCGCCTCAACCACCGGCGGGAAGGCGTGCCCCAGGATCATCGGGCCCCAGGAGCCGAAGTAGTCGATGTAGCGATTGCCGTCCGCGTCCCACAGGTAGGCGCCCTCCGCCCGGGTGACGAACGGTGGATCTCCACCCACAGCACGGAAGGCGCGCACCGGCGAATCGACGCCGCCTGGAAGAAAGTGCTCTGCCCGGTGCTGCAGGGCACGGGAGCGGTCGAGCTTGCGGGCGGGGCGGCTGTCTTGAGTCATCACTCTAAGTATAGAAACACGCAGCGCGGGCGCGGCCGATTCATAACGGGGCGTCTGTTCATCCGGTACTCTGTCCCACGGCATGCGCATTGTTCTGACTACCTTTGGCACCCTTGGAGATGTGCATCCCCTGATCGCGATTGCGCTGGAGCTGCGCCGCCGCGGCCACACACCGGTGCTGGCGGTGCCGGAGATCTTCCGGCCCAAGATAGAGCCGCTGGGCCTTGCCTTCGCCAAAGTCGGACCAACGCTGAATCCGGACGATCCTCAGCAGGTTGCGATGCTCATGGACATTCACAAGGGCACAGAGCGCACGCTGCGTGAGGTTCTGTTCCCGGCCATCCGGCAGAGTTATGACGAGCTGCTGGCCGCTGTGGCGACCGACGGTGGGGCAGACCTGCTGCTGGCCGGTGAGCTGACCTACCAGGCTCCTGTGGTCGCGGAGGTAACCGGAGTGCCCTGGGCCAGCTATGTGCTGGCGCCGCTCTCCTTTTTCTCCGCCTACGACGCTCCGGTATTGCCGCCTTACCCCCAACTCGCGCGTCTGCAGAGCGCAGTGCCGGTCACGGGCCGGGCGGTGGCGCGCTTTGCACGCTGGGTCACCCGGCGCTGGGCGGAGCCGGTATATCGCCTGCGCGCGGAGCTGGGACTGGATCGCGGCTCGAATGTCATCTTCGACGCCAAGCATGCCCCGGAGCTGGTGCTGGCGATGTTCTCTCCGCTGCTGGGCAGGCCACAGCCGGACTGGCCGCTGCATACGGAGATTACCGGCTTCGTCTTCTATGACGGCGACGCCGGGAGGCAGGAGCTGCCGGAGGAGGTGGAGCGCTTTCTGGGGTCCGGCGAACCTCCCGTGGTCTTCACCCTCGGTTCGGCTGCAGTGCTGGACGCAGGCCCCTTCTACGAAGAAAGCGCGCGGGCGGCCCGGCTGGCCGGCGTGCGAGCCGTGCTGCTGGTGGGCACCGATCCACGCAACTTGCCGAAGACGCAGTCACCCGACCTGTGCGTGGCCCGATACGCGCCCTACTCGAAGATCTTCCCGCGTGCCTCCCTGATCGTTCATCAGGGAGGGGTGGGCACCACCGCACAGGCGATGCAGGCGGGCCGTCCCATGCTGGTGATGCCCTATAGTCATGACCAGCCAGACAATGCCCGCCGCATGCGCCGGCTGGGCGTAGCCGGGGTCATCCGCCGGCCAGATTACACAGCGGAGCGCGCCGCCCGCCGCATCCGGCGCATCCTGGGTCACCCACGCTTCGCCCGCCGTGCCGCCGAAGTAGCAGAGCAGATGCGCCGGGAGAATGGCCTGCAGTACGCCTGTGACGCGCTGGAGCAGCATTGCCGGCACTCCCGCCCCCCCACCTGAGCTGCCTTTGCTACAGCACACGGGCTTGCATCGCCCCCTGTGCAAAATGCGCCCCTTGCACGATGGCGTAGCCTTATCTTGTGCCCTGTTTTTAGGGCAGGGATCGAGGTGCCCCGATGCAAACCGCCATCGCTCCTCCGCAGACCGTGCCATGCCCGAACTGCGGGCATGAGGTGAAGCTGACCGAGAGCCTGGCCGCGCCGCTGATTGCCGAGGTGGAGCGCAAGTACCGGCGCGAGATCGAACAACAGGCGAAGGCAATCGCGGAACGCGAGCAGTCGCTAACTGAGCGTGCTGCACTGCTGAAGCGGCAGGTAGCGGATGCGCAGCAGCAGGTGGCCGCGCAAGTGCGGACACAACTGGAGGCGGAGCGGAAGCAGCTGGCTGCGGAGGAGGCTGCCCGTGCGCGTCAGCAGGTGGCCGATGAGTTGGCGCAGCAGGCGACGGCCCTGCGGGACAGCGAGGAGCGCACACGCGCCCTGGCGGCGAAGCTCACAGCGGCGCAGCAGCAGGAGGCCGAGTTCCTGCGGCAGAAACGCGCTCTCGAAGACGAGCGCCGCGAATTGAGACTGGAAGTTGAGAAGCAGGTGCGGCGCGAACTCGAGGCGGTTCGCCAGCAGGCGCAGCGCGCCGCGGAAGAGCAGATGCAGTTGAAGGTGCAGGACAAGGATGACGCGATCCAGGCACTTCGCCGCCAAATCGATGAGTTGAAGCGAAAGGCGGAGCAGGGCTCCCAGCAGGCGCAGGGTGAGGTATTGGAGCTGCAGGCAGAGCAGCAACTGCGTGCGCGCTTCCCCACGGACGAGATAGTCCCGGTGCCGAAGGGTGAGTTTGGCGGAGATCTGCTGCACACGGTATGCGATTCAACGGGCCAGCCCTGCGGCAGCATCCTGTGGGAGTTCAAACGCACCAAGGCCTGGTCTGAGGGATGGCTGGCGAAGTTGCGCGGAGACCAGCGCGCCGCCGGCGCGGAGATGGCCGTGCTCGTCAGCCAGACCATGCCGCGCGACATTACTCACTTCGATCACATGGGCGGCATCTGGGTCACCAGTCTGGGCTGCACACTGCCGGTAGCCATCGCACTGCGCCAGGCCTTAATGGAACTGGCACGCGCACGGCGCGCCGGCGAAGGTCAGCAGACAAAGGTGCAGCAGGTCTACGCGAACCTGACCGGTCCGCAGTTCCGCCATCGCATGGGCAGCATCGCGGAAAAGTTCACGGACATGCGCAGCGATCTGGACCAGGAACGCAAATTTTTGCAGAAGCAGTGGGCCAAGCGTGAAAAGCAGTTGGAGCTGGTTCTGGACGCAAGCGCAGGGATCTATGGCGACTTGCAGGGCATCGCGGGGCGCAGCCTGGAGGAGATCGATGCCCTGGAGTCGCGACTGCTGCTTCAGGATCAAAGCTGACCTGACTTCTCTTTTTCTGCGCAGGTCCTGTGCATATCGTGTCGCGGAGCATGCATCACAGCAGCAAACGCTTCTTGCGCGCCATCACTTCAGCGCAGATGGCAAGTATAAGAAAACGTTTGAACTCTGGGTGTTTCGCCCTTCTAGAGGTGCATGCGGATCGGCTGGCATTCACTCGCAACTCCCCCATTCGGCCCCGATCCTTACTACCGAAGTAGCACGGTTCGGCAATATCTTTCAGCGGCGGCGGGTTGCTACACTGTGGCAACTTTCCAACGCAGTACCGGTTTAAGTGAGGACTGGTGCAGACAGGCCCGCGACACACTGCGCGTTGCGCCTGCGGTCTGCTCCCCCCTCACTGTCACTGCCTGGAGGACTCTCTCTTGCGGACGGACGACACTTTGAAGCGTGGAAACCTGAACACGGCTGCCAGCGAAGGGCTGGTCGGCTACTTCTCCATGGAAATTGCAATTGAGCCCACGATGCCCACATACAGCGGCGGGCTGGGCGTGCTGGCGGGCGACACGTTGCGCTCCGCGGCAGATATGGGTCTGCCCTTGGCGGCCGTCACGCTAATCCACCGCAAGGGCTACTTTCAGCAGATGCTGGATGCACATGGCAATCAAACGGAGCAGTCGCAGCCATGGAAGCCGGAGGCACGTCTGGTAGAGGAAGAGCCCCGCGTCGTGATCATGGTGGCCGGCCGTGCTGTTCACATCCGCGCCTGGCGCTACGAGATGGAGGGCGTCACTGGTCACACTCTGCCCATCTACATGCTCGACACGGACCTCGAAGAGAACGATCCGCACGATCGCACGCTCACGGATTGCCTCTACGGCGGCGACTCCAATTATCGGCTGGAGCAGGAGATGGTTCTCGGCCTGGGCGGCTTCCGCATGCTGAAGGCGCTAGGACTGGATATCACGGTCTTCCACATGAACGAGGGCCACGCTGCATTGCTGACCGTTGCACTGCTCGAGAAGACACTGGGCAGCCAGCCCTTGTCCGCAGCGCAGGATCGCGACTATGAGGCGGTGCGCCAGCAGTGCGTCTTCACGACGCATACACCGGTGCCGGCGGGCCATGATCGCTTCTCGATGGAGCAGTCGCACCGCATCCTTGGATCAGAGATGACTGAAGCGATCGAGCGGCTGGGCGGCTGCCACGAGGGCATGGTCAACATGACCTACATCGCGCTGCGCCTCTCGCGATTTGTAAACGGCGTCGCCATGCAGCACGCCAAGGTCAGTCGCGCCATGTTCCCGGAGTACGACATCTACGCCATCACGAATGGTGTGCACGCCTCCACATGGACGGCCCCTGCGATGCAGGCCACCTTCGACAAGCACCTGCCCCGCTGGCGCGAAGACAACGTGCAGCTGCGTTATGTCATCGACATCCCGGCGCAGGAGCTGGCCGCTGCCCACGCAGACGGCAAACGGACATTACTGGCTGAGGTACAAAAGCGCACTGGCATCCAGCTGCGCGAGGATCTGCTCACGATTGGATTCGCCCGCCGCGTCGCGACCTACAAGCGCGGCGATCTGCTCTTCACGGATCCGGAGCGGCTGGCGCGCATCGCGGCCGAGAGCGGAGGCCTCCAAGTCTTGTACGCAGGCAAGGCACATCCGGCGGACGAGCCAGGCAAGAACATCATCCGTCGCGTCTTCGAAGCAGCCCAGCGGCTGTCGTCTGGCTCGCTGCACGTTCACTATCTGGCCGACTACGAATGGCGTTTAGGCGCGCTCCTGACCGGCGGCGTCGATCTGTGGCTCAACAATCCTCTTCGTCCCTACGAGGCCTCCGGAACCAGCGGCATGAAAGCAGCGCTGAATGGTGTGCCCAGCCTGAGCGTGCTGGATGGCTGGTGGATTGAAGGATCGATCGAAGGCGTGACGGGGTGGGCGATTGACGACTATGAGCAGCCAGAGCAGGAGGCGGCCAGTCTCTACGACAAGCTTGAGTCGAAGATCCTTCCGCTCTACTACAAAGACTCAGCCGGGTGGGGCAAGCTGATGCAGACCACCATCGCCATGAACGGATCCTTCTTCAACACGCAGCGCATGCTGGAGCAGTATGTCTCAAACGCATACTACCCGGAGAAGAAGGCGAGCTACTCCGCACAGCTGCTGGAACACTCCTTCGCACGGTAGTGCGTCCGGAGACGAAAAGGGGGGGCGCCCAGGGGGCCGCCCCGGTTGTAGTGGGGGGCGAGGGCGGATTAAGATA
>CAXUMX010000002.1:71191-140260 GCA_964252395.1 uncultured Acidobacteriaceae bacterium | reverse complement strand
GGGCGGCCCCCCCCTTTTCTCGTCTGCTCCTGTGCCGATTAAGGATAGAGGACTACCGGGTTGAGCTTGCCTGCATTGGAGGAGTTAGCTGTGGTGCCAACTCCATCGACGACGTGCGTGATCTGCCCGGTGCCGCTGAGGAAGACCGTACCGGCATCGTGCACGGAGACGCCGCTGGTGGTGGGAACCGTGATTGCGTTGTCTTCGATGATGTAGTTCCCGTTGGTGCGTGCCGGATCGAAGAACGAGTAGATGCCTAACCCATACGTCTGATGCGTGGTTACATTATCCGCAACCACGTAGGAGGGATATCCGTTGGCGCTTCCATCCTGCCATGCAGCCTGGCTTGGTGGATCGTAAGGCAGCTCGCTCTGGTAGAAGATGGTCTCTCCACCGTTGCCGTTCCACAGAACCTGCTCCTTCTCATAGTGTTCGACAAAGAGCCCCAGCGCTGTGACATTGTCGCCGTTGACGATGACCCCGTGGTCGCCGACGTTGACGAACCAGCCCACTTCCGCATCGTTGGCCCCGTGGTCTGCACGCCACGCCCAAATGTCGTCCAGGATGACGTTGTCATGATCGATCTCAAGACCGGTGGTTGCGCGGCCCGGGGTTGCCCCACCCACGCGGAAGAAGACGTCGTTCAGCGTGACCGGGTCGGTCGGGTCGGCCGGCTTTGCGCCGTTCGGCTTGCCGATCTGAAACAGCACCTGCGAGTTGACCGGACCTGCATCGATGATGAGTCCGGCTACCTGCACGCCATCGACTGCACCCAGGGTGATGGCTGAGTTGCCGTTCTGCGGGATGAGCGTCGCGAAGCCAAGGCCCAGCACCACGGTGTCCGGCTTCTTCACTTCGATCGAGCGGTCGAGCGTATACACGCCCGGCGTCAGGATCAGATTCTTGCCGGAGGCCAGCTGAGCGTTGATCTGCTGCACGTCAGTAGAAGGGGAAGCGATAAAGAAGTCACCGATGGGGATGGAACGGCCCGGCTCAGAGCCGGTCAGCCAGCTGGCTCCCACTGAGTTGGTCTGAAGCGCCGGAGCGAAGACGTTGTAGTTGCCGGCCGGGTCGAGGTAGAGGAAAGGCTTCTCCCGGCTTACCGGCGTGCTCGCAAGCGTGGTGTAGGTGGGATTGGGATAGGACTGCGCCGGTGCGCCGACCACTCCGGAGAAGACCTGGTTCCAGACGCCGTTTGTCCAGGTCCCGATGTTGCTGTTCCGCGTGTAGAACTGCTGCTGCGAGCCGTTGATGATGACCTTGCCACCCGTGGTCGCAATCTGCGAATCCGCGATGAACCCACCACTGGCGAACTGCGGGCCGGCGGTGCAGTAGTCCTGCAGGGTGAGGTTGGCGCCATTCATGCTGACGCGGCGCATAGGCGCGGCCTGTGACACGGCCCAGAAGTCCGCGGAGGCGCGGCATCCGTCCAACCCTGTTCCCGTGATGTGCACGGTCAGGTTCGACAGCGAGCGCCAGAAATTATCCAGCGCAGTGCAGTTATTCGCGCTGAAGCACTGGTTGTACACATCCACGTGGCCGTTGATGGTCACATCGCCAGGCTGGGCGCCCAGGCCGGCAACATCTGTATAGAAGCCGAGGTTGATGATGAGCGGGGACTGCGCGCTGCCGTACACGCCCGGCTTGAACAGGAGTGCGTAGCGCTGGGTGCCGAACTGATTGCTGACTTGCTGCGCAGAGACCGCGTTGACAGCTGCCTGGATCTCGCTGATCGGCATGCTGGGATCGAAGATCAGTACGTTGGGGCCGAGGGTCGGAGCGACGGGTTGCGCGTGTGACGCCATGCCGCACGCGCCGATGCCGAGCATCAGCATCGCAGCGGTTCGCAGCAGCTTGGCGAGCTTTCCAACAGAGATATGCGTATTGGTCATGATCCCAACTTCCAAAGGGGTAGTGGACTGCGCTGGCCAAACTAAGACTCCGTACGGATGCTTGTCAAATCCAGCCATTCAAGACAAACGCTAATCCTTTGTACAATGCGACTTTTCCTTCATGCCGCTGGCAACTTGGGACAGGAGCGGTACGGGAATGGATGAGGAGTCAGGCGACCCGGAAGATTCGACTGACGGCGTCACGCTCTGGAGGCTAGTCGCCGTGCTGCTCGATCGTTACCAGCCGATCCCGATGACCCGGGATGAAGGCGAGACGGAGACGATCAAACACCAGGTAGACCACGGGTGTGGTGAACAATGTGAGCATCTGCGAAACAATCAGCCCGCCCACGATGGTGATGCCAAGCGGGCGACGCAGCTCCGAGCCCGTGCCGGTGCCCAGGGCCAGCGGCAGACCGCCCAACAGCGCGGCGAACGTGGTCATCATGATGGGCCGGAAGCGCAGCAGACAGGCCTCATAGATGGCCTCCTCCGGCGACTTGCCCTCTTCCCGCTCGGCGGAGAGTGCGAAGTCGATCATCATGATTGCATTCTTCTTCACGATGCCGATGAGCAGGATGATGCCGATGAGCGCGATCACCGTCAGCTCTGTGTGCGTCAACAACAATGCAAGGATGGCGCCGACTCCGGCCGACGGCAGCGTTGAGAGGATCGTGATGGGGTGCACGAAGCTCTCGTACAGAATGCCGAGCACGATGTAGACCGTCCCCAGGGCAAACGCGATCAGCAGCGGCTCTGACGCGAGAGAGGATTGGAAGGCTTGGGCGGTCCCGGAGAAGTTGGCGAGGATGGAACTGGGCATGCCCATCTGCTGCTTCGCCTTCTCTACCGCGCTCACCGCTGTGCCCAGGGCAACGCCAGGCGCCAGATTGAAGGTAAGCGTGATCGACGGATACTGACCGGAGTGGTTGACTGCCAGAGCGGTGCGCTTCAGTTCAAAGTGCGAGATGGCCGAGAGCGGGACGTTCGTCCCATTCGGCGAGCGCAGGTAGATCCCCTTAAGCGCATCCGGATCCCGTTGATACTTCGGATCCACTTCCATCACCACGTAATACTGGTTGAGCGTGGTGTACATGGTGCTGACCTGCCGCTGGCCGAACGCGTCGTAGAGGATGTTGTCGATTGCGGCAGCGGTGATGCCCAGCCGCGCCGCAGTATCACGATCGATCACCAGCCGCGCTTCAAGTCCGGCCTCCTGCTGGTCCGTGGACGCGTCGCGCAATTCGGGCATCTTGCGCATCTTGTCCAGCAGCCGTGGCGCCCAGGTATTCAGATCATCCAGGTTGGCCCCCTGCAGGGTGTACTGGTACTGCGCATCGGCGGCGCGGCCACCCACGCTGATGTCCTGCGCAGATTGAAGGAAGAGCTGCACGCCGGGGATTTTTGATAGCTTGGGACGCAGGCGGTTGATGATCTGGTCCGAGGAGACCTTGCGCTCCGAGAGAGGCTTGAGCGACAGGAACATGCGACCGACGTTTGACGTCGCACCGCCGCCGCCGCTGCCCGCGAAGGCGAGCACGTTGTCTACGCCGGGGTCCGCTTGCACGATGGCCGCCAGCTGCGCCTGCTTCACCTTCATGGCGTCGAACGAGATGTCCTGCGAGGCGCGCGCTGCGCCGCCCATGCGGCCCGTGTCCTGCTGCGGGAAGAATCCCTTGGGCACCAGCAGGAACAGGTAGATGTTCAGCACCAGCGTGCCGATCGCAATCATCAGCACCAGCGTCTGGTGGCGCAACACCCACCGAAGTCCGCGCTCGTAGCCGCCCAGCAGGCTGTTGAAGAAGCGATCGCCGAGCAGGTAGAGGCGGCTGCGGTCGGCAGGATTGTGTTGACGCAGGAAGCGCGCGCACATCATAGGTGTCGTAGTCAGCGACACAACCAGCGAGACTGCGATGGCGACGGAGAGCGTGACAGCGAACTCACGGAAGAGGCGGCCGACGATGCCACCCATCAGGAGAATGGGGATGAAGACGGCAATCAGCGACGTGCTCATGGAGAGCACGGTGAAACCAATCTCCCTGGACCCACGCAGGGCCGCATCGACCGGCGACATACCTTGCTCGAGGTAGCGGCTGATGTTCTCAAGCACCACGATGGCGTCGTCCACCACGAAGCCGGTGGAGATGGTGAGCGCCATCAGCGACAAGTTGTCCAGCGTGTAGCCCAGCAGGTACATGGCACCGAAGGTGCCCACCAGCGAGAGCGGCACCGCCACGCTGGGGATGATGGTGGCCCAGACATCACGCAGGAAGAGGAAGACGACCACAATAACCAAACAGATGGAGATGAGCAGCGTCACCTCCACATCGTGCACGGCCGCACGGATGGTCAGGGTTCGGTCCAGCACCACACGTGTGTGAATCAGCGGCGAGATCGATGCCTCGAGCGCAGGCAGTGCAGCCTTCACACGGTCTACCGTCTCGATCACGTTCGCGCCGGCGATCTTGAAGATGATGATTAGGACGGCCGGCTTGCCGTTGGCGAGTCCCGCGTTGTAGAGGTTCGACGTGGAGTCAACCACCGTCGCAAGGTCCGACAGCCGTACCGCTGCGCCGGTGGTGGGGTTGTAGCCGACGATCAGGTTGGCGTACTTCCTCGCCTCGAACAACTGATCGTTGGTGCGAATATCGCTGATGGTCTGGTCGTTCTTGAAGTAGCCCTTGGCCACGTTGACGTTGACGGCGCTGAGCGTGGTGCGTAGCGACTCAAGACCGATGCCGTAAGAAGAGAGCTGCAGCGGGTTCGCCTCGACACGAACGGCGGGGCTGGCGCTGCCACCCACGAAGGTCTCGCCCACGCCCGGCAGCTGCGCGATCTTCTGCTGCAGCACAGAGTCGGCTGCGTCGTACATCTGCGGCTGGCTCAGCACGTCCGAGGTCAGGGCCAGGATCATGATGGGCGCATCGGCCGGGTTGGCTTTGAAGTAGTGCGGATTCTGCGGGAGGTTGGCGGGCAGCTGCGCGCGCGCCGCGTTGATGGCAGCCTGTACGTCTCGCGCGGCACCGTCGATGTTTCTGCTCAGGTCAAACTGCAGCGTGATGTTCGAGCCGCCCAGAGTGCTGGAGGATGTCATCTGGGACACGCCGGCGATGCGACCGAACTGCCGCTCCAATGGTGTCGCGATTGAGGAGGCTGCCGTCTCCGGGCTCGCGCCCGGCAGGCTGCCTTGCACGTTGATCGTGGGGAACTCGACCTCAGGCAGCGAGGCGACCGGCAGGAGGCGATAGGCCACGGCGCCTGCCAGCAGCAGCGCAAAGCTGAGCAGCGAGGTGGCGACCGGACGCCGGATGAAGGGAGCAGAGAGATGCATGGCGCCCTAGTCCGCCGAGACCGTGTGCTCGACGCTGTGGGTCATCCGCACGTCGGAGCCGGTATCGCGACGCGAGAATCGTTGCGCAAAGCGATCGAAGTAGAGGTAGATCACCGGCGTGGTGAACAGCGTCAGCATCTGCGAGACGATCAGTCCGCCGACGATGGTGATGCCCAGGGGCTTGCGCAGCTCTGAGCCCATGCCCTGTCCCAGCGCCAGAGGCAGTCCACCCAACAGCGCGGCCATAGTGGTCATCATGATGGGGCGGAAACGCAGCAGGCAGGCCTCGTAGATGGCCTCTTCGGAGCTCTTGCCGTGATGCCGTTCTGCTTCGAGTGCGAAGTCGATCATCATGATCGCGTTCTTCTTCACGATACCGATCAGCAGAATGATGCCGATAATGCCGATGACGTTCAAATTGAGATGGAAGAGCAGCAGCGCAAGGATGGCGCCCACGCCCGCCGAGGGCAGCGTCGAGAGAATCGTGACCGGGTGGATGTAGCTCTCATAGAGAACGCCGAGCACGATGTACACCGTGATGAGCGCGGCCAGAATCAGAATAGGCTCGTTGGTCAGCGAGGCTTCAAAGGCCTTGGCTGTGCCCTCGAAGCTGGTGTTCACGCTCTGCGGAAGGCCGACCTGCGTCTCTACCTGGCGGATGATCTTCACAGCGTCGCCCAGCGATGCGCTGGGCGCGCGGGTGAAGGAGATGGTGGTGGGCGGGAGCAGACCAAGGTGGGGGATGGTGAGGGGGGTGGTGTTCTGCTGCACTTTGACGAAGGTGCTGAGCGGCACCTCGGTGCCGGTTGAGGACGCGACATAGATGTTGCTCAGCTCGCTCGCATCTCGCTGGAAGTTCGGCGCCACTTCGAGGATTACGTGGTACTGGTTCAGCTGGGTGAACATAGTGGACACCTGGCGCTGGCCGAAGGCGTCGTAGAGAACGTTATCAATGGTGGCGAGGGTGACGCCCAAGCGGGAGGCAGTGTCACGGTCTATGACCAGGTCCGTCTCGAGTCCCTTGCTCTGCAGATCGCTGGCGACATCGGTCATCTCCGGATGCTTGCGCAACTCGGAGACCAGCCGGTTGGTCCAAGTCGTAAGCTCGACCGGATCCGCGCTCTCAAGCGAATACTGATACTGTGTCCGGCTCACTGCGTCGGCGACCGTCAAATCCTGCAGCGGCTGCATGTACAGGGAGATGCCTTCCACCTTCTGCAGCTTCGACTGCAGCCGCTGGATGATCTCCGGGGCGCGATCGCTGCGCTTGGCCAGCGGCTTCAGGTTGATCTGGATGCGGCCGCTGTTGATGGTGGTATTGGTGCCGTCTACGCCAATGAAGGAAGAGAGGCTCTCGACATCCGGGTCCTGCAGGATGACATCCGCCAGCCGCTGCTGCCGCTGCGCCATGCTGGTGAAGGAGACGGTCTGCGGCGCCTCAGAGATGCCCAGGATGATGCCGGTATCTTCCACGGGGAAGAAGCCTTTCGGCACGATCACGTAGAGAACAAGTGTCAGCACCAACGTGCCGATGGTGACCAGCAGCGTCGCCAGCCGGTGCCGCAGCACAAACTGCAGCGCATCGCCGTAACGGCGGATCACGTAATTGAAGAAGTCTTCCGACTTACGATAGAACGCATTCTGCTGGTGCGCGGGTTTGTGCTTCAGCAACTTGGCGCACATCATCGGCGTAAGGGTCAGCGAGACGACTGCCGAGACAAGGATGGTGACTGCAAGCGTGATGGCGAACTCGCGGAACAGCCGGCCGACGACGTCGCCCATGAATAGCAGCGGGATCAGCACCGCGATCAGCGAAACCGTGAGCGAGACGATGGTGAATCCGATCTGCTCAGACCCCTTGAGTGCGGCAGCGAGCGGCGCTTCCCCTTCCTCGATATAGCGGGAGATGTTCTCGATCATTACGATGGCATCGTCCACGACGAAACCGGTCGAGATGGTAAGAGCCATCAGCGTTAGGTTGTTCAGGCTGTACCCCAGCAGGTACATGATGCCGAACGTGCCGACCAGCGAAAGCGGCACGGCCACCGAAGGGATGATGGTGGCGGCCAGGCTGCGCAGGAAGAGGAAGATGACCATCACAACCAGAGCGATGGTGAGCAGCAGCTCAAACTGCACATCCTCTACCGAGGAGCGGATGGTTTCAGTGCGATCTGTCAGCACACGCACCTGCACGCCAGCAGGCAGACTGGCCTTCAGCTGCGGCAGCAGCAGCTTGATCCGGTCCACGACGCCGATGATGTTTGCGCCCGGCTGCCGCTGCACGTTCAGGATGACGGCAGGCTGGCGGTCCATCCACGCTGCCTGCATGATGTTCTCCGAGCCGTCGACCACGGCGGCCACATCGGACATCCGCACCGGCGCGCCATTCCGGTAGGCCACGATGATGGGGTCGTACTCACTCGAGGTCAGCAGCTGGTCATTGGCGCCGATGGTGTAGGACTGGCGCAGACCATTGAGGTTTCCCTTGGGCTGATCGACGTTTGCCGCGGTGACCGCCGTGCGCAGATCCTCCAGGCTGATGCCATAAGAGGCCAGCTGCGCAGGGTTGGCCTGGATGCGCACTGCAGGCTTCTGCCCACCGGCGATCGAGACCAGGCCGACGCCGGAGACCTGCGAGATCTTCTGCGCCATGTTGGTATCGGCCAGATCCTCCACACGCTGCAGCGGCATGTTGTCGGAGGTAAGCGCCAGTGTCAGGACCGGCTGGTCTGCCGGATTGACCTTGCTATAGACCGGCGGGTTGGGCAGGCCGGTCGGCAGGAAGCTCTGCGCCGCGTTGATCGCAGCCTGCACCTCCTGCTCGGCCACATCGATGTTCTCGTCCAGGTTGAACTGCAAGGTGATAACCGACCCGCCCTGCGAGCTGGAGGAGGTCATCTGGTTCAGCCCGGGCATCTGGCCGAACTGCCGCTCCAGCGGCGCGGTCACGGCGGACGACATCACGTCCGGACTGGCGCCGGGGTAGAACGTCACCACCTGGATGATGGGGTAGTCCACCTCTGGCAGCGCGGAGACAGGCAACTGCCGATAAGCGACAAAGCCCGCAAGCAGAATCGCCACCATCAACAATGATGTGGCGACCGGCCGCAGGATGAAGATACGAGACGGACTCACGCAGGCCCTGTCTGCTGCGGCTGTTGTTGCTGCGACTTGCGGTTGCCGCCGCTGCTGGGGATCACCTTGGTCTTGTCCTGGAGTTTATCGGCACCATCAACGACGACCTGCTGGTTGGCCTCGAGACCGCTGCCGATCACCACCATTGCGCCCTCGGTGGTGTCCACCTTCACCGGCTGCATGCTCGCGATCATGGTCGGGCCCGCGGAGCCGCCCGCACCGGCCGGCCTTCCGGCTCCATCTCCTGGCGCTGCGGCTGACCCGGCTGCAGTGCTATCCGCGCTTCCAGCAGAAGCCGGCTTCACCACCCAGACAAAGTCGCCGTCCGTGCCATGCTGCAGCGCCGCCGCCGGGATAATGATCGCGTTTGGACGCTGTTCCAGTACCAGATGCACGTTGACGAACTGGTTCGGGAACAGTTGTTCATCGGCGTTGGCGAAGACGGCCTTCAACTTATCCGTGCCTGTCGTGGGATCGATCTGGTTGTCCGCAGTCAGCAGCGTGCCGCTCTCCAGCTGGTGCGTGTCGGAGCGGTCAAACGCGATGGCGCCCAGCTCGTGCGATTGACGCAGCTTGCCCAACACTCGCTGCAGCTGATCCTCAGGCAGGGTGAAATACACGGCGATCGGACGGAACTGGTTGATCAATAGGGTCTGGGTGGTATTCGCCGTGACAAGATTTCCCGGGTCGACCAGGCGCAATCCTACCCGGCCGTCGATGGGTGACGTGATGTGGCAGTAGGTGACATTCAGCTGCGCGGACTCGATCGTCGCCTCATCCGCCTTGATAGCGCCCTGGAACTGACCGAGATTGGACTGGTAGGTCCCCAACTGCTCCTTCGAGACGACGCCCTGGTCGTACAACGCCTTATAGCGGTTGTACTCCGCCTGATTATTCTCTAGCTGCGCCTGGTCGCGCGCCAGCTGGCCCTTCGCCTGGTCCAGGATGGCCTGGTAGGGGCGCGGGTCGACGGTCATCAACTCCTCGCCCTTGCGCACCTCCTGGCCCTCTTTGAAGTTCACCCGAATCAGCTCACCCGTCACGCGGGGAATGACCTTGACCGAGTAGTAGGGGGTAACCGTGCCCAGGCCGGTGAGATAGATAGGCACCGTCTCCTGCCGAACCGGGACCGTCTGCACCGGCACCGCCGCATTGGCCATCGCCTGTTGCTTGCGGGCTGCCGTGGCCGCTGCCTCATGCTTGGCTGTCACTGTACGCCATGCAATGATCGCCGCCAGCCCGAGCAGGACCAGCAGCACCAGCCAACGCAGCCAACCCCTCTTCCGTGGCTGCTCCGGGCCCGCCGCCGGCGTCTCCCCGCCGGGCACACGATAAGCGTACGTCGAAGTAGGTACCGGTTCAGTCGGCACGGCAGGTGACATCTTGTCGATCTTCTTTCTATTTCTGCGTGGCGTTAGCTCAGGTCAGCCGATCCCGTTCAGCAGCGCACGAATCGTTTTCTCTCCAGCCGGGTGGACCTGGCACTACGTGCTTAGGGACGACAAAGGGAGAGGAATGGTTTCTCCTCTCTGACGAATGTTTTCATTCTACGGCGATTGGCGACGAAGGCCCATCCGAGCTGGGCGTCGCCGGGATTTCTGAATCGGTATCCTGATTTCGGTCATCTGAAACCTTACTGTGCGGTGCGGCGCAGGTTGGAGCAAGGCCTCGCCCGGATCGCGACATGGTTGCAGGCGGCAGCTAGCCCCGGCCCCGGGGCGGTCATGGCGTCGCAGGCTGGGCTGAATCGCAGCACCAGCCAAGTGGAGAGATCAGACAAGAGCTTGGCTTCAAGTGCGCTGCAGATCGATTGCAGACGCAGGCTCAACGTAAACTGAACGGACACAGCGACCGCGTATCGCGGCTTTGCCATTCCTTCGACAGCGTTTCCGCTGCCGGCTCAAATGCGCTGTATCTAACCGTCACCGGCGCCCAGAGGAAGAGTTCAAGTCATATGTGGATCGTTCGAATCGCACTGCGGCGGCCGTACACCTTCGCGGTGCTTGCGCTACTGCTGCTGATTATCGGGCCGCTTTCCATTCTCACAACTCCGGTCGACATCTTCCCCAATATCGATATCCCGGTGGTCAGCATCATCTGGCAGTACCAGGGGCTTTCGTCAGAGCAGATGGCCGACCGCATTGTCAGCATCACGGAACGTGCGCTGACCACCACCGTCGACAACATCGACCATATCGAATCTAACTCGCTGGCCGGCGTATCTGTGGTCAAGCTGTTCCTCCAGCCGCAGGCCAACCTGCCTACGGCCATCGCGCAGGCAACCGCCGTCTCCCAGACCCAGCTTCGTCAGCTTCCGGCGGGCACGACGCCCCCGCTGATCATCGACTACAGCGCCTCGAGCGTGCCCATCCTGCAGCTTGGCATCTCCGGCCAGGGGCTGACCGAGCAGCAGCTGAACGACATCAGCCTGAACTTTGTGCGGACCCAGCTGGTCACCGTACGCGGCGCTGCCGTTCCATACCCATACGGCGGCAAACAGCGCCAGGTACAGGTGGATCTGAACTTGCAGCAGTTGCAGGCGAAGGGACTCTCACCCAGCGATGTCTCCAGCACTATCGCAAATCAGAACCTGATCCTGCCCTCTGGCACGCTCAAGGTGGGTACCTTCGAGTACCAGGTCGAGACCAACAGCGCGCCCACCACAATCGCCGGGCTCAACGACCTGCCCATCCGCCAGGTAAACGGCGCCATGGTCTACATCCATGATGTGGCGCATGTGCGCGATGGCTTTCCGCCGCAGACGAACATCGTGCGCGTGGATGGGCAGCGCGCTGCCCTGCTCACCATTCAGAAGAACGGAAACGCCTCGACGCTGGACATCATCAAGGGCATCTTCGGCAAGCTGCCCATCATTAAGGAGGCCCAACCACCGCAGCTGAAGATCACGCCGCTGTCTGATCAGTCGATCTTCGTGCGCGGCGCCATCTCCGGCGTGGTGCGTGAGGCGATGATCGCCGCCTGCCTCACCGGCTTCATGATCCTGGTCTTTCTGGGCAGTTGGCGTTCCACCCTCATCATCGCCGTCTCCATCCCGTTGTCCATCCTGGTCTCGCTCATCCTGCTCAGCGTGCTCGGCGAAACCATCAACATCATGACGCTCGGCGGCCTGGCGCTGGCGGTCGGCATCCTGGTCGACGACGCCACGGTCGAGATTGAAAACATCAATCGCAATCTCGAAGAGGGTAAGGAGATCGAGCAGGCCATCCTGGACGGAGCAGCGCAGATCGCCATCCCGGCCTTCGTCTCCACCCTGTCAATCTGTATCGTCTTCGTGCCCATGTTCTTTCTGGGCGGCGTCGCCCGCTACCTCTTCGTGCCCCTGGCCGAAGCAGTGGTCTTTGCGATGCTCGCTTCGTACTTCCTGTCGCGCACGGTCGTGCCCACCATGGCCAAGTTCCTGCTGGTGGAGCATGATCCGGCGCTCGAGAAGCGCAAGCGCACCAGCCGCAATCCCTTCATCCGCTTCCAGCTCGCGTTCGAGCATCGCTTCGAACAGCTGCGCAGCTTCTACCATGGGCTGCTGTCGCTGGCGGTTGCGCACAGCACAGTCTTTCTGGTCTTGTTTCTCGTCTTCAGCTTCGGTTCGTTCGCGCTGCTGTATCCGTGGCTGGGCCAGGACTTCTTCCCTTCGGTCGACGCGGGTCAGTTCAAATTGCATGTGCGCGCTCGAACGGGAACCCGTATCGAAGAGACGGCTCGCCTGTGCGATGAGATCGACCAAGCTATCCGCCGCGAGATCCCCGCGCGCGAAGTCACCACCATCATCGACAACATTGGCATCCCTTACTCGGGACTGAACCTCTCCTATGGCAACTCCGGCGTAGTCGGGTCGGCCGATGCGGACATCACTGTCTCACTCAGCCGCGATCATCATCCGACCGAGCGATATGTGCAACGGCTGCGGGCCAAGCTGAGCCGGGACTTCCCAAGCGCCACCTTCTACACGCTGCCCGTTGACATCACGACCCAGATCCTCAACTTCGGACTGCCCGCACCGCTGGACATCCAGGTGATCGGCAACAATCTGGAGGCGAATCATGAGTACGCCGAGATGCTGCTGCATGAGATCAAGTACGTGCCCGGCACCGCGGACCTGCGCATCCAGCAGCCGTTCAACCAGCCACGGCTGTTCGTCGATGTGGACCGCTCGCGCGCGCAGGATATCGGCCTGACCCAGCGCGATGTTGCCGGCTCATTACTGATTGCGCTCAGCGGATCTTTCCAGACCGCGCCTACCTTCTGGCTCAATCCGAAGAATGGTGTGAGCTACAACATCGCTACGCAGTCACCGCAGTACAACCTGGACACGCTCGACGCCTTACAGAATGTACCGCTGACGCCGGCAGCCGCGCCCCAGCCCAGCGCGCTGACCTATGGCCCACTGACGCCGGCAGCGCAGATCGGTGGCCGGCCGGTCCAGATTCTGGGCAATCTCTCGAGCATCACGCGAGGCGAAGAGATGGCCACCGTGACCCACTACAACATCCAGCCTGTAGTTGATATCTACGGCAATGTGGAGAACAGCGACCTGCGCAGCGTCTCGAACAAGATCAACGACGTGCTGGCGCGCCATCGCAAGGAGCTGCCGCGCGGTTCGCAGCTGGTGGTACGCGGGCAGGTGCAGACCATGAACTCGTCGTTCATCGGACTGGTCGCGGGCCTGGCCTTCTCGATCCTGCTGGTCTACCTGCTGATCGTCGTCAACTTCCAGTCCTGGCTGGATCCATTCATCATCATTGCCGCACTGCCGGCGGCGCTGGCCGGCATCGTGTGGATGTTGTTCCTGACCTCGACCCACATCAGCGTGCCCGCCCTGACCGGCTCCATCATGTGCATGGGCGTGGCCACGGCCAACTCCATCCTGGTGGTCTCCTTCGCGCGGGAGCAGTTGGAAGCCAATGACGGTAATGCCGTGCAAGCTGCGCTGGACGCAGGCTTCACTCGCTTCCGTCCGGTGCTGATGACCGCTCTGGCGATGATCATGGGCATGGTGCCGATGGCGCTTGGCCTAGGCGACGGCGGCGAGCAGAACGCGCCGCTGGGCCGCGCTGTGATTGGCGGATTGCTGTTCGCGACGACAGCCACTCTCTTCTTTGTACCTACCTTCTTCAGCGTGCTGCATGGCGCGCTGGAGCGCCGCCGCCGCGCCCGGGCCGAGCGCGAGCAGAACTCCGGCGACAGCACCCCAGGAGACTTCACCGATCATGAGCGAGCCTAGACCCACCCCGAATCACTCCAGCGCCCCGCCTGCCGGCCAAGCTGCCGCGGCTGGACACTCTGCCCAGCACGCGCCGCAGGCTCCCGTCTCAGCGCGAGCGGCCGTCATCGTGCTGGCGCTGCTGCTGATCGTAGCCGTGGTGATTGCGGTTGTCGGCATTGTGAGCCGCAGGCACCAGCGGGTTGCACTGGCGGATGAGACCAACGCGCTGGCGGCGCCCGACGTCCTGCTGGCAACCCCCAAGGCAGGCATGCCAAACGCGGAGATCGTACTGCCCGGCAACATCTTTCCCTATGCGGATGCGCCGATCTACGCCCGCACCAACGGCTATCTGAGCCACTGGTACTTCGACATCGGCGCGCATGTGCGCAAGGGGCAGCTGCTGGCCGTTATCAGCACGCCCGAGGTAGATCAGCAGTTGCTGCAGGCGAAGGCCGATCTGGCCACGGCGGAGGCCAACGCCGGCTACGCCCAGAACACTGCGAAGCGCTACCAGGATCTGCTGCAGGGTGATGCTGTCTCCAGGCAGGACACGGAGAACTTCACTACCCAGGCAGCCTCGTCGAATACTGCGGTCAAATCGCAGCAGGCCAATGTGCAGCGGCTGGAGCAGTTGCAGGGCTTCGAGCGCCTCTATGCGCCATTCAACGGAGTGGTGACCTCACGCAGCATCGACACTGGTCAACTGATCGACCAGGGGGCGGCCAGGGAGCTGTTCCACATGGCATCTACGGACACCCTGCGTGTGTACGTCAACGTGCCGCAGATCTACTCTCGCGATGCGGTCCCCGGCGTCAAGGCGCAGCTCACCTTCGCCGAGTATCCCGGGCGCAGCTTCGAAGGCACGCTGGTACGTACCTCCAAGTCCATCGATCTCACCTCACGCACTTTGCTGGCCGAGGTAGACGTGGACAATCGCAAGGGCGAACTGGTACCCGGCGCCTACACCGAGGTCCACATGAAGGTCGGGCGTCCGGTGTCAACAGTCATTATCCCGGTTTCGGCGCTGCTCTTCCGCAAGGAGGGGCTGCGCGTCGTCACGGTCGATCACACGGCCGATGGCGACCTGGCAAAGCTGGTGCCGATCATCATCGGCCACGACGACGGGGACACTGTGCAGATCGTCAGCGGGCTTGACCCATCCATGCGCATCGTTACTGACCCGCCCGATTCAATCCTCGATGGTGAGAAGGTGCACCCCATCGAACAGCCAGCCGTGCCCAATGCAGCTCCGCCGGCGGGTTCTTCCGGTCAGAGTGGAGAGCGCAAGTCGGAGGCAGGCTCGTGACCTTCGATCGCACCTCGGGCATAGCCTTGGCGCTCGCCGCGCTCTCTGCCGGCTCTCTGGGCGGATGCAAGGTGGGGCCCAACTACCACACGCCGAACGCTGCCATGGCTCCGTCGTTCAAAGAGGCGGCGCAGCTTACCCCTCCGCCGGACGCGCCGGGGCTGGGCTGGAAGCGTGCGCAGCCGGGCGACAGTCAGCTACGCGGCAAGTGGTGGGAGATCTACGGCGACCCGCAGCTGAATGCGCTTGAGGATCGAGTCACCCTCTCCAACCAGACACTGAAGGAATCTCTGGCCCGTTATGAGCAGGCGTCGGCGGCAGTCCGGCAATTCCGCGCTAGCTACTTTCCGACCGTGTCTGTGAATCCGTCCTTCGCGCGCACCAAGCTCTCGCAGAATCGGCCCCTGCGCACCCCGACCAGTGGCGGCAACACCTACAACACCTGGCAGGCCAGCGGTGGCGCCACCTGGGAGCCGGACTTGTGGGGCGAGATTCGCCGTACCGTTGAGCAGGCGCGCGCCAACCAGCAGGCCTCTGCTGCGGACCTGGCCAATGCGGAGCTCAGCATCCGCTCCGAGGTCTGTCTGGACTATCTGGAGCTGCGCGGCCTGGACACGCAGTCGCAGCTGCTGGCGGAAACGATCGCGGAGTTTGATCGCTACTTCCAGTTGACCACGCGCCGCTTCCGCGGCGGCGTGGCTTCGCAGTCCGACGTCGTGCTGGCAGAGACGCAGCTCGACCAGACGCGCACGCAGGCCATTGATGTTGGCGTGGCGCGGGCACAGTTCCAGGATGCGATCGCCACGCTGACGGGGCAGGCGGCGTCAGAGTTCTCGATAGCGCCCAATCCACTGACGCTGCAACTGCCCGCGGTGCCGGTCGGGGTGCCATCCGAGATGCTGGAGCGGCGGCCGGACGTAGCAGCCGCGGAACGCCGCGCAGCGGCGGCTAACGCGCAGATCGGCATCGCGATCGCAGCCTATTACCCCAACGTCGACCTGCTGGGCAGCGGCGGATTCCAGTCGGGGCGTCCGGGCATCCTCTTCCAGGGCCCGAGTTCCATCTGGACCCTGGGTGGTTCCGCGACCGAGGTGCTGTTCGATGCAGGACGTCGGCATGCAATCACCGATGAGGCGCGCGCATCGTACGAAGCGCAGGTGGCGGCCTACCGGCAGACTGTTCTTCTGTCTTTTCAGGATGTGGAGGACCAGCTAGCCACGTTGGATATCTTGAGCCAGGAGTCTGCGGCGCAGCAGAAGACCGTGGCCGATGCGGAGCGCTCGGTCAGCATCTCCACGGACCGCTACAAAGGTGGGCTGACCACGACGCTTGAGGTGATCACCGCGCAAGCGACCGAGCTGGCCAATCGTCGCACCGCGGCCGACATCACGACCCGGCAGTTTGCCGCGAGTGTGCAACTGGTGAAGGCGCTGGGCGGAGGCTGGGACAAAAATCAGCCGCCCCACCCGTAGTTCACGGGGTTAGTCGCCGGACTGCTCTCCGGCAGGCGCTGCCACCGGATGCAGGGGGAGCGGATCTGTCGCGAATACCTGTTCTGCGCTGGTGGCCCCGACGCTCAGCAGTACGAAGCGCCGGTCAGTTGCATTGCGCTGCTCAAATAGCAGATCGGCACGGCCGTCTCCCCGCGGGTCCACCGCATCGATCAGCGTCATGCGGGGCGTCACATCCAGGTGCAGGTCGTCCGTGATCGAGCTCCACAACACCTGCGTCTTACCGTAGATGTCCTCGGCAGCGATCAAGGCGATGGATCGCGTGCCCGCCGCCTCGCGGGCCGTCATCACCAATGTGGCCCCGCCGCCGGAGGTCAGAGCGAAGGCGTGGAACTGAACATCGGTAAGCATATCCGCAGGCGCTGCGGTGTTGGGAGCAGCCGTGCGATGCCTTGCTCCGGCAGCTGTGCTGTGCGATCGGGCAGCGGAAGCGGGCGGGTGAGGTGTGCTAGCGGGCGATGCCGCCTGGAGCCGTCGCACCGCCTCGGCTTCCACCTGCTTGCGCGCCTCGTCTGCTTCAGTGGGGCTGCTCCAGTCGTAGGCGAAGGATTGATGACCGACCCGCTCCGCATCCGAGACAGCGATGGTCTGACCCAGCGCAGCCGGTGTCAGTTCTAGCGGTCGCGGCTGGTCCTTCAGATTGGACGGCTTGCCATGCGCCAGCTTTGGGCGATCCGCATCGGGCGTGGCGGAGGGTGTCTCGGGTGCATTCGCGGCTGCTTCTGCGTTGACAGCATTCTCCTCGGCACGACGCCGCAGCCGAGGACGGTTGGGGTCTACCGGCTCAGAGGTCGCGGGTGTAGACGGTGAACCCGCGCTGCTGTTCTTTGTAGACGTATCGGCTCCAGGCGTGGCGCTCTTGTCGGTCGACTCTTCGCGACGTACAAAGTGGGGCCGGTCATCCCCGGGCTTCCCGCCCACGACCGTCACCTGCTGGTGCGCTGTCTTAGGCTTCTTCGGCGCAGGCGGCACGTATGCCTTCCACTTGCCGAATCCAAACCAGTCCTGCCCCACCTGCCGCGCGCCGTCCAGGTCGAACCAGCCCTGCGGCACGCCGGAGGACTCGACCTCATACTCCGTGCCGCTATCGAGCGCCAGCGGGACGGGACGCGCCAGGTAGAGCCCGGCGTCCTGCAGGTGCTCGCCATCAAAGAGTGAGACTGGTACCAGCCGGGTCGCGCTGGGGCGGTTCCGATCGCCCGTCCACTCCAGCACCGCAATCGAGCGAAGGGTCGAGGTGACGGACTTCTTCTCCTGCGTGTCGATGTGTCCCGGGTACTGCGCGAGCAGAAGGTCTGCGCCTCCGCCAATACTGAGCGCGAGCAGCGCGATGCGCCCGATCCAACTGATTCTCAGGCTTCTCATAGCGGGTTCACTGGGCGTCCCTTCCCCACGGCTACCATGGTAGCGGGCGGTGCAGCCGGGGTGTCCGGCAGGCCCGCGAACTTTTGGATGACGAGGAGCTTCATGCAGGCTGGCGACACAGTGGAAGACTTCACCCTACAGGACGAGAACGGCAAGACCGTGCACCTGAGCGACTACAGCGGAAAGCCCGTAGTGCTCTTCTTCTACCCACGTGCCGACACACCGGGCTGCACCATAGAGGCCTGCGGATTTCGCGACACCTTCCAGAAGCTGGAAGCGGCAGGCGTCGTGGTGCTTGGCATTTCGCGCGACACGGTAAAGGCGCAGAAGAAATTCAAAGACAAGTACGACCTGCCCTACACCCTCCTTGCTGATGTAGACGAAGCAGTCTCGAATCAGTTTGGCGTGTTGAAGGAAAAGAATATGTACGGAAAGAAAGTGAAGGGGATCGAGCGCACCACGTTCCTGATCGGCCCGGACCGCAAGCTCACCCGGATCTTCCCGAAGGTGAAGCCCGAGGGGCACGCAGAGGAGGTCTTGGCGGCTGTTCGAGCTTAGCCGCCGCGCGGACCCCCTCAGGACAGACTCACTACTGCGCCGTGAAGGTCAGTGCAGTCTCTGCCGGAATCTTGGCCTGCCGCTTGCCGGTTGCGAATGCCCCGATAGCACCGGCACCCGCGCCGGCCAGGGCTCCGATGCCGGCTCCCTTGCCGCCTCCAGCCAGACCGCCGATCACTGCTCCGGCAGCGGTGCCGCCGCCGACCTTGGTGACGTTGCTCTTGGTATGACCTTCGCCGTCGCGGGTGATGCTGTCTGCGTTGACGGGCACGTTATTCACCGTTGTAAGTTGCAGGGTCAGGATGCCGGGGGCCTTCAGCCGGCCCGAATCCTTCGACTCTCTGACGACGCCTGAAACCGGCGAACCGGCCTGCGCGACCACCCGTCCGCGGCTGTCGGTGATCTCGTTGACCATGGTGCCGTTCCAGTTGGAACCCTCCGTCGTTTTGCCAGACTGAAGCGCTTCCTGTACCCGAACCGTGATCCTGGTGCCGGGCGGGATGCGGCGGCTCGATTGCTGTGCGCTGGCCAGGCTCGCAACTAGAAGGAATAAGACGGCGCTGATCCGCGCCAGCGACCACTTGTTTTTCTGCATCTCCTCACCTCGTTCTTCCGTGCCGGCCATCGTCATAAGATGGCACCTGGCCGAAAATTTACTCATACAAGATGCCAACTGCGCCCGAAACGATCCTGAGCCAAGCTCGCCTGCCCGGACGCCTGCTTTCGCGCCGATCCCTGGCTGCGCCGCCGGAGCAGGTGGCGCCTTGGCTGCTGGGCAAGCTCGTGCTGCGGCAGTTGCATGGAGAGCTGCTCTCCGCCCGCATCGTGGAGACGGAGGCGTACCTGGGGGTGGATGATCCGGCAGCGCACGCGTTTGCCGGACGCACGGCGCGCACCAGCGTCCTGTTCGGCCCACCCGGGCACGCGTACGTGTACTTCATCTACGGCATGCACAGTTGCCTGAATGTCTCCTGCGAACCGGACGGGCATGCCGGCTGTGTCCTGATTCGCGCACTGGAGCCGGTGCTGGGACAGGACACCATGCGCACCCTGCGGCACCTGCCCGCCCATGCTGGGCCGCGACTGCTGACCTCTGGCCCGGGGCGACTCTGCCAGGCCCTTGCCCTGACCCGCACCAGCCACAACGGCGTCGATCTGCTGGACCAGCAATCCGACCTACAGTTGCGGGATGACGGCTTCGTGGCCGGACCGGTCACCGCAACACCACGCATCGGCATCACGAAGGCAGCAGCGTGGCCGCTGCGCTTCCTGCTCACCGGGAATCCCTACGTCTCTGGTCCGCGTAACAGCTAGAGCGTCTTCAAAAAGGCAATAAGCGCCTTCTTGTCTGCCGGCGAGAGATCCAGGCCGTACAAATGTCCAGGGACCGCGTGCTTCTTAGCTCCGTAGCCCTGGTAGCCGGTAGGCACATACGAGTCCTCCAGACGACGAGAATCAAACCACTCTTCTAGAGTAGCCACTTCTCCATTGTGCTCAAACGGTCCTCGGTACCAGACACCTTTCAGTGAGGGGACTTTGTAGAAACCCGTCCCGCGACGCGTACACAGCGCATTAAATGGATCGGTATCGATCGTGCTCGACATGACCTCATACTTCGCTCGTAACTCGTTGCTCACCTTAAATCCTTCAACAGGTATCAACTTGTTGTTGGTATAGAGTGGCGGCGTATGGCAAGCTGGGCAGCCCTCCCGTTTAAACACCCTCTGGCCTTTCGCCTCAAGAGGGCCGAAGCGATTCGGGTTTGGCGGTGGTTGCAGCGAGTAGACGTACATGGCGAGGGCGTACAAAGAGCGATCGCTGTCTCGCGTGAGGGTCGCGGGCTCAGGGAACTTATGATCACCCAGACGGTTCGCCGGAATGAAGCCGTCGTACCTGGTCACCTCATCGACGAAGTTCTGCACCGCCGCATACCGCATCAGGTCAGTGATGCCGTGATGAGGCTGCAGCCCCGTGCGATCCAGGTAGTGACGATGCCCTACGCCGATGATGTCCGGGATCTGAATAGGGTACATGTCGCTGGTGCCCTGACGTAAATTCACGCCTTCAGGGATAGTGCGATTATGCGCGGCAAACTCGCCAATTGTCCGTGAGCTTAGAGGAAGAGTAGGGTCTGGCTTGATCCATGGGGCCGCGAAAAAGTCATCCGAGAGTGGCTTATCTGGCTTATTCGGATCCAAGGTGTCCAAGAAGAACGCGGACAACTTGCCGAATGGAACATTTCCCTGAGCACCAGGAATGACCTTTCCATCCGGCATCACACGGGTATGGCACGATGCGCAGGAGTCTTGAGTGACCTCAACCTTCCCTTTTTCACGGATCACGTAACGATAGTAAGGAAGCACACCATTTGGAGTGGTACGAATGTGCAATTCCTCGAACCAGCCATGCGCACGCACTGGGACGAAGCCTTTAAATGGGTCGGAGTAGGTATTGGCGGACTCAAAGACAAGTGAACCGGCTTTGATCCAATCCTCCCTGCTTCGCAAGGATTCCCAATGCACCGCCTTCTCCGGCTCCTGTTTCTGCAGCCACTCCCAATACCCTTTTGGCTCCCTGCCCGGTGCGTAGACTGGGTACGTCTTCCAGATGATCCGCTCAGGAATCTGGTAATACGCACTGCTCGGCATCTGCTCTATCTTCACAGGCACCGCTCGCGGCAGTTCGAACGAGGACATTGCTTTATCCGTCCAAACCTTGGGGATTTGGGGAGTAAAGGTTGCCTTTTGATCCGACGTCTGCGCATTTAGAACAGCCGCGCACACCGCAATTCCAAACACTAGGTAGCTCACAACATCCATCTTCAGAATTTATACGGAGCAAAACCAAAATAACAATACGGCCGCTGTCCCGGCTGAGCGACGATCTTCGCTGCCGGAGATGCGTCGCACTAAGAGAGTGCTTCAGATATGGCTGGAACTCGCCCTGCTTTCGGTCGACTCCTGTGCACACTGAAGATCTATCATCACGGCACGAATGCCAGCAGGCCAGGTTTAGAGGATGACGTTATCGATCAGACGGGTCGTGCCCACCCACGCAGCCACCGCCACCAGGGCGCCAGGTCCAGCCAGGGTCAAGGGAAGCAGAGTCTCCCTGTCGACCATCGCGAAGTAGTCGATCCGTACCTCCGGTTCACGAGCTATCTCTGCCCGGCCGGAGGCCAGCAACTGTTCCACACCGCATTCGCCACTCTTGTATGCGGCCTCGATCGATTTGAGTGAGCGCGACAGCACCAAAGCGCGGCTTCGTTCCTCGGGTGAGAGGTATCGGTTGCGGGAAGATAAGGCGAGCCCATCGGCCTCCCGCACGATGGGGCAGACGACCAATTGCACTCCGAAATCCAGGTCGCGCACCATGCGTGCGAGTACCGCCACCTGCGCAGCATCCTTCTGGCCGAAGAAAGCCTTATCAGGCGCCGTGATGTGAAAGAGCTTGGTGACTATGGTGGCCACGCCGCGGAAGTGGCCAGGCCGCGATGCCCCATCCAATCGCGAGCCTACATCCGGGACATCGACGAACGCGCTCGCGCCTGGCGGGTACATCTCCTCGGGTGCAGGTGCGAAGAGTAGCGTCGTCTGCTCGGCGTCGAGCAGGGCGCGATCTGCCTCAAAGGTGCGCGGATAGCGAGTAAAGTCCTCCCCGGGCGCGAACTGAGTCGGATTGACGAAGATCGTCGCAGCCACAGTGTCACACTGCTGACGCGCCTCCCGCACTAAGGAGAGATGCCCCTCGTGCAACGCGCCCATAGTCGGGACAAGGCCCAGAGACTGGCCCGACCGGCGGATCCCCTCACAGGCGGAGCGCATCTCCGCCACTGTTGTCAGCACCTGCATGGGATCAGGCTTTGCGGCGGACGCCAGCCTGCGTCGCAGCAGGCAGAGACTCGGCCGCAGTCTGTTTGCTGGGCAGGTGATAGCTCTCCTGCTCCGACGGGTAGCTGCGGTCGAGAACATCCCGGCGGTACGCATCAATGGCGTTGCGGTAGAGCTCACCGGCATCTGCGTAGCGACGGACAAAGCGCGCCGGCGGCGCGAAGGTGAGGCCAACCATGTCATGGAAGACCATGATCTGCCCGTCGCAGTCCAGACCTGCGCCGATGCCGATCGTCGGGATGGAGAGCTCAGCCGTGATCTCGGCTGCGAGTTCACGCGGGATGCCCTCCAGCACCAGTGCAGTGGCACCAGCCGCCTCCAGTTGGCGCGCCTCTCGACGCAGACGGGCATAGCTAGCCGCAGTCTTGCCCTGCACCTTATAGCCCCCCATCCGATGCAGCGATTGCGGAGTCAGCCCGATGTGCCCGATGGCGGGCACTTCGGCCGCGGTCAGGCGCTCCACCAGCTGCGGACGCGCGCCCTCCACCTTCACCGCCTCGGCCCCTGCATCCTTGACGAAGCGGATGGCATTCGCCACGCCCTCCTCGATGGAGACCTGATAGGACCCGAAAGGCATATCCGCGACCAGCATGGCGCGCCGCACCGCCCGTCGTGCCGCGCGGGTGTGGTGCAGCATCTCCTCCACGGTGACGCCCAGTGTGCTTTCCAGGCCCATGACCACCATGGCCAGCGAGTCGCCGACCAGCAGCAGATCGATGCCGGCCTCATCCGCGATGCGCGCCGTGGCGTAGTCGTACGCCGTCAGCGCGGTGATCGGCTGATGCGAGTGCTTGCGCTCAACTAGGGTTTGATGGGTGATCTTCGCGGACGAAAGAGCGCCGCTGACGACGGGGATCAGACTCATGTTGCCTCCAGTGCGACTCCCCGGCTGCGGGGATGCCACCTGCGTACCGCTGGCAAGTATACGCCAGCACCTGTACGACGCGCTGCCCTCGTCCCCGGTTGCTACACTGCGCCTGTGCCCAAGCCTGCCAATCGATCGCGCATCGCCGGTGCGGCCACGGCCGCAGTCGGGCTCGGCCTGGCCGCCGGCGGGCTTCACTATGCGGCGCTCTGGCCCTCATCTCGCATCTTCGGCGAGTCCCTGATCGCGAGCTCGGATCCGGCCGAAGTCGCGCTTACCTACGACGACGGACCAAACGGCGACTGCACCACTCAGCTGCTGGGACTACTGGCGCGGCACAGGGCCCCGGCCACCTTCTTCGTCATCGGCAAGTACGTGCGGGGCCAGGCCCCGCTCGTCCGGGCCGTCCGAGCGGCCGGTCACACGATCGGCTGCCACACCATGACCCACCCCCGGCTAATGTACCTGAGACCGGCACAGATACGACAAGAGATAGCCGATGCGAAGGCGGCAATCGAGGACATTCTGGGAGAGCGCATTCGCTACTTTCGCCCACCCTTCGGGGGTCGCAGCCCGGCGGTGTTCTCGGTACTGCGCGAGCTGGAGCTCACCTCCGTGTTATGGAACGTGAACCCGCGCGACTGGCGCGCCCGCTCCGCCCCGCAGATCGAGCAGCAGCTTGTTCGTGGCATCCGGCGCAACCAGAGGCGCCGTCACGGCAGCAATCTGCTGATGCATGACGGCGGTCATGTAGAAATGGGTATCGATCGTAGCCTCACCCTTTCCGCTACCGCGAGCCTGTTATCGACGGCAGCGCAACTCGGCCTTCGCTTTGTCACTCCTGAGAGCTGGACAACAGCACGTGAGTCGGAGTCGCGCAACGAAAGTAGCTTCACCGAATCAAGCTGATATTCCGGAGCGCGCAACGCAAGGCAGGCGGAGCTCTTCCTACCTGCTATGCCAACGACAAAGAAGTCCTCCACGCACAAGTCGACCGCCCGGAAGAAGAGCGGTAGCGCCTACAGCAAGACCTCTCGCTGCTGGCCTGGGTATGAACCAGTTCCGGGCAAGTCAGAACACGAGGAAGGAAGCTGCCGCAAGAAGCCAGCGTCTCGCAATGGTGGCAAGCAGGTGGAGCGGGAGACAGCGCGTAAGAAGCAGATCAAGCAGGGCGGCAAGCGGGCGGCGCAAGCCAGGAGCAAGTCTCCCTCAGCAACGGAGCGAAAGTCAGCACGAAAGACAGCGAGCCGGAGCCGGTAGCCCGAATGTCGGGAACTCGCACGCGAGCTCCGGACTGCTTACACATCCGTACGGTATGGAGCGCGGACCCCGTTGCGCCGCCACCATAGCCAGATAGCCAGTGCCATCAAAGCCAGCAACGGCACGATGTAGAGGCTACCTTCCGGTCCGGTCGGGCCACCGCTCCACAGCAGCGGCCCGACGGGATGCTCGCTCAGCAGGTGGCCTTGCGCCACCACGCCGCTATCCGGCGTGCCATAGAAGAAGGTCTGCCCCCAATCCCAGGTAACGTGGAAGCCGATGGCCCACCATAGCGATCCGGTGTACCAGAGGCTGAGACAAAAGACTAAGCCGACCGCCGCTGCTGAAAAGATGCCGACCGGGGACTCTCCATGGTTGCCGAGATGGCTGGCGCCAAACAGGACAGAGAGAAGCAGGGCTGCCCACCAGAAGCCGAGGCCGCGCGTAAGCGTGTACTGCAGATAGCCTCGCAGCAGCGACTCTTCGAACAGGCCGACGCACAGGAAGACTGCGAGCCAGCGCAAGCCGAACTCCACAGCGGCTGGCCCGTGCAGGCGGCCGGCGTCAAAGGCCAGCAGGTGCGTCTTCCATAGCGTTGCCACCAGTACCGAGATGGCGACGAACCCCCACCCGCATCCCCACAGGAAGCGCGACACTCGGGCCTGGCCGGCATATCCATACGTGACAAGGCTGCGGCCTTCGATCCGGCCCATCACCCAGGTCGCCAGCAGCACAATGGCAGCCTGCACTCCTTCGCCGAAGACCATCTTGAGAGGCGAGACCGGCTTCGTCGGATCGGGGACCAGATGCAACGTCGAAGCGGCAAGCATGATGGCGACCATGACCATCGCCAGGAAGAGTAGAGCGCTCCAGCCGGCACGAAGGCCCTGCTGCCCGAAGAAGATCGTGCTGCGCGCCTGAACCGGCACGCTGGCTATGCCTGTTTCGGCAGGACTCACATCCACGGACCGTTGCTGTTCCATATGCTCCTCGTCTGAAAACACCTATACATCAGGGGGAGACGAAGTGTTCCACCGGGCTAGCCGGCCACTGAGGTCCAGTCCAGCACCACCTTGCCGGTTTGCCCGGAGCGCATGGCGGCGAAGCCTGCCTCGAAATCCTGGTAGTCGCAGCGATGCGTGATGACGGGGGAGATATCCAGCCCCGAGTGGATCATCACTGACATCTTGTACCAGGTCTCGTACATCTCCCGGCCGTAGATGCCCTTAATCGTGATCATGTTGAAGATGACCTTGGACCAGTCGAGTGCGACCTCCTTGGCCGGAATGCCGAGCACGCCAATCTTGCCGCCGTGCGACATGTTGTCGATCATGTCCCGGAAGGCAGCGCCGTTGCCGGACATCTCCAGCCCCACATCAAAGCCCTCCGTCATACCCAGCTTCGCCTGCACATCGCGCAGCGTCGTCTCCGTAGGGTTAATCGCGAGCGTGGCGCCCATCTTGCGGGCCAGGTCCAGCCGGTAGGGGTTCAGGTCCGTGATTACCACGTGGCGGGCCCCAGCGCGCTTCACCACCGGAATGCACATGATGCCGATCGGACCTGCACCGGTAATCAGCACATCCTCCCCCAGCACGGGAAAGGAGAGCGCCGTGTGCACAGCGTTGCCGAAGGGATCGAAGATCGCCGCGACCTCCTGATTCACGTTCGGCTCATGCCGCCAGATATTGCTCATGGGTAGCGCAATCAGCTCGGCAAATGCGCCGGGGCGATTGACGCCGACGCCCGAGGTGTACGCGCACAGATGGCGGCGACCGGCCAGACAGTTACGGCAGCGGCCGCAGGTCACGTGGCCTTCCCCGCTGACGATATCCCCGGGATGAAAGTCATTCACGTTGGAGCCGACGGCCACGATCTGGCCTACGAACTCGTGGCCGATCACCATTGGGACCGGGATGGTCTTCTGTGCCCACTCATCCCAGTCATAGATATGCACGTCGGTGCCGCAGATGCCGGTATAACGCACCCGGATCAGCACATCGTTGATGCCGTACTCCGGCTCAGGAACATCTTCCAGCCATAGGCCGCGCTCGCGGCGGCTCTTTGCCAGTGCCTTCATCATTCTCCCTTGCCGCTGCCCTTTGCAGGCCGCGGGCAACAGGTGAGTGTACCGGTTCAGCGGAGGCGCCGCCGACCCGGCAGATGCCCGGACAAACTTCAGTCGCCTGGAAACCGCACCGCTGCGGTCGCATGCCCGGCGCCATCTCCTGCAGCGTAGTCCAGACGAATCGTCTGGATCTGGTACGGAGCCACCGACACCGTGACAGTATTTCCCTTCAACGCCAGCGGCGCACCCTCCGGCCTCTCCATCAGGTTGGCGACCGTTGCACTCGTGGCGCCAGCGGGCACATTCAAGGTGACGTCGCCGCCCTTGCCCGCCCACTCATAGAAGCGCAGCAACAACCCCTTGCCGTCTTCCGTCTGCTTCATCGCGGTCAGCACGACGTTGCTTTCCTCAATGCTGGCGAAGGAGTGCCCTGCCGGCAGAGTGCCAGTATGGGGAGCAACCTGCATCGCCTGCAGGCGGTAGTTGAACTCGTAACCGTGACGGACCGTGAGTGCCTGCTTCCAGTCTCCAGCATGAGGGTAGAGCGCATACCGGAAGTGGTGATGCTCGCGATCGGCATCCGGATCTGGCCAGACCGGCGAGCGCAGCAGCGTCAGCCGCAGCTGGTTGCCCACGCCATCGTAGCCGTACTTCGAGTCGTTGATCAGGCTGAACCCGTGCTGGCCATCGCCCAGGTCGGCCCAGCGCAGTGCGGGGACTTCAAACTTTGCCTTCTCGTAGCTGTTGCTGCGAGTGGTAGGCCGTTCGATGGTTCCGTAAGGAATCTCATATGTCGCAGCCGGAGCGGAAGCCGCCACCGGGAAGGCTGCCTTCAGCAGCACGTGCGTCTCATGCCAATCGATGTCGTTGTCGATCAACACCTGGCTGCCGCCGCTGTACACGGAGATGTCCTGAACGAACTTCGACTTCTGCCAGGTGCGGGTGACGCGAATGGTAGCGCGGAACGGACCCTGCTCCACGAGCTTCACAGAATCGGTTCCGTCGATCAGCGTGGGCAGCCGGTCGTAGGTACCAGGGTCGATATTCCAGGCGTCGTACTCCTTCGGCGTATCCCGAAAGGCCTGCAGCTCGTTGCCACAACCGCCCGTAGCCAGGGTCTCGTAGCTGGCCTTCTTGTCATACAGAGAGGTGATGCAACCGTTGGCTGGATTGATTGTGACGCGCACCTTATCGTTTTCAATCGTCGTAGCACTAGCCTTAACGTCGCTGGCGAACGGGCGTCTTCCCGCCACTGCATGCAGCACGCTGTAACCGAGCGGCGGCACGTCGCTGGCATGAATCAGGATGCGGTACGTATGTGTCCCGGCGGAACTCGACAGAATCTCCGAAGGCACCACGCGGTTCTCCGCGTCCACGATGGAAACGCCACCTGCTGCTGCCGCTGGCATCTGCACCTCGACAGTCGCCAGGCCACCGCGCTGCCAGGCCAGCGGATTCACCACCATCACCGGTACGCTGCCCGGCGGAACTCGTGTGTCGACGTGCGCCGCTACCGTGTGCAGTGACCTGGTGGAGACCTCATCGGCCGCCCAGTGCACCTGGTCATAGTCCTTCTGCGCATCGCGGTAGATCACACCGATGCCGGAGCCTGCGGCCAGATCATGAAACTGGTTGAACAACACCTTCTTCCACCCGTCAGTCAGCTCCCGGGATGGGTAGGCCTGTCCATCCAGCCAGGCTAGCGACGCGTACTTCTCTGCATTCAGCAGCCACTCTTCGCTATCGCGCATGTTGCGCTTGTGGTCGGCTTGCGTGGTGTACACGCCCCGGTGGTACTCAAGGTAGAGCTCATCCTTCCAGGTCGGGATGCTGATGTGCCCGGCAGCCGGTGTCGGCAGTTGCGTATCGCCCTTGGCCAGGGACTGGTAGTTCCAGGTAGGCGACTCCGGCGCGATCTGCTGCTCTGCCTTGGTGAAGAAGGCTTGAGCGGTACCAAACTCTGAAGGCACCACCACCTTGTCCGGCTGCATCCAGTGCATACCCTGGTCCAGGATGACACGCGTCGGGCCGCCGCCGTGATCGCCGATGCCGTAGAGGTCCATCATCTCTGTCATGCCCGGCGCGCGATCCCGCGCAGTGGCCAGGTCACGTGCCAGGCGCAGCGGATCAAGGTTGTTGTTGGCATAGTCGTGCGGGAAGTAAGTCAGCACCTTGCTGCCGTCCGGCGACTCCCACCAGAACAGCTTCAGCGGCAGCTGGTTCGTATCGTTCCAGGCCATCTTCTGGGTGACGAAATAGTCGACGCCAGAGCGCTTGTAGATCTGCGGCAGCTGCCAGTTGTAGCCGAATGAGTCCGGGTTCCAGCCAATCCGCGTGGTCTTCCCATAGAGCTTCTGAAATGTCGACTGACCCACCAGCAACTGCCGCACCAGCGACTCACCATCCGGCATGTTCAGATCCGGCTCCAGCCACATGCCCCCGACCAGTTCCCACCTTCCCTGCTGCACCCGCTGTTTGATCTGCTCGTTCAGCTCCGGGTAGTCGTCGGCCATCCACTGGCTGTACGCAGCGGCGGACTGAGTGTAGGTGTACTCGGGATACTCGTTCATCAACTGGATGGCAGTACCGAAGGTGCGCTTCGCAACATCCACCGTCTCTGTCCATGGCCATAACCAGGCAGCGTCGATATGCGAATTTCCAGTCAGGTGCATCCTGGCCTGATCGAGTGTGGGCTTCAACGTGGTAAGCGTCTGCTGGGCCTGCTTCAGGGATGCGTCGAAGGCGGCCTGATCGCTCTTGTCGAGCGCGGCAACACTCACCTCTCCGATCGCCTTCGCCAATGTCGCGTCGTCTCCAGCGCCGTTCTTGGACAGCGAGGGAAGCAGCGCAGCCGCAGCGAGAAACTCGGTCCGCAGGTCGGCTGGGTTGGGCCGATTCGCCGCAAACTCGACCTTCAGGTCGGCGCCCTGGATGTGCTTGTCATCCACAGTGGACAGCAGCTTCACCGCGACTAGTACCTTGTCGCCGGGCTGGGCTTTATCAAAGAGGACCACCGGCTCCAGATCATCGCCCATCGCAACCCGGCGCCCATTGAAGTAGATGATCTGCGGAACCGGCCCATTGGCAGATGCCCGGAACTGGAAGGTGATGCGGGTGCCCGTCAGATCATAACCATGAAGCGTCTTCGGCACCGCGATCTCGTGCCGGTACCAGACCGCTTGTTTGGGTGCGGTCACTGGACCATCGATCGTCTTCCATGCAGAGTCGTTGAAGGCCGGATCTTCTCCGTGCGTGCCCGCGTCGGTGTTGTATCGCCAGACATTGCCCGGCAGCGTCTGCAGGCTATTCAGCCGATCGATGGTGGACTGCTCGTCTGGGTTGAGCGCGATCGCCGGGTTATGGCCGTGGGTCTGCTCGAACAGTTGCGCACAAGCAGAAGATGCCAGCGCCGAAGAAGAAACGAGGAACGCACCGCACACCAGGGGAAGAGCAATACGCAATGCAGGTCTCCTTGGGCCGAATCGACCCTATCCATCGATGATTCGCGTGCTTCGACAGACGGGCGCCATACCAGGCGCTGCATCTTCACCGCAAGCAGTGCCCATTCTAAGCGCGTACACGCGGGTCACGGATGCACAGGCACGGAACGGCACACCACTTCGTCGAGGCCGCATCAACCAGGAGTCTGCTAAGCGTCCTCGACCGGGGCAGTCCCGGCGCCGCTCGGGCCAGGGCGCGCTCCGGCAGCCGGCCGCAGTGGCAGTTGCAGAACCGTTCTGCCCCGTTTGGCGACCAGCACCGGCTTGCGTCGGCGCGCGATCTGCTGCCGCACCAGTTCTTCGGCCAGGCAGGCCAGAGCAGCGCCTACCAACGCGCCCGTCCAGAAGGTACGCTTCTCTGCGCTCGCATCAACGACCGGCTTGCTGAACATAGCGGCTCCTCCTCTTCAGCGTTTCGAGCGTTCAGTAGTAGTCTGCGCAGCTCATGTAGTAGCCGCAGCCCCAGCACACCAGCTTGCAGCGGCTGCTTTCCAGCTTCCGGGCGCAGCAGGGGCACCACTGGCAGAGGTGCTCCGCGTCGGTCGGAACAGCAGGTACGAGGCTGAGGTCAGCGGCAGGTTGGGACATTTGCCGAAAGAGTACCGCAGCCGCGCCTCCGCTTCACGCGCAATCCGCACCGCTCCCATAGAATATGGCGGTTACTGGAACTATCAGAACCTACGCACACAGGAGCAGTGGAAATGGACCGGAAGGCAACAGCAGTATGGCAGGGCGGGTTGAAAGACGGACACGGCCGCATCTCGACCGATAGCGGCGTGGTCAAGGACGCTCAGTACTCATTCAGCACGCGCTTTGAGAACGGTATCGGTACCAACCCGGAAGAGCTGATTGCCGCTGCGCATGCCGGCTGCTTCACCATGGCACTCAGCGCGCAGCTGACAAGCGCGAATCTGAAGCCGGAGTCCATTGAGACCACTGCTGCGGTCACGTTGGGCCGGAAGGACGAGAAGCCGACCATCACACACATCAAACTGACCACCCATGCCAAGGTGCCAGGCGTCGATGCAGCCGCCTTCGACAAGGCTGCGCAGGAAGCAAAAGCGGGTTGCCCCATCTCCCGCCTGTTCGCCGGCAATACCGAGATCACGCTGGAAGCCAAGCTGCTCTCCTGAACGCAGCAAAGCAGACCATCCTGAGGGGGCGCATGCGGCGCCCCTCCTCTACGTCTCGCTACGGGCCATCACGTAGTCACGCATCTCGCGGTTGAGCGTGGTGGCCTGCTGCACTCCCTTGTCCAGCAGCTTCATCCACTCCTTCGCCTGCTCGCTCAGCTCGGTTGTATTCACCAGGTAGCCGGCCTGCAGAATCAACTCCAGCGCGTTGTTGATGTCATGTGCGATGCGCCGGAGCTGCTTCGCATCCTCCGGCGCCAGGCGTCCTGCCTGTACCCCATCCGTCATCGATTGTCCTCTCCACGCGGCGGCCAACGGGGCCGCCATGCCATCCAGCAAGTGTAGTTCCCACAGTGACGTGGCCGCAGCACCCCGGCGCTCGCAGGTTTGACATTCCTCAGGCGCTTTGCAACACTAGCGACTGCTGCCGTCCAGCACCCGCTGGACCTTACCCGTGCCGAAGTGGCGGAATTGGCAGACGCGCATGGTTCAGGTCCATGTACTCGCAAGGGTGTGGAGGTTCGAGTCCTCTCTTCGGCACCAACTACTGCTTTCCTGTCTCTCCCCTTCCAAAACATCAAAATCTGCCCTTTGCGGGCAGAGATCTCTGCACTGCGGTGCTGAGCAACAGCGCGGCCACCCACACCATCCCACCTGCAGGCGAATAAAAAGCGTAAGGAGCGGGTATGTCGAGACAGACAGAGCTGCAGCAGGCGGTGAAGCGTGCGGAGCAGGCAGAGGCAGAGTTGGCAAAGCTGAAGGCAGAGAAGGAATCAACCAAGGGAGAGCAACGCTCCTCGGATGGCGATGGCAGCGTGGATGCTTCTTCGTCGGATGGTGAGGCCGAACTGCGCAACGATTCGGTCATGTGCCACCTGCTCGACTCTCTCGAAGCAGGCAAGGACATCGGACACTACGGCCGGCTGGTCTTCGCCATGGTGGCGCGGCACTTTCTGCCCCAGGAACAATTGCTGAGCTGGCTTACGCGCGACCCGGACTTCTCCGAAGAGCAGGCAGAGGCCATGCTCGCCCAGGTGGAGGGCCGCGATTACAACCCTCCCAAGCGCGAGCGCCTGCTGGAGTGGCAGTCGCAACAGGAGTTTCCCATCCTGCCTAACGCGGACGATCCGGACTGCGGTAACTTCTACCGCAATCTCAAGTTCCCTCACTCGATCTATCACCACATCGAGCAGTACCAGGAAGAGAAGATTAAGGCGAGCTGAGCCGCACCGCCGCAGGCTCATTCCTCCTCCACCAGAGGTGCGATACATTCCTCGCGATCGTTGCGTACATTGCCAACCTGCCTGTCCACCTTCCAGGTAGTCATCTGCTCTGCCGGATAGGCGCGCAACAGGTCGAGCGGCGGCTGCGCGGGGTCGCCCGGTTTGAGCCACCGATCGTAGTCTCTCGGAGCCAGGATGACGGGCATGCGGTCATGCATCGGCTCAATCAGCGGGTTTGCGTCCGTGGTGATGATGGCGAAGGTCTCGATGCGCTCCCGCGTCGCCGGATCGCGCCAGCTGTCCCACACGCCCGCAAAGGCGTACGGGCTGCCATCTTTCATCGCAATGGCATAAGGCTGCTTCGTCTTGGCGTCCAGCTTCTGCCACTCGTAGAAGGCATCTGCCGGCGCGAGGCAGCGCCGTTTGCGAAACGACTCGCGGAAGGTGGGTACGGTGGCCACCGTCTCTGCCTTCGCGTTGATGGTGGAGTGCGCAAAGCTCGGTTCCTTCGCCCAGAACGGAAGCAAGCCCCACCGCATCATCACGATCTCACGCTCACCCGTATCGCGGTTCAAGCGAACGATAGGCTGGAAGGTCTGCGGCGCGACGTTGTACGAGACACCAAGATCCGGGAAGCTCTCCGGGTGCACACGGAAATGCTCCGCGATGCGCTGCTTATCTGAGCGTCTTACATACCGTCCGCACATTGGCAATCACTCTCCGGCTTCCGGTCGAAAGCCCGGGATGAAAGCTGAGCCCCTCATACTTCTATCAGTCCGCTCCGCGGTCTGCGCACACGCCGCACGGAAGAATCCCGCGGAGCTGTCGTCGCTATACTTATGAAAGATGCCGACTCTGCCCACCCATCTTGAAACCATTCTGGCGCGTACTCGGACGGATCTGCGCGCGCGCCAGCAGGCGATGCCGCGAGTGGTCCTGGAGCGAGCTGCCGCCGAGCATACGCCGCGTGGATTTGCATCCACCCTTGCTCGCCGTGGGCTCAGCGGTCCGGCTATCATTGCAGAGCTGAAGAAGGCCTCACCCTCGAAAGGCCTTATACGCGCCGACTTCTCCGCGTCGCAGCTCGCCATTGCTATGGAAGCTGCCGGCGCCAGCGCTCTCTCTGTTCTGACGGATGAGCCCTTCTTCCAGGGCAGCCTGGCGAACCTTCGCGACGCCTCCGCGGCCACCCGACTTCCCTGCCTGCGCAAGGACTTCATCGTGGACGAGTACCAGATCGTGGAGGCGCGCGCATGGGGTGCTGACGCGGTGCTGCTGATTGCCGCGGCGTTGACCGACGACGAGCTGGAGCAGCTGAACCGGTGCGCGCAATCCTATGCCCTTGACGTGCTGTGCGAGGTGCACACGCGCGCGGAGGCGGAGCGCGTCGCCGGCCTAGGTTGCGCCATGGTCGGCGTCAACAACCGCGACCTGCACACCTTTGCAGTACGGATCGAAACTGCGTTGGAACTGGCCGGACACTTGCCGCACGGTGCGCTGTTGGTCGCCGAGAGCGGCATCCGCCAGCCGGCAGATTACGCGCGGCTGCATGCAGCCGGCTACCGTGCTTTCCTTATCGGCGAAACATTCATGCGGGCGCCGGATCCAGGTGCGGCGCTGTCATTGTGGATGGAGCAGGCCGCTGCGGAACTGGTGGCGACCTCGTCTACCCACGCGGCGCGGACCTAAGCCGATGTGGGTAAAGATCTGCGGCAACACCAGCCTGGCCGATGCCATGCACGCGGTCAAGAGTGGAGCCAACGCACTCGGCTTTGTCTTCGCGCCCAGTCCGCGCCGCGTCAATCCGGAACAGGCGCGCGCGATCACAGCCAAGCTGCCGCTGAACGTGGACCGCTACGGCGTGTTTGTGGACGCGAGCTTTGAAGAGATCGTGCAGACCGTCCAGGACGCCGGACTGAACGGCGTGCAGCTGCACCAGAGTCCAGACCCTGAGCTACCGCAGCGGCTGCGCGCGCACTTCGGACAATCCGGCGCTCCATTCCACATCGTTGCCGTCGTGCACTTCTCTGCAGACTTCGAGCAAAGACTGGAGGCGCTAGAGCGGGATGCCGCTATCGACGCCATCCTGGTGGACTGCCGCAGCGAAACTGCTGTTGGAGGTACCGGGCGCAGCTTCGACTGGGGGGCGGCGCGGGAGGTCTTCCTGGAACGTAGCGGGCGAGTGCGGCTGATCGTCGCGGGCGGGTTGAACCCGGCGAATGTTGCCGATGCGGTCGCAAGGCTGGAACCGTGGGGCGTGGATGTGGTCAGCGGGGTGGAAGCATCCGCCGGCCGCAAAGATCCCGACCGCGTCGAGGCGTTTATCCAGAATGCCCAGCGCGCCATGACGAGGGTGCTGTGAGAAAGGCTGGGCCCCTTGTTCACCGAGGACAAGCTGAGTGGTTCTGCGCTGACAACTGCTGCGGAAGGATGCTTTAAGCTTCTATCTGGAGCATATGTTGATGGAGACGCAGACTGCAGCACGCCCCGGCCGCTTCGGTGATTACGGCGGCCGCTACGTACCAGAGACCCTGACGGCGGCTCTTGAAGAGCTGGAGGTGGCCTATGCGCAGGCCTCCGCCGATCCCATCTTCCGCGCCGAGCTGGATGCACTGCTGCGCGACTACGCAGGCCGGCCAACGCCGCTCTATCTGGCACAGCGACTGACACAAAAGCTGGGTGGCGCACGCATCTATTTGAAGCGCGAGGATCTGCTGCACACCGGCGCGCACAAGATTAATAACTGCCTGGGCCAGGGTCTGCTGGCGCAGCGCATGGGCAAACGCCGCATCATCGCGGAGACGGGCGCAGGCCAGCACGGTGTCGCCTCGGCCACGGTTTGCGCCCTGCTCGGCATGGAGTGCGTCGTCTACATGGGCGAGGAAGATATGCGCCGCCAGGAGCTGAACGTCTACCGTATGCGCCTGCTGGGCGCAGAGGTACGCTCTGTCACCTCTGGTTCGCGCACGCTCAAAGACGCGATCAACGAGGCCATGCGCGACTGGGTCACCAGCGTCCGCACCACACACTATCTGCTGGGCAGCGTGCTGGGCGCTCACCCCTACCCCACCATGGTGCGCGACTTCCACCGCATTACAGGCGAGGAGATTCGCCGGCAAATGATGGAAAAAGAAGGCCGGCTGCCGACGGCCGTTATCGCATGCGTGGGTGGCGGATCGAATGCTATGGGCGCCTTCTTCGACTTCGTACGCGATCCTGAGGTGCGCCTGATCGGTGTGGAAGCCGGCGGCCGGTCCAGCCAACTAGGTGCGCACGCAGCGCGCTTCAGCGGTGGTACCCCCGGGGTGCTGCAGGGCACCTTCTCCTACGTGCTGCAGGATCAGAACGGGCAGGTGTCGCTGACTCACTCCGTGTCTGCCGGGCTGGACTATGCCTCGGTGGGGCCGGAGCATGCCGCGATGCACGACTCCGGACGAGCGACCTATACCTCTGCCAGCGACCAGCAGGCACTCGACGCGACGGTGACCCTGGCGCGCACGGAAGGCATCGTGCCCGCGCTCGAGTCCGCGCACGCCGTTGCCGAGGCGATCCGGCTGGCCCCGACGCTGTCAACCGAGGACGTACTGGTGGTCAATCTATCCGGGCGCGGCGACAAGGATATGGGCATTCTCTCGCGTGAGCTGCAGCTTGGCGGCGCAGAGGACGGAGCACGCTAACCATGCCCATCCACTTCGCGCAGCGTCCCGGCCTGGTGGTCTACCTGACTGTTGGCGACCCGGACCTGCCCACCACGCGCGCCGTCGCGCTGGCTGCGATTGACGCCGGCGCTGACGTGATCGAGCTCGGTGTCCCGTTCAGCGATCCACTGGCGGATGGGCCCGTGATCGAGCGAGCCAGCCACCGCGCTGTCGCCAATGGCACCACCATGGAGGATGTGCTCGCCCTGGCCTCCGAACTGCGCCAGGCGCGACCGCAGACCGGGCTGGTTCTCTTCTCCTACCTCAATCCCATCCTTTGCTATGGCCTTGCCCGCTTCGCAAGCGCTGCCCGCGCTGCCGGGGTGGATGGAGTGCTAGCGACCGATCTGACCATCGAGGAAGCTGAGGGGGGCTACCTGGACGCCATCCGCGGCGCTGGCCTGGCGCCAATCTTCCTCGCTGCCCCGACCAGCACCGATGAGCGGCTGAAACGCATCGCAGCGGTGTGTCAGGGCTTCGTCTATGCCATCTCCCGCGTCGGTATAACAGGCGCGCAGAAGACCCTGGATGCGAACGCGCGCGGGCTGGTGGAGCGCATTCGCCGTTACACCAGTCTTCCAATTGCGCTGGGATTCGGCGTCTCTAACGCGCAGCATGTCGCCGCTCTCGGCGAGTTTGCCGACGCAGCAGTGGTAGGTAGCGCGATCGTCGGACTGATCGAACAGTCCGCGCCAGCTGAAGCACCGGCAGCGGTTGCGCGCTTCGTCGAAGGCCTGCGACCGGTCGCGGCTCCTGCCCGCTGATCTTCCCGCTCAGTTTGTGAGCCTTGCTCCCGCCTCTTCGCCACACACCGGCTCGCCATTACGATAGCCTCAAAACATCCACATCCTCGAGGTGAAGCGCAGGCATGGAGATCAGCGACTGGCGTACCCGCATCGATGCACTCGATCTGGCAATCGTAGAGCTGCTGAATCAGCGCGCCGAAGCTGCGCGGGCTATTGGCAAGTTGAAGGAATCGACCAGTCTGCCGGTGTATGAGCCTGCTCGCGAAGAAGTCATCTTCAGCAATGTGCGCTCGCACAATCGCGGTCCTCTGCCAGACAGCGAACTGGTGTTCATCTACCAGCGAGTGATCGCGGTTATGCGCTGCCTGCAGCGCAACGAACTCGCCTCTCGGCAGCCCGAAGCCATCTCTCCGGTCTCAACAAAGTAGTGCTGCTCCGCCGCACCCCCTCTTTAGCCGCCTTCGAGCATCTCACTGCTATGTTGATCCAGCAGAGTTGCACGGGGAGCCAGTCCTGACACATGTCGCTCATTGATGTACTCTTCGGCCGTCCGCTCGCTACCTCAGAGGAGCGCGCGGAGCACGTGGGACCCGCCAAGGGCGTTCCTATCTTCGGGCTGGATGCGCTCTCCTCCGCTGCGTATGGACCGGAGGCGGCGCTCACCCTGCTGATCCCGCTGGGATTGCTGGGCGTGCGCTACATCGTGCCCATCACCATCGCCATCCTTGTTCTGTTGGTAATCGTCTTCTTTTCCTACCGGCAGACCATCGATGCCTACCCCGGCGGGGGCGGTTCCTACACCGTTGCGACGGAGAACCTAGGCACCTACCCCGGCCTACTAGCAGCGGCCGCACTGATGATCGACTACATCCTGACGGCGGCAGTGGGTATCTCCGCGTCAGTGGGCGCATTGATCTCGGTCGATAACCGGCTGCAAAAGCACACGCTGATTATCTGTCTTGGCATCCTGCTGGTGCTGACGGTGATCAATATGCGCGGCGTGCGCGAAGCAGGGGGCGTCTTCATGGCGCCTACTTATCTCTTTATCGCCACGCTGCTGATTGTCATCGGTGTAGGGCTGGCCCGCACCCTCGCCAGCGGTGGCCATCCGCATCCCATAGTGGCGCCGCCGCACCTACCGACGGCGACGGCGGCTGTTTCGCTATGGCTGCTGCTGAAGGTGTTCTCGAGCGGCTGCACGGCGATGACGGGTGTAGAGGCGGTCTCAAACGGCGTCATGGCCTTCGACGAGCCGCGCGCGAAGAAGGCGAAGACCACACTTACCATCATCATCGCCATGCTCATCACCCTGCTGGCAGGCATCGCATTCCTTTGCCGCGCCTACGGTATCGGTGCCCTCGATCCGGTCTCGCCGCAGTATCAAAGCGTCTTGTCAGAGTTGACCGCGGCGGTGATGGGCCGCGGCGTCTTCTACTACGTCACCATCGCCTCCGTCCTGCTGGTGCTCGCGCTCTCCGCCAACACTGCCTTTGCGGACTTCCCACGTCTGACGCGCGCCATCGCGCTGAACAAGTTTCTCCCGGGTGTCTTCATCATCCGCGGCCGCCGGCTGCTCTACTCGCATGGCATTTACGCGCTGGCCACGCTCACCGCCATCCTGCTGATTATTTTTCGCGGCGTCACGGACCGGCTGATCCCGCTCTACGCCATCGGCGCTTTTCTCGCCTTCACCCTGTCGCAGGCAGGCATGGTGATGCACTGGAAACGCGCCGACGGCCCCGGCGCCAGCCGCCACATGTTCATCAATGGGCTGGGCGCGTCCGCTACCGGCGTCACCGTGATCGTGGTGCTGGTAGCCAAATTCGTCGAGGGCGCTTGGATCACCGCGGTGATGGTTCCACTGCTCATCTTCCTCATGGTGCGGGTGAAGAAGCATTACAACCGCGTGGCGGCGGAAGTAGAAAATCCCTCGCCGCTGTCCGCCATCGACATTCAGGACCCGATCGTCATCCTGCCCATGGACCGCTGGAGCCGCATCACGGAGAAGGGCATGCGCTTCGCCCTGATGCTGTCGCAGGATATCCGCGCCGTGCACGTGCATACCGGTGACGACCAGGACAAAGAGGATGCCGAGGACGAGCTGACCCCCGTTTGGCGCCAGATGGTGGTTGCGCCGCTCGAAGCCGCCGGTCTGCACGTGCCCAAGCTCATCATCCTGCGCTCCCCCTACCGCTTCATCGTCGCGCCGCTGGTGGATTACATCCTGAAGACGGAGCAGGAGAATCCGCACTCGCAGATTGCGGTGATGGTGCCGGAGCTGGTAGTGAGCAGGTGGTGGCAGAATGCGCTGCACAACCAGCGGGCGCAGGTGCTGAAGTTTCTGCTGCTGGTGAAGGGCAGCCAGCGCGTTGTGGTGATCAACGTCCCGTGGTACCTGGATAAGCCTGCGCCGGTGCATACCCACGAGCCGATGAACCCGGAGGTCACCGAAGCGGTCGTGACCCCTGGGGCAGCGAAGGCAGACTGACGCGCCGGGCCTGCGCCGGCCCGCTGTCAAAGTGCTCCATCAGCGTTCCGTTCAGGAAGTAAAGGCCCTTCTCGCCACCTCTGGCCGCACTGCCACGGTCGATGCGTCCGCTGAAGCTCCACCACACGCCGTGCACCAGACGGGTGGTGAACTGCAGCTGGTTGGGCGACACACTGCTCTGCTGGAAGAAGTAGGTCAGGGTTGCGCCCCGGTCCGACTCGCCATCTCCCAACCGCGTCAGATACCCCTCAAGCCGGCAGTCTTCGCCCTGACCATTCAGGATCATCTCTATGATCTCGCCCGGATCGGGGCTAAGCGCGTAGGTGCCGGAGGCCTCGTCCGGCAGATCGCATCGGCCGGGCTGAAAGTCGCCTTGCGGCTGGGTGCTCTCTTCCGCCGCGCGGCGCAGCAGTCGCGGGGTCGTCGATCGAGCCAAGCGAGGCGCATCAGCCTGCTGCCGCATACCCGGCTGGGCGGCACACGCGCCGGCCAGCAGCACTATCGCGCCTGCTGCAGCCCCGACAATCGCAGGGCACTTACTGGCCGATGAAGCTCTTCTTGCGCGGCGTCTCAAACTCGTCCCCCGCCTGCCAGCCTACGGCTGAAGGCGCTGCTGACGCCAGCCATCCCAGGTCGAAACCGAACTGCGCCATACGCGCGTTGCCGCGGAAGTCCATCTCCGGCACGTACTCATCGCTGGGCTGGTGATAGTGCTTGGCGGTGTAGTCCCTTATCTGCTCTTCACCCCAGGCGCTGTCGTGACCCTGGAACTGCGTTCCCTGGTTCACCGAGAAAGCAGGGATCCCGTATCGAGCCAGCGAGAAATGATCTGACCGGTAGTAGTGGCCTGCGCCGGGGAACGGGTCCATTTCAAGCTCAAGCTGGAACGCCTTCGCCGTGCTCTCGACGGTGGGGTAGAAGGTGGTCCGCTCCGCGCCCAGGAGCTCAACGGACTTGGGTATACCCACCGGCAGCAGCGCGTCGTAATTTAGGTCCAAAGTCAGATCGTGTGTGGGTACAGGCGGGTGCAAGCCGAGGTACTGCGAACCCAGCAGCCCCTGCTCCTCCGCGGTGACCGAAGCGAAGTAGACTCGATGCGGAGGCGGCGTGCCTGCCTTGGAAGCATCGGCGAACGCGCGTGCCAACTCCAGCAGGATCGCGCACCCGGTAGCGTTATCAACGGCGCCGTTGAAGATGGCGTCGCCCTTCGCATTCCGGTCAATGCCCAAGTGATCAAAGTGCGCGGTGTAAAGAACCGACTGTTCTGGCCCAGCGGACTGGCCAGCCACCATGCCGATGACGTTCTCCGATTCGAAGGCGCGTTTCTCGCTTACCACATGCGCCTTGAGTCGCCACTTCAGCTCACGGGAGATAGGGTGGATGCCGGCTTCTCCAATCACCGCATCGATGCCGTAGCCGGAGGACTGCGCCATCTTGTCCGCCATATCACTCTGTATCCAGCTCGCCGCCAGAAGCTTTGCATTGGGGTCGCCAACCAGATAGCTCTTCTCGCCAGACCACGAGGTGCGCACCACCTGCCAAGGGTAGCTGGCCAGGTCCTCACGATGCACGATCAGCGCACCGATCGCACCCTGCCGCGCTGCCTCCTCAAACTTGTAAGTCCAGCGGCCGTAGTAGGTGAGCGCCTTGCCTTTGAAGAATGAGTCCTTCTCCGAAGGTGGTTCGTTCACTATCACCAGCACCACCTTGCCTTTCACATCCACACCCTTGTAATCGTCCCAGTCGTACTCGGGCGCACGGATGCCGTAGCCGACGAAGACGATGGGAGCGTCGATGTCCGCGGTGGGCGTGCCCGTCTGATTGTTGGTCACGTAATCCATGCCGTACTTCAGCGTCAGCGGCTCACCCTTGGCGGGTACCAGTTGAAAGGTAGTCTGCGCCGCAGTGGTGTGCACCGCGTACAAGGGAACCTTCTGATACCAGGAGCCGTTGTCGCCCGCCGGCTTCAGACCATACGCGGCGAACTGATTGGCCATGTACTTCGACGCCAGGTGGTCGCCCTCCGTACCCACCCCACGGCCTTCGAGTTTGTCGCTGGCCAGATACTTTACCGCAGCGCGAATCTTCTCCGGGTCGATCTGCTGTGCAGCGTGTTGCGCTGCGGCGGGAACACCGGCCACCTGCGGCACTGGTGGCAAAGAAGCGGAGCTGGCCTGCGCCAGCAGAGGCATCGGCGCAACCGCAAGTGCGACTGCGACGAGGAGAGGGATGCGCGTCATGCAGAACTCCAGTGGGGTGCCGGCGATCGTCAAAGCATCAGCCTAGAGCATCTCTAGGGCGGTGTACAGCCGCGGCGCAGCTTGGCTCAGCAGCGATGCAAAGACCCGGTCAGGCCTTCTTTTGTGGCATGCAGCCCAAGCGCCGCAACACCTTTCGGGTCAGGCCGGTCAGGGCCAGCTGATCGAGCTGCTCTGTGTGGATCCACCGGCCCTCGGCCATGGCCTGGTCAGGCGTGTCTGTAACCCGGGGCGTGTAGATAGCGATCACGTGATTCGTAACCGTGATGGCATGCCGCACCGTGAAGGCCGCCGCCTCGCCCGGCTGTGGTGTGTAAGTCGGCAGTTCCCACATGCCAGCCATTAAGCTCGCCTGTGGGGAGCGCTCAACCAAGAGCACCTGCTGCGCGCCAAACTCACCGCGCAGATAGGCCGCGCGGTCGCTATGCTGGCGCTGCATGGGGCGGCGCGCCGGCATCGTATGCTCGCCCCGCGTGCGGCACCATGGTTGCCATGGACAATGCAGGCAGAGTGGCTGGCGCGGAAGGCATATCGTTGCGCCCAGCTCCATAAGCGCCTGGTTGTAGTCGCCTGGATGTTGCGGGTCAACCAACTCGGCCGCTAGCCCACGCACCTGTGCTTCAAAACCACGCTCCGCCGCCGACCAGCCCGCAATGCGCGCCAGCACTCGCTCCACATTGCCGTCCACGGCTGCTACGGGCAATGCATAGGCGATGCTACCCACCGCAGCCGCGGTGTAGGCGCCGAAGCCAGGCAGCGCGCGTAGACCCTCCGCCGTCTGCGGCATCACGCCCTGATGCTCCCGCACGATGACCTGCGCTGCCTGGTGCAGCATGCGCGCGCGGCGGTAGTAGCCTAGGCCGCTCCAGCGGGCCAGCACCTCGGCCTCACTTGCCGCCGACAGCACCTGAACAGTCGGAAACGCTTCCAGGAAGGCGCGGTAGTGCTCCAGCACCGCAGCGACACGCGTCTGCTGCAGCATCACCTCCGAAACCCAAATGCGATATGGATCGCGTGTGGAACGCCAGGGCAGATCGCGGCGATGGACGCCGTACCAGGTCAGCAGAGCCTCACGCATCTGCACCGGGTGGATGGCAGCCGAGGAGCCGGGAATCAGCTGGTCTTCAGCGGCAGGCACGATTCGCAGCCGGGGTCAGGTCGTGCACAGTCAGCAGGTAGCCGCTGTACTGTTTGTCGTTCTTCTTTGCCGCGGTCGGGCTGGGCTGGGGCTGCTGCCAGACCGCGAGCGCACTCCAGGTCTGCGGCTGGTTTCCACAACCTGTCTCGCCTCCGGATGCATGAGCGCCCTGCAGCTGCAGCGTGTAGACCAGGTTCATGTCGTTCACCGCCGGCTGGATGGTCACGTCCGTCACCTGCGCCGCCTTCGCGCCGGTGGACTTCAGCCAGGGGATGATCTGGTCCCGCGGTATCACGCGGCCGGCAACTCGCCATACTGCCGTGGGAGCAAGCAGGGCATTGGCCTGTATCCATTTCCCCTGGGCGACGCTCTGCCAGAAGATGCGCTGCACCTGCTCCGCACTAGTGGTTGTGGCCAACGTGGGCGGCTGCTTGTCAGAGTAGACCGTACAGCCCGTCTGCAGGGTGGACGCTACGCATCCGACCAGCAACAGCGGTAGTGCCAACCGCTTCGTCCGCGTCATGCCTGCTAGCGTAGCAGTCCGCGGCGATCCAGGCGAAACGCGTACAACAGAGCCAGCAGGTGCAGGATCAAATTGCTGCCGCCCAGTCCCAACGCGCGAAGCAGCTCCGGGTTGTGGTTGCGCGTGTAGAGGTCGATCAGCGGCGGCCAGGAGATGGCGCCGAGCCCGAGCAGCAGCAGGGTCGAAGCGAGCAGCAACCGCAGCCCGATGCGCCGGCTGCCGACCAGCAGCCACACCGCGACCACAGTGAACAGCCCGTTCAGTTCAGAGAAGATCAGCGGATACATCGCCGAGCTGTGCAGGAACCGTAGCCGCGCCTGCGTAGGAACGCTGTGGACGAGCGTATACACGAGACGCCCGAACAGAAAGAGCCACTCCGCAGTGAAGAAAACCGCTATCAGGTACACAGCAGGCGCAGCTGTGGCCGCCGGGCGCTGCACCTCGGAAGGACCGCCGCGTTCTCCTGGCCTCACCATCGACTTCTGCCGCCCGCTTTCGTTGATTGAGACTATGCCGTTCCGCTTATGACGAGATAACTGCTCGCTATCGCGCCAGCGCTGGTCCGCGGCTACCAGCCCATCTCTGGCGAGGCACTGAGCACATCCAGATCGAATGCCAGCAGCAGCAGACCGACGCTGACCTGTCCGCTTGAGTCGATGGCATTGCCAGCAAATGTCAAGGGGCCGCCATTTGCTGGCGACCCCTTTCATCTTCTCTGCTGGTGTGGCTAGTCGCCCATGACCGGCTCTTCACTGCGTATCGGAGCCTTCGGCGCGGGCGCGATGGCATCGAGCGAGACCAGGCCTTCGACCGGCTTCTCACCCAGGACGTGCTCGCGATACAGGCGCGCCATGCGGGCAGTCTCAGCGTCGGACTTCAGCTTGGCGTCACGCGCCTTCATCTTTTCTTCGCGCGTGTTCTTGGCAATGCCAAGCTTGTCCAGAGTGTCATTTGCCGCTGCGTCCACATGAGCCTGGTTCAGCACCAGGGTGTGTTCCGCTGCGCCCATGCCCACCTTCTTGCCGCCGGCGAAGATCTCATGCCGGCCATGCTCCTCGTACCACTTGGTCAGGGTCGCCGTCATGTGCATCTTCTCGATGATGTTCCGCCAGCCCACGCCGGTGTTGTAAGCGCAGAAGCTGATCTCACCCTCTTGCGTGGCGTAGGGGATGATGCACTGCTCGGTGCGGCGGAAGTCGTAGTTGAACAGGTCCTGGAACCACATCCCTGCGATAAACAAGAAGTTCCAGCGGTCGGCGCGGCGCTTCTCAATGTCGGCCATGGTGCGATCGCCGGTCACCTTGCCGTAGTTGCGGCCGGTGGCGCCGAAGCACTTATCGAACTTCTGCAGCAGGTCCATAATGCGGAAGTGCTGCGGCGACTTGGTGGGATCGTAATTGCGCAGGAGCGCAAGTGCGACACCGACCACGGAGAGGAACTTGCCGCGAGCCGCGTCGTTGACCTTGGCAACGTCCTTGGCCAGACGATCTGCATTCAGGAAGGCGGTGACCGGCACTGCCTCCTTGGTTTCCTTATCGATCATCAGCGCCATGCCGATGCCGCAGTTCGGGTGGCATCCGCAGGAGAGCTGTCCCCAGTCGGCGTTCGGTCCGTGAACCAGGTCCGCCCAATCGGAGAAGGTGCTCATGAAGCTGATGGGGAACCAATCACGATCGGTCTTGCCCAAGCCGGTCTGGTCGCGCACATCGTTCGCCAAATGGCTCAGCGTGTAGCGCTGTGCGGCACGGCGCTCGTCGCTGACCTCCTCGTCACGGCCGGTAAAGCTGACCGGCTGGAAGCTAAGGAAGTTGATCTTCTTCGGGTTGTCCAGCGCGAACTGGATGATGTTGCCAACCTGCTCGTTGTTGATGCCGTTGATGATCGTCGTCACCGGGACGATGTCCACGCCGGCCTCGTGCAGGTTGTGGATCGCCTGCAGCTTTACGTCGAATGCATTGCCCACCTTGCGGTGTGAGTTGGCTGCGTTACCGATACCGTCAAACTGCAGGTAGGCGTAACGCAGACCCGCCTCGGCAGCGGCCCGGCAGAACTCCTTGGACTTGGCGAACTCAATGCCGTTCGTCGCAGCCTGCACGGAGTTGTAACCCACCTTGCGGGCGTAGGCGACAGCGTCCAGGAAGTAGGGCGACAGGGTCGGCTCGCCGCCAGAGAACTGCACCGACATCTGACGCCGTGGCTTAATCTCGATCGCGTTGTCCAGCATGGTCTTAATGTCGTCCCACGTCAGCTCATGCACGAAGCCAACCTGGTTGGCGTCCATGAAGCAGGGATCGCACATCATGTTGCAGCGGTTCGTCAGGTCGATGGTCAGCACGGAGCCGCGGCCGTGGGTCACGGTTGAGGTGCCGTGGTTGTGCAGCTTCTCATCATTGTGGGCGCGGATGTCGCGGCCGGGGAAGACCTCTTCCAGGTGCTTGAAAAAGGCGGTGTCGATCGCCATCACGTCTTCGAAGTGCCCGTGCTTGGGGCAGTCCTTCACCATCAGGATCTTGCCGTCGCGCTCAATGATCTGCGCCTTGATCTCGCCGACCTTCTCGTTCAGCAGGATCTCGTGCGGCAGCTTGCCGTCGATGATCTGCTGCCGAATCTCCGGTACGCACTTGGGGCAGAGCGAGTCGGTCGTGCGGGGCCAGCCGAGCGGCGGCTTTTCCTTCTGATAGCTCTTCAGCAGCGGCTTGTCCGACCACTTGGGGGTGAACGACGCGTTCGGGCGGATGCTGTTCAGCTTTTCAAAAACAACCCAAGCGCCCTGGGCGGCGATGGTCACAGCCCGTTCTGCGTACTTGACGGCTTTCGACATTCAAATCTCCTGGTGGGTATCGGCTCAGCGCTCCCGAAACGGAACACCTGCCAGAGTCTATCTAAGCAGGTTACGTTTGCAGCAGTACGGCGCGAGAGTCCGCCGAACCTCGGCAGGGACTCCCTCACTCTCTGAGGTTAGTGCCCCGGGGATAAACAGCGAACCCACGGGGGCTGAATGGTAACAATGGGAGGCCGAACGGCGCGCGAGGGGGGCCAGACGGAGGCGGCCCGGGAGCACAAGTCCATGTTCCTAAAGCCGTTACTGGGTTGATTCCTCGCTCAGCTTTGTCTCGGCCTCAGACCTGCATGACTTCTTTTTCCTTGGTCTTGGAGAGCTCTTCCATGCGGCGGATTTCTTCGTCCGTCAGCTTCTGCACCTCGTCGATGGCGCGCTTCTCTTCGTCCTCAGAGATCTGCTTGTCCTTGGCGGCTTTCTTAATGGCGTCGTTGCCATCACGGCGAATGTTGCGGATGCCGGTGCGGTGCTCCTCAAGGACCTTGTTCAATTGCTTCACCACATCGCGGCGACGCTCCTCTGTCATGGCCGGAACCTTCAAGCGCACCACCTTGCCGTCGTTCTGCGGATTGAAGCTCGAGTCCGCGACGCGAATGCCCTTCTCGATCTCAGCGATTGCCGAGGGATCAAACGGCTGAATCAGGATGGTTTGCGCATCCGGAATCGAGAGCTGCGCCACCTGATTCAGTGGCATCTCTGACCCGTAATACGCCACCCTGACATGGTCCAGCATCTGGATATTGGCGCGGCCGGTGCGCGTGGAGGCAAGGTTCTGCCGAAAGTCATTCACGGCCTTCTCCATCCGCGTCTTCAACTGCTGGTGAATGGTCCTAAGCGCCGGGGTGCTGGCCATGGTCGAGACTGCCATCGTGATTCACTCTCCTTCTACCGCCGCGCTGGTGCATACGGATGCACCAGAACCCGGCTGTCCAAATCCAGATTGTATCTGCGTCTTCAGGAAAAGATCTGTGAACGACTTGACTACAAAGCGCACCCAGGCCTCCTGCTCCGAACGTGAGTGCAGAAAGGATGGCAGGCGAAGGTTCTGGCGCAGCGAGATGCTGCCCACCAGCAGGCCGAACCAGACTTCGACCGCACGGTCCACGTCTTCGCAGATCAGCTCTCCCCGCGCCTGCTGCTCCCGCAGGTACTCGGCCAGCATCCGGTAGCCGCGTCCCGGACCAAGTCTCCAGAACGTCCGCCCCAGCTCCGGAAACTCCAGGCACTCTGCGATCACTAGCCGATGTAGTCCGCGGGCCTCACGAGTGTGGAGCATGGCCAGCAGCTCGGTGCCGAAGCGCTCCAGAACCGCCTGGACCGGCTGCTCCGGGCGCAGCGGCCCGATGGCGCCGAACACCTGCGCACTCTTTCGCTCCATCAGCGCCGCGAAGAGCTTCGACTTGGTGGGATAGCGGGCGTAGAGGGTGTGCTTGGAGGCGCCGGCACGGCGAGCGATCTCATCCATTCGTGCGCCGGCGAAGCCCTCCTCCAGGAAGGTCGCCGTCGCCGCGTCCAGTAACCGCGTATTGCGCGACTCCTGCTCGGCCGCGGCCGGTCTTCCCCGTCCCGCCGATGGCGACCGCCTCCCACTCGGTGATGTCATGAACCTAGGATAGACGCCCCTGGTTCTGCCCTCTGGGAAATGGTACTCGCCAGTGCTATTCTTGCGGACATGGCCGGCCCCGCGCAGACTGCTGGATCCCAACAGGTGTGGAGGCCTCGCAGCAACCCCTGGGCCATCGCACTCACCGTGACGCTGGCGACGTTTATGGAGGTGCTGGACACCTCGATCGCCAACGTATCGCTCCCCCACATCGCCGGCTCACTGGCCGCGAGCCAGAGCGAGGCCACGTGGGTCATCAGCAGCTACCTGGTGTCGAATGCTGTGATCCTCCCCATCAGCGGATACCTGGCGACTTTCATCGGACGCAAGCGCTTCTACATGCTGTGCGTCGCGATGTTCGGCGCCAGTTCGCTGCTGTGCGGCTTCGCGCCCTCGCTCCCCCTGCTCCTGTTCTTCCGCGTGCTCCAGGGATTGGGAGGCGGCGGCCTGGCCACATCGGAGCAGGCCATCCTGGCCGATACATTCGAGCCGGCCAAACGCGGACAGGCCTTCGCGCTCTATGGACTTGCCGTAGTCACCGCGCCGGCCGTAGGACCGCTGGTCGGCGGCTGGATTACGGATAACTACTCCTGGCGCTGGGTCTTCTTCATCAACGTACCGGTCGCGCTGATCTCGCTCTTTTTGACCAATCGCATCGTGGAAGATCCGCCGCACTTGCAGAAAGAGGTAGCGCGCGCTCGGAGAGGCGAGATCCCAATCGACTACCTCGGCTTTGCGCTGACCGCCATTGCCTTCGGCGGCCTGGAGGTGGTGCTCGACAAGGGGCAGGAGGACGATTGGTTCGGCTCGCACTTCATCGTCTTCTTTATCGCCGTCACTGTCATCGGAATGGTCTCACTGATTACCTGGGAGCTGCTGCAGATCCGGCGCGGCCACAAGCCCATCATCGACCTGCGATTGTTCGGCGGCCGCACCTTTGCGCTCTCTTTTTTGATGATGTTCATTCTGGGCATCGCGCTTTATGGAACGACGGTGCTGATACCGCAGATGCTGCAGACGCTGATGGGCTACACCGCCACCAGTGCAGGGGAGACGCTCTCACTAGGCGGCCTTGCAACATTGATGTGCATGCCTGTGGTCGGCATCCTGATCAGCCGTGTCGACCCGCGCATCCTGCTCGCGTTCGGCTTCACCATCACGGCCGTCGCACTCTTTCACATGACCAGCATCAACCTGGGCATGAGCTTCGGATACGCAGCACGCCTGCGCTTCTTCCAGGCCATGGGCCTGGGCTTCCTATTCATCCCCATCCAGACACTGGCCTATGTCGGGGTGGCGCCGGAGCGAAACAACGATGTCTCCGGACTGACCAACCTGGCGCGCAACATCGGCGGTTCGGTGGGTACAGCGCTGGTCGCCACGTTGCTGGCACGCCACTCCCAGAGCCACCAGACCTACCTGGGCGCGCACAGCGTGGCCGGCTCCATGCCCATGCTGCAGTCCAGCAACGGCCTGCAGCATGCACTGATGGGCAGAGGCTTCTCCGGCGCAGGGACGGGCGCCGCTTCCATGCTGCGCCTCTACGAGCAACTGCAGCGTCAGGCTGCGGTGCTCTCCTACGTGGATATCATCGAGCTCTTCGCCGTCGCGTCGCTTTGCATGATCCCGCTGCCCTTTCTGATGAAGAAGGTAAAGGGTGGCAAAGCTGCCATGCACTAAGGCTGCTCCCAATACCATCACGCGGGTCTATTCCGCTAGAAGCTGCTGTTGGCTGCGTCGCCGGTCAGCTCAACCGTGCTGCTGAGCGGAGTCGCTTCTACCGAGTCCCCAACGTGCACTGTGAATCGGCCAGGAGCGATGGTCCACTTCTTGGCGGAGGTGTCGTAGTAGGCAAACGCGCGCGCGTCCAGTGGAATCGATACGCGCTTTGTCTCACCCCGGTCCAGCACTATGCGCCCGAAGCCCTTCAGCTCGCGTTCGGGGCGGGGCACCTTCGCATGATCGTCCGATACATAGACCTGAGCCACCTCCGCTCCCTTGCGGGATCCTGTATTCGTCACATCGAACGAGACATTTACCTGAGGATTCGCTCCGGCTGAGGCCGGGCTTACCGCCAGGTTGGCGAATCTAAAGGTGGTATAGGACAGCCCGTAGCCGAAAGGAAACAGCGGTTTGGTGTGGTTGTGCTCGTACCCGCGGTAGCCAACAAAGATGCCTTCCTTGTAGACGACGCGATTCGTCCCCGGATCCGGATAGTAGTTCTGGTAAGTGGGGTTGTCCTCTGCCTTGCGCTCGAAGGTCGCCGGCAGATGTCCCGAGGGATTCACCTCCCCGAACAGAATCTCCGCCAAAGCACGACCACCCTGCTGCCCGCCGTACCAGGTCTCAAGCAGCGCGGGCACTCCGTCCAGCCACGTATGCGAGTCGAAGTTGCCGCCTGACGTCACCGCGACGATCACCTTCTTGTTGGCGGCGGTCATCGCCTGAATCAGCTCGTCCTGTCCGTACGGCAGCTCAAACGTTCGATCGGCGCCTTCTCCCTCGCTCTGCCAGTCGTACCCGGCCGCGACCACGACGACATCTGCCTTCGCCGCCAGCTCCCGCGAGCGCACGGTCACGACACTATCCTGGCGCACGATCGCCAGGCGCAACCGGCCGCCGATCGGGTTCTTCTGCCGGTGCTCCACCACGACCTTGTGCGGCCCGGCTGAGAGCTGCATGGTCAGGTGCGGCTGGAAGGCGCGCTGCAGATCCCAGCAGTCAATCACCAGCTTGTCGTCCAGGTAGACGCGATTGCCTGAGTCTTCGCCCGCATCCTCAAGCGCGACGATGTAGCTGCCCGCGGCGGGCGCGTTGTAGTAGCCGGTCAGGCGCAGTGAAGGATGCTTGGCGGCGGAGAAGATCGCCTGGGCGGCCTCAGGATCCACCATCAGCGACTGCCAGTCGACGCCCGCCATGTTGAGGTAAGGCACGACGCTGCTCCGGGTCGGCTTATCGGCAAACGAGTCACTATCAAAGGAGTCCATGGTCAGGCCACGCTCGCCGCCCGAGGCTGCGGTCGTGAAGCTTGTATTGCGCGCCAGCTCAGAGAACTCCGGAACTCCGCGATCGTAGAGCACGGTCGTGCTGCTGCCACCTACCTCAGCCAGCGCTTCAAGCGGACTGACATTGTGAAATGGCACCACGCCGGCGCTGCCTCCACCCACCGGAACGCCCGGGTATGCGTCCGGACCCACCAGCAGAATGGTCTTCACCGTCGCTTTGTCCAGAGGCAGAAGGCTGCCCTCATTCTTCAGCAGAACGGCAGACTCCCGCGCGGAATCGAGCGCAGCGGCCTCGTTCCGCTGGTCTATGAAGGAGATCGAGAGATCCTGCTGCGGCCGGTCCAGCCAGCCAAAGCCCACCGCAGTGGTCAGAATGTGACGGACCTTGTCGTCGATCGTTGCTTCCTTCACCGTGCCTGCCTTGATCGCGGGCTCGAGGTTTTCCTTGTTCAGGAACTTGCCGGTGGGCATCTCGATGTCCAGCCCGCCGTTGGCCGCGCCGACTGCGTCGTACGTAGCGTCCCAGTCCGACATCATGGTGCCGGGGAAGCCCCACTCCTTCCGCACAATCTCGTTGTTGAAGTAGCCGTTCTGCGTCGCGTGCGCACCGTTGATCAGGTTGTAGGAGTCCATCATGGCACCCACATGCGCCTGCTTCACTGCCATCTCGAAGGACGGCAGATAGATCTCACGCACCGTGCGCTCATCGATGATGGAGTCAGAGTCATGGCGGAGAAACTCGGAGTTGTTGCCGAGGAAGTGCTTGATGGTCGCGCTGACTCCCTGCTGCTGCATGCCGGTAATGTACCCGGAAGCGATGTGCGCGGTGAGGAAGGGATCCTCGCCGTAATACTCGAAGTTGCGGCCATTGCGTGGAGAGCGGTAGATGTTGACGCCCGGACCGAGCATGTAGTGCACACCGCGCGCCCGCGCATCGCGACCGATGCCCGCGCCCACACGCTCCGCCAATTCAGGGTCCCAGCTCGCCGCAAGCCCGATGCCCGCCGCGTACGTGGTTGAGGGAGAGCCTTCGTTCGAGCGGGTCCCAAACGGACCATCCGACATCTCAAACGCCGGGATGTGCAGCGAAGGAATCGGCTTCGTGCCCCAGGCGGGACCTCCGAATCCCGCGCCGCCAAGGAGGTCCAGCTTCTGATCCATCGTCATCTGGCGAATCAGCCCGTCGACGCGCTGCTGCTCTGCAGTGGTGAGCGGATGCGGTGCCTGCGCGAACGCCGAGATAGATGAAAGCGTCACCAGCAACGAGACGCCGCAGCAGCGGAACGATGGGGAGAGACCGGACATGGATGCGGAGTTCCCTTACAGGCAGTGTGTGCAGCAGGCCAGAAGCAGGCTTGGCAGCGGCGCAAAGAATCCTAGTGCGTGGAATGCAGCTTTGAGAAGAGCACGCCAGCTACCTCGCCGCGTGCTTATACTGGAGACAGATGTTCCACCGTATGGCCAGCGCGTTGTCACTGTTGCTGCTGCTGATCGCGGCATTTCCCAGCCTGGGCTGCACTACTCAGGTGTCGACGGCTCAGGCTGAAAGCGCATGCTGCCATTCCATGCGCGGGGGTTGCGACGGAAACGTTGTCCAGTCCTGCTGCACAACCACGCTCCAGACGCAGAGCCACCCGCAGTTTGCGACCCCTGCGGCCGCAGCTCCTGCGGACGTGATGTACTCCGGCTCTCTCTGGATCAGCATCGCGCCTGCGAGTGCAATCCTGCATTGTGAGGTGGCGAACCGGCGCATGTCTCCGCCCGGGCCCGCCGCGTTCCGGTTCACCGTTCTACGCATCTGATACGCCCCTGCGAATCGCAATGACCTGCACAGCACCGACTGTGCACGTGCTTCTTCTTGCTGTCTTCGTAGGAGTTTTTCATGCGTACCTCCATGGTCATGGCCTGCGCCATGCTCCTGCCGTCAATCGCTGCTGCAGCGGATCACGGCCCAGTCTTCAGCTACGCCACCCCGGTCAACTCCGCGCGCGAGCTCACCTTCGATAGCGGCATCTTCGGACGGAGCGGCACCGCCGGCACGCAGCTCTCCACCGGCTCCGGATTCGGATACGGGCTCACACCTCACATCACCCTGAGTGCGTTTCTCCCTGCGAGCTTCGGCGGCGGCGCCCTGCCGGAGAGTCGCATCTTCCCTGGAAGTGAGTGGACGGCTGGCGCCTCCTGGCGCTTTCTGCACTCGGTCACCAGCGTGGGCAAGCGGCTGGAATCCACTGCTTCGCTATCCGCCGTAGTGCCCGGCCCGCAATATGACTCGGGCGTGCTGCATCACCTGCATCGCGCGCCGGGACTGCAAGGCACGCTGGCCACCGGCCTTGCCTCTCGCAGCCAATACCTTTGGCTGGGAGCGGGATACACGCGCTTCCTCAGTGCTTCCGGAGATGTACGACCGGACACCGTCTCCTGGAGCGCGGTATACGGATACCGCCCGCAACGTCTGCGGCGCAGTGCAGAGCAGTGGGATTATCGAGGCTTCGCGGAATTCACCGGAGAGCACACCGGCGATGTACGCGAGCAGGGCCGCGTACTGACCGGCAGCAGCACCAGCACGCTATGGCTGGGGCCATCCATCCTGGCCATCTACAAGGAAATCGCCATCTCCGGTGGGGTTCAGGCGCCAATCTATCGCGACGCGGCAAGCGCACTCTATGGGCCGGAGCGCCTTCGCTTCGCGCTCAACTTTAGCTACCTCAGATACTCCTCGCATGTTGCGAGCCACTGAAAGGATTCCTTCGATGAAGCGTTCCAGCTCTGTCGCACTTCTGGCTCTCTCGCTCGCCGTTTGGGGACCAGCCGCCCGGGCGGAGTATAGCCAGGTTAACCTCACCGTCTTCGGCATGGACTGCGCACCCTGCGCACATGCCATCCGTGTCGCCATGCGCGGCATTCCAGGTGTCAGCACCGTGGATGTGGACCTGAACACCGGCCTGGTTGGCGTGAAGCTCGCACCGGGCAACAGCGCAGAGCTGCGCCAGTTCAACCAGGCAGTCGAGAAAAACGGCTTTACGCACAAGGATGCGAACGTGGTTGCGCGTGGGACGCTGGGCGGCACAGCAGCCGCGCCGGTGCTAACGGTCAGCCGAACCACGGACCACTACGCGCTCCAGGCTGCCAGCGGTGGGCAGGACATATCTGCACTGCTGGGCAAGACGGTCGTGGTCAGCGGGGTGTTGCCGGCTGCGCCAAAGGGCAAGGTGCCGGAAATGCTTCGCTACAGCAGCATTGCGGAGGCCCAATGAGCACCGCCGCCACAACCAACGCCAATCCGCGCGTGCGCCGGGCCGCGCTGCTGAACTACCTGTCCCTGTTCAGCTCCTTCAGCACACTGCTGTGCTGCGCGCTCCCTTCGCTGCTGGTGCTGCTTGGCCTTGGCACCGCCGTTGCGTCCGTGCTCTCCGCAGCCCCGTGGCTGGTAAGCGTCTCGCGCCACAAGGCGTGGACCTTCGCCATCGCCGGGACGCTGATTGCGATCAGCTTCCTGGTCACCTATGCCATCGCCCCGCGGCTGCGCGCGGAGCAGGCGTGCATGGCGGATGATCCCAATACGTGCGCAGAGGCCGGCCGCCTGAGCCGGACGCTGCTGTGGGCCTCCGCGGTCATCTGGAGCGCGGGCTTCTTTGTCGCCTATCTGCTGGCGCCTATCCTGAATGCGATTGATGGCTGAACGTGTTCAAGGGGCAGGCTGGTTGCGAGACTTCAACCGAGGGCGGTGAGCCCGGTGCTGGCGGCTTGCTCATGTGCGTGGTAGCTGGAGCGTACCAGCGGCCCCGACTCGACGTGGCGGAAGCCCATCTCCATGGCTGCGCTCTTCATCTCGGCGAACTCGGTCGGCGTGTAGTAGCGCGCCATCGGCAGGTGATCCTTCGAGGGCCGCAGGTACTGGCCGACGGTCAGGATGTCCGTGCCCACCGAAGCCAGATCGCGGAAGACCGCAATCAGCTCATCCATCTGCTCGCCCAGTCCGGCCATGACGCCGCTCTTGGTGATGACCGTCGGGTCAAGGCGCTTGGACGTTTCGAGCAGGCGCAGGGAGCGGTCGTAGCGCGAGCCTGAGCGCACCGCGCGATAGAGGCGCGGCACTGTCTCAGTGTTGTGGTTAAGCACCTCAGGGCGCGCCTCCACCACCAGGCGGATCGCCTCTTCGCGTCCTTGAAAGTCGGGCACCAGCACTTCAATCTGGCATCCGGGCGCCTGACGCCGTACCTCTTCGATCAGGAGGGCAAAGGCGCGCGCGCCACCGACCACGTCGTCGTCGCGGTTCACACTGGTGACCACGGCGTGCTTCAGGCCGAGGGTGGCGATGGCCTCCGCCACGCGACGCGGCTCGTCAAAGTCGATCGCTTCAGGGCGACCCTTGGGCACCGCGCAGAAGCCGCAGCGCCGCGTGCACAGGTTGCCCAGCATCATGAACGTGGCGGTCTTGTGCTCCCAGCACTCGCCGATATTTGGGCAATGGGCGCTCTCGCAGACCGTATGCAGGTTGAGGGAGCGGGCCAGCTGCTTCAGCGAGTGGTAGTTCTCCCCCACCGGCGCGCGCGCCTTCAGCCACTCCGGCTTGGGCGCCGGCTTGGCTGCCACGGTCGTGATCTGCACCAGGTCGGACAGTGGCGCAGAGACGGCGGGCACCGGGGAGAGCGAAAGATCGGGAATAAGCTGAAGGTCGGCCACAGGGGTCCCTGTCCATATTGTAAACAAGCGGCAGTCCCGGGCTTCGCCGGCTGTTCACGCGCTCGAAGCGCCTCTGCAAACGGCAGGCGGACGTCAAAGGGCACTCTCTAGCGCAGCCTGTCCCGTACCTCAGGCCGTACCAGGTACAGGAAGAAGATCAGGTTCAGGAAGGCCATGACCAGAGCAGGCCCTTGCCGCACGTGCAGAAAGACCCACACCCCGTATCCCATCAGCAGAAAGCTGGCCGCGATAGCTAAAGCCCACCCCCAGCGGTACAGCCGAATAAGCCCGACCGCAGCCGACGCAAACAACACGCTGAAGACCACAAACAGCCGCGGAAGCCGTCCTGTTGCAGCACCAAAGCCGACCACAGCGGCGAGCACCAGCATGTAGAGCGCCACGCCGGCCATCGCCGGCAGCAGGCCGCGGTACTCGGTTGGAGGCGGGGTGGGCTGGGACGCGTCGCTCATAGTGTGTGCAGGTAGTGCAGCAGGTCCTGCAGTTGCTGTTCGCTGAGGCCCTGTCCTGCAGCGGGCATCAGTCCCCGCCCGTGCAGCACTACCTGCACCACACGGTCGTCGTGCGCCGGCGCCCCGCTGGGCAGGTACGGCTTGCGAAAGATGCCGTAGAGGCTGGGCCCATGCAGAGCCTTGGTGTCATAGGCGTTGTGGCAGCGTGCGCACTCGCTGAGGTAAACAGCGTGGCCGGCTGCCTCCTGCGCAGAGAGCGCAGACAGCGGCTTGCCGGGCGGCAGGGAGTCGCAGCCAGCCGCGCACGCGATGGCTGCCGCCCAGAACAGAAGTGAAGACCCGGTACGCAAGACTTGATTCTAAGTGCGCAACAGAGGAGCGCCTGCAGCCCCGCTACTCCGCACGCCAGATGGCTTCGATCAGCCGATCCATGGCCGCCCCCTCGGCCTTCGACTGCGGCTGGTGATCATTGATCAACACACAGATGGCCAGCGTGCGCCCGGAGGCGGCGGTCAGGTAGCCGGAGAGCGCGCGTACCTCTCCGAGTGTTCCGGTCTTTGCCAGCAGCTTCCCTTTCACTGGCGAGTTGGTGAAGCGCCCGGCCAGTGAGCCGTCACTGCCGGCGATCGGCAGCGTGCTGCGAAACCTCTCGCCCCAGGGCTGGCGCGCCGCGTAGCTCAACAAGGTAGTAGCTGCGCGGGGCGTGATCAGATCCTGGCTCGACAATCCCGAGCCGTCGTAGAAGAAGAAATCGTCCGGCGCCACCCCCGCACTGATGAGGAACTGACGCACCACGCGCGTGCCCTCCGCCAGAGAACCGTCCCGCGCGAGCAGCTTGCCCATGGTGCGCAGCGTCAGCTCCGCATGCAGGTTCTGACTGGCCTTGTTGGTCACTACAAGATCCTCAAGCAGCGGCGGCGAGACATGCGAAGCCAGCACCCGCGCGCCCGCCGGGGCCCTGGCCACCGTGCTCAGTCCGGAGGCGACCAGGGGCAGCGGCTCCTCCTGCTCCTGGCGAAAGCTCGCGGTGTCCGTATTCACACGATGTCGCGCCCGCGCGGTTCCGGTTACAGTGATGCCCCGCTGCCGCAGCATGGCCAGCAGCGCGCGGGCCGTGTAATCCGCGGGATCTTCGATGGCCAGCCCGGAATGGACGCCGTCGCTGCCCAGGGCCACCGCGCCGAACAGCCGCACCGTCAGCGAGCCCGGCGCGCGGTCGATGCCGAACTTCGGCGCACTCGCGGGATCGCTGCTTCTGGCCACTGTGGTCGCCGTATTCTCAAGCGTGTAGTAGGGCTGGTCCGGATCCCACTGGGCCGCCACGGGCTCGCCAGCCTGGGCACCGGGCTGCACGTTCAAAAATACCGCATTGTCATTGATCGTCAGCGCAGAGACAGGGGCGCCGTACAGCCATTCCAGATCATCCCAGCTCCACCCGGCGCCGTAGCGTTCTGCGACGAACCAGGTATCGTCGCCGATCACATCGCCGTCTATCGCGCGAACACCGCTGGCCGCAACCTGCGCGGCCATATCCTCCAGCGCGGCCAGAGGCGGATTGGGCCGCTCCGTCTTGGCGTTGTAGGGCAGGGCTCGTCCAGAGATGTTGGGATCGCCGACACCCAGAATCGCGAGGCCGCCGTGCAGGGTGCCCGCGCTGTCCACTGGGCCCTCCGCGATGATGTTGGTGGTGTAGGTGAGCGCAGGCGAGAGCAGTGCCGCGGCAGCGGCGGTCGTGAGAAGCTTGGCGTTCGATGCAGGCTGGAACAGCTGGCCATCGTTCAGCACGAGGACCTGCCGGCCCTGCAAAGTGGTCACAGAGACGCCCCAGTGCGCGCGGGCTACCGCCGGGTTAGCGAGCAGCTGATTCAAAGTGACCGCAAGCGGTGCGCTGGCAGCGGGCGGCCGATGCGGTCGCGGCTGCGCAGCAGCAGCAAGCGCACAGCAGAGCAACAACGCGGTGAGCGCGGCGCGGGCAATAGCGCGATGAACCATGATGGCGGAGTGTATCAGCCACTACCCGCACCTCCCGCAGACACGCTTCGCGCAGCGCCATCGATACCGTCTGCGGCGATGCTCTACCCTGTGATGTGACCAACCCTCGTCCTCACTTCGAATGGAAGCTGCGCACCCGGTCTCTGAGGCTGGGTGCCGCAACCCGTGTGATGGGCGTGCTGAACGTGACCCCGGACTCCTTCTCCGACGGCGGCCGGCTCACCTCCGTCGCGCAGGCTGTTGAGGAGGGACTGCAGATGTTTGCCGATGGCGCGGCGATCGTCGACGTCGGTGGTGAATCGACGCGCCCGGGCGCCCCTGCTCTGCAGGCGGGTGCGATCTCGACCCAGCAGGAGATCGACCGCGTGCTTCCGGTGCTCGAGGGCATCCGTCGCGCGCAGCCCGATGCGCTGCTCTCCATTGATACCTATCGCGCTGCCACGGCAGAGGCAGCCATGCGTGCGGGGGCGGAGATTGTCAATGACGTCAGCGGGCTGCGGTGGAATGAGGCCATGCCAGAGTTGTGCGCTCGCTCCGGTTGCGGTCTGATTCTGATGCACACTCGCGGCCTTCCTTCCGAGTGGAAGACGCTGCCGCCGCTACCGCCGGAAGAGATCGTTCCGCTGATCCGGCAGGAGCTGGAGCAACGTTTGGCAGCGGCGTTGTCAGCCGGTATTGCGGCTGAAGCGGTCGTGCTCGATCCCGGATTCGGCTTCGGCAAGTTGCATGAAGAGAACTATCCCGTATTGCGGCATCTCGACTCGCTTGCCGGCCTGGGCCGCCCGCTGTGCGCGGGGCTGTCCCGCAAGGGCTTCCTCGGGCGTACGCTTCAGCCCTTGTACCCGGGAGGGGCGCCCGTGGACCGTCGTGGCAACGCAAGCGTGGCTGCGACCACAATGGCGGCGTTCCAGGGAGCTTCAATCGTGCGCGTGCATGACGTACGGCCTGCGGTCGAGGCCGTGCTGATCGTAGATGCAGTGCTGCAGAGCGGATGACGTCGCAGCACTTCCGCAGCCGTCAGCGCTTGTCCTTGCGCGACTGCATACGGCTGGCCTCGAAGCTGACAATCTTCCACTCGCCGCTGCGGCGGCTGTACACGCGGGTGTAGTGGTAGAGACCGCTGATGTCACGGTCCCCGTTCGCACCACGCAGATCTACCCGGGAGGTGACCACGGCCGTATCGCCGTAGACGTGGACCTTCACGTTCTCCGGGTCCATGCCAGAGATCCGGATCTGTCCGGTACGCCGCGCGGCCAGGGCATCCGCCTTCGTCTCCAGCGTCCCATTCGCATTGATGCCCAGGTAATCGTCCGCCAGCAGGCGGCTCATGGTGGGAATGTCGCTGTCCAGCAGGGCCTTGCGCCACTGCGTCTCCAGGGTCTCGATCTCCCGGCGGAGGTGGTCCTCGCGGTGGACCAGCGGCATTGGAAGGGGATAGGCCACCTGCGCAGTGAGCAGCAGCAAGGCCATGCATAGCAGGGCTCTCGCCCTCGTCTGCCTCGTTGACCCGCGCGCCCGGCGAATGGAGTGCATAAACCTATGGATGGTAGTCCGGTCCGAAACATCCCGTCAAAAGGATGCATTCAACTGCAACATCCCAGCCGCGAACGGCTGCGGACAACGCCTGAAGCAATCTTCCTGACAAGCGATTCTCAATCCATAGAAGGTGTTACGCGTTGAAATGCTCCGGCCCAATACATCTTCGGGTCGACGGCTTCAAGCCAGCGCAGTCAGGTTTTCGGACGAACGCTCGCGCAGCAACTGGTACAGCCCCTGGATCGCATAGCGGCGGAAGTGGTCGCTGGCACGATGCGCGTCCAGTGCCGCTGCATCTGCGTATTGTTCATAGATCAGCACCGTGTCCGGCTCCCCCTCCACCCGGTGGGGAACATAGACCAGACACCCTGGCTCCTGCCTCGAGGCGAGGGCGAGCGAACGCAGCAGCTCACTGACCTGCTCGCGGTCCTGGTCGTCGAAGCGCATCCGCACTGTAAAACTCACCATTGCCTGTCTCTCTCCCTTACCTGAGCGTGCTGCCGCCCAGCGCCACGCGAAACTCCGGCAGCTCCATGGTCTGCTCGCGGTCCGGCCCGGTCGAAACCATGCCGATCTTCGCACCAGACTCTCGTTCCAGAAACCGCAGATAGTCCTGCGCCAGCTGCGGCAGCTTTTCGAAGACCGGCACACCCTCGGTCGACTGCTGCCAGCCCTTCATCTTCGTGTAGATCGGCTCGATCCGTTCCAGACCACTGACGTCAGCCGGAATCAGGTCCGTCTCCTTGCCATCGACACGGTAGCCGACACACACCGGGATCTCGGCCAGGGTATCCAGCACGTCCAGCTTGGTGACTACCAGCCACTCAGTGCCGTTGATCATATTGGAGTAGCGAAGCAGCGGCAGGTCGAGCCAGCCGCAACGACGCGGCCGCCCCGTAACCGCGCCAAACTCCTGTCCGCGCGCGCGTAGCTCCTCACCCATAGCGTCATGAATCTCCGTCGGGAACGGGCCTTCGCCCACGCGCGTGACGTAGGCCTTGGTCACACCGATGACAGTGCAAATGCGCGTTGGCCCGACGCCGGTGCCGGTCACAGCGCCCCCGGCGGTCGCCGACGAGGAGGTGACAAACGGGTAAGTGCCATGGTCGATGTCCAGCAAGGTGCCCTGCGCGCCCTCAAACATCACGCGCTTGCCTTCAGCGATGGCATTGTTCAGCAACGCAGCCGTATCGCGGACGTAGGGTCGGATCTGCTCCGCGGCCTTCGAATACTCATCGTAGATCTGCGCCGGATCGAGCGGGTCAGTGCCGAACAGCGCATGCGCGATAGCATTCTTCTCCCTGCACGCGTTCTCGATGTGGGTCTGCAGCAGCTTGCCGTTCAACAGGTCGACCACGCGGAGCCCATTGCGGTGCATCTTGTCTTCGTAGGCGGGGCCGATCCCGCGGCTGGTGGTTCCAATCTTGGTGCGGCCAGGCGCGCTCTCGCTGGCCAGCTCAATCATGCGATGGTACGGCAGAATTACCTGGGCGCGGTTGGAGACGAACAACTGGCCGCGAGTGTCCACGCCAAGACCATCCAGCTTCTCGACCTCCTTGAGGAAGGCCATAGGATCAAGAACCACGCCGTTGCCGATGACCGCCTGGCAGTCCGGCCGGAGCACGCCGCAGGGCACCAGTTGCAGGATAAATTTCTTGCCCCGGATGATGACTGTATGACCGGCATTGTGACCGCCCGCGTAGCGTGCGACGACCGCGAACCGCTCTGAGAGCACGTCGACGATCTTCCCCTTACCCTCATCGCCCCACTGGGCACCTAAAACGATTGCTGTCTGTGCTGGCATCCTGAACTCTGTCTCTCCCCTGCTTGCCTTGAAACTCGTCTTCCAGTCCCGGCCGGCGCTCTTGTACAAAGCCCCACCGTCTCTCGCCGCGCAAAGATCGCAGGAGGCGCAACTCTGGTGGATGTGCGGCGGGCATGTGCGTCCGGCAGGCACCCGGAAGCCAACGCTGATGATATACGGCAGCCTCGCAGGAACAAAGAGGTTGTGCGCCGGGGCGCTTGCGTCGGCGACAATAGATCTCAGAGATACCAGGCATGCCGGAGTTACCCGAGGTCGAGACTGTTGCCAATGGCGTCGATGCGCGCATCCGCCACGACGTAGTAGAGGAAGCCTGGTTCAGCAGCAAGACCGAACCCATGAAAACCCCGCCCGCCGAGATGGCCGAGGCGCTCGCCGGAAGGCGTGTAGAGCGGGTCCGGCGAGTCGGCAAACACATTGTCTTTGACTTCAGCCCGCAGGACGGGCGCGCGCCTGTGCAATGGATCGTGCACCTGGGCATGACGGGACGCCTGCTAGTTGCCGAGCCGGAGGTACCGCGGCCACCCCACACTCACGGCGTGCTCATTCTGCGCTCCGGTCGCGAGTTGCGCTTCGTGGATGCCCGCCGCTTCGGCCGCATGGGACTGCACACTGGCCCCGTCGCTCACCAGAACTCTAAGCGAGCCAACGCCCCACCGGGATTCACGGGCCCCGGACAGGAGCCGCTTCGCATCTTGCCCGAGCAGTTTCGCGCGCTCTTCCGCGGACGCCGGACCTCTATCAAGGCCGCGCTCCTGAACCAGTCACTGCTGCATGGGGTGGGAAACATCTATGCGGATGAGAGCCTGTTTCGCGCGGGGATCCGGCCGCGACGGATGGCGGCGCGGCTGACCCGGGCGGAACTGGATCGGCTGCAGCGTTCGCTGGTGACCATTCTCGACGAGGCAATATCCCTGGGCGGCTCCTCGGTATCGGACTACGTGGACGCGTCCGGCGCCCGTGGCTTCTTCCAGCTGGAGCATCGCGTCTACATGCGCACCGGCCTTCCGTGTCGGGTGTGCCAGACTCCCATCCGCAGGCTGCTGGTGGTCGGTCGCAGCACGCATTACTGCCCGGTCTGCCAGCGCTGAAGGTCGTTGCCTTTCATACAGAAAGTCGGAGTGGAACCGACCAACCTCCATAAAATGGGAGACTGGCAGCGTGCTACGAACGCGTAAATGACTCATAAGGAAGGCGGAAGTAGATTGGCATTGAACCTGCTTCAAGGTAGGCAGCCAGCGACGCACGCGGTCCCGCATGAGAAGGGCCCGGCGCACAACTTCCGGTGAGTAGAGTCAGAGATCCACAGGGTCCTGCCGCCTCCGGACTTTATCTTCACCGCAGCCCATCGCGGTATTTCCCGGGAGGCCAGTGACTGGCTATTCGAAGCGCCGTCCGTCCGCGGACGGCGTCATTGCATCTGCCTTCGTTCTCCTGCATCAAGCCCTCATCGCCGCCTGTGCCGCCGCCCGGTTTTGCAGCCCTACCCCGGGCGAGTTTGCCCTTGCCAGCGGGCACCCGGATCAGTATTATGAGTCTTGCCTATCGAGCGGCTGACGCCCTTGCGTATCCCGGAAAGTCGTAGCCAGACTGGATCCGGAGTTGAATGAGGGTTCGCCCCACTTCGAATAGTCTCAATCTGTACTACCACCGCATCGCGGCTTCGAGCAGCAACGCGCTCTAGGAAGCCTGGCACCACGCGGTCAACGCCAGCATAGAACGCTGTTGAGAGCAGACAATACGCTCGAATCCGTAGAAAGCACGTGGTCACGCCAGCCCACCCGCCGCCTTCCTGCAGCGAGAGGGATGCGACTCCATGGCCGCAACAGGGTCCCCCGCCAACTGCAGAGCGCTTCGAAGGACAAGAGCTGAGTCGAAGATGCGCTGTCGAGGGCAGGTCCACCATCAGTAGAACGCACCAGGAAGTGCACGAATGACAACAGAGCAGAACCCGTCTCCGGCTTCCGAGCCTCAGGGACCGATGTCGGCAGCGCCACAGGGCGCTGCGCCGCAAGCCGCCAGCCAGCAGGGACAGACCGCGAGTCAGGGTCAGGGCGGCAGCCAAGCTCAGGGACACCGCCGCCGGCGCCGTAGGCGCAACAAGGGCGGCCCGGGGGGCAAGCCCCATCCCGGCACCGCGGCCATCAACGGACAAGCCGGCGGTAATGATGCGGCAGCGCCGCAGAACACGGCACCCGCGCAGGCCCCCCGCCAGGCTCCGCAGCACCAGAACTCTGGTCAGGGTTCCGCGAATCACGGCTCCGGCCAAGGCTCCTCAAAGCAGAAGGGCGGCAAACGCTTCTTCCAGAAGTCTCCTGGCAATGGCCAGGGTGGCGGCTTCAACGGCAATGGCTTCGGCCGGCCCTCCTCGGGCAACCAGAACGGCAGCAATGGGAACGGCAACGGCGCACGCCGCAAGAGCAAGGGCCGTCGCCAGCAGGTTTTTGTTGGCCCCATGGACCACAGCTACCGCGGCGGAGCCAACGGCAATGTCGCCGACCCGGTCACGCACTCCTCCAACGGCGACTTCCGCGGCATGCCCCATAGCGGCTTCTACTCCGAGGTGGACTACTACCAGCCAGTCGCGATCCGCGAAGACGCACCCACCCGCATCTACTGCTTCATCGAGGACCTCTTCCTCGCGGCGAAGATCCAGGAGGTCTCCCGAAAGCTGGGTATCAAGGTCAGCTTTCTGAAGCCTGACAAGGACGTGGTGGCGAAGCTGGCCGACACCGATGAGGAGAATCGCCCGGCACTCATCATGGTTGACCTGAACAACCTCAACGCCAAGCCGCTGACCCTCATCCCCAAAATCAAGACCAAGCTGAAGCGCGGCACCTCCATCATCGGCTTCCTCTCCCAGATTCAGGGCGACCTGAAGAGCAAAGCCATCGAAGCCGGCTGCGACACAGTGATGCCGCGCGCCACCTTCTCACAGAATCTGCCCAACCTGCTGCGCCGTTACGGCAGCGAAGAGGAAGAGCAGGATCAGGTGGAGACGCTCGAAGCCTGAGCCGCGGAAACGTACTCTCAAGCAAGAGGCCTGCCTGACCGGCGGGCCTTTGCTTTTGCGCCTGAGAGCTGCACATCTGCGGTCGTCATGACGGTACCTGCAAGCCAGTTGGCACAGCGCGTTCGCTTCAGCTAGCCTGGAGGCCAGCCCATGGAACGTCCGCCCAGCAGATGCAGGTGCAGGTGAGCGACCGTCTGTCCGCCATGCTGCCCGGTGTTCATGACAGTACGAAAGCCCTTCTCCAGCCCCTTCTCGAGCGCCAGCCTGTTCGCGACTGCATGCAGATGTCCGACGATCTGCTCCTCTCCAGGCGCGAGGTGCGCGAGCGACGGGATGTGCTTGCGCGGAATCATCAGAATGTGAACCGGCGCCTGCGGCTCAATGTCCGCAAAGGCGACCGCCGTATCGTCTTCGTAGAGCTTCTTTGCGGGAATCTCTCCCGCGGCGATCTTGCAGAACAGGCAATCCATGCTGCCAGCTTAACCGCCTGCCGCTTAGCGAGGAAAGAAGCGGGGCTTTACTCCGGGCCGCCACGGGTCGTAGTCGCGCGCGAAGGCAGCGCGTGCCGCGATCGTCGGGTGGCTATAGGTCCAGAAAACTACGAATGGGTCGGGATTCGGCACATCGAGCGACTGTTCTCCCAGCGTTTGGAAGCTGTGCATCGCGGTCTGTTGCGGGTCCGGTACGATGCCGTGTATCGCTTCCTGGCCATAGACATCCGCCCGATGCTCGATACGGCGGCTGATCCCGTTGGCGATGGGCTCACTCAGTACGGAAAAGACCGCGAAGGCAAGCAGCAACACCACAACGGCGCTCCAGTCCTCCACTGCCGGCACTCGCCATACAGCGCCATACCTGCGCACCAACCAGTGCACGGCGTGGTAGCCCAACCAGAGCGCCAACAGCAGGCCGCCTGCGCCCATCAGCAATCCATGCGCGACATCGTGCAGCACATAGTGGCCAAGCTCATGCCCGAAGATGAAGAGGATCTCGTCCGGGGTCGCCTTCTGCAGAGAGGTGTCCCAGATCACGACGCGCTTCGATCCGCCGAAGCCGGTCACATATGCATTCAGCCCGGTTACCTTCTCGCTGGCCTTCATCAGGAACATCCGGTCGGGCGCGATCTGCTGCCCACTGCGCCGGACCAACTGTTCAAGTTGCGTGACCAGTTCCGGATGCGATCGGGCAAGCGGTTCAAAGTGATTGAACAGCGGATCGATGACCAGCGGCAATGCGTAGACGGCGATGAGCATCAGCGGCAGCGAGAGCAGCCAGAACCACAGCCACCACATGCGGCCCGCGTGGCGCACGATGGCAAACAGCAGGGAGACCATCAGCGTGGTGCCGGCCGCGTTGATCAGAGTCGCTTTCATCCAATCCCACAGCCAGGTTGGCCAGCGTTCAATGGACAGGCCAAAGATGAGCGAAATGCGATGGCCAAGCAGTGCCAGCGGCAGGCCCAGCACCGCCAACAGAAGTGCGAGGAGTGGAAGGAAGATGAGTCCCTGGACCCAGGCTCGCCTGCTGACACGCCGCGCGAACCCGGCCAGAGCAGCCGCCCAGTGCAGCCGCAGCACAATCACCAGCGACAGTATCGACCACAGCGTCGAAGCCAGCCACAGCCAGTTCCGATCCCGATCGAGCGCCTCGGCACGCTGCAACTTGGCCAGGGGCAGCGAGTACGCAGGGGCGGAATTCTTAACTGGCGGATCCTGCTTGGCGGATTGCGCGCAGCAAGGCAGGAAGGAAAGCAGGCACAGGAGCATCAGCAGGGCAGGACGCATGGCTCGGTTCTAGCAAATCCAGGCCCGTGCGGCCAGCCGTGCAAGCTGCTGCGAGCGCGTCTAGTCCAGGCGCACCAGGTAGGCGTCGCCTTCGGCAGGCTTCAACTCATTCGCGATCTCGATCGCCCGCTCCTTGTCATCCCTGAGGGGACGGATGCGGACCCAATGGCCGGTTGGCCCGGTGAATTCGATGACGTTCGCGGTCTGGTACTTGCGGCTGAGATGATCACGCAGCTTGTCCGCCTCATTGGCATGCTGGAAGGCGCCTACCTGCACACACCAGCGGCCGCCAGTCTCAATCGGCGCGGGCACCGAGAACGCCTCAATACGAACTGTCGCCAGGCCGGGAAGGTAAACGCCCAACGCCTTGGCGGATGCCAGGCTCAGGTCCAGAACACGATTGGGCACGAAGGGGCCGCGATCTGTAACATGCAGGACTACCTGCTTGCCGGTGGCCACGTTCGTCACCCTGACAAGAGAATTCAGCGGCAGGGTGCGGTGCGCTGCCGTCATCGCGTCCTGGTCGAAGATCTGGCCGTTGGCTCCGCGGCGCTTGTTGTAGGGCGGCCCGTACCAGCTGGCAGTCCCCGTCTCCGTATAGAGCGGCGTGTGGCTGGCAACAAAGGCGAGATCCTCTGCCGTCGTTGTGCCCGGATTGATGGTGCCCTCCGGCAGGCTGCGCTCCGGTGACGGAGCGGTGGTCATGGTCGGCGCGGGAGTCGGCCGCGGCGAGGCGGCGGCAGACTCACCCGGCGTCAGCAGAACCGGCGGTGGCGGCGCGACCACGGCTGTCTGCTGGTGGCGGCAGCCCGACGCGAAGATGCACAAGACTGTCAGACACGCGTGGGCTGCGGGAGAGAGTGTCCGCCTCAGCCGCAAACGGGGCCGCCTATGCATTCGATCCTGCGTCCGGGTTCTGTGCGGGCGGGTTTGCCGGTGCCTGCTGCTCCAACTGCTCGGCAAGCCTGCGCAACTGCTCTGCAGCGGCACGAAGAGCGGTTGAAGATTCGCGCCTCACCTGGGGTACGACGCGGTCATTGAGGTAGGCGATGACGCGGCGTACCTCCTCTTCCATTTTTGGCCCGATGCTGCCGAACTGTTCGTCCATCCGGCGACCGAAGTTCTCAAACCCTTTGCGGCTCTGCTCCTGACTTGTCTCTGCCATGGATGTACCTCTGCGCTCGCGAGCGTGGTCCCGTTTTGCTGCTGCCGGCGACGACGTTGAGGTACTCGAATGAATCGATACCCCTGATCAGGCCCGGCGCGTTCGCGAGAATGCATCCTTAGTCTCTGCGTCGACCACGGCTACGGTCAATCGTCGGCAAGAATCCAGGTGCCTGCTCTGTCACCAGCACCGAATCCGTGGGACTATCGGTGACAAGTGCATCCCATGGAAGCAATGACATCGGACCCAGTCTCTCCCCCGGCACACCGCGGCTGCGTCGCGCGACTCGCCATCGCCGCCGCTCTGCTGGCATGCACACTGCCGGCCACGGCGCAGCAATCCGCTCCGTCATCCAGCGTTGCCCTGCCCAATGCGCCCGAGGTGCAGCAGCAGAGGCACTCACGCCGGGGCACGTTTCTGGGCATTCCCATCGGCCCGCTCTTCCCGTCTGAAGCGGGCAAGTACGATCCGCTGATCGATGCCACACAGTCCGCCGCGCCCCTGAACCCGGTAGACAAGCTGAAGTATGCGCTGGATGAGCAGACGCGGGCAGTGGTGCTGGTGCCGGCGTTCGTGGCGGCGGGTTATGGACAGCTTGCCGACAGCCATCCCCACGTCGGCACGGATGCCGGCGGTTTCGGGGAGCGGCTAGGTACCGCGGCACTGCGGCAGGCTTCGGATCGGCTGACCGGCGACGGATTGTTTGCCGCTATCCTGCAGCAGGATCCACGGTTCTACCGCGTGGGCGACGGCCCGTACGGCGGGCGTATGCTGCATGCCGTCAGCCAGACACTCCTGCGTAAGACTGGCGCGGAGGGGGTGCCACGCGTCAACGCCTCAGGTCTGCTGGGGCACGCCTTCGGCAGCGCGCTGACAGTGGCCTACTATCCGCGCTCAAGCGCGCGAGCAAGCGTTGCGGCGCAGACCTTCGGCACAGCTGTCGCGGGCGACGCCATCAGCAAAGTTCTACTTGAATTCCTTCCCGATCTGGTTGAGCTGAGCCACCTGAAGCGTCGGGATTCCAATCGTTAGGAGGGCGCGTCGTAAGCTTGGGGAATTCCGTCCATACTGTCAGCACCCTGGAAACGGCACGGATGCGTCAAACCCCATCGTCACGGCAGCGGCACCTGCTGCTGGCGCTCGCCGGAGTGCTTTCAGCCTTGGGCCGGAGCGCATACGCGCAGCAACTCGCGGCTCCGCTTGAGCAACAGGCAGCGCTCGGCGCCGCTGCGGCGCTCCGACCCGGGCCCAACAACGCGGCCACGGACGATCTGCCGGAAGCACCCAGCCCGCAGACGCAGAAAAGGCAGGTGGAGCAGCAGGAGCGGCGAGAGACCGCGCCTGGGTTTCCGCCCATCAGCCCGACTCCCGTTCCGCAGCCGCCAGTGCGCCCGCGCTTGTACCCCGAGATTCCATCCAACCCTCCGCCGTGCGTGCCGGACGCATCGAGTGCCGCGCCGGCACTGGTAAGCTGCGCGCGGCCTGTCGACCCCTTTCGCCGTTTTCTGAATGCGAACGACATCCATCCGTTGACCGCCCGGCAGAAGGGTATCCTCGCCTTCCGCAACGCCGTGGACCCGTATAACTTCGGGACCATCGCGGTCTCCACCGCCATCGCAGTGGCCTCAGACCCACACTCACCCTACGGCCCTGGCATCCCTGGCTTTGCACGCAACTTCGGTGTGGCATATACGGAGAGCGCGGTCAGTGAGTTCTTCGGCACCTTCCTGATTCCCGCGATCACTCACCAGGATCCGCACTACCACCGCCTTCCCAACGCTTCTTATCCGAGACGAATCCTGCACGCGGTGACGCAGGTGGTGTGGGCACAGGACGACTTTGGAAACCCGCTGCCGAACTACTCCGTGCTGGTGGGTACGGCCATCGGGGACGGGCTGGGCAATTTGTACGTGCCCGGGCGGCAGAAGGACTGGGCCTCCGCAGTCAGTCGTTATGCCACCGCCGTGGCGACCGATCCGATCGATAACTTCATCACCGAATTCCTACCCGACGTGGCAAAGCGTGTGAACGTCCGCATCGTCCTGATC
>CAXUMX010000002.1:22146-71181 GCA_964252395.1 uncultured Acidobacteriaceae bacterium | reverse complement strand
CCGCGTGATCGATCGCGTCGAGCGTCAGCAATGAGGCGGAGCGGTTGATCGGCCCCGCCAACGGCCTGCTCGTGCTGGGCTATCGCGGCACGCTCGAGCCGCTCGGGCCGCAGCAGAACGCTGTCGAGTTCTCTCCTGCGCTCGAGGAGCTGCTGCAGCCCTGGCTCGAGTCAGCACAACGTGAGCTGGTGGCAGGCGCTGCAGGAGCGATCCGATTTCAGAGTGAGTCGATACCACTCGATGGGCTGCTGATTCTGCTGAAACATCAGCTCGCCGGCATCTGCACGCATGCAGCGGCCGAAGAGCAGCCGGCTGGTGTGATGGCGAGGTTCCCGGCTTTGCTGCCGCTGGTCCGCAGTACTGTCGCGGAGTGGATCAACGCGAGTGCCACCTTTCTGGCGCGACTGCAGCAGGACGCGGTATTCCTGGCCAACGCACTGGGAGTGCCTCGGCTGGCACCGGTTCGATCTGCTACCGGCACCGGATCAGATGTGCACGCAGGCGCGCATCCCGTGCTTCGCATTGCATTCGCCGACGGGACCTGCGTATATCTGAAGCCGCGGCGGGTGACTGGTGAGTGGCTATGGCATGCTCTGCTTGCGCACATGGAGAGCTGTGTGCCGGAGCTGCGTCTGCCGCGCGCCCGCGTCTTCACGCCGGACCCGCGCCTCCGCTATGGATGGCTGGAGCCGCTGGCTTATGAATGGAGAGAGCCGCTGGTTGCGCAGATGCCGGAGCAGGGCAGTGCGTATTGGCAAGCGGCAGGCGCCACGGTGTGCATCGCCCAGCATATGCACCTGACCGACCTGCATATGGGCAACGTAGTAGCGACCAGCCTGGGACCTGCGGTCACGGATGCTGAATGCCTGGCTACACCGGAGATACCCAGAGCAGCGAACGGCGACGACGAGATCGAACATGCTGTCACAACGATCCTGGCCACCGGCCTGTTGCCGCGCATCCTTTCGAATTCGCAGCCGGACATATCAGGACTGTTTGGCCGCGCGGCGCCAGTCAGGGGTGTGACGCTACCCCGGTGGACGAATACGGCAGACGGCTATCGCTTGAAACCCTGCGCCGCCGCTCTGGTCGCGCAACCGAACACAGCTCAGCACCATCCGGCTGCGCCCCATGCACATGCAGCGATGACGCCTCTGGCGGCGCTCCCCCAGCTTCTCGCCGGATATCGCAGCGCGGCGGAGGCACTGATGCGGACTCGTGGAGCGATTACGCAGCCAGGTGCGTCGTGGCGGCGCGTGCTGGAGCGGGTGCACGCGCCGCGTGTGATCCTGCGCGACACGCTTACCTATGGACGTCTGCTGAGCGAGTCTCTGTTGCCGCAGCACCTGCGTTCGGTGGAGAGGCGCCGGTCCGCCCTGCTCGCCTCGCTGCGCGCAGACCAGCCATCGCATACTGCGGCCATGATGCGGAGAGAGGCTCGCGCTCTGGCAAGTGGGCACGTGCCGCGCTTCATTCAATCGCCCGGCACGCGCCACCTGGGGGACACTTCGGGCCGTATCCTGGTCCGGGGTTTCGCCGTTCGCCCTGCGGCTGATTCGTTGCTGATGGAACTCGATCGTCTCTCGCCGGCGAGGCTGGAGCAGGTGCTGATACCGGCGCTGCTGACGAGCCTTTGGTGATCGCGGGAATTCACCGCCATGTGCTAGGATTCACAGCGATATCAGTGATGTGCATGTCGCCTCCGCACGGACGCGTCGAAAGGATTTGCGATGACGAATGTAGAGCGGCTGACACAGGCGGGGCTGGTGCAGACCCATCATCCTCTCACCGAGGAAGAGACCGCGAGCGTCAATGCGCTGACCACCGCAGAGGTCGATGCCCTGATCTCGGTCAAGGCCAAGCTGGGTGATGCGTTCTTCGAGCGCAAGGTCAAGGACGGCGACTCTCACCGCATGGGCACGATGCTCCTGTAGGTCTGCCTCCGGGACGCACACCCAGGCCTTGCACGGAATTCGAGGAGAAGCCAGATGCCGGCGCATAGCCACCGTCTGCGAGCGACGATCTCCCTGACGCGCAGACGACTCACGTCGCTTATACGCGACGTATGGTTTCACCCGCGGCTGGGAGAGCTCTACCCGGAGTTTCTGTTCGCGATGTACGGCGTCACCTCCGCCTCCGCGCCGGCGATGCGCATGGCGGCCGATCGGTGCCGCACCCTGACCGCGGATGATCCCCTGGCCTTCTGGCTGGGCAGCTACTTCGAGGAGCACGCCGCCGAAGAGCAGGGGCACGAGCAATGGCTGCTGGCCGACATGGAGGCGCTAGGGGTGCCACGGCAGCGCGTACTGGAGCGGATGCCCTATGTCAGCGTCGCTGCCCTGGTAGGTGCGCAGTACTACTGGATGCTGCACGTGCATCCGATCGCCTACCTGGGTTACATCGCAGTGCTGGAGGCGCCCGCTGTGATCGAGTTCCTGTCGGAGGTCTCTGCGCGCACCGGAATCCCGCTCTCCGCCATGTCCGGACACGTGATGCACGCCACGCTTGATCCCGGGCATGTCGCTGAGTTCGATGCAGCCCTGGATGCGCTGCCATTGACCGAGCAGCACCAGGACCTGATCACGGTCAGCGCCATCGCCACCATCGCTCACCTGGAGAGCGTGTTCGCCGACATTCTGGAGCACTTCGAGCGCGTCAGCGACCCGGCCGGGCGCTCCACCATCTTCACCGCAGCCGTACCCGCGCTGACATAGCCATGCGCGGAGTGGACGAACCCATGCAGCAGCGGAGCCTCAGTTCCGGCGACCAGGTTCTTCACTATCGCATCCTTCGCAAGATAGGCGAGGGCGGCATGGGTGTCGTCTTCGAGGCAGAAGACGAGCGGCTGAAGCGGAAGGTGGCGGTGAAGGTGCTGCAGCCCGCGCGCTCTGGGCATGAGAATGCGCGCGAACGCTTTCTGCGCGAAGCCAGAGCCGCATCGGCCATCGATCACCCCAACCTCTGCACTATCTACGCAGTTGAGGAGGCGCCGGACGGCGCACTGCTGCTGGTGATGGCCTACTACCAGGGCAGCACGCTGGCCGAGGTGCTGCAGGCGGGCCCGGTGGAGCCGGCTCGCATCCGCAGCATCGCCGCACAGGCGGCCAGCGGCCTTCACGCCGCGCACATGGCCGGCATCGTGCACCGCGACATCAAGCCGGGCAACATCTTCCTGCTGCAGCAATCAGGCACGGTGAAGATCCTGGACTTCGGTCTCTCCCGCATCGCACATCTGCAGCAGCTCACCGCGCCGCACGCAGTGATGGGTACGCTGGCCTACATGCCTCCGGAGCAGCTCTCGGGCGAGGCGGTCGATCATCGTGCGGATATCTGGGCTCTGGGCGCGGTGATCTATGAGATGGCCGTGGGCCACTCGCCGTTCTGGCAGGCCACGCGATCCGCCACCATGGCAGCTATCGCGGCCAGCCGCTATGTGCCCTTGAAGCGTGCCCGCCCTGACCTGCCTGCGTGCCTCCATAAGGCTGTCGAGCAGGCGCTTCGCGTGCACCCGCATGAGCGGCACGCTTCCGCCGCGGATCTGCTCGAAGTGCTGCATCAGGACTCTTCGCATCACAACGTGGCCATCGTCAGCGAGGCGGGGCCGGCCGTCTTGCCGGAGCATCCGTCGCCCACTACTCTTTCGCGTCTGCGGCCGGTGCTGGAGGCAGAGACGGAGGTGCTGCCGGCGGTGCGTCCGGCGCACACCACGCGGAGCTTTGGCAGCTTCACCACCGGCACTCATCGCAAGCCGGTGTCGATCGCCGTGCTGCCCCTGCAAAACCTGAGCTCAGACCCGGAGAACGAGTACTTCGCGGACGGTCTTACGGACGAGCTGATCTCTTCGCTGGGTGCGCTGCCCGGGCTTCGAGTCGTCTCGCGCAGCTCCGCTTTCGCCTTCAAGGGCAAGCCGCAGAACATCCGTGAGATCGGCAGGGCGCTGGACGTCGGCGTGATCCTCGAGGGCAGCGTGCGGCGCTCTGCCCAGAGAATCCGCGTGAACATGCAGCTGAGCGACGTCGAGGAAGGATTCCAGATATGGTCCTCGCGCTTCGATAACAAGATCTCTGAGGTCTTCGAGCTGGAGGATGAGCTCGCCGCCGGTGTCGTCGCGGCGCTTCAGGAGAAGCTCGCTCCGGGCCTGCATGCCTCCGACCTGCCAGCGCGCACGCCGATGCAGGCAGAGGCGTACGAGGCCTATCTGAGGGGCCGCTACCACTGGGAGCAGAAGACGATCGAAAACATCCAGCTGGCGGGCCGCTACTTTGAGCAGGCGCTCAAGCTGGATGCAAGCTCAGCCCTGGCCTATGCGGGCGTCGCGGACTTCTACTGCCTGCAAGGCACGCTCGGCCTGATGCCACCGCATGAAGCCTGGGCGATGGCCCGCTCGTCGGCACTGCAGGCGATCAGCCTTGACCCGGACGCACCGGAGGGCCACCTGTCGCTGGCATCAGTCCTGCAGTTCTATGACTGGAACTGGACCGGTGCCCGCGAGCACATCGAGCGCGCTCTCGCGCTGCGCCCGCACCGCGGAGAGTCGTACTTCCCGTACATCTCGAATCTGATGACGCAGGGGCTGCTGGAAGAGGCGCTGGAGCAGACGCGCATCGGGCTCTCCTACGACCCGCTGGCGACACCCCTACTCGCCGCCGAAGCCATGTTGCGTACCTATCTCGGTGACCACGACAGCTCTATCCTGCTGGCGACACAGGCACTCAACCTGTCACCGCGGTATTTCGAGCTCTACTACGCGCTGGGGCTGGCGCAGGCGTCTATCGGGCGCTGCGACGAGGCAGTCGCCACCTTTGAGCGCGGCCTGGAGCACAGCCGCATGCCCATCCTGATGGGTTGGCTGGCAGAGTCGCACGCCAGGAACGGCGACCACGCCAAGGCCCGCAAAGTGCTGGTCGACCTGCTGGATATGGCGAAGAGCGGCAGTCCGATGCCGGTGCCGATTGCCGTCGCGGCCGCGGCGCTGCAGGAATTCGACCTGGCGCTGGATTGGCTGGAAAAGGCGGCGGAGACTCGGGACATCTTTCTTGCGTACGTGACCGTGCTGCCCAGCCTCAGGGCGCTGCACCATCATGACCGCTACCATCGCCTGATTCAGCGGATGAAGCTGGCCCACCCTTCCACGCACAGGAGACGCCATGAAGCTCGGGCGGGTGCAGTCGAAGCACGATCCTAGAACGCTGCTGCTGACAAACTACCTGGCCACGCACGCCATGCCTGCGCCTCCGGTGCGTGAACTGCTGGGCGAGACTGGCGCCTGGCCCATGCTGGCCAACGATCGTTTCAACTGTTGCACCTCCGCAGCCGCCGGCCACATGGTGCACCACTGGACCGCAGCGAATCACAAAGCCGTTCTGCTGAATGACGAAGACATCATCCGGGCCCACGCAAAGCTAACGAATGACCGGCTGATGGATTCAGTCAGCATGCTGGACGCCTTGAAGTTCTGGCGGTGCACCGGCATCGGCGATCATCGCATCGAGGCATTCGTGAAGGCCGAGGCCGGCCATGCTGCGCAGTTGCGCACCATCGTCCACCTCTTCGGAAGCGCCTACGTCGGACTGGACCTGCCGCAGTTCGCCTGCACGGGAGATCCCCAGAGGTGGCCGGATATCCCGTGGGCCGTGCCCGTCTCCGTAGCGGCCGCCGACATGCAACAGCGGCCAGAGAACGGCCACTGCGTCACCGCAGTCGGCTACGACGCAGACGGAGTGTATGTGGTGACCTGGGGCCGGCTGAAAGCGATGAGCTGGGACTTCTACACGCGCTACAACGTCGAGGCCTATGCCGTGCTCAGTAGCGACTGGGTGCGCCGTCATCAGGCGAGCCCCACCGGCTTCGACTTCGAAAGCCTGCAGAACGATCTCGCCTTTCTCTAGCCTGCGTCCGCTTAGCGCGCCGCGCTCACGAGCGGCAGTGGTTCCGCCGCGCTCGAGTCTGCAGCCACCGCCGATGCCAGCAGCTCATAGGAGCGCCGGCGGGCAGCGTGATCGTGCACGATGGTGACGGCAATCAGCTCATCCAGCCCTAGCGCCTCCGCGAATGCGCCGAGCTGGTGATGGACCTGCTGCGGCGTTCCGTACATGTAGCGCGGCCACTCCCCTTCTTCCATCGGCACCGGACCCTGGGCCAGCAACTCGCGTGCTGCGTATTCGGGCCGTGGTACAGGACGCCGGTCGCCGCTGCGAATGCGCCGCATCAGCAGCCGCGGGCTCGCCATCAGGAACTCGGCCTCCTCCGTCGTCTCCGCACACAACACGCCAACAGCCGCGCTCTTGTACGGCGCAGCCGCATGCCTGCCGGCGCGGAAGGATTCCGTATAGTGCTCCATCGCCTGCCGGGTTGCGACCGGACTGAAGAAGTGCGCGAAGGCGTAGGGCAGACCAAACTGCGCTGCAGCCTCCGCACTCCACATGCTCGAGCCCAGCAGCCACACCTCGGGGGAGCCCGGCATCTCCGGCGATACCAGCAGGCGGCTGAAGGGGTGTTCGCGCGTAAAGCCGTGATCGAGGAATGAGAGCAGCTCCATCAGCTGCTCCGGGAAATCATCGACGGGGCGCTGCTGGCGGTCGCGGCGCAGCGCATGTGCCTCCAGTGGACCGCCGCCCGGCGCGCGGCCGATGCCCAGGTCCACCCGGCCCGGGTAGAGTGCGTGCAGCGTGCGGAACACCTCAGCGACCTTGTACGCGCTGTAGTGGGGCAGCATGATGCCGCCGGAGCCGATGCGGATGCGGCTGGTCTCCGCACCGATGCGCGCCAGCAGCACCTCCGGCGCGGTGCACGCCAGCAGGTCCATCGCGTGGTGCTCTGACATCCAGTAACGGTGATAGCCCAGCCGCTCAACATGCTTGGCCAGATCGATAGAGTTGGCCAGCGCCTCGGCTGGAGTAGCGCCCTCGGGTACCGGTGACTGGTCGAGCACGGAGAGCCGGACTGGCCGCCCACCCGCCATCAGCACTGCGGCTGTCTGGTTTGGATCGGACTTCGACATCATGGTAGTTAGATGATCCTCGACCAATGCCGGACGCACACCTCCGTGCTGATCAGAAGTGCTGCCAGCCTTCTGGTGCGAGTGCGTTGCGCTGGCCATCTTGCAGCAGCATCATCCTTGGCTGCCGAGCCTGCGGCAGCATCTGCCCGATGCGGTGTACCGGCACCCCGGCTATCGTATTGGGAATGCGCGCCGACGGCGCCGCTGTGAACAGGAGCTCGTAGTCATCGCCGCCATGCAGGGCATCGGCCAACGATGCCGAGGGATGGACCGGCAGCCTGGCTGCGTCCACCTCTGCCCGCAGCTTCGACTCTTCACACAGATGCTCGAGATCGACCGACAGGCCGTCGCTGATGTCGATGGCAGCGCTCGCCAGGCCGCGCCTCAGCAGCCCCTGGCCAACCGCGATCCTTGGTTGCGGGTAGAAGTGGGGATGATCCACGCTGGCGCGGTTGAGTTTGCGGAACCTGGCCGGCGAGCTGTCTAATTCGCGCAACTCCGCAGCGGCGCCCCCCAGGCTGCCGGTGACGTACAGCAGATCCCCAGGCCGCGCGCCGGAGCGGAGCAGGGCCTTCCCTGGCGTGATGGCGCCGACGACAACGATGTCTGCTAGGGCTCGGGCTGCCTCGCCACCAGGAGACTCTGCCAGGTCGCCGCCTGCGAGTGGCACTTGGTATTGGTCCGCCAGCGCCAGTAATCCGGTGTAAAAGCGATCTACCCAGCTCGGATTGCTTTTCCTGGCCCGGGCCAGCGGCGCCGGCACCGCAAGCGAGAGGAAGATGGCGACCGGGCGCGCCCCCATGGCAGCGATATCGCTGAGCCCGCGAGCCAGACACTTGTGTCCGACAGCCTCGGGCGGATGCCAGCCTCGCCGGAAGTGCACGTCTTCCAGAGAAAAGTCCGTGGTGACCACCACCAGCTCACCCGGCCGGAGCGCCAGGACGGCTGCATCGTCGCCGATGCCCACCCGCACTGCGCGACCGCGGCCGGCGCGGGCCCGAATGCCCTCTAGCAGCGCGCGCTCTCGCTCTCCCATGCAGACCAGCTTACCGGCACGAACAGCGACGGCGCTCGCCTGCAGTATCGTCTAGCGGCCTGGATCACGGGAACTCGGCCGCCACCCCGGGGTCGGCCCGGTCTCTTTCCTCTACGTCGGCGTTCTCCCTCGGGGCCCGGCGGAAGGAACGATCCGTAAGCTTCCTGCGATGAGCAATTTACGGCAAGGCTACCGCCGCGCTCTTCGGCTCGGCCTTGGCTCCCATTTACCCTTTTGCAACTTCGGTTCGGTTGCCCTGACCTACGGGGTTTGGTAGGTTGGGAATGAGGCCTCTGAATCGCCATTTGCCAAACGCGCTATTGTGGCGCGTCTGGGGCGGTTCTTTTTTGCGAAAGGAGGTACCTGCATTGCGAAAGAGCTACTACATCATCTTCGTGGCCCGGGAAGAAGACGGACGCCTGCGCAAGGTGCCGGTGCCTCTGCGATATGCGTACGTGTTTGTAGCGGCCGCGGTGGTGGGCCTGTTTACGATCACCGGCATGGCTGGCTCCTATGGCCGCATGCTGCTGAAGACAGCGCACTTCAACCAGGTGCGCTCGGAGAAGGAAGCGCTGCGGCACGACTACATCCACCTGGAGCAGGTAGCGAAGGAGAAGGACGTCCAGGTAGCCTCGCTGGGCTCGCTGGCCAATCAGGTGACGGCGCTCTACGGGCTCCGCCAAGGCCGGGCCACCAAGGCCTCGGCGGAATCGGTTGCCGCCCCGGTCCTGATGGACACGGCCGGTTCCAGCCAGTACCTGCACTCGCTTGACCAACTCTCTGCCCTGCGGAACTCGGCTCTCTCCGGACACATGCGGCGGGCGCTTGAGCCGGAGTTTGGCGTGACCAACCTGGCGGACTGGGGCAGCTCAGCCGATGCACCCTCGTTGTGGCCGGTGGAAGGCCCGATCACCAGCTCCTTCGGCGAGCGGCAGGATCCCTTCAATGGTGAAGGCGCATTCCATCGCGGCATCGACATCTCTGCCGAATTGGGACAGCCGGTACGAGCGCCTGCGGACGGGACCGTGCTGATGGCCGGACCTGCTAGCGGCTATGGCCGCGAGGTATTGATCGACCACGGCCACGGCATCCACACCGTATACGGGCATCTCTCCGGATTCGCAGTTACGGCCGGACAGGATGTGCGGCGCGGTGACATCATCGGATTCGTCGGGAGCGAAGGCCGCTCCACCGGACCGCACCTGCACTACGAGGTGCGCATCCACGAGACTCCGGTAAATCCGCACAAGTACATGCGTGAGACGCTGCAGGAGTTCGCCACAAATAAGCAGTCCGGTACCAGCGTCGCCGGCATGCTTTAGAGCACGCTGGTTTGCGTCCCGGCTTCCTAATCCTGCTGAATCGAAATAAGCACCGACATCGTATGCTGCTGGCCCGGTAAGAGCTGCAGTCGGTTCTCCCGTGCGTTTGCCGGCTCCACGCACACCATGTGCGGCCATGCTCCGCCGCCCAGATCGGCAAGGGCCTCCGCCTTCTCCTGCCATGGGTTCCAGACCACTGTGCTGGCTGAGCCCTGTTTTTCGATCACGATCCGGCGCCTCCAGGCGGCGTCGTGAATGGTCACGGGCGAAGTGGTGTTCAGGTGCAACTGGTCGGTCTCCCCTGTGAACTGGATCAAGTCCGCCCTCTGATGCTTCGGCGCAGATCCGTCGGCACGATCGATATAGTCCGTCTCGGCAAGCCCGCTTACGGACACGTTGCGAATGTCTCCGACTGCGAAGTAGCTGTGCAGCGCCTCTTCCATCGCGAGTGGCGCATCGCCCTCGTTCCGCGCCTCCAGCGAGAGCTGGAAAGTGCGGCCCACCGTGACCGTGTAGCGGAGCGAGAAGTGGTCGTAGCCATAGCTGCGAGACACCTGGTTCGCCTGCAGGGCGAAGCAGATCGCGATGCCGTCGGACGTGCGTTCCGTTGCAGCGACACTCCACAGCTCGGTGCGCGCAAAGCCGTGCATCGGGCCGGGCAGCCCGTCGCCCCGGGCCGCGAACCAGGGGAAGACCAGCGGCACACCACCGCGAATCGCCTTACCCGGAGTGAACTGGCTGCGCTCGCTCAAAAACAGCCCCGGATGCTCCGCGCCGGCCGGCTGCCAGGCGGTGACATGCGCCCCCTGCAGGTAGACCTCCGCCGTGCCGTCTTCACTTGAAATCCGCGCCCGGGTCAAGCCACCGTTCCCGGCCTCAAAGCGGATCGCACCGCCCAGACCGAAGCTCTCATTCAGGTGCTGCAGCTGCTCAGCGCTCATCGCATTCGCCATCATCTAGGCATCCAGCTTCCGCGTGACCAGCTCATTCAGTAGCGCGGGATTCGCCTGGCCCTTCGACGCGCGCATCACTTGCCCGACGAAGAATGCGGCGACCGTCTTCTTTCCTCCGCGGTACTGTTCCACCTGCTTCGGATTGTCGGCGATTACCTCATCAATCATGCGCTCGATAGTCGCTGCGTCTGTGATCTGCTGCGGCTTTTCGCGCTCGTACACCACGCCGAAGTCTTCGCCCTTCTCGAAGGCAATGTCGAAGATCTGCTTCCACTGTTTGCTTGAGAGCTTGCCCTCCTCAGCCAGGTCGGCGGCGAGCACCACGCCATCCATGGTGACGGGGGACTGCTCCAGCTCCATGCCCGCGGCGCGCAGCCGTCCCATCAGTTCGCTCTGCACCAGGTTCGCGACCCGGCGTGGATTCTTCGCCCGCCGTGCGGCCGCCTCGAAGGTGTCGGCGAAAGATCGCGTTGCCGTCAGCGACAGGGCGTCCTGCGGGCTGATCTCATACTCCTCAACCATGCGGGCGCGGCGCGCCTCCGGCAGCTCCGGCATCGCCCCGAGAATCTGCTGCCGCCATGTATCGGAGACGAGCAGGGGCGGCAGATCAGGCTCCGGAAAGTAGCGATAGTCGTGCGCCTCCTCCTTAGAGCGCATGGAGTAGGTGCGGCCCTCTGCCGCATTCCACGAACGCGTCTCCTGGACCACGCGGCCGCCGGACTCCAGCACCTCGATCTGACGCTCGATCTCATACTCCAGCGCGGAGCGGATGAAGCGGAAGCTGTTCACGTTCTTTACCTCGGCCTTGGTGCCGAACTTCTCCTGCCCGCGTGGACGCACGCTTACATTGGCATCGCACCGCAGGGAGCCCTCCTCCATGTTGCAGTCACTCACCCCGGTATAGAGCAGGATCTCCTTCAACCGGGTGAGGTACTCATATGCCTCGTTGGGCGTGCGGATGTCCGGTTCACTGACGATCTCCACCAGCGGCGTGCCGCAGCGATTCAGATCGACATAGGTGCGGTTCGCCGAGTCCGGGAACCCTTCATGCAGGCTCTTGCCGGCGTCCTCCTCCATATGCAGGCGCGTGATTCCGATGCGCTTCATCCCCTCGGCCGAGGGCACCTCGATCCAGCCATGCTCCGCCAGTGGCAGATCGAACTGCGAGATCTGGTAGCCCTTGGGCGAATCGGGATAGAAGTAGTTCTTGCGCGCGAACACGGAGCGGCTGCGCACCTGGCAGTTCAGAGCCGTGGCGGCCAGCACCGCGAACTCGACAGCACGGCGGTTCAACACCGGAAGGGCGCCGGGAAGCCCGAGGCACGTAGGGCACACGTGCGTGTTGGGAGCAGAGCCAAACTGCGCAGAGCAGCCGCAAAACGCCTTCGTGTTGGTAAGCAGCTGTACGTGGACCTCCAGCCCGATGACGGGCTCGTACTTCGAGGTCGCTGTCTGGCCGGCGTTGATCGATGCGGCGGTGGTCGTCATATCTTCCATCTATCCCTTGGTTGCATAAAGTGTATCGCTGCCCAGAAAGCGGATGCATGTGCTCGAACGCATCTGGTACCTTGCCCACCCGAACTAAAGTGTCGTTCCGACCATGATTGATCAGTTATGAGTTGTCACATCCGGACGCTATGATATTTCACAGCTTGGGTTCGCTAGCCGAAGGCTCCTGCAGTCTTCACCACGGCTAGGCTGACAAGAGAGTCTGGTCCAAATGGAATTAGACCTGCTGCGGTCAAAAGAAGAAGTCCGCCGCATGACTCCCGCGATCCGCACGCTGGCCGCGGAGACGCTACCGGTGCGTGATGCAACTTACCTGCCGGACTATTTTCTTCCGCGCGTGGCGGCTGCCAGCCGTCCTCGCGTTGTGCTCTGCTTCGAGCGGGGCGCCATGGTCGGCGTTGTTTACACGGAAGAGTTGTACATGCTCGGCACACGAACGGGTTGGGTCTTCGGTGGGGACGAAATGGGACGCGGCCTGGTGCTTTCTGCACCCGAGCGCGAAGCAGAGGTGCTCGCCTGTGCCTGCGAATATCTGCTGCAGCATGGCTCTCATGGGCTGCGGCTGACGTGGCGATCCTCCGGCCAGGAGCCCGTGCCCATCCTGCGGTTGGAACGGCGCGGAGTGCAGGTGTGGTGCCGCACCGAGGTGCGCCCGGAGGGTGACTGGCTCGAACTGGCACCTAACTATGAGAGCTTCCTGCAGCGACTTGGGCGACATACGCGGCGCAACATGCGAGCATATCGTCGGAAAGCCGAGTCAATTGGATTTCGCTTTCTGCCGGAGCTTTCACTTGCGAGCTACGAGCGGGCCATTCAGGATCTGAACCGTATCGCGCGCTTCCCCAGCACGCGCGAGCGCGAGCTGCGCGACCGCCGTTTTTTCCAGCAGTTTGGCACGCCGGTGCTGGCCGGTCTGGCGGGACCGGATGGGAAGGTACTATCCGCTTTAGGCGGGGTGCGCTCGGGTCAACATTTGCATGTGCTTACCCAACTGAACCGGGAGAGTAGCCAGGAGATCAGCGTATCCCTGGTTCTGCGCGGCTACCTCATCGAGCACCTGATCGCGCAGGGTGTCACCTCCATTCACTTCGTTAATGGCACCTCACCCATGCTGGGGCGCTTCTGTGAGCCTGTGCCGCTGTGCAGCATTGCCATCGATAGCCGTCGCTCCGCTCTGCACCCGGTGAAGCTGGCCACAGCACACGCCGCCCAGCGGTGGCAGCGCAATGGACGGCGCGTGCCCGTACGCTTGCGCGGACTACTGGGCAGCTATCTCCCTGCGCATTGATAGCAGTCGCTGGCGGAAGCGTGACAGCCCCTTGCTGAAACTTCACCAACCTTGACCCACTTCACCCAGTGGGCGCTTGCCCGACGCTCCTCTCCCGATACCCGTACTAAAATTGAAACGGCATGATCCTTCCCTTTGTTCGCGATGCCCTCGCGAGCATGGAACACACCGAAGCCTTCGAACGTGTGCGACGCCATCTGAGCCTCGCGCGGGGGCGCAGGCGTGTGTCCGGGCTGACTGCCACCGCCCGCGCATTGCTGATCCCGCTGCTTGCCCGCGCCGCACAGGCGCCCGTCATCGTATTAGTAGCCGACAACAAGGCAGCGGAGTCCCTGGAGCTGACCCTGCGGGCAGCGGCGGAGTTGACGGGCGGGATAGAGTCCAAGCGCATTCTTCGGTTGCCCGCGCATGACGTGCTGCCCTTCGAAGGCATTTCGCCCCACCCCGACGTGCAGGAGCAGCGCGCCTCCGTTCTGTGGAAGATCGCGACGCATCGTGCATCGATCGTCGTGGCTCCGGTAGAAGCCGCCTGCATGCGCATGTTCGACACCCCGTACTACGCCGGCCTGGCACAGTCGCTGCGTCGCGGGGACGAGGTCGACATCGAGATGCTGCTCGATCATCTCCGCTCCATCGGGTACACGCAGATGGATATCGTCGAGATGCCGGGGCAGTTTACCCGGCGCGGCGGCATTCTCGATGTGTACTCGCCAGAGATGGACCGGCCCGTGCGCATCGACTTCTTCGGCGATGAGATCGAATCGATCCGCAAGTTTGAGCCGGAGTCGCAGCGCTCCTCGACGCCGCTCGGTGAAGCGCTTCTACTCCCGCTGACCGAGACACCGGTATCGGAGAAGCTGCTGGCCGCAGTGCATGCGCGGTTGAGCCGTGCCCGTGTCGCGGCTGGAGAGACCGACCCGGAAGATGCGGCGCCAGACGACGCAGTCGCGCGCGCGGTCGCCGCGGGCGGTGTGACGGTATTTCCGGGGTGGGAGTTCTTTGCGCCAGTCGCGGGCGCGGACCGCACGCTCTTTGACCTGTTCCGTAACGTGCAGGTCTTCGTCGAAGAGCCGGCCATGCTGCAGAATCAAGCAGAGCGCTGGTGGAACAAGGTGGAGCAGCGGCACGACCGGGCCGCCATTGGCTCACTGATGACGCCCGCAGATATTTACCTGAACCCGTGGGAGCTGCAGGCGAAGGTGGCTGCAGTGCCCGGGCTGGAGCTCGACCAACTGGGCGCCGTGGACGTTCTGGATGAGGATGTCAACGCACTGAGTGAAATTGCTTTTTCCTCTCGGCCTACGCTGCGCTTCCACGGATCGATTCCAGCGTTCGTCGAGCAGCTGCGCACACTGGCCACGCAGGAGCATCGCGTCGTCATTGCGGCTCCCAATCAGGGCGAGGTGGAGCGTCTGGCCAATCTTCTGCGCGAATACGGCCTGGCCTACCGCCTGGGTTCACGCGCGCAGCACACCGGCAGCGAAAACATCTACGACGAGTCCAGCTACCTGGGTGGAGACATGCGCACGCCCATCATCGTGCGTGCGGCAATTGCGAATGGGGTCAGCTTCCCTGACGCCAAGCTGGTCATCGTTGGCGCGAACGACCTCTCGGACGACGCGGACGTCGCGGCGCGTCCAGTCCCGACGCGGGCCAAGTCCAAGACCTCGGCCTTTGTCTCCGATTTCCGCGACCTCACCGTCAACGACTACGTGGTGCACGTTGAGCATGGCATTGCCCGCTACCTGGGGCTGAAGGAGATTCAGCAGGACGGGCTGTATGTCGAGTTCATGGTCCTGGAGTTCGCCGAAGGCGCGCGTCTCTACGTGCCGCTGACACGCCTCGATCTGATTCAGAAGTATCGCTCGACCGATGCCGGACCGACTCCTGTTCTGAATAAGCTGGGCAATCAGCAGTGGGCCAAGACCAAGGCCCGCGTGAAGAAGGCGATGGCCGACATGGCTGACGAGCTGCTGAAGTTGTATGCACAGCGACGCGCAGCCGAGGGCCACCCCTTCCCTCCTGACAATGAATTTCAACGCGAGTTCGAAGACGCGTTCGACTACAACGAGACCGACGATCAGCTTGCCGCCATCGCCGACATTAAGCGGGACATGGAATCCACCATGCCGATGGACCGGCTGCTGTGCGGCGACGTGGGTTACGGCAAGACCGAAGTTGCGATGCGGGCCGCGTTCAAGGCAGTTCAGGATGGCAAACAGGTGGCGGTGCTAACACCTACCACTGTGCTCAGCTTCCAGCATTACGAGACCTTCCGGCACCGGTTCGCCCAGTTCCCGATCAATATCGAAATGATCTCCCGCTTCCGCACGCCGAAAGAGCAGAAGCTGATTCTGGAGAAGCTGGAGGCTGGCCAGATCGATATCCTGATCGGCACTCACCGGCTGTTGTCGAAGGATCTGAAGTTTCAGGATCTGGGTCTGCTGGTAGTGGATGAGGAGCAGCGCTTCGGTGTGCGGCATAAAGAGCGGCTGAAGCAGATGCGTCAGCAGATTGACGTGCTCTCCATGTCGGCCACGCCGATCCCCCGCACCCTGCACATGTCACTGGTGGGACTGCGGGATATGAGCGTAATTGAAACGCCGCCCAAGGACCGCATGGCGATTCAGACCGTGGTGGCAAAGTTCGACGAAAAATTGATCCGGTCTGCAGTCGAGCTGGAGCTGGAGCGCGGCGGCCAGATCTACTTCGTGCATAACCGTGTCGAGACGATCTATGAGCTGGCTGCGAAGATCCAGGAGCTGGTACCGCAGGCGCGCGTCGTCGTGGGCCACGGGCAGATGGGCGAGGCGGAGCTGGAGCGGACGCTGCTCGCCTTCATGAACCATGAGTACGATGTATTCGTCGCTACCACCATCATCGAGAACGGCATCGACATTCCGCTCGCTAACACCATCATCATCAACCGCGCGGACCGCCATGGTTTGTCAGAGCTGTATCAGTTGCGTGGCCGCGTAGGCCGGTCGAATCGCCGTGCCTATGCATACCTGTTGATCCCGCCGGAGCAGGAGCTGACCGACGTGGCGCGCCGCAGGCTGGCCGCGCTGAAGGAGTTCTCGGATCTGGGTGCGGGATTCAAGATTGCCGCTTTGGACCTGGAGCTGCGCGGTGCCGGCAACATGCTGGGTGGAGAGCAGAGCGGCCACATCGAAGCAGTCGGCTTTGAGCTGTACACCTCCATGCTGGAGGAGGCCGTCTCCCGGTTGAAAGGCGAGGAGAAGCGCGATCAGGTCACCACGCAGCTGAACCTGGGTATCAGCCTGCGGATCGACGAAAGCTACATCCCAGAGGAGAACCAGCGCTTACGTATCTACAAGAAGATCGCCGGCGCGCAGGATGACGCGACCCTGGCAGACGTACGCGCGGAGCTCGAGGATCGCTATGGGCCGCCGCCGGAGAGCGTACTCCACCTTCTGGATGCGGCTGGCCTGCGGCTCACCTCTGAGCGGCTTGGCGTACAGCAGATCGACCGCAAGCGCGACCAGCTGCACATCCGCTTCACCGAGAAGGCAGAGATCGATCCCGGCCGCTTGATGAAGCTGGTTGCGCGGAATGCGAAGAAGGGTGCGCAGTTCACGCCTCAAGGTGTACTCCGATTCCCGCTGGCCGGCGTCCGCCCTGCAGATGTATTCGAAGAGGTGCATGCGCTTCTCGACCAGCTGGCACTTGAACCGGCTACAGCCTGACCGACTCAGCTACCATCTGGTTCTCACAATTCTGCGCACCGCTTCAGGAGAGTCTTTTTTGACCCGTCGTTCCGCCTATCGCATGCTCTTTGCCGGTGCCCTTGCAGTGGCCGCGCTCCTTTCCGCCCAGATGGGTGGCGCTGCAAACACCGCCAACGATGCCAGTGCGTTTCGATCGCTGGCAGATGAGTACTTCGATCAGGCCTACTTCCGCTATCAGCCAACGAATGGGACTTTGGCGGGCTTCCACCAGTTCGACCCGCAACTGGAGCCGTTCCGCCATGATGCGATTACGCAGGAGATAGCAACGCTCCACCAGTTTCAGCAGCGTGTGGCCAGCTTTTCAGCAAGCGGCCTCGATGCCTGGACCGCGGCAGATCGGCAGCTGGTACTGAACAGCATCGCGAGCGAGTTACTAACGCTCGAGACGATTCGACCCTGGGAAAAGAACCCGGACTTCTACTCGACCGGCATCACCCAGTCCGCGTTTTCCCTGATGGAGCGCAACTTCGCCCCTCCTGAGGAGAGGCTCCGATCGCTGGTTGCACGCGAACGCCGGATGCCCGACGCGCTTGAGGCCGCTCGCGTCAACCTGAAGAACTGCCCCCGGATCTATACCGAGATTGCCTTGCAGCAGCTGCCCGGGGATACCGACTTCTTCCGCAACGATGTGCCATCTGCCTTCAAAGAGGTGAGGGATCCGGCACTGGTACAAGCCTTTCAGCAGAGCAATGCTGCAGTCGTCGCTGCCCTGACCGCCTACGGAGCGTGGATGAAGAGCGACCTGCTGCCTCGCTCGAACGGCGACTTCCGGATCGGAGCAGAGACGTTCTCACGCAAGCTGCAATACGACGAGATGGTGACCACCCCGCTGGATCAGCTGCTTGCGATCGGTCTTCGCGATCTGCACAAGAATCAGGCCGCCTTCATCGCGTTGGCACACCAGATAGATCCCAGCAAGTCTCCGCAGCAGGTACTTGCAGAGCTCGGTGCCGATCACCCCGCGCCGGATAAGCTGCTGGCTGCATTTCGCGATACCTTCTCCGGCCTGATTGCCTTCATTCAGCAGCGGCACATCGTCAGTCTTCCCTCGGATGTGCGGCCTACGCTCGAAGAAACGCCACCCTTCGAGCGCGCGACCACACAGGCTTCCATGGATACGCCGGGACCGTTTGAGACGCACTCGACAACTGCATACTTCAATGTGACCTTGCCGGACCCGTCCTGGAGCCCTGATCGCGTTGCCGACTACATGCGTGTCTTCAACCGCGGCACAATCATCAGCACCTCTATCCACGAAGCCTATCCAGGGCACTACATCCAGTTTTTGACACTGCCCCAGGTACATTCCAAGGTGCGCAAGCTGCTGGGGGCCTCCAGCAATGCCGAAGGATGGGCACATTACTGCGAGCAGATGCTGCTCGACGAAGGCTATGGCCAGCCCGGGGCTGGCGTAAAGGACGTGCACGAAGCACAGCTGATCCGTCTGGGGCAACTCGAGGACGCCCTGCTGCGCAACGCGCGCTTCGTAGTGGGCATCCAGATGCACTCCGGCAAGATGAGCCTTGACCAGGCAAGAGACTTCTTTGTAGCCGAGGGTTATCAGTCGCGCGAGATTGCCGATGTAGAGACCAAGCGAGGCACCTCCGACCCAACCTACCTCTACTACACGCTGGGGAAGCTGGAGATACTCAAACTGCGCGCTGATCTGCAGCAGCAACAGGGCGCTGCCTTCTCACTACAAAAGTTTCACGACGACTTTTTGCGGCAGGGCTTCCCTCCAATCGCCATCGTCCGGCGTTCCATGCTGGGCAACGATTCGCCTGCACTCTGATCGCAGCACAGCGGCTTCGTATAATCCGCACAGCACAACATCCCGGCGTGGAACGGCATCTTCCCATCGAGGAATTCGATACGCATGAATAAGAAAGTACGTAAGGCAGTGTTTCCGGCTGCCGGTCTCGGTACCCGCTTCCTTCCTGCAACCAAGGCCATCCCTAAGGAGATGCTGGCGCTGGTAGATAAGCCGCTGATTCAATACGGCGTGGAAGAGGCCTTGGCCGCGGGCATTGAGCAGATCATCATCGTCACAGGACGCGGCAAGTCCGCGATTGAAGATCACTTCGACATCAGCTTCGAGCTGGAGAGCAATCTGGAATCGCGCGGAAAGACTGAGCTGCTGGAGCTGGCGCGCAGGGTCTCAAAGATGGCGAACCTCTCTTATGTGCGCCAGAAGGAGGCGCTCGGTTTGGGCCACGCCGTGCTCATGGCCCGCGAACTGGTGGGAGATGAGCCCTTCGCCGTCATCCTGCCGGACGACATCATTGACGCGCAGGTTCCCTGCTTAAAGCAGATGATCGACGTGTACGACAAAGTTCAGGGCAGCGTGCTGGCCACGCAGATCGTCGAAGGTCCCGCGATCTCCTCCTACGGAGTTCTCCAGTCTGAGCCGGTGAAGGACAACCCTCGACTGCAGCTCGTTCATGGTCTAGTAGAGAAGCCGAAACAGGCGGAGGCCCCATCGAAGAATGCGATCATCGGCCGTTACGTTTTGACTCCTGCCATCTTCGACCAGCTGGAGAAGACGCCAAAGGGCGCTGGCGGTGAGCTCCAGCTGACCGATGGCATCAAGGGGTTGCTGAGCAGCGAAAAGGTATATGGCTACACCTTCGAAGGCCACCGCTACGATGCTGGAGATAAGGCGGGCATGTTGCAGGCCACCATCCAGTTTGCATTGAATCGACAGGACCTCGGTCCTGGTTTGCGCGCTTACTTGAAGACTGTCCAGCTATAGAGTGCAGCTGCCGCCCGCGCGAGGGATGGCAGCCGCCTGGCGGCCCTCCTCCCTGCAGCCGAATGTTGAACCTCCTGTGAATTAAGCCTTGCTTCATTGAAGCCGGGCCAACTCGGCCGCGCGCCGGATGACTCCTACACTGTGGCCGTGTGCTGCGCCTCCCCTCCTTCATTTGAGTGGTCAGCGCAGCCTGAGCGATCACGCGCAGATAAGTCTCGAGTGCACTGAGGCGCCCGTAGCGGGCGAAGGGGAGTCGTATGTCATCAGGTATCAGCCGGCGGAAGTTCCTGGAAGGTGTGGCAGCGGCGAGCGCGATGGCAGGGGCTGCCGCAGCGCCGTTGTCTCAGCTGTTGCAGGCCGAAACGACGCTTCCCGAACCGGCGAGCAGCGGGATTGAGCACATCATCGTGGTGATGATGGAGAACCGCTCCTTCGATCACTTCCTTGGTTGGCTGCCGGGGGCAAATGGACGTCAGGCCGGACTCACGTACTACGACAAGTCCAATCAGCCGCACTCAACCTACCATCTGAACACCTATCAGGGCTGCCAGTACGCAGACCCCGATCACTCCTATGCCGGGGCTCGGGCCCAGTACGACAACGGCAGATGCGACGGATGGCTGAAGGCCGGCACCGACGACCTGTTCCCAATTGGCTACTATCAGCAGCGCGATCTTAGCTTCCTCGGCCATGCAGCGCCAGACTGGACGGTGTGCAGCCGGTACTTCGCCGGCATCCTCGGGCCTACGTACCCCAACCGCTTCTATCAACATGCCGCGCAGACCGATCGGCTGGACGATAGCACCACCATCTCTACCTTACCCACCATCTGGGATCGGCTCGCGGCCGCAGGATTGAACGGCCGCTACTACTTCAACGACATCCCCTTCACCGCCTTGTGGGGCACGCGATACCTGAATATCAGCCGCCCCTACGCGGAGTTCTTAACCGCGTGCGCGACGGGCACCCTGCCCCAGGTCTCGTTTCTTGATCCTCGCTTTGAAGACGAAAACACCGGTACCTCGAATGACGATCATCCGCATGCGGACATCCGCAATGGCGAGGCGTTCCTGAACCAGGTCTACCAGGCAGTGACGCGCGGACCGGGCTGGGCGAACACCGTGATGGTCATCAACTTCGACGAGTGGGGCGGGTTCTTCGATCATGTTCCGCCGCCGCTGCGGCCGATCCCGGCGGCAGATCAGGCAGTCGGCAGCGACGGCCGCATCGGCTTTCGCGTGCCCGCGCTGGTGATCTCACCATTTTCGCGCCGCAGTTACGTCAACAGCACGCAGTATGACCACACCTCTGTGCTGAAGATGATCGAGTGGCGCTGGAGCCTTGACCCGCTCACCGTGCGCGACGCAACGGCAAACAATCTCGCAACAGTGCTTGATTTCAAGCGACCGCAGTTACGAGCGCCGCAGTACGCCGTCCCGCCCGGGCCCTTCCTGGGCGCATGCACCGGTCTTCCCGTCCCCGCTCCAACCAGCGCCGACGAAGATACGGAGTGGACGGCAATTCTTGCTCTGGCCAAGCAGTACGGATTTCCCGTCTCTTAGGAGCTCTGCATATGTTCAAGCGCATCGCACTCGCTCTTCTGTTTGCAGCCACCGTGCCCGTCGTTGCAGCCACCAAGACACCCGCAATCAAGCACGTGTTCGTGATCATGCTGGAGAACAAGGGTTACGCAGAGACATTCGGCCCTGGCTCCGCGGCTCCATACCTGTCGCGCACGCTCACAGCGAAGGGCGAACTGCTGACGAACTACTACGGCATCGGGCATAACAGCAACGACAACTATCTTGCGATGATCAGCGGACAAGCGCCGAACCCGACAACCCAGGGCGATTGTCAGATCTACCAGGACTTCGCCAGCACAAACGTATTTGCAAGCTACGGGCAGCTGATCGGGCAGGGCTGCGTCTTCCCTACGTCCGTAGAGACCTTGGCCGATCAGCTGCAACTCAAGGGACTCACCTGGCACGGCTACATGGAAAGCATGCCGGCACCCTGTTCGCATCCCGCGCTGAATACAGTGGACACGACACAGAAAGCGACGCCGACCAGCGAATACGCCACCCGTCATAATCCCTTCGTGTACTTCCACACCATCATCGACAGCGAGAGCTGCGAGGAGAACGATGTACCGCTTTCGCAGCTGCAGTACGACCTGGAGACGGTGGCCAGCACACCCAATTTCTCCTACATCGTCCCCAACCTCTGCCACGACGGGCATGACCAGCCATGCGCGGACGGTGAGCCGGGCGGCCTGGTCTCCGCGGATGCGTTCCTGAAGCAGTGGGTTCCAATCATCACCAGTTCGCCTGCATTCCAGAAGGACGGCCTGCTGATCATCACCTTTGACGAAGCAGAGTTTGGATCTTCTGCCAGCAGTGACGCGACTGCCTGCTGCAACGAGCTTCTGGGGCCGAACTCGCCCCTGCCGGGCATTACTGGCCCAGGCGGTGGCAGAGTGGGCGCAGTCCTGTTATCGCGATTTGTGAAAGCGGGATACAGCAATCCGAATCCCTACAATCACTACTCGTTTCTAAAGAGCATTGAGGACTTCTTCGGGCTTAGCCACCTGGGTTACGCGCAGCCGGCCAACGTTCCGGTGTTCGAATCGTCGATCTTCAAACCCTAGGGGCACGCAAGACGACTGCTAGAGCCCCTTGTAAATGCCACCGTCCACCAGCACTGTCTGCCCGGTGATGAAAGAGGCGCGCTCGGAAGCAAGCCACACGATCGCGTCGGCCACCTCCTCCGGCTGACCGAGTCGCCGCAACGGAGTGTCACTGCTGAGCCGCGCTGCATATTGCTCCTTGGTCATCGAAGCAGCCGCAGCACGCTGCGTCATCAGTTCTTCCAGGCGCGCCGTCGCTGTATACCCCGGTCCCACGTTGTTGACCGTGATGCCGTCCTTGCCAAACTCATTCGAGAGGCTCTTGACCAGGCCCAGCACGCCCGCCCGAATGGTGTTCGAGTAAATAAGATCGCCAACCGGCTGGCGCACGGAGACCGATGTGATCGTTACGATGCGCCCCCAGTGCTTCTGCTGCATAAAGGGGATGACCGCACGCGCGAGGTACACGATGCTGAACAGGTTCAGCTCTGCAGCCCGCTGCCACTCGGAGGAGGTAGTCTCCAGAAACATCTTCGCTGGCGGGCCACCCGCGTTGGTGACACAGACGTCCACGCCGCCGTACTCCTCGGCCACGCGCGCAACGAAACTGGTCACTGCGCGCTCGTCCGTCACGTCCAGTGGCACGGCCATGATCTCCGTGCCGGTCTGGCTGCGGAGCTCGTCCGCAGTCCGCGTCAGCTTGTCTTCCGAGCGCGAGCACAACGCCAGGCGCGCGCCCTCTCCGGCGAACTTGATCGCGGCCGCGCGCGCGATTCCCTCGCTGGCGGCTGCGACTATCACACTGCGACCCTTCAGCCCGTAGTCCATGCGCTCCTCACGTTCCGCTCGCTGGCACTACTTGCGACGCAGATAGGCGTCATCTCGATCGATCCAGTCCTGTCGGGGTGGGTTGAAGACATCCAGGTCCACCGTATCCTCCAGAGCGCGCGCCTCATGAGGCACATTTGGCGGAATGCAGAGAACCTCGCCAGCCCGCACCGTCACCTGCTCGCCGCCGACAAGAAACTGGAGTGCCCCTTCAAGGATGTAGGTGATCTGCTCATTGTGGTGCTGATGCATGGGGACGACAGCACCTTTCTTCAGCAGAACGCGGGCGATCATCATGTCCGTTCCAACAATGAATTGACGCCCGATCGAATCGCTTAGCTGCTCCACCTCGATGTCTGCCCACCGGGTGTAGTTCGCCTTTTGCTCCTTCGTCTCCACTTCGCACCTCCGGCCGTTCACCACTCGATAGTAGAACACCCAGATCTGATCGAGCAGCGACCTCCTAGGGCTGCAGGGTACCGCGCACCACCACAATCGATGCCGGAGGAAGGTCGACTTCGCTGCCGTTGATCTGCTGCCGCACTGCGGGTCCGTCTGGCTTCGCCTCTCCGCCGCGGAAGATCTCCGGAGCCTTGCTTACAGACTCGGGCGGGTGTGCATTGAAGCTGTTCCTGGGAGGCTGCCAGTGGTACTGCTCGCGGCCGAATACGACTGCGTTCATGGAAGTCATGACACGAGGCGCCCCGCTGGCCGCGGCAAACTCCATACGGACACGGTGCGCCCCTTCCTGGTCCTTGTTCACCAGCATCACCGACCACTGCCCATCCTCCCGTTTGACCGCGTACGCAGTCACCAGCGCGTGGCCGGAGCCGTCGCTGACATCCGAGGAGGCGGCATACACCTGGTTTGCTCCGTCCGCCTGCAGCCACTCGCGATTGATCAGCTGGCTTGCAAAGAACTGCGACAGCGGCTGACGAATGGAGTAGTCCGCGTGAACGGTGAACATGCCAAAGGTGCCGGCCGACCCGTTGCAGCCCATCTCCAGTTGCAGTGGGAGATAGTGGAAGTAGTAGACCCCGCTGCCGCCATTTGCGAGGAAGGATCCAATGTAGTCCGCAAGCCAGAGGCCGCCGAAGATGTCCTCGTAGGTCTCGCTGGTAGAGGAGGAGAGGTTCGACTCCGTAATGAAGAACGGAACCGACGCGGGCAGGCCGTCGTTATGCCACACCTCGACGATGTGGTGGATCAGCTCCGGTTCGTCGTACAGGCTCGCCCAGGTCACGTGGCAGGGTTCGTACGGGTAGTGCTCAAACGAGAAGAACTGCAGATCGCTCATGCGACCGTGGGCACGGAGATACGCGAGGAAGCGGCCCAGCCATGAGGTTCGACCCTCAGCATCGGGCCATACCTCGATATCTTCATTGACGCCCTGAAAGGATGGACCGCCGAGCTTCAGATTCGGATCCACGCTCCGCAGCGCAGTTGCGTACTGCAGGTATAGCGCTCCGTAGTCTTCGGGCAGCATGTACTGGCCGTCTGCCTCTTCCCCCATCTCTACGTAGGAGATGGGATACTTGTGCGATTCAAGGTAGCGAATCTCAGCAACAGCATTCTCTGGCGTGTCATAGATCATGGCGATCGGCATCATGGCAGCAAGCCCGCGCGTCACTCCACTCTGGAAGAACAGATCGAAGCCCGGCTGCGCCTCCTTCGTATTCACATAGCTGTCCGCCGTATGCCAGGGGTCGACCGACGAGCAATAGGTGGCGCTCTGCTCCTGATCCGGCGTGTGACGCAGCAGGTCGTGGAAGGCACCATCCTTCGACGTAGTGCCCAGGTACAGCTCCCTGATGGTGTACCCGACGCAGTTTCTCGGATCCGCCGCGCCGTGCGTGTCGCAGGTATTGGAAGACTGCGTCATCCAGATGCGCAGATACCGAAGGCGGATGGGCAGCCCGGAGAGGCGGTGCATTGCCACTCCCCCTTCACCGGCGGTGACCACGCCCTGCGGAAGCGTGACCCAGGTGCCGCGAGTCTGCATGTGCAGCGGGTCTGCCGTGCCAGTCCAATACTGCACAGCGTACTGCCGCGCAAATGGCGCTCCCCAGGAGATCTTCAGGGTATCCACCAACTCATCTCGAGAGAGATCAAGAATCACCCACTGCGGATGCAGCGTGTCGTCTTCCTTGGTGTAGCGGCTGGTGAGATAAGGATTGCTCTTCCAGTACGTCTCCTCATCGCCATCCGTGATGCGCGAGAACCCGGTGTTGCTGGTGCCATCGTTGCGTGTAACGCCGCGGTGCGGCAGCCCGTAGCCGAAGGAGTGCTGAATCGGAGTCTTCGAGGTGGTCGAGCTGACGAAGTATCCCCTTTCCCCGGATTCGCTCCAGGTGCCTTCCGGGTTCCAATGCCACGCCTCGACGGCTAACTCGGTGTTCTGCCGATAGGTGACCGGCTGCCATCCTGCCTCCAGCACCGGCGCCAGCGCCGCCTTGGTCAGGTCGCGATCGATCGCCTCAACCTGAATACGATCGATGCCCGCGCCGACGCTCTCGCGCGGATGGATCGTGTTCGCCACGGAGCTGGTGTCGACCCGCACCGTCTGCCCTACGCCAGCGCACGTCACGAGTAGAAGCACTCCCAAAAATCGAAGGCGGGCACTGCGCACATTCATCATCATGTCAGTTACTTTCATGTTTAGGCTCAGCCCACATCAGCGGCGCGCATTCACGCTCGGCAATCCATGCATCGCCATGAAGCTCGTCAGCGCGGAGCGATCGCGAAATGCCTGTGTCCCACCCACCGCCGTGGTCGAAAATGCGCCAGCTAGATTACCCAGCTGCAGGCACTCTTCGATCTCCAGGCCGGCGAGGAAACCCTGCAGAAAGCCGGCGTTGAAGCTGTCTCCCGCGCCTACCGCGTCGACTGGCTCGAACTCACCCACAGCCGGCGCGGAGAACTTTTTCCCATCGCGATAGGCCACCGCTCCCAGTCGGCCTTGCTTCACCACCAGGGTAGGCACTCGCTCCCGCAGCTTGGCGAAGGCACGCTCGGCATCTTCTTCGTGAACCATCCGGCAAGCTTCTCGCTCATTGGGCATCAGGATGTCGACATATGCGAGCAGATCCAGAACATCGGAAGTCCAATCCCCGGAGGGATCGTCGTTGGGATCCAGCGAAACACTCACCCCTGACTGCCGGCAGAAGTCCAGCAGTGCTGGCACATCGCCGCGCAGCCCCTGCTGGAGGAAGTAGGACGAGAGATGGAAGTGCCGCGCCGCCGCGATGTATGCGAGGTCCAGATGCTCCATGCGCAGCAGTGCCGTGGTGCCTGCATAGGTCAGGATGCGGCGTCTGCGTTCATGCAGCAGCACCACGCTCACCCCGGTACTCGTACCTGCCGGGGCGCGGACGACTCGGGAGAGGTCGACGTTGGCCTCCTGCAGCTCGCCCATGCATAGCTTTGCAAACGCGTCGTCAGCAGCAAGAGAGATGAAGCCGACCCGGCTGCCCAGCATCGCCAGATTGTGCGCCGTGATCGCTGGAGAGCCACCCAGCGCCAGCTTCATCCCATTCGCCAACAGCTCACGCTCTATCGGTAGAGCCTCTGGCAGGCCATAAAGAAGTAAGTCAAGATTTGCCTCGCCGGCGATCACAACATCCACCGTTGGCGCGGTGGAAGGGTGTGCACTGCTGGGTGGTGTGGGGTTCATATCGAAACTTGCTTTGCCTTTGCACCGCGGCCGTGCAGCAGCCAGACCGCGATGCCAGTCAGCGCCCAGCCGGTGCCGGCCAGCAGTGCGAGATGGCTTAGGTTGGTCCAGATGAAGCAGCAGATAAGAAGGCCGGCTACCGACATCAGAATCGGCAACCACTCCTTCCCATCGGCCCTGCGCCAGCCCAGCACTGCGGAAGAAAGGTTCACGCCCATGAAAGCCAGCAGGGCGCCGTAGTTCAGCAGCTCTGTTCCTAGCTGATAGCTGAAGACCAGCGCGCCGCAGAGGCAGATGAACCCGATCAGCAGCACATTGTTCCGAGGTATGCGGTTCTTGGGATGCACCGCTCCGAAGAAGCGCTGCGGTATTGAGCCGTCCTGGCCCATGGCGAGTAGCAGCCGCGCCGCACCCAGCTGCGAGGCCATGCCGGAGCCGATGGTCGCCAGCAACAATGCACCGTTGACGATCGCAAACAGCAGCGGGCCGCCGGCGCGGCCGGCGATGTGCACGTATGCCGTGTCGATATCCGGAAATCCTGCGCCGCGCGGCCACACCAGCTGCCCCAGGTAAACCTCGATTGAGGACAGCAGCCCCGTGATCAGGCAGGTGGAGACGATGGCGCGCGGGATGTTCCGCTCCGGGTTCTTCGCCTCGTCAGTCAAGGTTGAGATGCCGTCGAAACCGATATAGGTCAGGATCGCAATCGACGTACCGCGAAAGAGTGCATGGCTGGAGAAGCGCGACGGATCGTAAAAGGGAGTGGTGTAAAACGAGGCTGGTTGTGCGGGCAGATGCAGCAGATACCGTACCGCAAAGATTGCAACCAGCACGATGACAATGCCCAGTGCCGTGGCCATCCCCGCGTTGATCCTGGCTGAGGTTTCCACGCCGTTCAGGTTCAATGCCGTGAACAGCGCAGCGAAGAAGAGCACCCACGCGATGTAAGGGACCTGCGGAACAAAGTTCTGCGCTGCCTTCGCCGACCAGATGGTGCAGATCAGCGGGTTTAGGATGTAGTCCATCACCAGGCACCAGCCGGTCAGATACCCCAGGCTGGGGTGCAGCTCGCGCGATACGTACATGAAGGCCGAGCCGCCCTGCGGGTAGACGCGTGCCATCCGTCCATAGCTGACCGAGGTAAACAACATCGCCACCATGGCAAACAGAATCGCAGTGACGACGTGCCCGCGTGCCTCCTGATAGATCACACCGAAGCTGGGCATCGGCGCAGTCGGCTGAATCAGGATGATGCCGTAGAGCACCAGGTCCCAATACCGCAGACTGCGCCGCAGCGTCGGTTGCTGCCCTGCGGCGACCGGCTCACTGGCCATGCTGGCGTTCATACGTCACCCGGGCGGCAGGCGCAGTCTTGCTGCGGTCCGCGTTCTCGTTCGTCTTCCGCTGCCTGAGTCCACTCGCTTCGTGGATGAGGGCGCGCGCCGGCTGCTCTGTCTGCCTGGGCGTGCACCCTTCCCGGTCAGGAGTTAGAAGTTGTACTTCAGGCCAAGTTGGAGGATGCGCTTCTCTCCCGCACCCAGAACCTGCCCCGTTGTTCCGTCGCCCAGGGTAGTGTCCACGTTGTTGTAGTTCGTGTGGTTCCAGATGTTGAAGGCTTCTGCACGGAACTGGAATGCCTGCTGTTCGAACACGCGGATGTTCTTCAGCAGGGAGAGATCCCAGCGCTGGCTGCCTGGACCGTTGATCGTCCCGCGCCGCGCGTTGCCCGGGCGGAACTGATCGCCAGGAACATCGCTGAACGCCGCAACGTTGAAGTACTCCGCGATCGTATGCGGAGCGTGGCTGTTGGGATTGCCCACCTGGTCCGGCCGTGGAACATTCGGCGCCGTCGCAGAGGTAAACACGCCCAACCCACCTGGATCCGTCGAGCTGTTGGCGACTGCCGTCAGCGCCTGGCCGGACTGCACCTGAACGATACCCGAGAACTCCCACCCGCCGAGCGTACGGCCGGTGAATCCCTTCTGCGACGTAAAGAACGGAAGCTGGTAGACGAAGTTTGCGTTGAACACATGCCGGCGGTCGAAGCGCGCGGGTCCATACTCTGCCGCCAGGTCATAGGTGTTCTGCGGTACCGGCAGGTTGCCGCCCGGCTGATCGGGACGGTTCGTCAGCGCCTTTGACCAGGTATAGTTGATCCCGATCTCCGAGCCACCTCCAAACCTCTTCTGCACGCTGGTCTGCAGCGAGTTGTAGTTGCTGCTGAAGATCGACTCGTAGATATCGATCGGACCATAGCCCTGGTAAGGTCGAACCAGATTCAGCAGGCTCTCATTCGCGGAGGTCAGCTGGCCCGGATTTTGCGCCGCGATGGTGGGGTTGTTCACATAGGCGCCGGGCAGCGGCTCGTTTATGTCTACCTGCGACAGCTGGTGCACGCCCCTTGAGCCGTAGTAGCCAACGTCAACCACGATGTCGTACTTCAGCTGCCGCTGCACATCCAGGTTCCACTGTTCGGCATACGGCTGGTGATAGTTGGTCGTGGTCCCACCCAGTGACTGGACACTGTTGTTGACCGGCAACCCTACCGCAGCAGGCTGCGTGAAGGGCGCGTTGCTGATGGTTGTGTTGCCGACGAATGGTGGGTTGATGAACTCGTTGTTCTCCAGGAAGCCGACACCCGGCGACTCCACAAAGATGCCGAAGCCGCCGCGCACTGCCGTCTTGCCGCTGCCCGATGGATCCCACGCGAAGCCGACGCGGGGCTGCACGCCGCCATAGGTCTGCGGAGCAATGGCCGTGCCGAACGGCGAGCGATGCGCCGGGTCGGCAGAGCGGCTGATGATGATTCCGTTCAGCGGATCGTAGTTAGGACTGCCGGTGAACGGAGTGCCCGATACCGAATTGTTGCAAGATCCGGATGCGAGCAGGGCTGTGGTGCAGATGTTGCCGCTGTCATCGATCTCAGGCGCGTTGGCTGCGCTGTAACGCACAGGATCGAAGTTGGTCGCCCGATTGTTTCCGTCGGTGGGCTGGCGGAACAATGAGTAGCGGAGGCCGAAGTTGAGGGTCAGGTTGGGCCGGAACTGGAACTGATCCTGCCCATAGAACTCAAGCTGGTTTTGGAAGATTACGGCGCGGAAATCACTCGCGCTCTGCGTGAACTGCGAAGAGTTGCCGAGCAGGAATTGCGCAAACTCCTGTTCAAACTCCGCCTTCTGGTCCGAAGGATCGACGCCGGCGTAAGGCACCGCCGCGAATGTGAAGGTACCGGCATTGTCGCCGGCCGCGTTCTCTGACTTTTCGTAGTGGTTGTACGCCACGCCGAACTTCAGATTGTGCTTGCCCAGCGTCTTGGTCAGGTTGTCGAAGATCGCATTGTTCTTGTTGTAGTCCTTGTAGTTGCCAAAGCCGAAGAAGCTGGCGTTGCCGGCGCCGAACTGAATGCTCGGAATGCGCCCGAGATTCGTGGCAAAGGGTAAGCTGATGGCCGCAGCAACATCCGGAGAGTTGGCGCTGGCAAGCTGGCCCGTATTATTGCTGAGCACCGCGCCGTACGACCAGGCATACTCCACCTCATTCAGCAGCGAGGGCGAGATCGTCCAGGTCAGGTTCGCCGCGACGTTCTTGCCCGGCGAGTTAGTCGACGTGCGGGTAATATTCGGCAGCGGATTGCCGTTGAACAGACCTCCGCCCTCCTGGGTCGGAATCGCGTCCTGAATGTAGCGGACAAACCCGGACAGCTTGGAGTTGAAGGTGTGATCGATCCGGCCGATCTCCTGCTGGAAGTTGAAGATGTTTGCCTGGTTTGAAAACAGCAAATCCTGGCTGGTGTTGTTGGGCAGCGGCAGGTGCGAGTACACGTCCTTCAGATACGCAGCGGCCGCCGGGCTGAACTGGCTCGGATCAATCGTCGTCACCACCTGCCCGCCGGTGCAGTTGCCGGAAGAGTCGGGATAGACGGTACACACCGGGTTTTCGAAGATACCCGCGCGCTCATTCGCATCCGGGACGACGCCGGTCACTGGGTTCTGCTGCACCACGCGCCGCAGCTCTTCTGAGAAGAAGAAGAAAGTGCGCTGGCGGTTTGTGTTGTAGATGTGCGGGATGAAGACCGGTCCGCCGAAGGTCCCGCCAAAGTCGTTGTAGCGGAATGGAGTGCGCGGCGCAACTGGGTCCTGCTGCTTGTTGCTCCAGTCATTCGCATCCAGCACATCGTTGCGGAAGAACTCGTAGATGCCGCCGTGAAAGCTCTTGGTGCCGGAGCGGGTGATCACATTGACGACGCCACCTGCGCTGCGGCCATACTCCGCCCCATAGTTGCCGCGCAGCACCTTGAACTCTTCGATCGCATCCACGCTGGGATAGTTCAGCAAGGTGAAGTTTCCGCCGCGATCGACGTTGTCCGCCCCATCCACCGTCCAGTTGTTTGCGTTGCCAAAGCTGCCATTTAATGAGAAGGCGGTCTCGTTCGTGTTGCCGCCAGGTGCGCTGACGCCCGCATACAGCGCATCGCCGATGTCCGCGCTGACGCCCGGCTGCAACTGCACCAGTTCTTCGTAGTTGCGGCTCTGCAGCGCCAGCTCCCGCACCTGGGTTCCCGTAATCAGGCCGGTCGCGGCGTCAGACTCCGTGTTGACCTGCAGCGCATTTGCCTGCACTGTAACGGAGGACGCCACATTCCCGATCTGCAGCATCGCGTTCACAGCGCGGCGATCGTTTACGTTCAGCATGATGTCGGTCTGTGTCACCTTCTGGAAGCCGGGCGCTTCAATGCTGACCGAGTAGTGCCCGACCGGCAGCAGCGGCGCGTTGTACTTGCCTGCGCTGTTGGTCGTATCCGTACGGATCACCGCACCGCGATCCGTGTTGGTGACGGTGACGCGTGCATTGGGTACGATCGCACCGGAACTATCCGTCACCGTACCGAGGATGGTCCCAGTGATCTCCTGTGCGTGGGCCCGGGCGGGCCCGGCGAGGGCGAGCGCGCCAAGCAACGTGCAACAGCCTGCCGAACGCAGTGTGCGCCATGACTTCAGAGCGGATGACATTGAAAAATCTCCCAGGAAGCGGTGACCAGCCGTGCGTTTCGATTCCACGATCGTGCTATTGAATCGTTTTAATACAGCAAACTACGCTGCCATTTCCTCGATTGTCAACAGAGTTTTAACGGGAGAGCGAGCGGCTGGACCGGCGGGGCACCAGGGTGGGTGCCAATACCTGCAGCAAAGCAGCGGCGCGCGGGGCAGGATCTCCGGCCTGCAGCTCGCTTAGCACCCCGGCTGCCGCCAGCTCGCCCATGGTCTGCATCGGCTGGCGCAGGGTGGTCAGGTCCGGCGTGCTGAAGTACGCCAGGGGAACGTCATCGAATCCGATAACGGAGCAGTCGTCGGGCACTCGCAGCCCCGCTTCATCCAGCGCACGCACTGCTCCCAGCGCGGTCAGGTCATCGAAGGCCACCAGCCCGGTGAACTTCGCTCCAGATCGCAGCAGCTCCTGCATCAGCAGACATCCACCGTCGAAGCCGGAGTTGGGATCCATGGCCTCCGGCAACTGGCGCACCAGCCGGGAGGCGATCTTGAGACCGCACTCGGCGGCAAACCGCTGGATGCCCTCCCAACGCCGCTGGCTGTCAGCCAGCTTCTCCGGCCCGCGAATCACAGCGATCTTGCGATGCCCCAGCTCGTACAGGTGGCGCAGTGCCAGGTATCCGCCGGCCTCGTTGTCCACCACCACGGAGCGGATAGCGTCCCCGGACAGATCCCGTCCCACTACGACAGTCGGCAGCTCACTGCTGCGCAGTTGCGCCAGCAGGCTCTCTTCCTCAAACAGCCAGTTCGCCACCACGATCAGCCCTTCTACGCGCCGTTCCATCAGCAAATGCAAATAGCCGACCAGCTGCTTGCGGTCGTTATTCGCGTCCATCAGGATCGGCAGGTAGTCGGTCGGGTGCAGCGCCTTCTCAATCCCGCGCAGGATCAGGGTGCAGAACGGATCCGAGAGGTCGAAGATCAGCACGCCGATGGTGTGGCTTCGCCGGCTGCGCAGCGAGCGGGCCGACGCATTCGGGTGGTAGCCGAGCCGCAGCGCGGTCTGGCGGATGCGCTCCTTCGTCGTGGCCGCAATATGCCGTGACAGCGGCGCATCGTTCAACACAATCGAAACCGTAGAGGGTGAGAAACCACTTTCCCGCGCCACATCCACAATGGTGACGTGGCCGCTCTTCAGCCTGCGGCGAACCATGTGAACACGCTACCACCGAGTACCACTGCGATGAGAAGCCGGGGCGACAGGGAGGCCGGAACAATGACCGGCACAAAAGTCGGGAGGCCGGGGGGCGGCTCAACAGCCTACCCTGCGGTAGCTGGATCGTAGTTCAGATTCTGCCCCAGCCAGCGCTCCACCTCAGCCACACTCATCCCCTTGCGCTGGTGATAGTCGGCCACCTGATCGCGGTCGATCTTGCCCAGGCTGAAGTAGCGGGCGGCAGGATGTGCGAAGTAGATCCCGCTGACGCTTGAGCCCGGCCACATGGCAAACGATTCAGTCAGCCGTATGCCGGTCTTCGCCTCCACGTCCAGCAGGCGCCATAACGTGCCCTTCTCTGTGTGGTCAGGGCAGGCAGGGTAGCCGGGGGCGGGACGGATCCCGCGATACTTTTCGGCGATGAAGTCGGCCGCGCTCAAGCCTTCCTCGCGCCCATAGCCCCACTCATCACGGACACGCTTGTGCAGGCACTCCGCGAAAGCCTCCGCCAGCCGATCTGCCAGCGCCTCCGCCATGATGGCGTTGTAGTCGTCGTGCTGCGCGCGGAAGCCGTCCGTCAGCTCTTTCAGGCCGATCCCGGTGGTCACGGCAAAGGCGCCGATGGAGTCTTCGAGTCCGGTCTCCTTCGGCGCAATGAAATCGGCGAGCGAGCGGCAGGGTTCACTGCCCTCCCGATGGATCTGCTGGCGGAGGAAGTGGAAGCGATCCACCACTGCGCCGCGTGTGGCATCTGCGTAGAGTTCCACATCGTCGCCGACTGCGTTTGCGCGAAAGAAGCCATACACACCTCGCGCGGTCAGCAGCTTCCTGGCAATGATGCGATCCAGCAGTACGTTGCCCTCTTCGAAGATCTGCCGCGCCTGCGCACCATGCTCGGGGTGCTCTAGGATGCGCGGATAGATCCCCTTCAAACCCCAGGTGTGGAAGAACGGCGACCAATCGATGAACTCCCGCAGTGTGGCCAGCGGAAAGTCCTCAAGCACGCGCACGCCCGTGAACTCGGGCTTGGCCAGGTCCTCCGCCCGCCACTCGATGGGTGTGCGCCTGCGCCGAGCCTCGTTCAGCGGAATGGCTTTCTGACGGGGGGCCGCATGCGCCTTTCGCAGTGCGTCGTACTCAGCCCGATACTGCGCCACAAAGGCAGGCTTGCCTTCATCGCTCAGCAGGCTGGTGGTCACCGGCACGGCACGGCTCGCGTCCAGCACATGCACCACCGGCTGGCTGTAGTGCGGCGCGATCTTGACCGCCGTATGCGCACGGCTGGTGGTTGCGCCGCCGATCAGCAAAGGCACTGTGAAGCCCTGCCGCTCCATCTCCCGCGCCACATGCACCATCTCGTCCAGCGAAGGCGTGATCAGACCACTCAATCCGATCATGTCTGCTTTCTCCGCCTTCGCCCGCTCCAGAATCTTCTCGCTTGAGACCATCACGCCCATATCGATGACCTCGTAGTTATTGCAGGCCAGCACTACGCCGACAATGTTCTTGCCAATGTCGTGCACATCGCCCTTCACCGTGGCGAGCACTACCTTCCCTTGCGCCTTGACCGCCTGGCCGGATGCGACCATCGCCGCCTTCTCCGCCTCCATGTACGGAGTCAGGTGAGCCACTGCCTTCTTCATCACGCGGGCAGACTTCACCACCTGCGGCAGGAACATCTTGCCCGCACCGAACAGGTCTCCCACCACACTCATCCCCGCCATCAACGGACCTTCAATCACTGCCAGCGGGCGGCCCAGCTTCACCCGCGCCTCTTCCGCATCCACTTCGATGTACGTGTCGATGCCCTTGACCAGTGCGTGAGAGAGCCGCTCCTCTACCGTGCCGGAGCGCCACTCCTCAGCCTTCTTCTCGCTGACCACACGGTCCGCGCCCTTCAGCCGCTCGCCATGCTCTACCAGCCGCTCAGTCGCATCCGGGCGCCGGTTCAGCAGCACATCCTCGACCAGCGTCTTCAGCTCCGGCTCAATCTCCTCGTACACCTCCAGCATGCCGGCATTTACGATGCCCATGTCCATGCCGGCGGCGATGGCGTGGTAGAGAAACGCGGAGTGCATCGCCTCACGCACCTGATTGTTGCCGCGGAAACTGAAGGAGATATTCGAGACGCCGCCGCTCACCTTGGCGTGCGGCAGGTTGGCCTTGATCCAGCGCGTGGCCTCGATGTAGTCGAGCGCGTAGTTGTTGTGCTCCTCCATCCCCGTGGCCACGGTCAGGATGTTCGGATCGAAGATAATGTCTTCCGGCGGAAACCCGACCTCGTCCACCAGGATCCGGTAGGCCCGCTCGCAGATGCGGATCTTCTCTTCGTAGGTCGCGGCCTGTCCTTGCTCGTCGAAGGCCATCACCACCACGGCTGCACCGTACTTCAGCACCGTCGCCGCATTCTGGCGAAAGCGCTCCTCGCCTTCCTTCAGCGAGATGGAGTTGACGATGCCCTTGCCCTGCAGGCACTTCAGCCCTGCCTCGATCACCTCCCACTTGGAGGAGTCGATCATGAAGGGGACCTTTGCTACCTCAGGCTCGCTGGCCAGCAGTTGCAAGTAGCGGGACATCGCCGCTACCCCGTCGATCATGCCTTCATCCATGCAGATGTCGAGAACGTTGGCTCCGTTCTCCACCTGCTGCCGGGCGATGCTGACCGCCTCTTCGTACTTGCCCTCTTTGATCAGCCTGGCAAAGCGCGGCGACCCGGCTACGTTCGTCCGCTCGCCGATAAGAATGTAGACATTCGGCTGCTGCGTGAACGGCTGCGACCCGGACAGGCGCAGCGGCTTCTGCGCCGCTGCTTCTCTCAGGCTGACACTCGGGCTGACCCGCGCGGTTGCACTCACACGCGGCTCTCGATCGCCGCCACAGACTCCTCGTCAGACGCGGCTGCGCCCCAGCGACGCGGCGGCTGTCCTTCCAGCGCCTTCGCGATCGCGGCGATGTGCTCCGGCGTGTTGCCACAGCAGCCGCCCGCAATATTGATCAGGCCGCCGCTGGCGAAGTCGCCCAGGTAGCGAGCCATGTCCGACGGTCCCAGATCGAAGCCAGTCTCCGACAGCGGGTTAGGCAGGCCAGCGTTCGGATAACAGGAGATCGCCACGTCCGCCTTCTCCGCCAGCTCCTCCAGAAATGGGTACATGAGGTCCGGGCCCAGGGAGCAGTTCAACCCCACGGCAAGCGGACGCACATGCTGGACAGCATTCCAGAAGGCCTCCGTCGTCTGCGCGGAGATCAGCGTCTCCCCACCGCGGCCCACCGCGGCCGAGATCATCACCGGCAACTCTTTCCCGTCCTCGTCGAAGACCTCACGAATGGCCACCAGGGCGGCCTTCGCATTCAGCGAATCGAAGATCGTCTCCACCAGCAGCAGGTCGACGCCACCGGCAATCAGCGCACGCACCTGCTGCGTGTACGCCCGCTTGACCTGGTCAAAGGTGACGACTCGGAAGCCGGAGTCGTCCGGATCGGGTGAATTCGACAGGGAGACGGTCAATGGGCCGATAGCGCCCGCCACAAACCTCTGCCGTGCGGTCTCAGTGCCGACGCGGTCGGCCCACTCCCGGCACTGCTGTGCACTGCGCTCATTGATCTCCCAGGCCAGATCCCCCAGGAAGCGGTCCTCAACAATCTTCTGGTAGAACTCCGGATCCTTGCGGCCGCCGCTCTCGCGCGGGTCCTCCACGAAGAATTCGCTCTGCGTGATGCTGGTCGCACCGAAGGTGTTGGTTTCGATGATGTCCGCACCCGCCTCCAGAAACCGGCGATGGATGTCGCCGATCATCTTCGGCTGGGTCAGCGAGAACAGATCGCCATTGTTCAGCAGGTCCTTCTTGGAGTCCCCAAACCGCTCCCCGCGAATGTCCGCCTCGGCCATGCCGTAGGTGCGGATGGTCGTGCCCATGGCTCCATCGATGATGGCGATGCGGCTCTCCAGAATCTTCTCCAGAGGATGTTGGGGTCTCTTCCTGATCGTTTTGGGCATGGCATGCACGCGTACCTGCTCGAACGCTGCCGGATGCAGGGATCGGAGGCTCTCTTTGATTATAGCGAGGCACTACGCGCGAAGCCGGTGGTGGGCCCACCAGGACTTGAACCTGGAACCAACGAATTATGAGTTCGCTGCTCTAACCGATTGAGCTATGGGCCCGGCGCCGTGTGGATCGGTTCATCCTAGCACCGCGGCCAGAAGCGCCGGATCGCTCTGCTCTTCCGTTGCCCGCGTAAGGGAAACGCGCGCCGCCATCTCCCGGCCCAGTCGCGCACTCTCGGAGATGCCTCGATCCTCCGGGTAGTAGTAGCAGGTGTCGGCCACCTGCAGGCCCTTGATCGGTGTCCGGATCGGCGGAATCTTCGCGGCGAACCCCGGCTCACACACCGGCTGCGCATACCGCAACCGCGCCACATGCGCGGAGACGATGTCTTGCTTGGTGAGCTCCGGATTGACGCGGCACAGGTACCCGAACGTCTCGTCCAGCAGTTGCTGGTCGGTCCAGGTGAATTTCACATGGTCGTTAGGCATGTAATATGGCACGTACACCACGGCGCCGTCGCTGACCGGCCGCAGATTTGAAAACTCAATCAGACCCGGGATCGCGATGTCCGTCTCCGAGATGTTCACCCAGAAGTGCGGGCTCACCGAGCGCTTCAGCTTGAACACCAGGCAGCAGATCCCCATGTTCACAATCGCGTTGTAGCGCGCCTTCCAATCCTCGGGCAGCGATGGGATCATCGTGGCCAGCAGCGGTGTCGGCACGGTGCTGATCACGGCGTCGGCGCGCACCAGCCCACGGGGGGTCCTCACCCCGACGACGCGCCCATCTTCCGTCTCAACCCGCTGTACGGGGGAGCTCAGCGTGATGGTCTGGCCCATTCTGCGGAGTTCCGCGCAAAGCGCATCCACCAAGGTCTGGCTGCCGCCCTCCAGATAGCCCAATTCCTCCTGCATGATCGACTTCCGCGAGCGGCCGATTCGCTTGATGCGCGTCCAGATCCACGACGCCGAGACGTTGTCTGCATACTGAAAGAACTTGAGCGCGAACAGCGGACGCCACAAACGCTCAAATACCTCCCGGCCGCACCAGCGCGTGATCCAGCTCTGCGCCGACTCAGTCTCGATGGCGTCCCAGCGCTCCCGGCGCACTGAGACGAAGGCGAACAGCGCGTAGCGCAGACGCGAGATCAGGCTGATCTCATTGAACTTCAGCAAGGCTACTGGATTGCCCCAGTCATGCAGTCTGCCGCCGGTGAAGATACCCATCGAGGTCACACGCCAGCGCAACTTCTTCTCAATGCCGAGCTGCTCCAGCAGACGCATCGTCTCCTGGTCGGACTTGCAGATGAAATGATAGAAGCGCTCGATCGACATACCGTCTAGATCGAAGTGCGCGGCCATTCCGCCCGGCTCCGGCGCTGCCTCCAGCACCTCCACCGTATGCCCAGCCTTGCTGGCATGATAGGCAGCAGAGAGGCCCATCACCCCGGATCCGATAATGACGACGTGAGCGATGATGTTCCTCGAGGGTTGAACCGGCTACCAGAAGCAAGCTCCCGACCTGCGCTCGGCGGGAGCAGGGACCACTCTGTCCGGAGTCAGACCGATGCAGCGAACAAGGTGATGAATGAGAAGTATGGTAGCAGACTCGGTTTAGGCCGGTGAAACGATTTTCTGCGATCGTACTTTGCGGCGGACAATGATTTTCCGAACTTCTCGGAGAGAAAAATCATGCGTGTCCCCGCCCACTCTCACGCTGATCATCCCAGCACTGCTCTTCGCTTCTGCCTAAGCGTAGCGGCCTATCTCTTTTCTGCTCTACTCCTAAGCCTCACTTTACTGCGCTTCGTTTGGACTCCTGCCGCTAGCCGCCTTACCCATGCTCTTATATTGTGAAACCTGCTCGCTCTTCGTTTGGCTATGCGGAGCTTGGGCGTTGGCGACAGGTTTTCCAACGTCGGTGCAACTACGCCATCGAAGTCTTGCCATTGCGGCAGCCACGCTTCAGTCGCAACCATTACTTACTGGTTTGTCTTCGCGCAGCGTAATACGCGGAGCCAACTCGACTGGCGAACGCTTTGCGTTCTAGGGCTCGTGTCATTTGTAGGATCAGTGAGCGGTGTGTTCCTCGCCTTGACCGTACTCACCCGCAGAAGTGGTTCGCAGTCGTAGACACATGCCAGGAGCGCCGAAAGGACGCCAGACGCTCCTAGTATGAGTAGGTGAGTACTGCGTACTACTGGTAAGGCCTTTGAGGATAGTGTCGGAGTTGGGCGCATGAAACGATTTCTGCTGCTGGCCGGCCTACCCGGTGCCACGTGACCACCGGAGCACAAACAAGTGCGCCAATGAGCGAGCAGGAGCACGTCTACGATGCGGTCGTGATCGGCGCAGGCGCTGCCGGACTGATGGCCGCGCTAGTCGCCGGGCAGCGCGGTCGCTCCGTGCTGGTGCTGGATCACGCCGAACGCGCGGGAAAGAAGATCCTCATCTCCGGCGGTGGCCGCTGCAACTTCACCAATCTCCATTGCGCGCCGGAGAACTTCCTCTCCGCCAACCCACACTTCGCCCGCTCCGCGCTCGCCCGCTACACGCCGCAGGACTTCATCGCGTTGGTCGAGCGCCACCGCATTCCGTACCACGAGAAGACCTTGGGGCAGCTGTTCTGCGATCGCTCCGCGCAGGACATCGTCACTCTGCTGGAGCAGGAATGCGCCGCCGGCGATGTACGCGTCGCGCTGCGGGAGAACGTGCTGCGTGTGGAACACGGCGATCGATTCACCGTCCACACCTCCAGCGGAAGTCATCGTGCGGCGGCGCTGGTCGTCGCCACCGGCGGACTCTCCATTCCGAAGATGGGTGCAACGGACCTCGCCTATCGCATCGCCGCGCAGTTTGGCCATGGGATCGAGCCCTGCCGGCCAGCCCTTGTGCCCTTTACTTGGCAGCCGCAGGATCATGCCCGTTACGCCGATCTGACCGGGCTCTCTGCCGAGGTCGTCACCACCACGGGCAACGGCCGCGCCTCAGCCCGCTTTCGCGAGAAGCTGCTGTTCACCCATCGCGGGCTCAGCGGGCCTGCCGTGCTGCAGATCTCCTCGTACTGGAAGCCGGGCACGCCCGTCACCATCGACCTCGCGCCCGATCGCGACGGTACCGCGCCCCTGCGCGCACGCAGCGCACAGCGCGACCCAGCCAGCTTCCGTACGGCGATGCGCAGCATCTTCCCCCAACGGCTCGCCGATCGCTGGGCAGAGCTCCACGCTCCTGCAGCCTGGACGAACGCCGCGCTGGAGCAGGCCGAGCGCCAGTTGCACGCCTGGCAGATAACCCCAGCGGGCACAGAAGGCTACCCTAAGGCAGAGGTGACCGCGGGTGGCGTCTCCACGGCGGAGCTCTCCGCGCAGACAATGGAGAGCCGCCGCGTTCCCAGGCTCTACTTTATCGGCGAGTGCGTGGACGTCACCGGCCACCTTGGCGGTTACAACTTCCAGTGGGCGTGGGCCTCCGGCGCCGCGTGCGGCGGCGCGCTGTAGCCTGGCAATCAGGAAGGGTTGAGCCAGCCACCGTCAGAGGCTGCCAGCTGCTCCGCCTCCGGCGGTCCCCACGTGCCGGGCTTGTACTTGTGCACCGGCGGCAGGTTCTTCAGCAGCGGGTCGAGGATCCGCCACGCCTCTTCAACATAGTCCACGCGGGCAAATCGCGACTGGTTCCCGGCGATGGCGTCCGCCAGCAGCTCTTCATAGGGCAGCACATCCTCTGGATTGGTATGCTGCGTCGCCAGCATCTCGACCGGGATGCCATGCGGTATCTCCCCGGGCTGACGCACGTGCGCACCCAGGGCAATCGCCATGTCCGGGCTGACCCGGAAGCGCACATAGTTCGGCGGCGGCGGCTCGATGGAGAAGATGGCCGGCGGCTGACGCAGCTTGGCCACTACTTCCGTAGCCGTCACCGGCAGCGACTTGCCGGTGCGGATGAAGAAGGGCACGTCTTTCCAGCGCCAGCTGTTAATGCAGAACTTGATAGCGACGTAGGTCTCCACCTGCGAGTTCGGCTTTACCCCACGCTCGTCCAGATACCCGTCGAACTGGCCGCGCACTACTTCGCTCGGCACCAGGCACTGCACTCCGTTCAACACCTTGCAGCGCTCATCGCGCAGCGCCTCCGCCGTGGAGCCAATCGGCGGCTCCATCGCTATATTGCTCAACAGCTGCATCAGGTGGTTCTGCAGCACATCGCGGATCGCGCCTGTCTCGTCGTAAAAGCCGCCGCGTCCCTGCACACCAAAGCTCTCGGCCATGGTGATCTGCACGCTCTCGACATACTGCCGATTCCAGATAGGCTCCAGAAACGCATTGGTGAAGCGGAAGAAGATCAGGTTCTGCACCGCGTTCTTGCCCAGGTAATGGTCGATGCGGAAGACATCCTGCTCGTCGAAGACATCGTGCACGATCTTGTTGAGGGCGATCGCCGAATCCAGATCGTGGCCGAAAGGCTTCTCGATCACCACCCGCGCTCCGTCCGCGCAGCGCGACTCCTTCAGCTTCTCAAGCACCGGCCCAAACAGGCTGGGCGGAATCGCGAGATAGTGGATCGGGTGCTTCGCCTGACCCAGCTCCTGCCGGACCTGGCAAAAGGTGTTCAGATCTGCATAGTCGCCATCGACATACTTCAACAATGCCATCAGCTTGTCGAAGCCCTCCGGATCCAGACCCCCATGCGACTCCACACTATCCCGCGCGCGCTTCTTCAGGTCGTCCAGCGTCCAGCCGGACTTGGCGACGCCGATGACCGGGCCAAGCAGCTTGCCGCGTTTCGCCAGTCGTTGCAGCGAGGGGAAGATCTGCTTGTAGGCGAGGTCGCCTGTGGCCCCAAAGAACACCAGAGCGTCGGATATCGGTCGTGTCACGCTTCGTCTCTCCTCAAGCAGTCGTTCATGGGCACAAACCTTCCCTGCCCTCCACCATCATGCCCTTTCAGATGGTGTCGAGGCGAGCTTGCACCTTGAATGTTCACGCGGGGCCTCAGGCAGCCCACCAGCGGCCCGGTACAATCCCCACAACCACTGCGAACCAAACTCCCATCCGCCCATGAAACTTCTCCACGTAATCGCATCCATTCGCGCTGCCGGCGGCGGCCCCGTGGAGGCGATCCGTTCCCTCTCCGCAGTGCACCAGGGAGCCGGTCATCAAGTGGAGGTCGCCTCGCTTGACGATCCGGCAGATGCTGAGGTGCGCAGCTTTCCTCTGCCCATGCATGCGCTCGGCCCGGCTTATAGCGGCTACGGCTTCACGCCCAGTCTGGTGCCGTGGTTACGCCGGCATCGCGAAGACTACGATGCAGTGGTGGTCAATGGCCTGTGGCAGTACCACAGCTTCGCGGTGTGGCGAGCGCTCCACCGCACCGCCACGCCGTACTACGTCTTCCCGCACGGCATGCTCGATCCCTGGTTTCGGCGTCGCTATCCGTTGAAGCACCTGAAGAAGTGGCTGTACTGGCCATGGGCCGACTACCGCGTGCTGCGCGACGCACGCGCTGTGTTCTTCACCTGTGAGCAGGAGAAGCTGCTGGCGCCACGATCTTTCTCGCTCTACCGCGCCCGCGGCATCGTCACCGGACTGGGCACTGCGCAGCCGCCGGAGAGCAGTCCGGATGAATTCCTTCAGGAGTACCCAGCCCTGCGTCAAAAGCGTCTGCTGCTCTTCATGGGGCGCATCCACCCCAAGAAGGGGTGCGACCTGCTGCTGGAGGCCTTCGCCGCCACCCTGGGCCACGACCCGGAGTGGAGCCTCGTCTTTGCCGGCCCCGACCAGCAAGGCTGGCAGCGCACGCTTGCCGCACGCGCCGCAGCCATCGGCATCAAGGAACGCGTAGTGTGGACAGGCATGCTGCGCGGCACCCTGAAGTGGAGCGCCATTGCGGCGGCGGAGGTATTCGCTCTGCCGTCTCACCAGGAAAACTTCGGCATCGCCGTGGTGGAGGCACTCGCCTCCGGCAGACCCGTTCTGCTCTCGCACGAAGTCAACATCTGGCGCGAGGTGGAGGACTGCGGTGCGGGTCTGGCCGCGCCCGACACCCTGGAGGGCACCATCGCCCTGCTACAGCGCTGGCAGCAGCTCTCCGCCGCAACCCGCGCCGACATGCAGCAACTCGCGCGACTCTGCTTCCGCCGGCACTTCGACATCGCACACAGCGCCGCGCGGGTCGTCGAAGCCATAGAGCAGACAGCCTAGCGCTTCGAGCAGAAATCGACCTACCTGCTCTTTTCGGCCACCGAAACTCCGCCTTTGTCTGCCTTTCCCGCCGTCTCGTTCCATAGGAACGCAAGAATGTCCGCGTCGTCGTCGATAGACTGCTGAACGGAGACGCCGGCGCTGTGGCCGCCCTTGAGGCTGTAATGCAGCAGCACCGGCCGGTCGCTGCCCGTGGACGCCTGCACCTCCGCCGTCATCTTGCGAGCGTGCAGCGGATCCACACGGGTATCGTTGTCGCCGGAGAAGAACATGATGGCCGGGAACTTCTCCCCTGGTTTTACGTTCTGATACGGCGAGTAAGCGCGGATGTACTTATAGTCCGCGGCATTGTCCGCAGAGCCGTATTCGGTAGTCCACAACCTGCCGAACAGGAAGTTCTGATAGCGCAGCATGTCCAGCAGCGGATAACCGCACACGATCGCACCGTACAGTTCAGGATGCTGCGTCATGGCCGCGCCCATCAGCAGGCCACCGTTCGACCGGCCCCATATAGCCAGGTGCGCCGGGTCGGTGTACTTCTCCCGAATCAGGTACTGCGTGGCGGCAAAGAAGTCGTCGAAGACGTTCTGCTTCTTCTCGAACATGCCCCCCTTGTGCCACTCCTCTCCGTACTCGCCGCCGCCACGCAGGTTGGGCAGCGCAAACCACCCGCCCTGCTCGAGCCACCACGCGTACATTGCACTCCACACCGGCGTGTAGCTGACGTTGAACCCCCCATATCCGGTCATCAGCAGCGGCGTCTTGCCGTCCTGCGGCAATCCCTTGCGCCCCACGATGAACATGGGCACCCGTGTGTTGTCCTTCGACGTGAAGAAGACCTGCCGCACCTCGTACGCCGCTGAATCGAAGGGCACCTTCGGCTGCGCAAACACGGTGGTCTGCCCGGAGTCTGCCTGGTACCGGTAAATCGTGGGCGGCACCTGGAACGACTCGAAGCTGTAGAAGCCCTCCCGGTCCCGCGGCCTACCTGCGGGCAGGGATGCCTTGCCGATCCCTGGCAGTTTCATCGTTCCCTGCTGATGGCCGTCCAGCGAATAGATCGCAATCTCGTTCTTCACATCAGTCAGCCGCTCGACCAGGAGTTTGCTGCCCAGCACGGTCGAGCCCTCAATGACGTCCTTGGCTTCAGGTACGACCGTCTGCCACTGCTGCGGTGGCGTATTCCGGTCTGCGCGCAGAATACGATGCTTCGGCGCGCCCAAATCGGTCTCCACCAGGAAGTCGTCCGTTCCGGTGTCGATCAGGTCGAAGCGATTGTCGATGCCGTAGACCAGAGGGGTGAACGGAGCATCCGGCTGCCGCAGGTCCTTTAACAGAATGTCCGCCCGCTTGGGTGGCACGCCTCGGTTGATCGTCAGCACCAGCCAGTGACCGTTGTCCGAGGGCTGAACATTCACCAGGTCCAGTTCACCCAGCGGCTCGCCCTTGTACTCCTTGCCGAAGATCATCTTGTCCGCGGACTGCGGCGTGCCGAACTCGTGCCAGTAGACCAGCGTGCCCTCATGATGAAACACCGAGTAGTACAGACCCTTTTTATCTGGCGAGATCTGCACGCCGAAGTAGCGCTCCACTGCCAGCTGATCAGGCAGCTCGCGCCGCGAGGCGACATCCAGTACATGCACGCTCTGCTCGTCAGCGCCGCCCTGGCGCACGCCGTACACCAGCAGTGATCCCTCGTGATCCACATCCAGGATGCCGGCCGACGTGTTCTGGTCGGCACTCAGCTTCGTCGCATCGACCAGCCGCTCATCCGCCCCGGCCACTCCGCGCCGCACGTAGATGGACCCCTGGTTCTCGTCAGCCAGCCGCTTCTTGAAGAAGTACAGATCGCCGCACTTGATCGGAGCCGAGTAGGTCTCCACCCGCTCCAGCTTGGCCAGCGTCTCCCGGATCTCCGGGCGTATCTTTACCTGGCCGAGATAAGTCTCGGTGTAGGCGTTCTGCTTCTCCAGCCAGGCGCGCGTCTGCGGGTCCTTCTGCTGCTCCAGCCAGCGGTAGTCGTCCGTGATGCGGTCGCCATGCAGCGTCTCGGTCACAGGATGCTTCTCCGTGGCCGGTGGCGCCCCCAGCATGATTCCGTTGCCGCCATGGATCGGCAGTGCGCCTGTCGTCGCTCCCGCCCTATCGTCGATGTGCGTGGCCGTATCCGCCTCCTGTTCGCCGGTCTGCGCTGCCGCAGGGCGCGTTTGGAACGCGGCGAGCACCGCTCCGCATACCAGAACTCCAGTGACTCCCGCTCGCAATGCTGCACCACGCTGCCTCATGCTCACATCTCCTGGTTTCGATCGCGCACCGTCCCGCACGCCTGCTCCCGCGTCTGGCATTCTGACCGCGATCCTAACCGATGGCCGGCTTGGCGGCGAATGGCTGCTTACTGCGGCGGGCTGTCCAGAGGTTCCGTCGCCGCGTGACGCCAGTAAGCGAAAGTCCGTTCAGTGATCCTGCCGGGTTCACGCCGGTAGAGCCCGGCCACCGCCCACCAGAACTGCTGCGCCTCCTGCTCCCGGCCAAGCACGCGCAGGCAGCGCAGTATGCGCGTGATGCGCAGGTGGTTGTGGTCGCCCGGCGTGAGCCAGCGGGCCGCCGCGGGTGCGAAGTCTGGCCCTTCCACGATTTCGCTCTCTCTGAGGACGAAGCCGTAGAAGGCCAGCATGCGCTCGAACCCGCTAACCAGCCGCGCCTGCATCTCAGGGTCGCTGCGCATCGTGGCGATGCTCGCCGGATCGAGCACCGGCGCAGACGGGTTCGCGCCACTCCGCTCCGGTAAAGGAAACAGCCACTGGATGTAATCATGCACGTGCTCCAGCTGCTCATCGTCCCAGGCCAAAATTCCCGCATGCGTCCGCCCTCGGTCATCGACTCCGCCACCGAAGAATCGGATCAGTCTCTCGCTGTCGCTCATGAAGGTTAGGAGCGCTCCATCAGCAGCGCCGTTGCACGCCACTCTCTGCGCACTCCCCGGCATCGCAGCCGGCCTATACGCTAGAGCGGTAGACCGCGCCCATGTCTGACACCACCACCCCCGCCAACCCGCCACGCACCAACAAGCCGCATCACGGCAGGGCTGCCGCATTCGCCGTGGCAGCCGGCATCCTGCTCTCACGGCTCATCGGCCTCATTCGCGAGCGCATCTTCGCGCACTACTTCGGCAACTCCATGGCCGCGGATGCCTTCAAGGCCGCCTTCCGCATCCCCAACATGCTGCAGAACCTCTTCGGGGAAGGCGTTCTGTCCGCGTCCTTCATCCCTGTCTATGCGCGACTGAACGCCGAGGACCGGCACCAAGAGGCTTCGCGCACGGCGGCTGCCATCTTTGCCTTACTGGTTATGGTCGCGTCGCTGCTGGTGCTGGCGGGCGTGGTGTTCACTCCATGGCTGATCGACGCCATCGCGCCCGGCTTCCATGGCGAGAAGCGCGCACTCACCATCCAGATCGTGCGCATCCTCTTCCCCGGCGCTGCGCTGCTGGTGCTCTCTGCCTGGTGCCTCGGCATTCTCAACAGCCATCGCCGCTTCTTCTTGTCCTACTCGGCGCCCGTAGTGTGGAACCTGGCCATGATCGCGACGCTGGTGTGGCAGGGCCGGTTGCTGCTGACCCACGGCATCTCCAGCACGCAAGGCGAGCCGCGGCTGGCCGTCGCGCTCGCCATTGGCTCTGTCATTGGCTCCGCACTCCAGTTCCTGGTGCAGGTGCCGGTGGTGCTGCGCCTGCTGTCTCCGCTGCAGTTTCAGGCCACCTTCCGTTCTGAGCATGTCAGGACCATCGTTCGCAACTTCTTCCCCGTCTTCCTCAGCCGCGGCGTGGTGCAGGTCAGCGCCTTCGTGGATCAGATCCTCGCCAGCCTTCTACCCGACGGTGCCGTTGCCGCGCTCAGCTACGCGCAGACCATCAACCAGCTGCCAGTCTCGCTCTTCGGCATGGCAGTTTCAGCGGCGGAGCTGCCCACCATGTCCGCAGCCCTGGGCACGCCGGAGGAGATAGCCGCGCAACTGCGCACCCGGCTGGCCGCCGGCCTGGCGCAGATCGCCTGGTTCGTCGTGCCATCCGCAGTCGCCTTCGTCGTACTGGGCGACGTAGTGGTCGCAGCCATCTACCGCACCGGTCACTTCCGGGCCAACGACGTGCTCTACGTGTGGAGCGCGCTGGCCGGCTCCGGTGTGGGACTGCTCGCCGGCACCTCCGGCCGCCTCTACTCGTCCGCCTTTTACGCACTGCGCAATACGCGGACACCGCTCAACTTCGCGCTCATCCGGGTCGCCCTCACGCTGGCGCTCGGTTACCTCTTCTCCATCCCGCTGCCGCGGATGCTCGGCCTGGATGCGCGCTGGGGCGTCGCCGGTCTCACCCTCTCTGCCGGCATAGCTGCCTGGGTCGAGTACACGCTGCTGCGTCGCTCCCTGCACGGGCGCATCGGAGCCATTTCCTCCCCTGCGAGCCGGGCGCTGCGCCTGTGGCTCGGCGCCGGCCTGGCAGCAGCGCTCTGCTGGCTGCTGCACCGCTACGTGCCCATCCACAACGCCCTGGCCTCGGCCGCGGCAGTGCTTGCGCCCTACACCGCGCTTTACATTGCGATTACCAGCCTCTTCGGCGTGCCAGTGCCGGGCAGCCTGATACGCCGCTTCAAGCGCGCACGGTGAGCACCAAACGCCGCTCAGTTCTCCCGCAGCACCCGGATTGGCTCCGTGTCAGCGGCCCGAAGCGCTGGCACCATCGCGGCCACACCCGCTGCAGCCAGCAGCAGCAGCACGCTGCCGCCCAGTGCCACCGGGTCACGCGCGGCTGTCTGGTAGAGCAGGCTCTGCGCCCACCGTCCTGCGAACAGCGCCACGGCCAGGCCAGCCGTCAGGCCAGCGAAGACTGGCCACACGGCGTCCCGAAGCACCAGCTGTGACAGCGCGGCACGCGGCGAACCCAGCGCCATCCGGATGCCGAACTCCCGTCCTCGCAAGGACACCGAGTAGGCAAGCACGCCGTAGACTCCGAGCGCTGCCAGCAGCAATGCTGCCGCCCCAAAGCCGCTGAACAGTGCTGTCTGCAGCCGCTCGCGCGCCAGTGAGCCGCTCACCTGTTCCGCCATGGGCGTGACGCTCGGGATCCCGAGCAGTGGATCAATAGACCACAGCGCCTGACGTACCACCGACGTCAGAGTCGCTGCCGGCACGCTGCTGCGAATGATGAAGACCGGAGTGCGTGTAGGAGCGGCAGCGATGGGCAGGTAGAAGACGGCCACATCCCTCCTCAGGTCGTTGATGCGGGCGTCTGCGGCAATGCCGATGATGGTGAACTGCTGGCCCCAGCGCTCCAGCGTGTGACCCAGCGGATTGACATCCGGCCACGCAGTCTTTGCCGCCTTCGCGGAAATGATGGCCACCCGGGGATGCGCCATATCCTGCTCAGTGAATCCGCGGCCCGCAACAATGGGGATCTGCATTGCCTGGAAGTAGTCAGGAGAGACCAACCGCTGGTTGGCCATGGGCAGCAGGCTCTCTGGCAGAGGGTGATCGGGCCGCACCAGCGACTGCACTCCCTCGTCCCCGCTCAATGGCATCACGTTCGTGACTCCCGCGGCTGAAACACCAGGCAGCGCCTGAAGATCATGCAGCGCCTGCTCCAGGAAGGCCTTCCGGTGCTGAAGCTGTGCGGTGGCCCCGGGCTCAGTGGCATAAAAGCTGTCACCGTACTTCGCGGTCATCATCTGCACCTGGGCAAGCAAGACGTGATCGGAGGAAGACTGCCAGTTCTCCGTCATCACGCGCGAGAAGCTTCGCCCCGCCAGCCCCGCCAGCGCCAGCAGCGCGACACTGCATGCGATCTCCACCGCCACCAGCACCCGG
>CAXUMX010000002.1:0-22136 GCA_964252395.1 uncultured Acidobacteriaceae bacterium | reverse complement strand
CGTGTGGGCGCCGTGCGCACTGCCGGCCACCTGCGTGCCGCCGGACTGCAGCGCCTTCTGCGGGTCGGCACGCATCGCAGCGACGGCAGGCAGCATACCCGACAACAGAGCGCTGGCGCAGGCCAGCCCGGCTGCGATTAACCATGCCGGCCAGCTGACCGACAGCTCGTTGATGCGGGGCAGGCTCGGCGGCCCAAACACGACCGTAGCGCGCACCGCGGCGAAGGCCAGCGCCAACCCGAACGCGGCCCCCAGGGCGGAGAGCGCAGCGCTCTCTGCAAGCGCCGTCTGCATCAGCCGTGCGCGTCCCGCACCCAGCGCGGCCCTCATCGCCATCTCTCGCTGTCGCGCTACGCCTCGCGCCAACTGCAGGTTGGTCAGGTTGACGCAAGCGATCAGCAGAACTCCGCCGGTGGCAGCCAGCAGCAGCCACAACGCCGTGCTGACGGAACCGCTCGCCGCCGTCTTCAGCGTGGAGACCTGCACACTCGCGTGAATCGGCAGGTGATTCGCCAGCCGGTTCGCTTCCTCCAGGCCGTTCATCTCGGTCTGCGACTCTGTGAAAGAGGCGCCGGAGCGCAGACGGGCCAAGACCATGTAGTTGAAGTCCGCGGTATCTTCTGACTTGATGTCTTCTGACACAACCAGAGGCACATATACCTGGTAGAGCTCCGTCGATCCTGACGCAGTGGCGGCGCCCATCCAGTCCAGGGGCGGAAATCGGAAGCTTCGCGGCAGCACCCCGATGATAGTGTGCGGCTTGCCGTCGATGCTCAGCGATCGTCCCAGGGCGGACGGATCTCCCTGGAAGAGCCGCTGCCACGCCGCCCAGCCCAGCACCACTACCTGATCGCGTCCCGCCTCTGTCTCCTGCGGCCTGAAGCTTCTGCCCAGCGAGGGGCGCACCCCCAGCACAGAGAACAGCTCAGGAGAGGTCTGCAGACCCTCGAAGACCGAGGGATGCGCGAAGTCGCCACTGCTCTGCGCGGCCACGCTGAATCGCCCTGCCTGGAAGACGGCAGCATCGGCCACGCTGTGCGCCCGCTGCCTGAACATGGTGTAGTGCTTGTAGTTCACCGGCATCACCGGGGCAAAGCTTTGCCACTCCTGCACCGCCTCGTGCAGCACCACCAGCCTGCCCGGCTGCTCAAAGCCGTATGGCCGCAGCAGCACTGCGTAGACGATGCTGAACACCGCGACCACGGACCCGATGCCGAGTCCCAGCATCAGCAGTGCAGTGATGGTGAAGCCCGGCGCGTGGCGTAACTGCCGCAGGGCATAGCGAAGATCGGTGGAAACGGTGCTGAACATCCGCATGGCATCTTCCGCGCAAGCTCGCCGCGCGCTCCTGCCCATCCCTTACACGCAATCGAAGGGCCGTGCCGTCTCCCGCAGATATACATAGCAGGGCGCACAGAGGCGTCCTGAGCCGGACAGCTGTGTCCGCTTTCGGACAGCCTCGCTGTTCACCCCGGCGCTGGAATGGAATGCGCGAACGCAGGCCCCCACACGCACGAAGGCCCCCGAGCGCCCTGCTGCCCGCCCCCCGGCCCCAAGTATGCTGCCAGTGTCTTGGCTACGGTTAGACGGTGACGGGCTTCGCTGCTTCGGCAGGCGCGGCCTTCTCGTTCGCGTTGCCCGGCTTGCGGATGTCGATGCCGCCCTTGAAGAAGGCGCCGTCCTCAATCGAGATGCGCTGCGCGATGACATCGCCGGTCAGCGAGCCTTCGCTGCGGATGTCGACCCGGTCGCTGGCATTGATGTTGCCGCGCACCTTGCCCAGCACCACAACCTCGCGGGCAGAGATGTTCGCTGCCACCTGGCCATTGCGGCCTACGGTCACGCGGTTTCCCGGCAGGTTGATCGCACCCTCGACCTTGCCATCGATGTACAGAGATTCGGAGCCAGTGACCTCACCCTTGACGACGAGGCTCTTGCCGATGGTCGCCTGATCCGCGGCCGCCGCCTGCGCCGACGGAGCGCCGGGGCGCGAAGCAGCCGGTTCGAAGCCGCCGCCTGCAGCAGGAGCAGCCGGACGATTCGGCTCGTTGGAGGGGGACTGGGGAGAAGTACCGGGCTGGTTCGGTTTCCACATCGCTTGGGTGTTTCCTTTCGAATACTGCGTAATATGCCCTGCCCCGTAACAGCCGCTGCGGGAATGTTTCGCCCCGCTCTATACACTGGTCTGTCTCTCGAGGAGTTTTCAGAGAGCAGCCGCAGTCTCCGCGCTACTTTCCCCAACGCGGCCCACCTGCGCCAAACCTGCCCTGTGTCTGCATCTTACTCATCTCTCCATGAAAAATGCATCCCCGGTTCGCAATCTTTTGTTGGAATCTTGCACCTAAGTGGTATCCGTCTGCGGGCTGTTCGACCGCTGCCAGAGCGGGTCAGGCGCACGCGATACCATCGATCAAGCACACCGTCCCCGGCTCCGCCGCCACACGCGCAGCACCTCGGAATCCCGCATGGCCGACGCCGGAGCACCTGAGAGAATCATGATCCATGGCCACTGATCGCGAACTGCTCGCCCGCATTCGCCGCTCTGCAGGCGGCCGCGCAGGCTATAAGCAACTGGTGCGCGAGCTGGGCCTGGGCGGCGGCCGCGAGCGCAGGCTGTTGCTGGAACAACTAGCCCGCCTTACCGCGGCTGGCGCACTGGTGAAGGCCGATTCCGACCACTGGAGCCTGCCCGAAGCCGCCACTGCACGCACCAGCCTGATCCCCGGCCGGCTGGACCTCCACCGGGATGGCTTCGGCTTCGTACGCCCCAGCCCCGGATCCACCGCGCAGTCTGACAGCGCCCGCGGCGGGTCTGACAGTTCCGATATCTTCATTCCGCCCGCAGAGCTGAATGGCGCCATGCAGGGTGACCTGGTGCTGGTGGAGCTGCTGCCGTCGCGCACCAGCGGGCCCAACGCCGGCAAGCGTGCCGGGCGCATCGTGCAGATCGCGCATCGCCGCAACCCCACCGTGGTTGGCCGCTTCCGCTACGCCCACAGCGACCGGGCGCAGGGCAACCTCGTCGTTCCCTTCGACGAGCGCATGACCCAGCCCATCCTGATCCCCTTCGGCGACGAGGTGCCGCTGGTGGCAGCCGATGCCACGCCGCACCGCGTCCTGGGCAAGGATGCGCTGCACCGGCGAACCGTCGACTCCAATCCTCGCGATCTCGAAGATCTGGTAGTCGATGTCGAGATCACCGAGTGGCCCACCCTCAGCCGCCCGGCGCGCGGCCGGGTCGTCGAAGTGCTGGGAGATCCTGACGACTTCGGCGTCGATGTCGAAATCATGATTCGCAAGCACCACATCCCGCACCTCTTTCCGGATGCGGTGCTCGACGATGCACGCGCAGTCGCACACCTGGACCCCGCGGAGATCGCCCAGCGCCGCGACTTCCGCGATTTGCCCATCGTCACCATCGACGGCGAGACCGCCAAGGACTTTGACGACGCCGTGCTGGTGCGCGAGACCAGCGACGGTTACGAGTTGCAGGTGCACATCGCCGATGTCGCCCAGTACGTGCGGCCCGGTTCGCCGCTGGACTTGGAAGCGCGGCTGCGCGGCACCTCGGTCTACTTCCCCGACCGCGCGGTACCCATGCTGCCGCAGGAGCTCTCGACGGATATCTGCAGCCTGCGTCCGAACGAAGAGCGCCTGGTCCTCTCCTGCATCATGCAGCTGGATGGAGAGGGCGCCGTCCGCAACTATGAGATCTGCGAGGGCGTCATCCGCTCCGCCCGCCGCATGACCTATACGCAGGTGCACGCGATCCTCAGCGGGGACGCAGCAGTGCGCGCCGAGTTTGCGCCGCTAGTCGATGACTTCGAGCGCATGCACACGCTGGCCCGCATCCTGAACCGTAAGCGCCAGAAGCGCGGCTCCATCGACTTCGACCTGCCGGAGCCGGTGATCGACTTCAATCAGCAGGGCGAGATGGAGGCCATCGTCCGCTCGGAGAGGACCTGGGCCAACCGGCTGATCGAGGAGTTCATGCTCTCGGCCAACGAATGTGTCGCAGAGTGGCACGAATTGCTGGGAGTGCCGTCGATCTACCGCATCCATGAGCGTCCGGAGGCTCGCCGCGTCATCGACTTCGAAGAGACCGCCGCGCACTTCGGCTACTCGCTTGGGCTGGGCGCGCATCCCGTCAAGCGCATGCAGTTCAAGAGCGAGCGTCGCGAGTTTCGCGCGCACAATGCGCGTAATCGCAACAGCCAGCGGCATACGCCTCGCACCCAGGAGATTCCGCAGGAGATCCCCGTCACTCCCGACATGTATCAGCGGCTGGCACAGAAGATTGCCGGCAAGCCGGAGGAGCGCATCCTCGCGCACCTGATGCTGCGCTCACTCAAGCAGGCCCGCTACTCGGAGAAGAACGAAGGACACTTCGCGCTGGCTACGCAGCACTACACCCACTTCACTTCACCCATCCGGCGCTACCCGGACCTGATTATTCACCGCATCTCGAAGGCCCTGCTCGCCTCCGGCGTCTCCGGACACTCTGGCGCCCGGCTCACCGCTGCCGGCGAGTCTCCGTCTGGCCTCACCGAAGACGACCTGCGCGCCATCGCACGCGAGTCCAGCGATAACGAGCGCCGTGCCGCCGAGGCCGAGCGCGAGCTGATGGAGTGGAAGAAGGTGAAGTTCATGCAGCACCGCATCGGCGAAGACTTCGATGCCATGGTCATGAATGCCACCAAGTACGGGCTCTTCGTCGAGCTGGATGATCTGTTCATCGAAGGCCTGGTGCCGCTCGACAGCCTGCACGATGACTTCTATACCTACCGCGAAAACACCCGAGAGATCATCGGCAACCGTAACGGGCGCCGCTTCCGCATCGGCGACCGGCTGCGCGTCGTGCTCGATCGCGTGGATGAAGTGGAGCGTCGGCTGCAGTTCTCTGTTCTGGAGGAGCTGGCTCCCGTCCGCCGGCCCTCCGGCAAACCCTCCAAAGCCAAAGCAGTAGTGCCTCAGCCCTCCCGTTCCACAGCCGGCCGCAAGGGCACCAGCTACAGCAAGGGCAAGGCCGGCAAGAAGAAGTCCCGGGGCAAACGGCACTAGGCACTTCACCACCCGATAGAGCGCAGTGGCCGGAGCGCCTCCTGTCCCGTAGAGCTCAGTGATCGCGCAGGTTGCCAGCCGCCCACACCACACCGCCCCAGGCCGCGATGTTGATCGCAATGATCAGCATCGGCAGCAGCAGCTTGTACTCGAAGTTGCGCGCCATCAGGCCACCCGTCAGCCAGTGCACCACCTGCCAGCCCGGGAAGAGCAGAAACTCGGCGACGGTGTGCGCCTCCTCACATGGTAGAGAGGCGGGATACGTATCAGCAGGTCGTAGATAAGGCAGGGTATGCCCAACAATGCGGCGTACTTGCATCCCTGCCGGTACGTCATCTCCGGGCTTCCTCGTCCGCAGGCCCGCGATCGGCCGGAGGGTCATCCGCCAGACCCAGCCGGGTCTCAATGCGTACTGGACCCCTGCCGCGCTCTACATTGCGGCGCTGCTGGCGCAGGTTCAGGGCAAACAGCACTACCCGCAGCAGCAGGATCCCGCCCAGAACTGTCACCAGGCCCCAATTGGTATGGCCGTGGCCGGCCAGCAGCGAGTAAAGCGCCGCCAGTACGACGATCACAAACAATCCGAAGGAGATCGAGTTTGCCCTGGTCTTCATACCCAACACTGTAGAGCAGTCGGCTTCCGCCTGGCACGGGCGCCGCTCCTGCTCCGAAGAAACACCCTCAGGTAACTGTAATGGCAGCTTGTGCCAAAGAATTCACTTCGGGCCGCCGCTTAGGAAAGCGATAATCCGGAGGCCTTTCCGCTATGCGTGTACTCTGGGGCGGAGTCATCTCTTAAACCTCCCCCAGAGCTTTGTTCCATCCGCCACAGATACGCAGTGCAGGCGGAAACGTGTCTCTCGCCCGGGCTGCAGGCATCCACGCCTATGCCATGTCCGTGGTCAACCGCGATCGCGGCGTCTTCGACCAGAACTACCTCACCGGCGATCAGCTGGACGACACCATCGTCGTAGCCATGGTCGACGGGAAAGAGCGCATGTTCGATCCCGGCCAGCGCTACGCCACCTATGGGCAACTGGCCTGGATCCATACCCTGGTCACCGGCGTCCGTCAGATCGATGGTGGGCACACCGCCATAGCGTCCACACCGGACAGCACATACAAGCAGAACTTGGTTATCCGGACAGCCGACCTGCATCTGGCTCCGGACGGCACCCTGAGTGGCACCGCAAACATCAACTACACGGGCGCTGCAGCCCTGCGCTGGCGCCAGAAGGCGCTCGAGGGCGACCAGCAGGAGTTGAAACGGGAGTTCGAGGACGAGCTGAAGCCGCAGCTTGCGCCCGGGGCGATCGTGACCCTCGACCATTTCCTCGGTCTGGACGATCCGGCGAGCAACTTGATGGCCCGGATGAACGTAAGCGGTAACCTAGGCACATCGACCGGCAAGCGCGCTTTCTTCCCTCTGGCCTTCTTCTCCGGCGAGACATATCCGTTCAGCACATCGCACCGCGACAGCCCGGTGGATCTGCGGTATCCCTTCCTGGCCCAGGACGTGATTGTGCTTCACCTGCCGCCGACCATGCACCTGGAGAGCACCCCGGCCGCCGCCAAGGCCACCCTACCGCAGATGGCGGTCTATACCTCTACCGCCAAAGCGGACGCAACGTCGATCACCTACAACCGCACCCTGGCCATGGCGAACACGCTCTACACGGCAGCCGAATACCCCAAGCTCAAGGGCTTTCTGGACGACGTAAGCACGCATGATCGTGAGCAGGCCGTGCTCACCCTTCCCGCACCCGGCTCCGGACAATGAAGCCGGCCGCCCTGGCCTCCAAACCAGCGGGACTCTCTGCGCCGCTGGCTCTCCTGTTGGCCGCCATGCCCGCTCACGCGGGCGGGTCCAACCCACCTCCAGATTGGGTGGCGGCCGCGGCGCACGCTCCTGCGCCCGTGGTGGCACCCACGGCCAAGGCCGTCATCCTCGACGAAGAGGAGACCCTCACCGTGGGGGCAGACGGCAAGGCAGTCAAGCATGTGCGGCGCGTGCTCCGCATCCTGCGCCAGTCCGGACGCAGCTACGCCTCCGTCGTCATCCCAGTCAATCAGGACGAGAAGCTGCGCTTCGTGCATGTCTGGAGCATCGCCGCGGACGGCCATCCCTACTCGCTGCGCGACAATGAATTCGTCGAAGTCGGCAACGACGAGTACGGCATCCTCTACAACGACCTTCGCCTGCACATCGCCCGCGCACCCGCGGCCGACCCCGGCGCGGTCATCGCCTATGAGTACGAGCAGAGCACCCGGCCCTATGTGCAGGAGTTCAACTGGGACTACCAGAACGAGCTGCCGCGGGTGCATTCCGCATTCGAGCTGAACCTGCCCGCGGACTGGCGGTATTCCGTGGCCATGCGCGACGGCGCCGCCATCCACGCGAGCCAGCCCGGCCCCAACCGCTATCGCTGGCAGATCGACAATGTGCCCGCGATCGACATGGAATCGGTTCCCATGGCTCCCAGCCCCTACGCGGTGGGCGGCCGCATGGTGGTTCGCTACTCCCACGGTCCCCAGCCCAGCGGCGATGCGCGCTGGACTGCAGTCGGCGACTGGTACACCACACTGGCCGGCCCGCGCGCGCAATCCACCCCGGAGATGGCCGCCAAAGCCCAGGCCCTGACCGCCGGGCAGACTGACTTTACCCAGCAGGTCGCCAGCATCGCCAGCTACCTGCAGCGCAACATCCGATATGTGGGTATTGAGATTGGCATCGGCGGCCTGCAGCCGCACCCCGCCAGTGACGTCTTCCGCTATCACTACGGCGATTGCAAGGATAAGGCGACGCTGCTCCGCGCCATGCTGGAGCCGCTCGGCATTCATGTCGCCTGGGTACTGGTCGACACCGAACGCGGCATCGTGGACCCGCAGCTGCCTTCAGCGCGCGGCAACCACATGATCACCGCCATCCAGCTGCCCAAGGGCTACTCCAACCCGGCGCTGCAGTCCGTCGTGACGACGGCCAGCGGGACCCGCTACCTCATCTTCGACCCTACCGACGAGTGGACGCCCTTCGGCCAGATCCGCCCGGACCTGCAGGGAGGCTACGGCATCCTGGGCGAGGGCAGCTCCAGCCAGCTCATTTTGCCGCCCCGGCTTGCACCTGCCGACGACACGGTCGAGCACACGATCCACGCCCGCCTGACGCCTGACGGCGCACTGCAGGCAACCGTCGTTGAGCAGCGCTTCGGCTCTGCCGCAAACGCCTCCCGCGCCGCCTTTGCCGAAGGCAGCGAGCAGAAACAGCACGATCTGCTGGAGAAGCGACTGCGCCACGACCTGAGCAGCTTCGCCATCGAGTCTGTCTCGGCCGCACACCCCACTGACCTGATGCATCCGTTCGAGATCGACTATTCATTCCGGGCGCCGGGATACGCCCGCACCGCCGGCAACATGCTGCTGGTGCGTCCGCGCGTTCTGGGTACCGACAGTCTGCCGCTGCCGCGGGAGCCGCGTACCTTCCCGGTTGAGCTGGGCGCGATCCAGACCCGCCGCGATCACATTGACCTGGCGCTCCCCCAGGGCTACGTGGTCGACGAGCTACCCGATCCCGTCACCCTGGATACGGACTTCGCCTCCTACCACAGCTCCGTCACGGCGGAGGGCACCACCCTCCGCTACACCCGCGAGTACACCGTGAAGAAGCTTGAGCTCGAGGCCGCACGCTATGACGAACTGCGCACCTTCCACGAGCGCATCGCCTACGACGAAGCCACCACCGCCGTCCTCAAGAAGCAGTAGCCAGGACTGGCGTCGGTCGAAGCAAAGCCTCCCGCAAACGGCCGCGTAGCGCCGTCGTCTTCGAATGCGCAGCATCGGCACCACGCGGATCAGCCATCCAACTACCGAGGCCCGAACCATGGAATCTGCTTCTCTGCTGATCGACGAAAAGATTCGCCAGCTCGGCGACTGGCGGGGGAAGACGCTGGCCAGGGTGCGCGCGCTGATTCAGGCGGCAGACCCTGAGATTGTCGAGGAGTGGAAGTGGCGAGGCACTCCTGTCTGGTCCCATGGCGGCATCGTCTGCACCGGGGAGACCTACAAGAACATCGTGAAGATGACCTTCGCCAAAGGAGCGTCGCTGAAGGATCCCGCCGGACTGTTCAACTCCAGCCTGGACGGAAACGTGCGGCGGGCCATCGACATCCACGAAGGCGAGCGCCTGAACGAAGCAGCCCTGAAAGAGCTGATCCGGGAGGCCGTGGCCTTTAATCTGAAAGCAAAGGCAAAGCCGAAGCGCACGCCCGCAAGCTGAGAGTCCCCTGCGCACCGGCTCCCGGCGCCGGCCGGGCAGGCGTCTGGATACAATGGGAGTGGTCCCTCGTCCAAACACCATGACTAAGCGCCGCGCCCTTGCTCCCCTCGCCTTCGCCGCCACACTGTTGCTGCCCTTTCCCGCGCTTCTTGCAGCACAGGCGCAGTCGCAGCCCACGCCGGTGCACAACACCACCCCGCTGCACCCGCCCGCGGGCGCTCGCGTGGCCATCGTCGAATTTGCTGACCTGGAGTGCCCGGACTGCGCCCGCGCCAATCCGCTGCTGAAACAGGCCGCCGATCAGTACAAGATTCCCTGGGTGCGGCACGACTTCCCGCTGCCGCAGCATGACTGGAGCTTCCAGGCAGCGGTAAACGCGCGCTGGTTCGACACCAAGAGCAAGAAGCTGGGTGAGGAGTACCGCGACGCCGTCTTCGCCCACCAGAACGAGATCACAGTCATCGAAAACGGCACCTATAACGGCGACAAGGGCATTCCCAACCTGCGCGCCTTTACGGAGAAGTTCGCCGCAGATCACAAGCTCGCCCTACCCTTCGTGGTCGACCCGCAGGGAAAGCTCGCCGCGATGGTGAAGGCCGACTACGCCCTGGGCCAGAGCGTCGGCATCCAGCACACCCCGACCATCTGGGTAGTGACCAACCAGACCAAGGGTGCGCCCTTTGTCGAAGTACTGGACCGCACCCGCCTCTTCGCGATGATCGACGAAGCCCTGGACGCGACCAGGAACCAAGCGCCCGCCCGCGCCTCCGCGCACCCCGCCGGTCGCTGATCGGCGGCATCTACTTCGTTCGTCACGGCGGGACCGGCTCAGCAACAAGACGGCTGCGTTCGCCATGTGGCAGTGGTAACTGGGTGCGCCTGCGATTCACTTGACCGCGACGGGGGATCAGCCTACTCTCAAGGCCAATCCCCACATCCCACTCGATAGGGGGCACGGCCATGACAGATGTTCTGATCGTCATCTTTTTCGGCGTCGCTCTGGCGATTGGTTTCTGGTTCACGCTCCTGCTGCTGCATAAGGAAATGGCAGGCAGGCCGAAGCCCAAGCCTGATACCTATGACTTTGGCTTCGGCCAGGCGCATACAGAGCCCAAAGCGCGCAACTGACTCAAGCCGCCGTCCTTGCGTTGCCAGCTGAAACCCTCGCTCCTCCAGCCATCCTGTCCATCCCTGTCTCTGTCGATCTCCCCGCCTCACCCACTCGTGGAGTACCGCCGGCTTGCCCCGCTCGCCTACCCTTGAGCCACCATGCGGGTCCCTGCTCTGTTGCTGCTTGCTCTCTCCATATCCCCTCTAGCGTCTGCGGCCGGGCGCGCAAAGCCACATACCGTCGCACTTGGCGTCGGCAAGCGTGTGCCCTATGGGGTGAAATCCGACCCCGCGGGCGCCGGGCCGGAGGAGAAAGAACTGCGGGTCCGCCCGCTGGTAGTCGATGACAAGATCAAGGAGTGGACGACCGGCGAGGCGCATGACATCACCGACCGCAGCTTCGTCGTGCGGCGCGCCCTGCGACTGAACGATGCGCTGCCCGGCGACAAAGTGGAGCACTGGATCTGGCAGCGTGGCCCCTGGATCCTGGTCGACCGGGCCAATGGCCACGTGACAGCCATGAAGCTGCCCGACTACGACCCCGCCGTCTCCAGCGTGGTCTGGTTCCGCGACTACGCCGCCTACTGCGGGCTCAACAGCGGTGGACATCAGCTCTACGCGGTAGTCGCCCAGGTCGCCTCACATAAGCCCGTCATGGCCAAGAAGCTGGGCCCCTGGTCACCCGGTGAGAGCGCTACCCCGGCCTGCGATCACGCCACTTGGCAGCGCGATCCGCTGCGCGTCAGCTTCACCCCGACCGGCGCAGCGCCCATCAGCTACGACCTGGTCGGCCAATCCGCCGTCCTGGTCGAAGACGACGATACCGAGGACAGCGGCACAGCGAGCAAGGAATAGCTGCCAGTGTCGAGTCGCCCAGCAACTCCTCATTGATGAAGTGGTCACTTTTTTGGGAGTTCGACGGGCTTGCCGTGCGGCGTATGCCGATAGGCTTCAGCCCAGGCTTCCTTGCGTTCGAGCATCGCCGCCGCATCGGACAACTGCTTCATTACGACAAGGTGTTCGAGAGCTGCCAGCCAGTGGTGGTAGTAGCGCGAGCCATCGTCGTGCTCGCCGCGATTTGCCGCAGCCTCAAGCTCTTCAGCAAGCGCGGCGGCCCATTCACTCCATGTGAAATGTCCTTGTGCGGACAGCCGGACGGCAAGTGCAAACGCCTGCGCCTGCCAGGGCTCGGCGAAAACGGGGCCACCTTCATCGCGGGGCAAACTCGGCAGTAATGCCAAGCCTTCAGGCTGCGGAACTGATTCAGGCTGGTTCAAGGTAGTCATCCCATAGATCGAGGTAGACAGAATCCTGCGGGGCAGCTTGTTCTCCCCATAGCTCACGGGCTGCAAACCGAACCGAGTACACGTGCTGCGGCTTCTCACCGAGGAACAAAGCTTTGGTATCTGGAAACAGAAAAACGCCATGGTCGCGATCGATGGTGCCAGCCTTCCCGCGCGCGTAACGCGGCAGGCGGGTGTGTCCGACGGGATGGACGTTGCGGGCCCGCACGCGTTGGCTTGCCTGGAAGCTTGCAGGCACGGGTACATCGCGTCGTGCGGGGACTCCTTTTGCAATCACCATTGGCACCTTCTGCGCCGTAAGTGGCGGGCTTTGTCTGGCCAATCCCGGATCGGGATTGCCGCTCTCCAATTCGACGCGCGTAATCATGCCATCTTTGAGCATTAACTCCACCAGCGCCACGACCCACCGCTCGTAATAGCTCATCCGGAAATAATCCACCGGCGCAATCTGCTCGCGCTGGGAGCGCGATATGTCCAGGTTCCATCTTCCCCATGCAGCCATGGCGCGTGTGATGGCAAAGCTTCGGGCTTCCCATCTCTCATGGAACACGGGCTCGTTCTTTTCGGGCTGCAGGGGACCCATGCCATGCATTCCGCCCATGTCATGGACGCCATTCATGCGGCACTTCCAGCTTGCGCGGTCACAACTTTCGCCACTCCGACCATCGCATCCCGCGTGACCAGGGCAGCCAATTCGTCTTCGCTCATCTTCTCAGTGCCGGTCGGCCTTTCGGGCAGAACCAGATAGCGCACTTCAGCCGTGCTGTCCCAGACGCGCACTTCCACATCCGCTGCCAGTTCCAGCCCGAACTCGTGCAAGACGCCACGCGGATCGATCACTGCCCGCGATCGGTAAGCTGCCGATTTGTACCAGACCGGTGGCAGTCCGAGAACGGGCCAGGGATAGCAGGAACATAACGTGCAAACGACGAGGTTGTGCACCTTTGGGGTGTTTTCGACCACGACCATGTGTTCGCCCTGCAATCCGCCATAGCCCAACTCGGCGATAGCGACGTCGGGGTTGGTGAGCAGGCGCTGTTTATAAGCGGCGTCACACCATGCCTGAGCGACCACTCGCGCCCCATTGCGAGGGCCGATTTTGTTCTCATAGGCGTCAATCAGCGCGTCAAGCGCCGCGCGATCGACAAGGCCCTTGTCGACTAGAAGCGATTCGAGCGCCTTCACGCGAAGAGCTGGGTCCGAAGGAACGACCTGATGATCATGGTTATGGCCGTGAGTGTGGTCCTGTGCCTGCGTGTGACCGGAAGTTACGGCGGCCCCGGCAGCAGTCACAGCAGAGGTCAAAAAATCGCGGCGGGTTGTAGTCATGCCACTCTCCTTCCGCAGTACGAAGATAGTCAAGACATTGGCTCGGAACTCATACGAGGGCTGAGTATAGCCGTTCGTGAGCCAACTCGTCGTAATCGTCGTCTGCTACGCATCACCTCAACCGGTAGATAGGGATACATGCGCGCGAGAGCCGAGTGCAGCCACGATAAATCGCCGCCTTTCCGCGGAAGGTTTAGCATCGACCCATGGAGTCCTTCGACGAACTGCTGAAGATGGCGGAGAATGCACATGGGCACCTGTGCGCCGGGCAGATCCTGGGCGTACGCATGGCGATGCTGGGCTGCCGCCGTCTGGGCATCGAGGAGCCGCGCGGCCGCGACCGCAAACGCCTGGTCACCTTCATCGAGATCGATCGCTGCGCCACTGACGCTATCGGAGTCGTAACCGGCTGCCGCCTGGGCAAGCGCGCGCTCAAGTTCCGCGACTGGGGCAAGATGGCGGCTACCTTTATCGACCTGCCCTCCGGCCGCGCGGTGCGCATCGCCGCGCGCGAGTCCTCAAAGGCACTCGCGAAGTCCATGCACCCTGAGCTTGAGAACAAGAACCAGCAGCAGATGCTGGCGTATCGCGAGATGGATGATGCGGACCTGTTCGCCGAGCAGTGGGTTGAAGTCGAACTGCCCCCGAGAGAGTTCCCCGGCTATAAGAGCGACCGGCTGGCCTGCGCAGTATGCGGAGAAGGCATCAACTACGATCGCTTCATCGAGCGGGATGACCAGCGGCTGTGCCACGGCTGCGCCGAGCCGGAGCAGCGTTATTACCGCCCGCTTGCCTGATCGCCGACTTCACAACTCCGCTCCCAAGATGCCGTAGACTGTGCAGCACTCCCTCATACCGATGAGGAGGCATGCACATGAGACTCTCAGCTTGCAGATACGCAATCATTGCACTGGGACTTACGTTGGCGCTCCACGCAGACGCGCAACTGAAGCAACCGGCGACACCCCCTACACTCCGATCCGTTCTTCTGGACCAGCTGCGCAGCACGCATACCAAGAGCGACTGGTTTGTCTGTGTCGACGTCGCGGTAGCGAACCTTACTCCGGAGCAAGCGAACTGGAGCGACGGCAAAGGCAACCACTCCGTGGGCCAGTTGACCTACCATCTGCTGTTCTGGAACCGCCGCATGCTTGGCCAGCTTCGCGGCGAGCCTCCATCCAAGTACAGCGGGAACAACGATGAGACCTTCAACAGCTTCGACGCCAAGCAATGGACCGATACCGTCCACAACCTCGATCAGGTGTTGACCGATCTGGAGACGCTGGTCGCGTCAACTGACGAGACCAAGCTGGCCAAGATGGCGCCGTATGTCGCGAACATCAGCGCGCACAACGCGTACCACACCGGCCAGATCGTCTACGTGCGCAAGGAGCAGGGCTCCTGGGACGCAAGCAAGGGCGTGAAGTAGCGCTGCCGGTGGCAGAGTTGCCCTGGCCAGGAACGCTAAAGGCGGCTCTGCTCCACGGCCCGGGCCGCCCGCAGCACGGTCGACTCGTCGAAGTGCCGCCCCAGGATCTGTGCGCCAATGGGCAGCCCTTCGCTTGATGTACCGGCCGGCACGGAGACTCCGCAGATGCCGGCCAGGCTTGCGGTGACCGTGTAGATGTCCGCCAGGTACATCGAGACTGGGTCGTCCGCCTTCTCTCCAATGCGGAAGGCAGGGGTCGGAGCCGTCGGGGTGACAATGACATCCACCTCGGCGAAGGCCTTCAGGAAGTCTTCTGTGAGCAGCCGCCGCACCTTCTGCGCCTTCCGGTAATACGCGTCGTAGTAGCCGGCGCTCAGGACGTAGGTCCCCAGCAGGATGCGGCGCTTTACTTCGGCGCCAAAGCCGCGCTCCCGGGTCTCGCGATACATCGCGCTCAGCGTCTTTGCCTCTGGCGCGCGGTAGCCGTAACGTACCCCGTCAAAGCGCTCCAGGTTTGCGCTCGCCTCCGCGGTGGCCAGCACGTAGTAGGTCGGCACTGCGTATCGGGTGTGCGGCAATGAGACTGGCTGCACCACTGCGCCCTGCGTGCGAAGGGCTTCGATCGCCCGTTCGACTGCGGCGCGCACCTCTGGATCAAGGCCGTCGGCGAAGTACTCCGCCGGAACCCCCACCCGCAGGCCCTCGACCGGCTGCTGGCACTCAGCCGCATAGTCCGGCACGGGCAGCTCTGAAGAGGTGGCATCCAGCGGGTCATGCCCGGCGATCACGCCCAGCAGGGTCGCCGCGTCCTCGACCGTGTGGGCCAGCGGTCCAATGCGGTCGAGTGAGGAGGCGAAGGCAATCAGTCCATACCGGGAGACGCGCCCGTAGGTGGGAAGTACACCCACCACGCCGCAGAACGAGGCGGGCTGGCGGATCGACCCGCCAGTATCCGTGCCCAGGGTGCCGGCCGCCAGGCCGGCAGCGACTGCGGCGGCAGACCCTCCGCTCGATCCACCAGGAACCCGGTCGAGAGCCGCTGGATTGTGCACCGGCCCGTAGGCGGAGTTCTCGTTGGAGGAGCCCATCGCGAACTCGTCGCAGTTCAGCTTGCCCAGCAACACAGCCCCGGCTGCCTTCAGCCGGCGTACCGCAGTTGCGGTATACGGAGGCGTGTAGCTCTCCAGAATGCGGGATCCGGCGGTTGCGGGCATCCCCTCCACAGCAATCACGTCCTTGATTCCCAGCGGTACGCCTGCCAGCGGTCCCAGCGGGTCGCCGCGCCGCGCTGCTGCATCCACGTTGGCTGCGGTATGCCGCGCGCTCTCCGCAGCCACGGAGAGGTAGGCGTGGATCTCAGGGTCGCGCGCGGCGATCTGCTCCAGGTAGCCCTCGGTCAGATCCGCCGCGCGCCGGGAGCCGCTGACGATCTCCTCGCGCAGACCACGCAGTGACTGGCTCTTCGGCCACGCCAGCGCCGGGCTGGCCTTGCTGCTGATAGTGGTGCTCATCGTTCCATCACCCGGGGCATTTTGAAGAAGACGCCGTCCGTCTCCGGAGCATTGCGCATCACCGCGGCTCGATCCAGACTCGGCACCGGCGTGTCGTCGCGCAGCGGTGTCCCGAGCGCCTCGGCCGAGGCCAGGTGGGGAACCACCTCGGTGACCTGTGCCATCGGCTCGACCGCCGCGGTGTCCAGCTCATTCAATTGCGCGATGTGATCCAGGATCGCGTTCAGATCGCGCTGCATGGCCGGCAGTTCCGCAGAAGTCAGTTCCAGGTTCGCGAGCGCCGCGACCTGCAGCACATCATCGGCAGTCACCGCCTGCGCGGAGGCGCCAGGGATTGTATGAGGTTCGGTCATGAGCACACGTAGATAAGGCCCTGTTCGAGGGCCTCATCATCCAGAGTATAGCGGCTCTACTTGGCGCGGGGCGTATCTGCAGCGAGTGCGCCTAGAGGATGCCGGAGGGTTGCGGCGGGCGGAACTTCGCACGCATCAGGCAGGCCTGCGCCGTACGCAGCATCAGCCCCAGGTCGGAGCTCAAGGTGGCGCGCTCGGCATACTCATAATCCAACTGCGTCTTGTACGGCGTCAGCTTGTACTTGCAGAAGGCTTCCAGCTGCTCTTCCGGGATCTGCCGCAGCATCTCTTCTTCACAGCGAAACACCAGAGTCGCGGCACCGGTGATCCCCGGGCGGAACGGCATCAGCTGCATGTGACGGTGTTGATGGTCGGGCAGCTTGGGGCGGGGCCCAACCAGGCTCATGTCGCCGACCAGCACGTTAACGAGTTGGGGCAGCTCGTCCAGCTTGTAGCGGCGCAGCACGCGGCCCAGTTTCGTGATCCGGCGGTCGCCATGCCGGGTGACCGACAGGCCCTTCTGCTGCGGCCACGCGTCCATGGTGCGGAACTTGTAGATGGTAAACAGCTGGCCCATCCGCCCAACGCGCTGCTGGCGAAAGATCACGGGGCCGGGGGAACTGACCCATACGGCGATGGCGAGCACACAAAGCAGCGGAGAGAAGAAGAGAATCCCAACGAATGCGAGTACCAGGTCCACTGCCCGGCGCTGGCGGCACAGCGTCCACGGGCTGCCCCCCACCAGTGTGGCGTCTTCCACCACGGGGTATGCCACCGCGGCAGCGGCGCCGGAACGGCTGCGCTCCTCCCGAATAACTGTCCCGCCCTTATGCGAGTAGTCGTTCCACAAGTGTTGGATCGGGAGTGATCGTGAGGTTTCGAATGAACTCATTCAGTGTCCCTTGGATTCACCAAGTGCCTGTCTCTGCTATGCACTGCGAAGTAACAGTCTGTCCGCATCGCTCGTTAACGTCGTACGCATCCTTCGTAGATCGAATGCAGTGGAGGAACAAGCACAGTGGTACCAAGAGTCAGAGAGCTTGTCCGATTGTAGACTGTCGCGCGGTCCCGTCCACAATAACCTTATCCGGGTACTTGTACTTGCAACACACGTTTAACTTCAGGAGTTGCGAACGTTCGTAAACCCGCCGCCAAAATATCTGTTCAAAAATCCTGATTCACCCGCTGTGACAAATTCTTCCCACTATGGTCGGCATGCGCCATGCTGACGTTCCGAAAGGGATCCCGTGTTGCCTCTTCAGATCACGTGCCACGCACGGGATCATCCCTCATGCATGCTCCCAACGCGCAGAACGGTTACTCTCTGTTCACCTGAGGATTAGGAGGCGCCTATCGCCCCTGTGGTTGGTTTTGCGACCAACTGCATCGGAGGTTTGGGCGAAGAGCTCCAGCTTCACATGCCCCCGAGGCAACCTTCCGCCTTCCGCCTGTTACGCAAGCTTGTTGAGCCTGACTCGCTCATCATCCCGAAACCAGCCCCACTTGGCAAAGTAGCGTGCCGCCGACCGGATGTGATGCCCCGCCAGGCGCCGGTCCGCATATGAACCCTTTTGATAGTCGTGGTAGATGGCGACGCCGGGGTAGTACAGGGTCCGCGCCACCCGCCGGATGCGGCGGATCAGATCCACGTCTTCCATGTACATGAAGAATCGCTCATCGAACAGACCCACCTCATCGACCACATGGTTGCGCAGCAGCAGGAAGCAGCCGGAGAGCGTGGGTGGCTCCATGGGCTGGTCATAGTCGCGGTCGCGGAGTTCGTAGCGTTCCATATTGCCGCGAAGCAGCCGCCGCACCATGGGTGGTGCGAAGCGCCTGAGAATGAGATCCCCTGGCGTCGGCAGACGTTTGCACAGGAATTGGGTCGCTCCGTCGGCGTACAGAATCTTCGGCATCACCGCACCCAGGTCGTCCTCGCTCCTCATCAGGTGGAGCAGTGTCTCCAGCACGGGGCGGTCGAAGCGCACGTCGGGATTGACAACGAGGTGAAACCGGCTGAGTGAGCGCACCTGTGCATAGGCCAGGTTGTGTCCGCGTCCGAAGCCGAGATTCTCGCCGGGATCGACATAGGCGACACCCAGCTCGGATGCAAGCGCACGCACCTCCGGCTCGGCCGCGTTGTCAACCAGGGTGACATGGACGCGCAGCGGGGAGCCTAGCAGGCTCGTGATCGTCTGACGCAATTGCGGCAGCGGATTGCGGTACGTGACCACTGCCGCCGTCAGGTCGTACGATGCGGCGCCGCCGTCGGAAGCAACTGTTTGCGGATGACTCAACGTCTGCGTGGCGCGTTGATACGATTGGCCCTTGGTATTCTTTGTAAAGATACTGGATCGGCTGCGGGCTCACAATACGCGCCGCATCCGCTCTCCGGGAGCAGGCACGCATTGCGCATTCTGATCGACCTGACCCAGGTGCCGGTGGGCCGCATGGGGGTCGGGAGCTACGCAGAGAATCTGCTGGCACAGTTGGAGCACGCCGACCCCGATCTGTCTCTCTGGGCCGTGCTCCAATCGGATGACCCGGCCCTGGCCGCCGCCCTGCCCGCGCGAACCCAGGTCACGATCGTTCCGGCGCGCATCTTCCGCCACCTGGCCGGGCGCCTCCCGCTGGAGCAGCTCTATCTCCCCTGGCTTGCCCTCCGGCACCGGATCGACGTCATCCACTCCCTGCACTATTCGCTGCCGCTGCTGCCCACGCGCGCGCGTCGGCTGGTCACCATGCATGACATGACCGGCTTCCTGCTGCCGGCCATGCACACCCGCATGAAGGGCGCGTACATGCGCTTCTTCATCCGCCAGGCAGTGCGGCGTGCGGATCACATGATCTTTGTCTCCGCGTCAGCCCTCGCCGACTGCCGCAACTGGTTCCACCTGCCGGTCGAGAACGCCACGGTCGTGCACCACGGGAAGAGCGAAGCCTTCGCCCCCGGCACCTACCCGGAGCAGCAGGCCGAAGTGGCCGCGCGCTATCAACTGCCCGCAGAGTATCTGCTCTACCTCGGCACGCTCGAGCCGCGGAAGAACGTTCCGATGCTGCTGCGCTCCTTTGCGGAGCTGCACGCGCGGCATCCCGAGGCGCGGCTGGTGATCGCAGGCAAAAAGGGCTGGCACTTCGAGGAGATCTTCCGCACGCTGGAGGAGCATCACCTGCACGACGCTGTCCGCGTCACCGGGTATGTGGCAGAGGCCGATAAGCCGGCGCTGATTCGCGGCGCCCGCATCTTCATCTACCCCTCGCTGCATGAAGGTTTCGGAGTGCCCGTGCTGGAAGCGATGGCCTGCGGCGTACCCACCATCACCGGCAACCGCACATCCCTGCCGGAGATTGCCGGGGACGGCGCCCTGCTGATCGACCCGGCTTCGCAGCAGCAGTTGACCAAGGCACTTGAGCATCTCTACACCAGCCAGCCGGCACGGGCAGAGCTGGCAGCACGCGGCCTGGCCCAGGCGGCGCGATTCTCTTGGAGCAAGACAGCGGCGGAGACGGTCGCGGTCTACCGCAGGCTGGCGACTGGGAAAGGCGCCTAGCCGGTTGCGCCGCGCAGACGTGTGCGCGGTGAGGTTCGCAGGCGCTGTAGTAAGGCCTGCAGCGTCATCTTCGAAAATGCTGAAGAGGAGTACCGTCTCTGGCGCACCACACGTACCGCCAGCCGCAGCAGATGGAGCGCCCGCTCCAGCGGACCGCGATAGAGATCGAGGAAGTCTCCCTCCGCGGCGAGATACCCTGCATAGCGCGCCGGCGTCATGCGGCCGTCGTAATCGAGCGCCGCAATGTCGTGCTCCAGTGCCAGGTCGGCTGCGATCCTGATCGCGTATCCGCGCACGTGCAGCTGATGAAATACGTAGATGTCGGAGTAGTCCAGCCAGAAGCGTGCACTGTAGCCGCCAATCGCCTCCAGCGCTGAGACTCGCACCAGGCTGCCGCTGTTCGCGGCAAACAGAGCACGCCTCTCCACGTAGGGCTGCGCGGGGCGGGGCAGTGGCCGATGTCCGCTGACGCCCCACAAGCGCGGAGACAGAATCATCTCTCCTGCATAAAGAAACGGCACGACTGCGGCCTCGGTCGTCTCCGCGGCCTGCGCATATCTGCACATGCCACGCAGGAACTCGGCAGTGACACTGGTGTCATCATCCAGCAGCAGCAGCCATTCGTAACCGATCTGGAGTGCAATCTGCATCGCGCCGTTGTAAGCACCGGCTACGCCGCTGTTCTCCGCGGCATGATGGTACGTGGCTTTGAATGGCAGGGCCGAGGCCGCGTTCGGTTCCAGCAGCGGCGCCAGGATCGGTTCGGGGCTGTTGTCCCACAGCAGTACATCGAAACCAGCGAGCAGCTTGGCATCTTCGGTTGCGGCGCGCGCCAGCCCCTGCAGCGTCTTCGATGCTGCGATGCTGGTGCGATAGAGCACCACCACCGCGAGAACGTTGGGGTACGGCTGCGCCATCTGCGGAGTCTGTCCGGACATACTCGCCTGACTCACCCGGCTACATCGACCTTGCTGTTTGCAGCCATCCGGACCGTTGCTGCCGCGCGCCAACGCTCCAGGCGTGCCTGCCGGCTCATGGTCAGCCGCCTCCGCCAGGCCTGCCTCGTCGCCTCGAGGATCTCGCGCGACTCCCGCCGGCGCAGCTGGTTCAGCAGACGCACGCCCATCTGCGCGGTGTAGGCGACGCGCGCAAACCACGATTCGTACAGGTCGTTGTACGCCGACTCCGCAGCCAGGAAGTTTTTGTAGTGGTCCAGCGAGACGCGATTGCCGTAGTCCAGCAATGAGAAGTGATGCTCCAGTGTGAGCCCGCCCAGCACGTGCATCCGCCAGCCGCGCACATACAGCTCATGGTGCAGCCAGCTATCGAAATGGTCCAGCCAGAAGCCGGGCTCAAAGCCGCCGAGCGAGCGAACCGCCGCAACGCGTAATAGCGCAGCGGAGTTGAAGGCCCGCGCCTCGCGCGTCGGAGTGCCGTCAAACCCTGCGGGCAATGGGCGGGCCCGCCCGATGTTGACGTAGGCGGGCGACAGCAGCCGTGTTCCCTCGGCAAGGTGCGGCACAATCGCGCCGATGCAGGGATTCGCCGCAGCAGCGGCCAGCCCGGGCGCCAGAGCAGCCAGGAAGGTCTCCGGCAGAGCCGTGTCCTGGTCCAGCGTCAGCATCCAGGCAGCGCCCTCTGCTTCTGCCGCGGTCAATGCCGCCTCGTAGGCGCCCAGCATGCCGCGGTTCGACTCCGCCGGCACATAGTGGAAGTCGCGCGGAATCGCGCCGTGCTTCCGCTCCGCCGCCGGTGTGTTGTCATAGAGCACTACCCTGCAGGTAGGCGCATCCGGTGCATCCAGCGCGCGGGCCAGCGTCTGCACGGTTACCGAATCGGCTGGCGCCTGGCGATAGAGCACCACTACGGCCAGCAATGGTGAGGATGACTGGATAGCGGTGGAGCGGGTGAGCGACGGAGTGCGGTGTGTCTCGTCCAATGCCGGCCTCAGGCGCGCAAACGCATGGCCTGCTTTAACAGCGAGAAGCGTGGTCCCAGGCGCGGATCCGTGTCCACGTAATCGTAAAGCCAGAGGACGACACAGATGGAGAAGCCGACGATCGCGCCCAGAAGGATGCCAATGCCGAGGAACAGCGTGGGACGCGGCCAGGAGGGAGCCTTCGGAATCTGCGGAGGATCAACCAGCTGCACGTCCGGCGAGGCCTTTGCCTCATCGATGCGAGCCGCCTCAAGCTGCCGGGCCAGCAGCTCGAAC
>CAXUMX010000001.1:0-151540 GCA_964252395.1 uncultured Acidobacteriaceae bacterium | reverse complement strand
TGGCGGAGGAGCAGCGGTAGACGGCGACGGAGGGCTGGCCGGGCGGAGGGCTGGCGAAGCCGTAGCCCTCAAGGCCAACGACGTAGTGATTCTCGCAGCCGGGATCAAGCGAGACGAAGTAGTCGCTGGAGCCGTTCTTGCAGCCGTAGAAGGGGACGCCACCGGCAGGCTGGCTCTCATAGAGATGGCCGATGACCGCGTCGACGATGAAGTGTGCCGACGGATCGAGGAAGCCAGTCGTGGTGTTGTAGCCAGAGGTGTTCAGATAGCGGGTGAGAGTGAGAGGCGAGCCGCCCGGAGTCCAGCGAAATGCGCCGATATCCCACTGGCCGATGCCACCAGCCTTTCCCAGGGCCTTGGGGCTGTCGTTCCATTTGCTGATGGGATTGGCAATGGAGGGATAGAGCTGAATGGCGGGATAGGCGCCAACATTCACGTTGCCGTACTGATCCTTGAGCAGTCCGGTGAGGAAGTTGGACTCATACCCGGTGGTATTGGTATCGATGGTCTTCAGATGCTGCCAGGGCGTCGCGCCGCTGAGCAGCGAAGAGTCCGGGATGCGATACAACTGCGTGCCGTACTGGCCAAGCTCCGTGGTCTGGCCGGTGGTGGCCGGGTTGCGCCAGGGCAGGTTGTAGGCCGCGTACCAGGAGTGCGTGACCGGGTCATAGCCGGCATCACCCCACGTGGGCGCGGGGTTGTTGGGGTCAAGCCCGTTGCGTGTGACCTTCCCTTCTACCGTGAAGTGGATGCCATCCGGGCTGGTTGTCTTCACATGCTCGAAGATGTTGGTCGTGATCTCGTAGAGCATCACGAGCTGCGACTTGCCATCGACGTTATAAAGGACCGGCTGAGCGATGCCGTAACCAGGCAGGCCGGTGGGCAGTACGACAGGTTCCTTGTACTTCTTCCAGGCGATGCCATCGTTTGAGAAGGCGACGCCGACGGCATTATTGTTTCCAGTAGAGTCCGCGGTGCCGACGTAATACATGGCATAGGTGTAGGTGACGCCATCGGCCAGCGGGTTAACGAAGCTGCCGCGGATGACGCGCGGGTTGCAGGTAAATGCCTCGTCCCATGCGCCTGGAGTGGCTGAGAGCACGATCGCGGGTTCGGTCTTTCTGCCGGTACGGGTGTCGACCGTGGCGTAGAAGATGTTGTCGGTGAGCGAGGTGTCTTTGCCCGGCAGCCGCGCATCGCCGCACCACCACACCTGGAGCTGATCGCCCGTCTGGATGATGGACGGAGAGTAGTCGTAGGCGTCGCCCCGGCCAACAAAGGCGCCGCGCGGGGTGGAGCCGTCATCTGCACCACAGCCCCACAGCACCGAAGTGGCGGCTGCGGCAAACAAGGCGACGAGTGCGCGCAGGTAGAAGCGTTTCAAGCGAGTGAACCAATCCTGTGAGCCGAAGGCAGAAGGGCATCTGCCCGGCGGGTGGAAATCACAAGATATAGCAATACCGTTATGAAAACCAAAGGCCAGCGGGAGGTGGAGCGACACAAATGTTCCTGACTCTTCGGCGCCAGCGCGGGGGCTACACGCCAATTGGGGCCGGGAGAGCGCGGCGGTGGCGGAAGGGCTGCACGCGTCGATAGGCCAGCGATCGCCATAGCCACTCAAACGGACCGACCGCGAAGTTGCGGAGCCACAGGTTGGCGAGTGTCAGTTGTGCCGCAATGACGGCGAATGCGATGACAGCAAGACCGAACCAATGGAACCTACCCCAGAGGCCGAGGGCGAAGCCGGGGAACAGTATCCACATGCCCAGCAGATTCTGGGTCAGGTAGAGCGAGAAAGCAGTCCGACCGGCAGCCTTGAAAGGTGCAAGCAGACGCATGCCGAGCGTTGTCTTGGCCAGCAGGTTGATGAACGCGAGGTGCCCGATGGAAAGCAGGGTGCGTGCCACCGGAACGCCGACTATGGCGACGTTGGGACCGGCTTGGAAGCGTGTCTGCTTCCAGAGACCAAAAGCGAAGACTGGGAGCGAAAGGGCGTAGCAAACGCACGCCAGCCGGCAGTAGAAGCTGGCGCTTTTCTCCCCCTGCGTAATGCGCAACCGGAACAGCGCCATGCCAGCCAGCATGGTGAAGAAGCTCTCTACGATGCTAAGGGGGAACGGACGAGGAAGCTCATACTCCAGCCAACGCGAGTGCATCTGGCGTACGTACGTTGGAAGCGCTCCGAGGCGCTCTTGCCTCTCTTGAGCGAGAAGCGCGGGTGGTAAATGGTAGGGTCGCTGCTCGAGCTCGCCCTGTTCCAGAGCCTGCCGGTCCGTGGTGCTCAGAGCGAGTCCCGCTGCTTGCTTCGTCTCTGCTGCCTGCACTTGCTTGTGCAGCACTGCTTCGGTCTGGTACGTCCCCCAGCCCAGCAGTGTGGCGCCAGTAAGACCCAAACCCAGAAGGAGCAGGAGAGCGTGGGGACGCCAGCGACGGAAGGGATAGAGCAGCAGGGCGGCCAACGAGTAAGCCAGCAGGATGTCTCCGTACCAGAGCAGGATGAAGATGTCGAACAGACCGAAGCAGGCCAGCCACAGGTTTCTGCGGAGGTAGAGAAGGACCGCCTGGGTTGACGCGCCGGAACTCCAGGTAGGGCGCAGAGCCGGTTCGAGCAGGAGGACAGCCCCAGCGCCAAATAGCAGTTGCAGCAGCCCCCGCGTGGTCCCGCCGTTTGTGCCGAAGAGCAGGGAGAGCACTGTATAGCAGACCCGGTCCGCCGGATTCCAACCCAGAAGGCGCAGGTCGCCGGACAAGTAATGGTTCGTACTGCCCATGAGTGGGATGTTGAAGGGAAAGATGAGCAGGATGGCGATGCCCCGCAGGATATCGAGCACATCGATACGACTGGCGCTGGGCACAGGGCCCGGATTGGACATAAGGGAGTCTCCGATGCGATGCCGGTCCACGACAGGCGTGCCTTTGGATGAATGCCGATACGGAAGTTGCGTCAGCAGGTTGCAGAGTCGATCATCGCGGACCAGCCGCGCGAGGCGAGAGCTTGTAGACTTTACCCAATCATGTCGAGTAAACGGAGCCAGTCACCCCCACGCGCATCCGCGCCGCTCTACAGCTCCGCGCCGCCGCCGCGGGCACGCGGGTGGGACTCACTCCGCTGGCTGCTGCTGGCCTTGCTGTGTGGCGTGGCGCTGGCGTTGCAGTTGCACCACTTCTCGCCTTTTATCACAGATGATGCGTACATCTCGTTACGCTACAGCCAGCGCCTGCTGCAGGGGCACGGGCTGACGTGGAACAACATGCAGCCGGCAGTAGAGGGCTACACCAACCTGCTGTGGGTGCTGTTGTGCGCGGCGCTGGGCGCAGTTGGCATGCCGCTGGATACAGCGGCTCATGTCCTGGGAGTGCTGTCCACCATCGCCCTTATCGCGGCAGTCGCAGTCCAGGCACGCCGCGATTATCCCGTGAAGATACGCGTGATGGCTGCGCTGATGGGGACCATGGCCCTGGTGCTAAGCGCGCCGATCGCGGTGTGGGCGCTGGGAGGGCTGGAGCAGCCGCTGCTGGCGGCTCTGGTGACGTGGGCGGCGTACTTCGGTATCCGCTGGACAGCGGAGCCGAGGGGCAGCACGCGCGATGCCAACAGGATTGGGCTGTTGCTGGCACTGGCAGTGCTGACACGCGCAGACGCAGCGCTGTTTACTGCGCTGTTCTATGCCGGGGCGGTGCTGGCGGATGGGGTGCGCACCAGCACCATGATTGCGCGCGCACGCGTGCTGCTGCTGCCGATCGCCGCCTTTGTGGGCCAGGAGATTTTCCGCCGCGCCTACTACGGAGAGTGGCTGCCCAACACAGCGTATGTGAAGGTCGCCTTCACACTGCATCGGCTGCGCACCGGCCTGAAGTACGACCTGATGGGCGTGCGCACGGAGCTGGTCTTCATGCTGCTGGTGGCGGTGGGCTGCGCCGCGTTGTGGATCGCGGGCAAGCGGCGGCAGGTGATCTTTCTGCTGACGCCGTCGATCGGCTGGCTGGTGTACATCTGCGTGGTAGGCGGCGATATCTTCCCCGGCTTCCGCCACTTCGTACCGGCGCTGGCGCTGATGAGCTTTTTGATTGCAGGGTGTGGCCTGCTGATGCTGGCGGCTCCGTTCCGCTTTTCCCGCGGCAGAGTGGCCGTATTCCTGCTGCTGACGGCGCTGGTGTTGTCCTCGGACCTGGGTTCTGCGCCCGAGACCTGGGAGCAGGAGGGCAAATCGATCGGGCTGTTTCTGCGGCAGGCCTTCGGAGCGCAGCATCCGCTGCTCTCCTCCGATGCGGCCGGAGTCGTCCCCTTCTACGCGGAGATGGATGCGATCGATCCGCTGGGGCTGAACGACTACCACATCTCGCGCCATCCGATCGCCGACCGCGGGCTGGGCTGGGTAGGGCATGAGCTGGGCGACGGCAAGTACGTGCTGGACCACAAGCCAGACCTGGTGCTGCTATCGAACTTCAAGGGCGAGCCGTTCTTCCCTGCAGATCAGCAGCTGGTAGCCGACCCGCGCTGGGCGCTGTACCAGAGGATCACGCTCGATGTGCCGCCACCGCATCCGATCCGGGCGGTGGTGTACATCCGCCGGGCAGACGGGCCGCTGGGAGTCCAAGTCGCCGGTGCGCGGGAGACCGTGCCCGCATATCTGGCCACAGCGACGGATACGAATGCAGTGCGGTTGATCGATGGCCAAGCGCAGCTGGTCATCGCTCCGCATGGCGCGGCAGAGTTCGCTGCGATTCCTGCGTCAGCAGGTGAGTGGAAGGCCGCGCTGGAGGGTGCAGGGGCAGGACAGCTGGCGCTCGAGCATGGGGCGGGTGCTGCGTGCGCGAGCTGTGTAGCGGCCAGCCAGAACGGCGAGGCGCACTTCCGGATCGTGAATACGAGCGACGCACCGGCGGTGCTGAAGCGTGTGGTGCTGACGCGCTGAGCTCGGGGTGGACGCGACGTCCGCGTCAGGATGGGTTGTCGGACTTGGCTCCATCGGCTGCCTGCTCTTCGAGGGGCAGCGGATCGAGATAGTGCACGATGACCGAAATGCGGCGATTCGACGGATCGAGCGGGTCGGCGGGCACGCGCAGCTGACGGTCGGCGAAGCCGCGCACCTGGGAGATCTGCCCGGCACGCAACCCGGTCTTCTCCATCAGACGGCGGGCGGCGTTGCCGCGGTCGGAGGAGAGCTCCCAGTTGCCGTAGCCGACGGCATCGGCGTAGGCGCGCGCGTCGGTGTGGCCTTCGATCGAGACGCGGTTGGGTACCGTGCCGAGCTGGCGGGCCAGCAGCACCAGCAGGCTGTGTCCGTTGTTGTTGAGCGTAGAGCTGCCGTTCTCAAAGAAGGTGCCGTCGCGCGACTCGATCAGCTCGATGCGCAGCCCTTCCGGTGTGATGGTGATCTCAATCTGCTGCTTCAGCTTGACCAGTGCCGGCTGACTGTCGATCTGCTGCTCAAGCTGCCGCTTGAGTTCGTGCAGGTCGTTGCGGTTGAGAGCGACTGCGTCCGCGGCCCCTCCGCGATCAGTGCCGGCACGGGTCGCGGTGCCGCGCGGATCCTGGAAGTAGCCGGCGATTGCCTTGCGCGTGTGCGGGCTCGAGTTCATCAGCCAGAGGACGATGAATAACGCCATCATCGCGGTGACGAAATCGGCATAGGCAACCTTCCAGGAGCCGCCGTGATGATGGCGGTGGTGGCTGCGGCGCCGGATGACGATAATGGGTCGGGGGGGAGCGGTTTGGGGCGTCATGCTGCCTTCCCGTCTGCAGCCTCGGCGGCGATCGGCCCACCGCCGCGGCAGACTCGCTCCACCTCGGCGAAGCTGGGACGCACGTGCATGGGGATGGCGCGACGGCCGATCTCGATCGCGATCTGGGGCGCGCTGCCCTTGATAGCGGACAACATGAGCACGCGCAGCATGTGGATGTGGCAGCGCTCTTCATCGGCAGATTTGCTCATGCGAGCGCCGAAGGGGCCGAAGACTCCGTAGCAGAGCAGGATGCCGAGGAAGGTGCCGACCAGCGCGGCGGCTACCTTGCGCCCGATCTCCTCCGGGGGACCGCCGAGCGCGCCCATGGTAATGACCACCCCGAGCACAGCGGCGACGATGCCCAGGCCGGGCAGCGCATCGGCTACGGTAGTGATGGCCGAGATGGCGTGGTTGGAGTCGTGCTGCTGCACCTCCATGTCCAGCTCCATCATCTGGTCGATGTCAAAGGCCTCGACGCCGCCGGTGATCATCATGCGCATCGTGTCGCAGACGAAGTCGCGAGTGTGGGTGTCTTTAAGGAATGCGGGAAACTCCGCGAAGAGCTTGCTCTCCTGCGGCACTTCGATGTCCTGCTCGATGGCGAGATTGCCTTCGCGCCGGGCCTTGGTGAGCACGCCGTACATCATGCGCAGACTGTCCAGGTAGCGCTGGCGGGTATAGGGCGAGCGGCCGAAGACCGACGACAACCCGGAGGCGATGCCCTTCAGGATATGGAGCGGGTTGCCGACCAGCATGGTGCCCAGGGCCGCACCGCCGATGATGAGCAGCTCCGCCGGCTGCACCAGCACCAGCAGATTGCCCTTTTCCATGAGAAAGCCACCCAGCACTGCGCCGATGACGACAAGGATTCCTAGGATGGCGAACACGCGATGGGCTCCGTTGCACGAGGATGGGCAGGCCCGGGGAAGGGGTGCCACTGTGTTCATCGGCGGAGACCGGAAAAGGATGAGGTGTTGATGGAGAGAGCAGCACAGGCAACGACTCCAGCGGTCACTGTGCTGTTTCGGGAATGTGGGCGCACCAGGGGAGGCCGGTCGAGCACTGGTCTCCCCCTGGGTGGCAACGTCTAGTAGCGGTCCCGATATCCTTCGCCGCGGTAGCCACGCTCGTAGCCGCGCAGGTAGCCATCACGGTAGAGGCTCTTGAACTCGCCGCGGCTGAGCCCGTCGCGGTCCCCGTGGTCGGGTGCATCGTCGTAGCGATCGCTGTGGGTGGGCCGGTAGCTGTGCCCGGTCAAGCGATCGCGCTCTCCCTCGGCGGCGCCATCCTGAAATCCGGCGCGGCGTGCGTGCTCAACACCGTACTGGTTGCCCTGGTAGTAGCCGGGCTGCGGGCCGTAGTAGCCGTACTGCGCAAACGAGGTTCCGGCGGCGAGCAAAGAGAGTAAGGCGATACCCGAAAGTTTGCCAACAGCAGAGGAGATGCGTGTCATAGTGCCTCCTTCGGCGACTGACTCCTGCTGCCAGTGGAAACACGGCGCAGGCTCGAGAGTTGCGCTATCGCTTGAGGTGGGAGGCGGTGGCGTTAGGGAATGTCCGGTGAGAGGAATCTTACTCGACCAAGGGGCCGTGTTTCTGTCCTGTCAGCAATGCCACAGCGAAGGCCGCCCAGCAGAATACGGCTGGGCCGAGGGTCAAGAGAACCGAGAAGGTGACGCCTAAGCGGAACGCCTTCAAGGCGACCTTCTCCGCAGCATCTGCTTTTCCGGCAGCTCGGACTAGAAGTTCAGTGATCCAGCCCGCGGTGTAGCACATGTTTGCAACGGTCGCGTAGAAGAAGATTGCGAAGACTCCTAAGAGGGGACCGTCGGGCATTCCAATTGGTTCTCCAACCATGGATTCGGAGATTGCCGCGCAGATGACCAGCAATAAGCAAGTGATCAGCCCGGTGCTTCCTACGGCAAGGTTGTAGAAGAGCCGGCGCCCCTCCCACCATCGGATTACGTCCCTTGCAACCAAGGCAGGCAGGTCTCGGCTGAACTCAGGGCGTTTGTAGAAATTGACAATCCACTTACGTGTCATGCCCGCATGGTATCTGCGAGTCGGCGTAATGACCTGTGAATCGTCCACTGAAGCAGCTCAGATGAGAGTCTCTGTAGCGTGCCTCAAGGAGAAAGTTAGCGATCGGTGACATCGCCCGGCTGCAGCGGTACAAAAGCGCTCCGTTCGAAGATGCGGCCACGCTTGACGGTCATGACTGTCGATTTGAGATTGCCAAGATCCAACAGCGGATTGCGAGCGAGCACGACCATGTTGGCGAGCTTGCCGGGCTCGATCGTGCCCATCTCTTTCGCCTGCCCGGTGGCGCAGGCGGAGACAAGTGTCGCTGACTGAATAACCGCCTCGGGCGGCATGCCTGCCTTGCTTGAGAGCTCGTCGAGCTCGTGGAACAGGTCGGGCCATGGATCACTGGCGTCTGCAACGTCATCGGTACCGGCGTCGATGAGAACACCTGCGCGATAGGCCTGCCCGGTGATCGCGCCTCCTACCGTGTCATCGCAACTGCCGGGCGGCAGGGGCGGCATCGTGGTGGAACCCGCCGCATCGACACTGTATGTCCACACGGTTGCGTCGAGTACGGTGCCGCGTCGCTTCATCTCCTTGAACAGTGGGACAAGAACAGGGTTCTGGCCGCTGCGAAAGGGATCGAGCGGTGCGGGCGGGTGGGGATCAGTCCAGGCGAGGCGAGGCGAGGTGATTTCGCGCACAAGCAGGCACGAGTGCGAAATTGTGTTCACGCCGGCAGCGACAACGTCAGACGGCTTCGCCGGATAGAGCGTTGCGTGGGCCCAGACCTGCATCCCCTGACGGTGCGCCTCCTCGGTGATCTTTCCTGCCAGCTCGGGTGTGAGGTCTGCGTATAACTTGATGGCGGTGGCATACGTGCCGCGGGCTACCGCCACTGCAAGGCGCAGATCTGTCTGAGCGGTGACGGCCTGCATCCACGGAACCTGCCCGGGAAGTCCGCCGGCGGAGACCTGGACGGTGCGCTTGTCAGTAAAGAAGGCCGGGCCCGCCATCAGCGCTGCATAGTAGATATCGGGCGCCGGAATTTCGCCTACCAGGCTAGCGCGAGAGAGATCGCCGACGGCTCGGAGGTCATCGGCCATATCTCGAACAGCAGTGACTCCGCCATAGAGGTCGCGCCTGAGGACGGCCTCGGCCTGGCGACGATGAGGTGGCGTGGCCAGATGCACATGCGCATCGATCATGCCAGGCATGAGAAAGCGGCCGGCAAGCGGCACGATGCGAGCCTTCGAGAGCAGGTGGGGGTCGAGCTCGCTATCCGGAATGACCTGCGCGATGCGGGCCCCATCCACCAGTACATCGATATGCTCTCTGGCAGATGCGCCCGTACCGTCGATCAGAGTTGCATTACGAAACAGCACAAGCCCCGATTGAGGCGGAGCAAATGGCGGTGCAGCGTCCTGCCCCAGGAGAGTGATCGTTGCGCATCCGAGAGCCAAGCAGAACAGAGCTGCCGCGCCTGCGGAAGGATGCGCGGCATTACCGGTGAGCGCACGGAAGAGGCGACTGAGCACTCGAAGCATGGTCGCCAGTATAGGTTGACCGCAAGACGCACCGTGCGGGGTGGGTCTTGTCCTCGCCTCCGAGTCGAGAGCTACTTCTAAGCCGGCAAGGAATGCAGGGCTGAATCTCTGACTCGCAGGGCGGCCACTACTCCGGCGCGCCCGGGCCGCCTTTGATCACGCCGAGCGCGACCAGCACCAAGGCTCCGCTAACGACGAGTGCGACCAGCCCGTAGAAGAACATCTCGCCGTCCGAGGACATGTGCTGACCCCACGCCACCGTGCCGCCCAAGCGGTGAATGCGTACGCTCTCCCGGAACGACCAGAGCGCCCCGAAGAACATCAAGGCCGCATAGAGGAAGACCTGGGCGCGCGAAGATCGTTTGGGCGGAGCGTCGGGCATTGTGGGGACAGTCTATCCCTCAGGCAGGCGACCGAGTGTAAGTGGACTTAGAGCGGCTTGCCGATCTCCCAGCGATGCCCGAGTGGGTCCACAACAGAACCATCCCGCCAGCCGTAGTCCCGGTTCTGCATCGGGGAGCGGACGGTGGCACCAGCGGCCACGGCCTGATTGAACAGGGTGTCAGGGTCATCGACGATGAGCATGAGGCGCACGGCTGTCCCGCTGGGTTGCGGGGGTGGGTTGCCGATGGTGTCGTCCGCGGGATGCACCCAAAACTCGGCGCCATGAATTAGCAACTGCGCCACCATGCCCGCGTCAGGAGGCGTGCTCCAGCCCTGGGTGGCGCCGAATGCCCGCTGATAGAAGGCGATGGCCTGGCGGACGTCGCCGGGAACGTGCAGCATCGCGCTGAATCGGTAGCTCATGTCGCGATAGGGTCTACGCTCTGTGCCGTGCACCTATCCAGCTGCGACGTGGATGTTGACGGAAGCGGCTGGACCAAAAATTGAACTTGCTGTCAGACAGTAGTGGTGGCAGCAGCGGGATGTTTGACGGCGGGCTGGTCTGCGCCGTGTATGGGTAGATAGACGGTGAAAGTGGTGCCGCCGGGGCCGGACTCGAGTGCGATCTCGCCGCCGTGTTTGGATTCGACGATGCGCCGTGCGATGTCGAGGCCGAGACCGGTGCCGGAACCGACCGGCTTGGTGGTGAAGAACGGCTCGAAGATGTGCTTCTGGTCTTCGGCCGATATGCCGGTGCCATGGTCGGCAATGCTGACGGCGACGCGGTCGCCCTCCTGCCGGCTGGAGATGATGATCTCTCCGCCTTCCGGCGAGGCGTCGATTGCATTGTCGAGCAGGTTGGTCCACACCTGGTTGAGCCCTGCGGCGGCGCCTTCAAGCGCCGGGAGATCCGGCGCGAGATCTTTGCGCAGCACGATGCCTTTATGACGCAGTTTGTGCCCGAGGATGACGAGGGTGCTGTGCAGACTCTCATGCACGCTGACGGAGGCACCGATGCCCTTGCCTTCGTAGGCATACTTCTTTACGGCGACGACCAGGTCGGTAACGCGGGCGATGCTGGACTCGACCGTGGCGACCAGCTGGGAGCTGGAGATGACGACCTCCAGCCAGTTGAGAACGTCCGAGAGCTTCTGCCCACTGAAGGCGGCCTTGGCACACTCCAGCCGGTCGGGGTCCATGCCCATCTCGGCCAGCGCGGGAGCGAGGCGCCAGGCATTTTCAACGCCGGCGCTGTCCAGCCACTCGGCCAATGCCTCCTCCCGGTCGGACTGCTCGAGAGAGCCCATCAGGACGCAGCAGTCCTTGCGCAGGGCATGCTCCTGCAGGGCGGCCATGCAGGCTAGCTGCTCCGGACTGATGGGCGTCCGGGTGAAGCGCAGGCTGATCTCCTGCAGGCGGGAGAGCTTCTCCCGCAACTGCGACGCGGCGCGAAGGGCGGCAGCACCGGGGTTGTTGAGCTCGTGCATGAGGCCTGCGGCCAGGGTACCGAGCGAGGCCAGTTTTTCCCGATGCACCGCACTGGCCTGGTAGGACTCCAGCCGGCGGGCCATATTGCCCAGGATGGCGGCGCGGACCCGCGGGCAGGAGAACATCAGCTGCCAGAATGCCTCTTCGTCAAAGCGCACCAGGCGCGCGTCCTGGGTGGCGATCAGGGCCAGCTCATTCTTGACGCCCTTGAGCAGCGCCATCTCACCAAAGCCGTCGCCTGCGGTCTGGGTATAGACCCGCGGTGGCTCGCCTTCCTTGTCCACCTTCTGCACCTCCGTCTCGCCTTCGAGCAGGACGTAGTAGGAGTCGCAGATGGAGCCGGGCGGAAGAATCTCTGCGCCGGCAGGCGCCTCGATGACTTCGACGGTGCCGATGCAGGCGAGATTCTCCCGATTCAACTCGGCGAAGACAGAGACTCCCCTGAGCTCTTCAAACAGGGAGTCGGACGGAACGCGCTGGGTGCGAATGGCTGAAGTTTGACTGCTCATGTGGTTTCAGGCTTTGGGTTTCTGCTTCCTCTCCCAGCGGCGATGCAGCCGCTGTTGCTGAGCCCGGAGGAGATTGGCAGGAGGCCAGCCATCAACGGGCCGCCATGTACTGATGGATGAACTGTACCGCAATCGATCCCTCACCCACTGCCGAGGCGGCGCGTTTGACCGAGCCGTGCCGGACATCGCCGGCAACGAAGATGCCGGGGACGCTGGACTCCAGCAGATAGGGCTCCCGTTGCTGCTGCCACTGGCGGGTGAACTCCGGGTTCTGCTTCAGATCGCGACCGCTCAAGACAAACCCTTTCTCGTCCTTCAGCACGGTGCCGGGCAGCCAGTCCGTTTTGGGCTGGGCGCCGATAAAGATGAACAGCCCGGTGGCTTTCACGGTGCGCTCGCCGTCTGGACGAAGGATGCGCAACTGCTGCAAGCGGTCGTCTCCATAGGCTTCAAGCACCGCTGCACCGGTCCACACCTCGATATTGGATTCGCGAGCGATCTCATCGATTAAGTATTTCGACATGCTGCTTTCGAGGGATGCGGCCCGGACTACCATGACCACGCGCTTGGCGAAGCGGGCGAAGTGCAGGGCAGCCTGCCCGGCAGAGTTCGCGCCGCCGACCAGGAAGACCTCTTCGTCCTGGCAGCTGCGGGCCTCTGCCAGTGCCGCGCCGTAGTAGACGCCGGCGCCGGTGAGCCGCTGCACCCCGGGGACATCGAGGCGGCGCCAGTCGACGCCGGTGGCGATAAGGCTGGTCTGGGCGGAGACCTCCCGGCCGTCGCCGAGGCAGACGAAGTGGTAGCCGCGGTCGGAGCGGATGGAGGAGGCGCGGCCGGAGATGAACTCCGCACCGAAACGGGAGGCCTGCTGGTAGGCGCGGCGTGCCAGCTCGGCACCGCTAAGCCCGGCGGGAAAGCCAAGATAGTTCTCAATGCGGGAGCTGGAACCTGCCTGACCGCCGGGAGCTTCGTTCTCAATCACAAGCGTGCGCAGGCCCTCGCTGGCGCCATACACGCCGGCGGCCAGCCCGGCCAGCCCGGCGCCGAGTACGACCAGGTCGTAGACATCGCTCGAGGGCTGGGTGCGCAGACCGATGCGCTCGGCGAGCTGCTGGTGCTCGGGCTGCTCCAGGTAGCTGCCGTCGGAGAAGAAGAGCACAGGCAGCTTGGGCTGATCCAAATGATTGCTTTCAAGCAGTGTGCGCGCATCCGGCGAGCTCTCCGCGTCCAGCCAGACGTAGGGAACGTAGTTGCGAGTGAGGAACTCGCGTACGCGATGGTCGCGCAGGGCGTAACGAACGCCGACCACCCGCAGCCCCTCAAAGGGTGCCCGATAGGTGGAGGACCAGGCCTCAACCAGGTCGTCCACAATGGGGTAGAGCTTCTCCTCCGGTGGATCCCAGGGCTTGGTCAGGTAGTAGTGAATGCGGGCGCTGTTGATAGCGCGAATGGCAGCTTCTGTGTCCGAGTACGCGGTCAACAGGGCGCGTTTCGCATCGGGAAAGACCTGAATGGAGCGCTCCAGCAGCTCGGTGCCGTTCATCCCCGGCATGCGCTGATCGGAGAGAAAGAGCGCGACGGTGTCAGAGCGCTGCTTCAACTGGTTCGCCAGATCGAGTGCGGCCTGCCCGGAGCTGGCGCGCAGGATGCGATAGTTGGCCGCGTACCGGCGGCGCAGGTCCTGCACCACCGCCTCCAGAACGCTGGCGTCATCGTCGATCGCGAGTATGACTGGCTTGCTCATCTGGTCCTCTGCGCCTTGCGGGCCGCACACGGAAGGAAACCGAAGGGCGCCGCAAGGCTGCAACCATAGTGTAGTGCTTCTCCTTAACGCGGAAAGGGGGAAACGGGAGTGCTCCGTTTGACCTCAGGCAAGTGCAATAGAGTGCTGAAAAAGGATGCGTGACTCCACGAATGTCAACCGGATCTGCCCCTGTGTCAGTACCTCCGTAACACTATCGTGGGGTTGCCGCTAGCGGGTCGATCACCGATCTTTAGAGGGCAACAAGGCGGTCTGAGGCTACCCGGAAGAGGACGGACTTCGGAGTTGTCCGACAGAGTCGTACCAGAGCAGTCGACACGTAGAAAGAAATCAATTTTCTGCCGATACACCGTTCGTGAGAGCAGCGCATTCGTGGTCGCGATGTCCAGAGTTGAGCTTTCGGCGCGGTCTGCGCCGCAGAGCAAAGACGTGAGTTGCGCACACCGGAGCAATCGGGCAGAGGGACTTAGAGCGGCTTCCGCAGGTGCAGGGCGATAGAGAGTGTGACGGCTTCCCGGACGGGATATGGAAGAAGCCGCGCAGAGTGGGTCGTTACTCCTGGATCTTCGGTAAGAGTGCTCAGTATACGAGGCGCAATGAACAAGATCATTCTCGGTGACAATCAGGCAATCTTCCGAGCAGGCATCGCGAAGGTATTGGCCAGTGAAGAGGATTTCCGGGTGGCGGCGCAGTGCAGCGACATGGCGAGGATGGTTCTGGCCGTGGACACCTACAAATCGTCGATTGTGGTGTTTGCCTCCGCGCTGAAGCCGGAGCTTGGGGACTTTATGGGCCGGGTGAAGACGGCCGGCAGCCGCGCGATTGTGATCGCGGAGAACGGCGAGTCCGCATCCAGCTACACCCAGCAGGGAGTGCGCGGTGTGGTCTACCGCAACACCACCGGCGCGGCGCTGGTGGACTGCGTGCACAAGGTGATTCATGGACTAACCTGTGTGCAGCGTCCGGCCGATGCGGTGCATGCGGAGGACGAAGACTTTGTGGGCGCTCGGGTACGTGACCGGCTGACCCCAAAAGAGATGAAAATTGTCGCGCTGATTGTGCAGGGCTGCAAGAACAAGGAGATCGCGCAGCGTCTGGGCACGACCGAGCAGGTGATCAAGAACTACCTGCGTTCGGTGTATGACAAGACGGGTGTATCGGACCGACTGGAGCTGGCGCTGTTCACCATCCACCACCGCATACTTGCGGAGGCGGCGGCGGAGGCAGGCAGCGGCCTACAGAGCGCAGCAGAGGCCAACCGTACAACTGCGACCACGCCGGACCTTCCGGCCGCAGCGACCTTACAGATGCGCAGCGCCTAACAGCCGAGCGTACATAGCAGTACTGGAACAGGGTTCTCGAAAGCCCTTCTCGCAGCAATGCGCGAAGGGCTTCGCTTTTTGCTGCGTCTGCTGCACAGGGCTGAGTTCCCTTTCCAGGTCGCCGGCAGCGAAGCGTTTCAAGTTCCCGCCGCCTTGTCGCGGATAAGGCGAGCCGTGGGCCAGCGCTGCCCGCGGGTGGAAGCGCGGATGCGCGCTATTCGGAACGCGTTGTGCCCGGCTTTACATTCGCCGTTCATCGCACCCTTCATACATCTGCGTGACGGAGTGTGCGGCATCTTGCAGGTCGAAGCAACTGGTAGGAACGAGCGGCGTCTTACAGACAAGGGAGCGCGTTCGGCGGCTTCTGTGAAACAGGTACGACACCCACACCTATGCTCTTCGATCCGAGCCTGATCGAAGACGATCCATCAGGAGCTCAGTTCATGCCTCAGACACAATCAGGAACGATTGCTGCGTACTTCAACGACGAAAACAGCGCACACCAGGCTATCGAAGCCCTGCAGCAGGCCGGCTTCGACTCAAACCAGATCGGAATCGCCGCGGCCTCGGGCGGAGCTTCAGGGGCAACAGGCACAGAGCAGATGGGCACGTCGCACACCAGCACAGGTTCCACCACCGGCCGGGTGGAGCACAAGGCTGCTGGCGTGTGGGACAAGGTGAAGAACTTCTTTGAAGGCGGCAGCGGCGATGTAGAGCCCTACGCAGACGAGCGGGACCGGGACAGCGTCCAGTCGCACGAGATCACCGGCGCAAGCAGCTACTCGGATTATGAACCGGGGGATGTGCATCATGCTCTCTCCGGCATGTCGGTGGACGACCAGCGGTCGCGGTACTTCTCTCACCGGGTCAGCAACGCCGGTGGCGTGCTGGTGACGGTAACGGCCACTGGGCGCGAGAGCGAGGCGGAGACTATCCTGACCCGTTTTGGCGGCGACCTGGGCCAGAACAGTGCGGATTATGACTACTCCTCTACGGCAGCGACGGGCAGGACAACCGGCGAGGTCACCGGCCAGCAGCGCCTCCAGCTACTGGGCGAGATTCTGCGCGTGCACAAGGAACGCGTGAACCGCGGTGAGGTGCGGGTACGCAAGGAAGTGATAACAGAGCAGCAGACCGTTCAGGTTCCGGTAACCCGTGAGGAGCTGGTAGTGGAGCGGGTGCCGGTCGAAGGGCAGCGGGGAGCCACGGGGACGATCGGAGAGAACTCAGAGATCCGCATCCCTTTGACGGAAGAGCGCGCCTCCGCCGAGAAGCAGACGGTAGTACGCGAGGAATACGCAGTAGGCAAGCGTGCCTCCGAGCGCGTGGAGCAGGTGGGTGGAGAAGTTCGCCACGAAGAGCTGGATGTGGAAGACACAACCAGACAGGATCCCACGCTGGACCGCCGTTCGGCTTAATCAGCGCCTCTGTGAAGTGCAGCAAGTCCCTCTCTTCGCGGAGGGACTTGCTGTTTGTGGCAGTGACTTATGCGCTGGCGGGCAACGGCTCGGCCGTGGTGTAGTAGCGACGCCTGATCCAGAAAGCGACGTTGACCAGCCCGATCAGTGCGGGTACTTCGATGAGCGGGCCCACCACGCCCACGAAGGCCTCGCCGGACTGAATGCCGAAAACGGCGACGGCGACCGCGATGGCGAGCTCGAAATTGTTGCCCGCCGCGGTGAAGGATAAGGTGGCGGACTGAGCGTAATCTGCGCCCAGGCGTTTGCCCATCCAGAAGCTGACCAGGAACATGATGACAAAGTAAATGGCCAGCGGTAGAGCGATGCGCAGCACATCGAGTGGCAGGCGGACGATCAGGTCGCCCTTGAGCGAGAACATGACCAGGATGGTGAAGAGCAGCGCGAGCAAGGTCAGCGGGCTGATGCGCGGCAGGAAGCGGGCCCGGTACCACTGCTCTCCCTTCAGCCGCAGCAGCACCAGGCGGGACAGGAGTCCGGCGGCGAAGGGCAGCCCAAGATAGAGCCCAACGCTGCGGGCAAGCTGGGCGATGCTGATGGAGACGACACTGCCATGGAGGCCGAGCCAGCGCGGCAGCAGCGTGACGAAGACCCAGGCATAGAAGCTGTAGAAGAGCACCTGGAAGACACTGTTGAGCGCAACCAGCCCAGCGACGTACTCCGTGTCTCCCTCGGCCAGCTCATTCCAGACCAGCACCATGGCGATGCAGCGGGCGATGCCGATCAGGATAAGGCCGCGCATGTAGGCCGGGTGCGCGCGCAGGAAGAGCACGGCTAGCGTAAACATCAGCAGCGGACCGACGATCCAGTTCTGCAGCAGAGACAAGCCGAGGATACGCCGGTTGCGAAACACCTCTCCCAGTTTTTCGTAGCGGACCTTGGCCAGCGGCGGGTACATCATGATGATGAGCCCGATGGCGATCGGGAGGTTCGTGGTGCCTCGCTGGAAGCGGTTTATCAAGGCTGCGGAGGCGGGAATGAAGTGGCCGAGAGCGATGCCGGCGGCCATGGCGAGAAAGATCCAGAGCGTCAGGAAGCGATCCAGAAAAGAGAGTTTGCGGCGCGGCAGAGGAGCGCACTTGCCGGCTGCCAGCAGCGGAGCGGAGGCCATGGCTAGAGTGCCTCCAGCGCAGCGACAGCGACCGGTCGCGGAGCGCCCTCGAGCGCGGTGAAGCGCGCCGGAGAGCAGCAGGCGCGGGACAATCGTGCACGGTCCGCCTGCATGGCCCGGTCTTCGCTCATCCAGGCGAGCGTCTGCCGCAGCACCTGCGCTGCACCCGCATGTGGCGGAACCACGAGGCGGTAGTGCATCCACTTCCCTTCCCGGCGGGCGGCGACGATGCCCGCATTCCGCAGGTAGGCAAGGTGGCGGGAGATCTTTGGCTGGGGCAGCCCGAGGATCTCGACGAAGTAGCAGACGCAGAGCTCCTGATCTCCGATCAGGTTGAGCAGACGCAGTCGCGTCCGGTCACCTAGTGCTTGAAAGAAGCGCTCGATCTGGAAAGATGCTTTTGCGGGCACGCACCCAATATATCCGGCTTGACGGATACGATCAAGTGAGGATACATTCTCCTTAGCGTATATGTATCGGGGGATGAAGGCATGGCAGACCGGCTGCTGGACTCAGTGAAGGCGAAGTATGGCGCGGTGGCGGAGAGCACGCTGTCGGGCGAGCACGCGGGAGTGCAGGCGGTGGCCGAGGCCTTCGGCTACACGGTTGAGGAGCTGCGCTCGATTCCTGCGGAGGCCAACATGGGCCTGTCCTGTGGCAACCCGACGGCCACGGCGCGGCTGCGGGAGGGCGAGGTGGTAGTCGACCTGGGCTCGGGGGGCGGCCTCGATGTTTTTTTGGCAGCCAAGTCGGTTGGGCCTTCGGGCCGGGCAATCGGCATCGACATGACCCCGGCAATGATCGAGCGTGCGCAGGCGAATGCGGCGGCAGGCGGCTACAGCAATGTCGAGTTCCACCTGGCCTCGATCGACCAGTTGCCGCTGGCGGATGCATCGGTCGACTGCGTGATCAGCAACTGCGTGCTGAACCTGGCTCCAGATAAGCCTGCGGTCTTCCGCGAGATCTTTCGCGTGCTGAAGCCAGGGGGGCGGCTGGCGGTCAGCGACATCGCTCTCAAGGCGGAGCTGCCGGAGGCGATTGCGCGCAGCATGGCGGCGTATGTCGGCTGCATCGCCGGCGCGATCCGCATGGAGACGTACAGGACGGAGTTGCGCGATGCGGGCTTTGCCCACGTCGAGGTGGTGGACACTGGCGCAGATTTGAATGCGTACGCAAAGGTGGAGAACCAGGCGGGCTGCTGCTCGCCGGCGATGAGCGAGGGCTCGCTCTTTCCCGTCGCAGCCGAAGCCTGCTGCGAGTGCGGCCCCACCGCGAGCGAGGCAGGGCATGCAGAGGCTACCACGCTGCATAAGGACCTCGCTTTCCTACTGGCGAGCTACGACGTTAATCATGCTGCGGCCAGCGTGCGAGTGTTTGCAGTGAAGCCGGCTGCTGAGCAGTGGAGCTAACGGTGGCCGAGCGCACCGTGCTGTTTGCCTGCGTGCACAATGCGGGGCGATCACAGATGGCCGCAGCGTGGTTTAACGCGCTTGCCGACAGGCAGCATGGCCGGGCTCTCTCCGCGGGCACGCAGCCGGCGGAGCGTGTCCATCCCGTGGTCGTCGAAGCGATGCTGGAGGTTGGGCTGGACCTGCGCAGTGTGCGGCCGCAGAAGCTGACACCGGAGCTGGCCGCAGCGGCAGAGCGACTTGTCACCATGGGCTGTGGCGATGCGTGCCCGTACGTCCCTGGAGTGGAGGTCGAGGACTGGCCGCTGCCGGATCCGAAAGGTCAAGCGATCGAGCAGGTGCGCGAGACCCGCGATTCCATTCTTGGGCGCGTGAAAGACCTGATCGAGAGGATGAGTCTGGCACGGAGCCACGGGTGAGGTGGCCTTCGTAGAGGCAGATCTTCTGAGCCCTTCCGACCGGGGCGGAATCTAGTCGGAGCAGGCACCAAAACCGAAGTGCGGTGCCGCTTCTGTAAAATCCTTCAAATTCCTTTCTGGAGCAACTGCATGCACCTTCGCCTTATCTCTCGTATAGCTGTTGCTTTCCTGGTTGCAGGCACCGCCACTCTGGCCAACGCGCAGGCCACCAACTGGAAGATCGATCCGGCTCACTCTGCGGCCGACTTTTCCATTCGGCACCTGGGCCTTTCGAACGTTCACGGCCACTTCGGCGGCGTCAACGGGACCATCACGCTGGACCCTGCAGACCTAACCAAGGCCAGTGTGAATGCAACAGTAGATGTAACGACAGTCGACACCGGGATGCCGCAGCGTGACACGCACCTGAAGAGCGCAGACTTCTTCGACGTGGCAAAATACCCGACCATGACTTTTGTGAGCAAGAGCGTCGCCAAGAGCGCGGACGGCTACACAGTCACGGGCGACCTGACGATGCACGGCGTCACCAAGCCGGTGGTGCTCGCGCTCGATCCGTCGAAGGAACAGATCGGCCCGGATGGTAAGCCACGCCGCGGCTTTGAAGCCACGACAACCCTAAACCGCCAGGACTTCGGCATGAAGTGGAACGGCGCGCTTAAGTCTGGGGACGCAGTGTTGTCGGACGACGTAAAGGTGACGCTTGACGTAGAGGCAGTGAAGGAAGCCGCCAAGTAGGGTCTACCTGGCGGGCGGCCGCGCAGGGCTGCGCAGCAGTCGCTGACTGATTGCTGCGCCGCTGCGGATGCACAACTTCTGCCAGAAGGAGCGCCTACGGTATTTGAATAGGGCGAAGCTCCCCGCTTCGCAGCCGCACTGCACGGCTACTACACTGGGGTTTGCCGCGCTCCCTCCATTCGCTGCTTCGCTACTGGCACCTGCTCAGCCTGGATGCGCCCACGGTGGCCGGGCTGTGGTGCTGGGCCTTCGGGCGTGCGGCGCGGCAGCGCCTCGCTCCCTGGCTGCCATTGGCGCTGGCGCTGGGCACGTGGCTGTTCTACGTGGCAGACCGCCTGCTGGATGCGCGACGCGCGCCTACGGCAGAGCTGCAGGAGCGGCACCACTTCCACCATCGCCACCGGAGTCTCTTCCTTGTGGCGGCAGTGCCGGTGGCCGCGGCTTTGCTGGTGCTGATCGCACGCATGCCGCGCTCCCTGCTTACCGAGTACGCGTGGCTCAGCGCGCTGTCACTGGTGTATCTAATCATTGTGCACTGGCCCGTCGCACGCGAGGATACGGAGCCCCGCCCCTACACAGTCCTCTCCTTCAGCAAGGAGCTGGTCGTGGGGCTGTTGTTTGCCACAGCCACTGCCCTGCCGGCGTGGGACGAGGCGCAGCGCCGTGCAGACGGCATGCCGCGCCACCATCCGCTGCTGCTGCTGTGCCCTCTGTTTGCCGCGTTGTGCTGGTTGAACTGCATTGCAATCGACCGATGGGAACACACGCCCGTGGGGCCCGGGTGGCGAGTTCCGTTGCGAACGATGGTGCTGCTGGTAGCGGCGTCTGCTGCGTTTAGCCTGCTGGAGCTGCAGAGCGCGGGAGCGCGGGGCCTCGCCGTTTCTACACTCTGCAGCGCGCTCCTGTTTCTGGTGATCGATCGATCGCGGCTGGGAGCCGGGGCGCGGCGGATTGCAGCAGATCTGATCCTGCTGACGCCGCTGCTGATGCTGACTCCGTTCCTGATGCTGGTGCTGACCCGGCTGTGGAGCACCCGGTGAGTACGCCGGCGCGCTTCGGGCGGCTGGCGCGCCTGTATCGCTGGATGGAGTATGCGAGCTTCGGGCGCTGGCTGGAGCGCTGCCGGTACCTCCGCCTGGACGAGATGCGGCCCGCGCAGCAGGCGCTGGTCTACGGGGATGGCGACGGACGCTTTCTGGCGCGGCTAGCTTGCGCAGCTCCGCAGATGACGATTACCGCAATCGACGCGAGCGCGCGCATGCTGCGCAAAGCAGAGCGGCGGCTTGCAGGGACGAAGTCCGGCGATGCGCGCCCGGGTGGACGCGTGAGCCTCCACCAGGCCGATGCGATTCGCGAGGCACCACCGGGCGCAACGAAGTACGACCTGATCGTGAGCCACTTCTTCCTGGACTGCTTCAACGATGAAGAGATTGCGGCGCTGCTCAAGAATGTGGCCGCAGTGGCGAGCGATGGAGCAGTGTGGATCATCTCAGACTTCGCCGTGCCGAAGGGACGCGTGTCCGGTGCAGCAGGCCGCATTGTGATCGCCTGTTTGTACCTGGGCTTTCGCCTGCTGACGGGGCTGCGCACGCGGCGGCTGCCCGACTATGCGCCCAGAATGCGCGAGGCTGGATGGGTGCGCGAGGACGGCAAGCAACTGTTGCGGGGGCTGCTGGCGAGTGAACGGTGGCGTCTTGACGTCCGTGCAGCTCACAACAATTCTCTGGGCCGGATGACGAGGGAGCAACGCGAAGAGGATGCTGGCACTCCCAACGGTATGACCGAGGCTCAGAAACTTCTACTCGCAACTGATGCTGCACCGATCCGGGCCGGCGGGATTCCCGCGACGCCTCCGGATGTGTTCCCTGATCCGTTTCCGCCGCTGGGACCGGATCCGGATGAGCCGGACCTGCCGGCGCCAGACCCTGATCCGGATCCGCTCGACCCCGGACCGAGACCACTCCCTGTGAATTAGGCGGCAGGCGACAGTTAAGTCGAATTGTTACAATCGGGTTACAGCGACGGGTGAGAACGCCGTCTCTGTGACCCATATGATCGCTTATTTGCTGCGCCACGCCAGCGCCGGCACTCGCCGCGCCAATCCCCTGACAGACCGCAAACGCGGACTTGATAAAGAAGGCAAACAGCAGTGCGTGCTGATTGCCAGCTACCTGAGCGCGATGCGCGTCAATTTCGACGCGATTGTATCCAGCCCACTGAAGCGATCGTTGCAGACCGCTTCGCTGGTCGCGACCGAGCTGGGGTTTGAACAGAAGATCATCATTGAGAAGAGCCTGGAGCCGGGCAGCAAGCTGGCGGATTTCGAGGCCATGCTGCAGCAGTATGCCGCTTATGAAAGTGTGCTGGTGGTGGGGCATAACCCCAACATCAGCCAGTTTGCCGGCAGCCTGGTTGCGGTGCCGCCACGCACCTGCAGGGCCAACTTGCGGATGCGGAAGGGCACCATGGCGCGCATCGATATGAGCCGGCGGCCCTGCCAGCTTCTGTCGCTGGTGGACACGCGCCTGCTGCGACAGCTTCAGGCGAGTGTGACGAAGAGCTCACGGCGAAAGACTTCGCGGAAGTAGTCGGCTTCTTTACGCAGCGACCACAGCTCCAGCTCCGCGCCGGTACGTCCCGGGAAGACCTCAAGCAAGATGCGCTTGGGGTAGGCGCGCACGCTCACCCGCAGCACATCGCTGGCGCGGTCCTGATTCAGCGCGACGGCGAGACGCAGCAGCACCACTGCGCGCTTCACGTGCTCATGCTCCGGCAGAGCGATGTAGCGGAAGGCGCGGTCCTGCGGCGCCGGGCGCGACTTGCCCAGGTAGCGTGCGATGCCGGAGACGATGGCGCGCTGCTGCGGAGTGAAGCCGTAAAGCTCTGAGCCGGCGATGACGTACTGGGTGTGGCGATGGTGTCCCTGGTAGTTGATGTACTTGCCCACGTCACGCATCATGGCCGCCGCCTCCAGCCACTGGCGGTACTCCGGTGGCAGCTGATGGAGCGACTGCAGATCGCGGAAGAGCTGCGCAGCGTGTGCGCGCACCGGCTCTGCCTGGCGGGGGTCGACTCCGTAACGGCGGCAGGTGCTGATCACGCTGTCCCAGCGATCGCGCTCGAACTGCTGATGCGCGGAGGTGCGGGCGTCGCGCTCAGCCAGCATCTGGGCCAGGATGCCGTCGCGCAGTCCCAGGTCGGAGTAGCGGAATCCCGGCAGCCCGAGGTGCTCCAGCAACTCGCCGTAGACTTCAGCCCCGGCTACTAGGATCTCGGAGCGGCGCGGGCCCACACCGGGCAGCCGGCTGCGCTCGGCGTTTGTCATCAGCGGTAGCTTGCGCGCCAGCCGCGCGATGTCGCGGGTAGAGGCGGCTGCACCCACCACTGCGAAATCACCTGCTGCCTTGGCGCGGCGCTTGATGGCGGTCTTTGCGCTGGCCTTCGCGATGGGAAGCTTCTTGGCTACAGCGCTGCTGGCCTGGACCAGGGCCGCAGCGGTACCTGAGGTAGCGATGACCTGCACGCGTGAGAGCGGACCAAAGCGCTTGCCGGCCTTGGCCAGCTCGCGCCGGATAAACTGCTTCATCCGTCCCATGTCCTCCGGCGCTGGTGGGTCCTGCCCGCCGAGGAAGCCCTGGGTCAGGCGTACGGCGCCAAGAGGCAGGCTGACCGTCTCAACGATGCGACGCCGGTCAGAGAGGGTGACCTCGCAGGAGCCACCGCCGAGATCGATCAGCAGGCAGCGACCCTGGGTGCCCTGCTCACCCATGACGCCGCGATGGATCAGTCGCGCCTCTTCAAGGCCGGAGATGACTTCAAGGTCCCAATTCGTCTCGGCCTTGACCCAGGCGACAAAGGCCTGTCCGTTGCGTGCGTCGCGCACTGCGGCGGTGGCCACAGCACGAATCTGATCTGCGCTGTACTGTTGCACGGCCTTTTGAAAGCGCTTCAGCGCGCGCAGCGTGCTGGCCATTGCGTCTGGAGAGATGGTGCCACTCTCGAAGACGCTGCCGCCAAGGCGGGTGACCTCGCGGTCTTCATGCAGACTCCGCAGCCGATGATTCTCGATCCGGGCGATCTTGAGCCGGCAGGAGTTGGAGCCGATATCGATGGCGGCGAGCGTCTGCATTCCCGTTCCACAATACAGATACCCGATGGATTGTGAACGCCGGGTCAGAGTCAGCAGCCTTGAAGTATGCAGCACACCACTGCGCGGAGAGCCGCTCTGGCTCCCGCTTTTCTGCGCCTTAGACAAGTGCAAATGAAACAGGGGCCGGCTGGCCCCTGTTGGAAAGAGCGGGAAATGTGTTGTGGATTAGGGCTGTCCGTTGCCGCCGCCCGCGCCATAGATGTTGCCAGTCGTGTAGCTGGCGTCATTGGCGGCGAGCTGCACGTAGATGCTGGCGAGCTCTGCGGGCTGACCCGCACGGCCGAGTGGATACTTCTGACCGAAGGTCTCCAGATGCTGTTGAGTCGCGCCACCAGAGACCTGGAGCGGAGTCCAGATCGGGCCAGGCGCAACGCCGTTGACGCGAATGCCCTTGGGGCCAAGCTGCTTGGCAAGCGACTTTACATAGTTCATGGTCGCGGCCTTGGTCTGTGCGTAGTCGTACAGGTTGGCGGAGGGATCGTAGGCCTGCTCCGATGTGGTAGCGACGATGCAGGAGCCAGGCTTGAGGTTGGGAAGTGCGGCCTTGATGATCCAGAAGGGCGCGTAGATGTTGGTCTTCATGGTGGCGTCAAAGGCTTCGGTGGTCAGCTGCAGCAGGTCTTCGCACTGCTGCTGGCGTCCGGCATTGGACACGATGATGTCGACGCCGCCCAGCGAGTCGATGGTCTTCTGCACCAGCTGCTTGCAGTAGCTCTCATCGCGCAGATCGCCGGGAATCGGGATACCCTTGCGTCCGGCCTCGGTGATCAGCTGGATCACTTCGCGCGCATCCGGCTCCTCGCTTGGGTAGTAGCTGATGGCGACGTCTGCACCCTCACGCGCATAGGCTATGGCAGCGGCGCGTCCCATCCCGGAGTCGCCGCCAGTGATGAGAGCCTTCCGCCCGGCAAGCCGTCCGGAGCCTTTGTAGCTGGTCTCGCCGTGGTCAGGGCGTGGGTTCATTTTGCTGGCCAGGCCCGGCCAGGGCTGTGTCTGGCTGGGATAGGGCGGCTTGGGGTATTTGGTGCTGGGGTCGACGAATGGCGCGGCCGTGACAGTAGCAGGGGACTCTGCTTCTGCGTCAGGCACGGCAGCCGTTAGCGCGGCACCGGCGATGCCTGCGCCAAGGTTCGTAACAACTGTGCGACGTGAAATTGGATTGTTCCCGGAGCTCATGCGGGGGATCTCCCTTTAGGATGTGTCGGATTGGCAAGAGAAGGGAAGATGAGGAAATCCCGCTCTCCATTATGTAGAGCGGAGCATACGAGAGCGCGTTGCCTTGCAGTGCGACAGGTGGTTGCGATGAGGTAGAGAACGTACCCGACTTAAATGTTTACTTGCTTGCCCGCGCGCCGGGCTGGCTGCAGGGCCTGCCACTCGCCGAGCAGGCGGCGGTTCATCGTGGCGGCAGTGCGGAGAGCGCGATGGTAGTGGTGCTCGACACGGCGGCGTAGGTCCTCCTCGAGCGCAGCGCCGTCACGGCCCAGAGCCTCGCGGGACTCGTCGTAGAGCACCTCCCAATCGTGCCAGTCGCCGATTGAATCCTGCACACGCTTGATGCACTTTGCGATCGCGGCGGCCGCAGGGTCCTCCTCAGACTCAGCGACATAGCGGGCTTTCTTGGCGCCTTTGCGGAAGTCGTGCAGATTCTCCTCGTCCAACTGGTGCATGGCATCCATCAATCGGATGTAGTCCTCGAGCGCCAGCAGCGAGGCGGGGCGGCGGCGCCGGCCTGCTGTGCCGCGGTGGCGCACAAAGGCGAGAACAAACTGCTGCTCGACCTCTGCAATTTTTGATGTGCGGCTAGTGAGCGTGTGACGCAGATATTCGGCGGCGGTGCGGCGGTGGGCTGCCAGCCAGTGATCCAGGGCGCGCGCCTGCGCCAGCATGGGCAGATCATCGTGCGCCGAGCTGGTCGCCTCGGCCAGTGCCCGCTCCGTTGTTCCAGCGTCGACCTCACCCTCGGGCAGGTAGTTGGCGGCCAGAAGCTCACGATGCACATCCAGGTCGCGCACGGCTCCAGCCGCCTGACGCACCTTCTTCAACTGGCGGAGCCAGCGCTGGCGGGCGTCTTCGACCGTTGCAGGGAGTCCGCGCGCGCCCGCCTCGCGCGCCAGAGTCTCCAACGTGGCCTCAACACGCCGTGTGCCGGTGCGCAGGTGATGTATCGCTTCCACCTCCGGTGACTGATCCGCGGGAGTAAGGCACTCCTGAAGCATCTGGTGCATGTCACGGGAGACAGCGAGCAGGTGCTCGAGCTGCGGCGCAGGAACCGTAGGCACAGGGGGCTGCGCTGCCGGTCGGGCATGGCGAGCGGCGGCTCGGGGCGTAGACTCCGGCTGATATTCTCGAGGCTCACTCATGTCTCGTCCCATCGTACTTCCGGTGGAGGTGGATGCCACGCCTGCACCCGCCCCCTTCCTCACCACGCGCCGCTCCTGGACCTTGCTGCTGCTGGTCTGGTTCGCCATCCACTTTGCAGCGCTGTTTACCCCGCCGCTGCTGGATGATGCGGATGCTGCGCATGCAAATGCAGCGCAGCACATGGCGCTCTCCGGGGACTGGGTCACGCTGAAGATCAACGGTATCCGCTACCTGGAGAAGGCACCGCTTCCCTACTGGTGGACCGCGCTGGACGACCACATCTTCGGCTACAACGTCTTCTCCGCGCATTTGCCGATGGCGATGGGCGTGTTGGCCACGGCGTGGCTGGCCTGGTACTGGGGCCGCAGGGCCTTCGGAGAGCGTGCGGCCTTCTACGCAGCACTCGCGCTGCTGACCGGCGTCGGCGTCTTTCTGTTTACGCGGATTGACATACCGGAGGCGCTGCTCACCTTCCTGATCGGATTCGCCCTGTACTGCTTCCTCGTGGGCCTGGAGGACCGGCGGCGCTGGCTGTTCTACGCCGGGTGGGCATCCCTCGCCTCGGCGGTGCTGGCCAAGGGGCTGATCGCGCCGGTCTTCTTCCTGGGCGCACTGGTGCCATGGCTGCTGCTGACGGGCGAGTGGCGGCGCTGGCGCGAGATGCGGCTGGTCAGCGGGCTGCTGCTGTTCCTGGTGATCGCGGCGCCCTGGCACATCCTCGCAGGGCTAAGCAATCCGGACCAGGGCAACCCATTGGGCAATGTACCCACGCCGGGTCACGTCCACGGATTCTTCTACTTTTACTTCATCAATGAGCACGTACTTCGCTTTCTAGGAAGGCGTTACCCGCATGACTACAACAAGCAGCCGGGGTGGATTTACTGGGTGGGCCAGTTGGCCTGGCTCTTCCCCTGGAGCCTGTTTGTGCCGCTAGCGCTGCGGCGCGCGTGGAGCATGCGACCGGGATGGGAAACCAGCCTGCAGCATGAGGATGCAGCCGTGCGCTTCCGCAGCCGGACGGTGTGGCTGCTAGCGCTCTATGCCGGTTTCATCCTCTTGTTCTTCTCCCTGTCGACGAACCAGGAGTACTACACATTTCCGGCATACCTGCCGCTGCTGCTGCTTACCGCAGGCGCGATCGCGGCGCAGGAGCGGGAGGCGCCCGAGCCAGTGGATGAGCAGCAGCAGTCAAATCTGGACGAGTCGGCGGACGGGGGCCGGTGGATGATGGCAGCCCAGGGATTGTTCGCCGCGGTGGGTGTGCTCGCTGCGTTGACCCTGGGGTACGGGCTGTGGGCGTCGCGTCATCTGCCATTCGTTCCCGACATCGGCACACTGCTGGCGCACCGCGGCGTCGGGGATTACTCACTCTCCATGTCGCACCTGTTCGACCTGACCGGGCCGTCGTTTGCAGCGTTGCGGCTGCCCGCAGTGCTGGCAGCAGCGGTGCTGCTGGCTGGCCCGCTTGGGGCGTTTTGGCTGCGGCGGCGCGGGCGTCACTTTGAGGCGACATCGTCGGTTGCGTTCACCATGGCGATCTTCCTGATCGCGGCGCATCTCGCGTTCATACGCTTCGCGCCGATGCTCTCCTCTGAGCCGATGGCGGCGACCATCAACCGGATCTCCGGCTATGTGGGCACAGACCCAGGAGCTGCCCAGCGTGCGACGCTGATTGTGTACGGAGATCAGTCGGACGCAGCTTCGGTACTGTTCTATACCCGCCGTCAAGCACTGCTGGTGCATGGACGCTCGTCGACGCTGCTGTGGGGTTCGATGTGGCCGGATGCCCCGCACATCTTTCTGGATGACTCGCAGCTGACCGCGATGTGGGGAAAGGGCGAGCGCAAGTACCTGTTTGCGCAGGATGCCTGGCGCGACCGCGCCGAGGCGGTGCTGGGCAAGCGGCTGATCCCCATCCAGGTGCTGGCCGATAAGACGCTCTACACGGATCGTCCGCTCGAGTAGGCTGGCGCATCGGTGCGAGGGCGGGTGACTTGCCGTGTGCATCGTCCGGGTGCTCGCGATGATTCTGGCCTTCGCCGCGCGGCCGCGTCACACTCTTACCCAGGGATGAACGCAAACAGACTGGGGTATTTGCTCTGCCTTCTGCCGGTGGTCTTGCTGGCGCAGGGTCAGGCTGCGCCGCAAGTGGGGCGAGCAGAGGTACGGCCGTCTCCTGTCAGCGCGGTCGAAGAGGATGCAGCAGCTGCGCGGCGGGACCTCGCGAGCTGTCGCATCCACGCGGTGCGCGGCCTGCCGGGGAGCGATGAGTTTGCCAGCCACTTCATCGAGACGATTGCCGCTGATCCCAAAGACAGGAGCACGATCTGGGGCCTGACTGCGGATCTGAGCACGCGCGTGCCCGCAGACCAGCGACTGTTGTATCTCTTGCGGTCAACCGACGGCGGGGCGAGCTGGACGCTGGTCGCGCAGATCGATGCACGCTACTTCAACGCCTCCATTGCCGAGGGGCTCCGCAACGGGCTGAGCGTATCGCCGGGCGGAACGGATTTTGTGATCACGACGCAGGAGGGTGCGTTCGAAGTGATCCCGCAGCCGGACGTGGCGGCGCCGATCGTGAAGCGCATCCCCGGACCCCTCATCGCGCAGCAAGACGCAGCATGGAGTCTCCCCAAGAAGGCGGGAGACCCGGTCCGTGCAGGTGTGGTGCTGATGACAGCAGACGGACGGCACGTGATTGTCGGTTACGGCTACTTCGACATGCACCCGCGACTGGTGAAGTATCGCCGCGGGCAGGACGGATCCTGGAAGGAGGAAGGTCTGCTGGCGAGATTGCCGACCGACCTCGACATCTTCTCGATGCAGTTTGAAGACAATCGCCGCATGCATCCTCATTCCCTTTATGTCGGGTTCGGCGACCAGGCATTTCGTCTCGACCTGGCCACCAGGAGGTGGAATCGCATCACCGGCGTGGGGCCAGACTCTGCCATCCACGGCATGACGACGGTCGGCGGACTTCATCTGGCGGCGTGCTGGGGCGTGTACAACCCGGTGAGCGCGAACGCCGTGCAACGGGTGACGCATGCCAGCTTTCTGCTGCATCGTGAGCTGGACGAGGTAGGTCCGAACATCCGCGCGTACGGCATCGAGGTCGACCCGCTGCGGCCGCGCCGCGAAGTGCTCGCGGCCATCACCGGGGCTTACATCAGCGCCGATAGCGGAAAGAACTGGAAGCGGCTCAACGATCTTCCCGAGGGCGAGTTCCACACCGCGCACTTCAATCCGGATGGAAGCGTGATCGTCTCAGGATTTCCGGGAACGTTTCTGGCTAATCCATTTGCGGCGAGCTGTGGGCCGCGCCTGACGCGCCGTTGAGCAGCCAGGCTAGATGGTGAGCGCCGACTCCGGCTCTTCCGATGTAGTACCGGCAGCGGTGGGACCGGCGATGCGCATCAGACCATCCTTCTCAAGCAGATACTCGCGGCCGCGCCACAGGATGCGGTTGCTGCCGTAGCTGGCCAACCAGAAGCCGAAGCCCATCAGGTCGCGCAACGGGTAGAGCAAGATAGAGCGCAGCAGGGAGCGCTCCTGCACCACACCGGCGCCGATGACGGCGGCCATGACAATGCGAGTGACGATCGCCCACAGGAGCGCTGCCAGCGCGACCACTGGCCAGTGCAGTCCCAGCGCCGCAACAAAGGTGAGCAGGCCGAAGGGCATGCTGTAGGTGAGCGAGCTGCCGAAGTGGCCCTTGGGACGGGAGAAGCGTGTGCTCTTGGCCCAGCGCACCTGGTGGCGGATGGAGTCGACGAACCCGGTGTTGAGCACGATGTGGTCGATGGCGTGATGGGAGAGCACCACGCGATGACCGTTCTGCGCGACCAGGTGGCCAAGAAGAAAGTCGTCCGAGCAGTACTGCCCCAGCACGCGGAAGCCGCCCATCTGGCGAACGCAGGAGGCGCGGACGGCCATGGTGGGGCCCAGCGCAAAGTGCATCCCCTCGAGCATGTTGGCGACCAGGACGCCGGCCGTCATCTCAATCGACATGCCTACGCCTTCGAGGCGCGACCACAGTGCAGCATGGCGCGGCGCGGCAGGGTCGAGAGAAGCGGGCGCGGGGACACCGCGGTAGGGACAGGTGACCAAGCCGACGGCCGCATCCGCAAACGGAGCCACGACAGCGCTGAGGTATTGCGGCCCGACACAGACGTCGCTGTCGCTGATGATGAGCAACCCATGTCTGGCTACGGCGGACATGCGTTCGAGCGAGGCGACCTTGGCGTTGGCGAAGGAAGGCTCGCCGGTGACAAGGAAGCGAGCAGGAATCGCGGGGTAGCGGGCGGCCACCTCACGCGCGATCGCCAGTCCTGCATCTTGTTCCGTACGCGCGCAGAACAGGATTTCGTATTCGGGATAGTCCTGAGTGAAGAAGTCTGCCAGGTGCTCTGCCAGGTCCGGCTCTGCACCATGCAGCGGCTTCAGCAGGCTGACCGGCGGCGTGAAGGAGCCATCGACCGGAATGCTCTCACTGCGGAACTGGCGCACAGATACCAGGACCATGCAGCAGTAGACCGTCGAAGAGAGGAGGCCAAGCATCCCGAGGGCAAACGGGAGCGAGAGCAGGGCGAGATGGTGATTCGGCAGCAAGATGGGTATTTAAGCGCTCCCAAGTACCGGTGGACTGGACTGCGGAGAGCCGGCAGCCTCGTCCACAGCCGCCGCCGCGAGCACTAGAGATCACCGGGAGGACAATTGTTAGATTACTCCACTCACAGCATCGGCGAGGTAGAGGGAGCGTTTACCGTTTCCGCTCCCTGGTATGGACCGGAGAGAGCACGATCGGCTTGCGGAGTGGCACCATGGCCGCTTCGTTGCCGCCGGGAAAGCCCTGCTGGATGTGCTGCAGCATCTCAGACCGGACGTAGTCGACGAAGCCCTGCATCTGCCGGTTCATCTCTTCCATCCGCTCCCGCATCTGCAGAATGATGGCGATGCCAGCGATATTGACGCCCAGGTCGCGGGCCAGATTGAGGATGAACTCCAGCCGCTCCAGGTCTTCATCGGTGTAGAGACGTGTGTTGCCCTCGGTGCGAGAGGGCTTCAGCAGCCCTTCCCGCTCATACAGGCGCAGCGTCTGGGGGTGGATCTCGTACATCTCCGCTACGGCGGAGATCATGTAGGCACCCTTTGATTTGCGTTTGCTCGGCATCGGTTTGTTCCTCCGCGGCGGGATGATGGCGATTGACCGGAATCGCTGTGCTCCGCCAACGGGATGGCTGAAGTGTACGCGGTTCGAAGATGGACCGTGCGTGTCTGCGCAGCACGTACCTAGCGCGTACCGGGTCGCAGCAGCCTGAAAACCGGCGCAGGTCCGCAGCCTGCCACGTAACAGGAAGTATGTAAATTCTTCCGTGTACCACACCCGAAGGTAATCTAAAAGAGAGATTACCTATTTGAGATCTCGGTTCCTTTGGTACACACTTCGGGTCATGAAGAACCTTCGGCCTGCCACCTTTGCCGCCCTCGCTCTCGCGCTTGCATCCCTGCACAACCAGCCGGTGTATGCCCAGCAAAGCTGGGCGCCCACGCCTGCCGAATATCCGGCCGTCAAGCTGCCAGCGGGCCTGACCTCTGCTCCGGTGATCAACAGCCCCAATAAGGCCTATTACCGCACGCGGCTGCGGGAAGGCTCTGCCCAAGGCAGCAACTTCGGCGGCCACTATGCTCTGCTGACCTGGGGCTGCGGCGAGGGCTGCACGACCTTCTTCATCCTGGACGAGCTGAACGGCCGCGTCTTCGACCCCGGTTTCAACCTGACTGCCGCAAAGGGTGCGCCCGACGCCGGCTTTGGCTTGCACTACCAGCCGGACAGCCGCCTGCTGGTGATGGAAGGCTGCCGGAGTAATTTTACAGGCACTTGCGGCAAGTACTACCTGCTATGGACCGGCTCAGGCTTTGAGACCTTGCAGCGCGAGCCGCTGACCACCGCCATGGCATCGCTGGGCGGCCAGTAAACGCCGCCAGCCGAAGGAGCGTTTGAGGGCGGGAGCAAGCCGGAACGCTTGGTGCGGCCTGCTTCCCTGCCCCGCTGCTTCACTCCTCAGGCTTTGCTCCACAGCTCGGCTCGCGGATCCTCCGCGTTCAGCTGGGCGAACTCGCGCAAGATCTCCTTCGAGCGCTCATCCCGCAGCTGCGGGACGGTGATCTCGACGGTGACGATCTGATCGCCCCGGTGCTCCTCGTTCGCCGCTGAGGGAACCCCTTTCTGCCGCATGCGCAGCTTCTGCCCACTCTGGGTACCGGGCGGGATGCGGAGCTGGGCGCGGCCATCGATGGTGGGTACATCGATCTTGGCGCCAAGGGCTGCCTCGTCGACCCGGACTGGGATGGTCACCTCGATGTTGTCCGCCACCCGATGGAAGACGGGGTGCGGACCGGAGCGGATGATCAGATAGAGGTCGCCCGGTGCGCCGCCGTTGATGCCGGCATTGCCCTTTCCCGCGAGACGGATGCGTTGTCCGTCGCGGGTGCCGGCCTTGATGCGGAACTCGACTGTCTCCTGCCGCTGGACTGTTCCCTCGCCGTGACAGGTGGGGCAGCCATCCTCAATATGGCCGGAGCCACCGCAGCGCGGGCACTGGATGCTGAACTTCATCCGGCCGCCCATCTGAGTCACCTGGCCAGTGCCATTGCACTCCGGGCAAGGGATGGAGCCGCCGCTTGCAGAGGGCTGTCCGTGACAGGTGGGGCAGACCTCCTGCCGCATAATCTGTAGGCGCGCCGTGCCGCCGCGGACCGAGGTCCAGAAGTCGACGTTGACGGTGTACTCCAGGTCGGTGCCGGCCTGCGGTCCACGCTGGGTCGGCTTCTGCGCGGCCTGATTGTTGAAGATTCCAGAGAAGATGTCGCGGAAGCCGCCCCAGTTCCCGGCGCTGCCGGCGCCCGAGGTGGTCGTCCGCTGTGCCGGGCCGGACTCGAAGTTCGAGAAGTCGAAGCCTTCGAAGTCGAACGGAACACCCTGCTGGCTGTTGCGGCCATGCGAGGCACCGGCGCCGGGACGGCCATATCCGCCGCGCGCGGCTGCCTCTGCCTGTGCCGGGTCGATCTGGTCAGAGTAGAAGCCGAACTGGTCATAGACCTTGCGCTTCTTCTCGTCGCTCAGAACGTCGTTGGCCTCGGAGATCTCCTTGAAGCGCTCCTCCGCCTTCTTGTCACCCGGATTCACGTCGGGGTGGAACTTGCGCGCAAGTTTACGGAAGGCTTTGCGGATCTCCTCCGGTGTGGCCGTCTTTTTAATTCCGAGAACTGCGTAATAGTCTTTGTTCTGTGTCGATGGCATCTTTTGTTTATCGTCCTAACGCAATCACGGGGTTAGCCGGCGATAGCGTTTGAGATTTGGGCTGGCGTCCGCCTGCACGCGTTTACTGCCTCCGGCGGCCCGGTCGAGCGCTTCCATCCTTCTGGCAGGACGGGCACCAGTAGAGAGTGCGCCCGACCATGGTACGGCTCTCCACCTCGGTACCGCATACCCGGCATGGCTTGCCCTGCCGTCTGTACACGTAATGCACCTCGTCGTCCAGGGCGGGTCCGCGCACATGGGAGCGATGGCTCGGACGCGTGGTAACGATGCGACGATCTACCATGCCGTCCGGCATCAGCGTCACGGCGTCCTTCCAGATTGCCTCAAGCGTTTTCTGGCTGACCTCCTGGCCCGGGCAGAAAGGACTGAGGCGCGCGCGGAACAGCAGCTCCGCGCGATAGATGTTGCCAATGCCGGAGAGCACGGACTGATCCATCAGCAGAGCCCCGATGGGCGTGGCGCGCTTCCCGATAAGTGCGAAGGCCGGCGCCGGATCTGCCCCCTTCTCGAGAGGATCCGGACCGAGCCTTGCAGTCAGCTTCTGCCACTTCTGCCGATCGAAGATGGAGCAGTCGCTGGGCCCACGCAGCTCCAGCCAGTCTTTGCTGGTCCAGAGGCGCAGCCGCAGCGCGCCTTTGGGCTCGGCGAGGGGCGGTTTGCCCTCGGTAAAGTCGCCGAAGCGGCCCAGGTGCACATGCAGGATCAGATCAGGTCCGAAGTCATAGCCCAGGTGTTTGCCATGAGCGACGATGCCCCGGAGCTTGTGCCGGTCCAGCATGTGCGCGTCGGGAAACTGTCCCGAGGGCGAGTCCGCACGCAGGGTGCGACCGACGAAGGCCGCTGCGTGGCGATCGCGAAAGCGATGGACTTCATTTCCCTCGGGCATGGTGGTACTCATCTCTGAGGGCGGGCCGCATTGCGTAGCTACGCCGACCCGCGCTCTATACAATCGGTCGGCGCACTCGCCGGACCCTTTGGGCGTGCTTAGTTCCAGACCAGCCGTGCTTCGACCGGCTCCATGCGCCAGAAGATATCTGGCTCCGCCCGCTGCATCTGGGCGACGAAGCTCTCGGCCTCTCCCCTGGTGTTGAACAGCACCTTGTTCAGGATCTGTCCGGCCCGTAACTGCACGCACCGCCACATGGTATTCGTCATTGCTGTGTCCCCCCTGGCCTGCGTGCCGTTGACATCGCCGGCCGTCGTTACTTCACCCTTCTGCACTACTGTTCGCTCCGCTTGTGATGCTTCGTTTATCGGCCAGATATCGCAAGGGGCGCTCGCGTTGCCGCTGAGCGCCCCTTACTACGGCCACCGGCAGACCGCCTTGCGGTTATCTGCTGGCGTGTTACTTACGCCTGGTGCGTGCCTTGCTTACTTCTTTTCCGGCACGTCCACGTACTCTGCGTCGATAACGCCCTCTTCCTTCCGCGGCTCCTCTGCTGTGGTTCCAGCAGATGCGGTGCCGTCAGTGGACGGGGTCGCGGCGTTGGCCTTGTACATGGCCTCGGCCAGCTTGTGCGAGGCGGCGGTCAGTTTCTCCCGCGCCGCGTTCAGCTCAGACGCACTCGACGATCCTTCGAGCGACTTTTTGGCATCGGCTAGCGCAGACTCGACATTGCTCTTCTCGTCGCCGGAGACCTTGTCGCCGTTCTCCTTCAACATCTTCTCGATGTTGTAGACCATGTTGTCGAGGCCGTTGCGAGCCTCGATCTGGTCACGCTTTTCCTTGTCCTCAGAGGCATGGGACTCGGCATCGCGCGCCATCCGCTCCACCTCTTCCTTGCTCAGACCAGAAGACGAAGTGATCGTGATCTTCTGATCCTTGCCGGTGCCGCGGTCCTTCGCGAGCACGTTCAGGATGCCGTTGGCGTCGATGTCGAAGGTGACCTCGATCTGCGGCACGCCGCGTGGAGCCGGCACGATGCCGCCCAGCTTGAACTTGCCCAGCGTGCGGTTGTCCGCCGCCATCGACCGCTCGCCCTGGAGGACGTGGACCTCTACCTCGCTCTGGTTGTCAGCGAAGGTGGAGAAGGTCTCTGTCTTCTTCGTCGGAATGGTGGTGTTGCGCGCGATCATCGGCGTCGCAATGCCACCTGCCGTCTCAATGGCCAGAGTCAACGGCGTCACGTCCAGCAGCAGCAGGTCCTTGACCTCGCCGGCAAGTACACCCGCCTGCACGGCTGCGCCGATCGCCACCACTTCATCGGGGTTCACACCGCGGTGCGGCTCCTTGCCGAATAGCTGCTTCACCAGCTCCTGAATACGGGGCATGCGGGTCTGTCCACCCACCAGCACCACCTCATGGATCTGATCGGCCTTGATGCCGGCATCGGCAATCGCCTTCCGGCACGGCTCGAGCGAGCGCTGTAGCAGATCATCCACCAGCTGCTCCAGCTTGGCCCGGGTCAGCTTGCGGACCAGGTGCTTCGGGCCGCTGGCGTCTGCCGTGATGAACGGAAGGTTGATCTCCGTCTCCATTGTGGTCGAGAGCTCAATCTTGGCGGCCTCGGCAGCAGACTTCAGCCGCTGCAGCGCCATCTCGTTGCCCTTGGAGCGCAGGTCCAGCCCCTCTTCCTTCTTGAACTCATCAATCAGCCATTCGACGATGCGCTGGTCAATGTTGTCGCCGCCCAGGTGGGTATCGCCGTTGGTGGACTTCACCTCGATGACGCCCTCCCCTACCTCGAGGATCGAGATATCGAAGGTGCCGCCGCCGAAGTCATAGACGGCAATGGTCTCGTCCTTCTTCTTGTCCAGACCGTAGGCGAGTGCGGCCGCGGTCGGCTCATTGACGATGCGCTTCACGTCCAGACCGGCGATACGGCCGGCGTCCTTGGTGGCCTGGCGCTGCGCGTCGTTGAAGTAGGCCGGAACCGTGATGACCGCCTCAGTCACGGTGGTGCCGAGGTAGCTCTCCGCCGCCTGCTTCAGCTTCTGCAGGATCATGGCCGAGATCTCTGGCGGGGTGTAATCCTTGCCCTGCGCTTCGACGACAACGTGATCGCCCTGCTGCTTGACCGTGTAGGGCACCATCTTCATCTCGTCGTTCACTTCGTTGGCGCGGCGGCCCATGAAGCGCTTGATCGAATAGATCGTGTTCTGCGGGTTCGTCACCGCCTGGCGCTTGGCCGTCTGGCCCACCAGCCGCTCACCGGTCTTGGTGAACGCAACGATTGAGGGGGTGGTACGGTCGCCCTCACTATTCGGAATAACCTTCGGCTCGCCACCTTCCATGACGGCGACGACCGAGTTCGTCGTACCCAGATCGATACCAATAATCTTTCCCATAATCTCCTGACCTCTGTGCGTGCTGGCGATCTAGCAGCAGCTTCGCACTTGAGTGACTTATTGTCAATCAATCTGATGCTGCTCTTCGAGGATAGGATTCATGGGTTCTTCACTTCTCGGCTAGATTTCCCAGAGGGTCAGCTCGCAAGCTTGCTCGATACTGGAAAGAAGTTCCAGAAATGGTTTCAGTGTTGCTGCTAAACCTATGATGTATCGAGATTTACTTTGCGGACTTAACCCCTGCCCGACTGACTTGTCCCTTGGCCGCTGGGTTCTCAACTACCTTCTGGAACGGGGTGTCGAGCAGCTCTCCGTGAACCTCCTCGATAGCGCCAAACTGCCCCTCGGTCTGGTTGTAAGCCTGTACCCGGCCGTTGCCGATGTTGTAAATCCAGCCATGCAGCCGTACCGTCCCGGCGGCCAGACCGGCGGCCACGGCAGGGTGGGTGCGGAGGTGCTGCAGCTGGAGCAGGACGTTCTCCGCAACCAGCTCCCTGGTGAGGTCATCTCCGGTCAGGTCACCCCGGGTGGCCTTGACGACCCCAAGCGCCGCCTGGGCATTGCGCAACCAGTTGCGCACGGTCGGCATGGAGCGCAGCGGCTCTGCCTCGAGGTCGGCCAGCGCCTTCATCGCGCCGCAGTCCGAGTGGCCACAGACGATGATGTCCCGGACGTGCAGGGCGACGACGGCGTACTCGACCACGGCCGTGACACCGCCGAGCATCTCGCCGAAGGCCGGGACGATGTTGCCGATGTTGCGGGAAATGAAGAGATCGCCAGGCTCGCTGTGCGTGATCAGCGAGGGGTCGATGCGACTGTCGGCGCAGGTGATGAACAGCACTTTCGGGTCCTGCTGGTTCTTGAGCTGGTCGAACAGCTCGCGATGCTCCGGATACACGGCTTCGCTGAAGTGGCGGTAGCCTTCGATGATTCTGGCGATGCCATCGTTCTCGGACATGTGCAACTCCCTCCTATATGCAGATGTAGAGTACAGCCGTCCCGCGGGGTTCCGCAGACACGGCGGGGGAGGCGTCCCGGTGTTCTTTGGTACCCTCGCTGCCATGAGCGTCCGCCACCTCCTTACCGCTGTCCTTACTCCCCTGTTGATGTGCGCCCTCACTCAAGCGCAGGTCGCCGCTCCGCTTGATGCAGCGAGGACTGCGCGTGTAGACCGCGCAGTCGACGCGGTGCTGGCCACGACAGGTATCCCCAGCGCATCGATCGCCATTGTGGAGCATGGGCAGATCGCCTACCTGCACGCGTATGGAAAGGCGCAGTTGCAGCCGCCGAGGGCAGCCACCACAGAGATGCGCTACTCCATCGGCTCGGTCAGCAAGCAGTTCACCGCGGCGTTGATCCTGATGCTGGCCGAAGATGGCAAGCTGACACTGGATGACCCGGTGGCGAAGTACCTGCCGCAGCTGACGCGCGCCAACGAGGTCACGATCCGCCAGCTACTCTCCATGACTGCCGGCTACCAGGACTTCTGGCCGGAAGACTACCTGATGACCCGGATGATGGCGCCCACCAGTCCGCAACACATCCTGGAGGTATGGGGCCGGAAGCCGCTGGACTTCGAGCCGGGGACGGAGTGGCAGTACTCGAACACGAACTTTGTCATCGCCGGACAGATTGCTGAGGCGGTCGGCGGGCGTCCGCTGGTGCAGCAGCTTCGCGCGCGCATCTTCGCCCCATTGCATATGGAAGGCGTGCTGGACCAGGATGCGAGCCATCTGCCCTCGACCGAGCCGACCGGCTACTATCAGCACGCACTGGGCCCGCTGCGTCCAGCGCCGCTGGAAGGAAGTGGCTGGATGTTTGCCGCCGGCGAGCTGGCGATGACGCCGCACGACCTGGCGCTGTGGAACATCAGCATGATCAACCGGTCGCTGCTATCGCAGGCCTCCTATGACGCGATGTCTACCGAAGTCAAGCTGAAGAACGGCAAGGGGACGGGCTACGGACTGGGAGTGCAGGTGGCGGAGCGGAACGGCCAGCGCGTGATTTCACATACGGGCGAGGTCTCAGGATTTGTATCCGCGAATGCCATCTACCCGGACAGCAAGTCTGCCATTACGGTGCTGACAAATATCGATGCATCCAGCGCGGCAAGTGCGATCGCGCGTTCGCTGGCCGGAATCGTGGTGCCAGGCCCGGCGAGCACCGGGGATGCGCAAAAGGCAGAGGACAGAGCTGTGCAGGTCTTCACCGGTCTGCAAAAGGGAGAGCTCGACCGAAGCCAACTCGCAGAGATGTGCAACAACTACTTCACGACCGAGGCAGTCCGCGACTTCCAGTCGAGCCTTGGGCCGCTGGGCGCACCGCTCAGCTTTGTGCAGGTGAACGCGGAACCGCGCGGAGGGATGATGTTCCGCGCCTATCGGGCGGTGTTCCCTACCCGCAAGCTGACGGTGACGACCTACGAGCAGCCGGATGGCAAGCTGGAGCAATACCTGGTGATGCCGGCGAACGACTAGGCTACCGGTGAGCTGTGATTGCGAGGCCGTGGGGACTGTGCGAGACTGGCCAAGGCATGGAGTGGGCGCTCGCCCGAGCGCTCCCCGCCCGTAGTAGCTCGATCAAGCCGGGATGGCGAAATCGGCAGACGCAGCGGACTCAAAATCGTCCAAGACAGCGTCCGCACACCGCGTAAATGTTTCAAAGTAAACGTCTTAAATCGATAACGCCTTCAGCGTTTACCTTACACAACCCTTTCACACTTTGGTGTATGTTGGGGGTGTCAGGAGGTGCTTTCGCATGTCCGAACACCACACCATCCTCGGTGGCAAGGTCCACGTCTACAAACGTCCGAATAGCTCAAGCTGGCAATGCGCGACGTATTTAGCCGGAAAGAACCGCGTACAACAAACAAAGAAGATAGCCTCTCGGAAGCAGAAGAACTTGCTGAAGGCTGGTATTTGCAGCTGCGCGGTAAACTCCGCGACGGCGAATTGAGGATCGGCAGAATGTTCCGCGATGCCGCGAAGTTGTATCTGCGCGAGTTCGACATCATGACTCAAGGGCAGCGAAATGCCACGTACGCGCGAGGACAGCACGCGCGTACGAATGGTTATCTCGTGCCACTCTTCGGCAGCATGGTTCTCCCGAAATCACTGCGGGCAAAATCAATGACTATGCATCTGTCGACTCGAAGAAGCATCTCGTGGCAAGCCTCCAGCACATAGCACGATGCACCAAGGAGATCGTGACGCTCCGCAAGATCTTCAGGCAGAACGGCGATGCCATGCGCGACCCTGAATGTGTTTCGAGCTTGGACTCGCGGGCGGCGCATACCTGATTCCGTACTTTTGGCGAGATAATTCCGTGGCCGTGGAGCAGGTGTCACGCCCATCATCCGTGACCACTACTTCGCTCTTCTCAAATTGCAGAAGCAAACACGAGAAGTTTGCGGAGACATGGGACAACAAACTGCGCTTGCAGGGCTATGAAGAAGCCTTCACGAGCAAGTGCATTCTCGGCTAAAACCAAGAGATCGGTAAGGCTGCAAACCTGCGGCCTCTTCTTTTGCGCGCTCATCGCACGGCAGGGAGAAACCCCAGTCGGTTTATCCCTGCACGCATTTCCGACTGTCTTCCGCCCCCGCTCGCCGGCTGCGCGAGAGAAGCGACGCTCAGAGCGCGCATCGGCTCATAATACTGCGGTATAATCCAACGAACGGCCGAGTGGTGAAATTGGCAGCCACAGCAGACTCAAAATCTGCCGAAGGCAACTTCGTGTCGGTTCGAGTCCGACCTCGGCCACCATCCCACTCCATCCAATTAGGCCTCGAAGAACTCCTCATCGATGTTCTTGATAGCGAGGTCTCTTCGATACGGCCGAGGTACTTCAGGGCTGCCGTTCACCTGTAAAGGGAATACCCGACGGGCTAACGACGCGAGATCGTCGGAGACCGGCCTATTGCTGCGTTCAACCATAAAAAGTAGGCCTGCATGACGCTAAGGCGATGAGCCGCTTCAGCCTGAGTCCAACTTGAAGCGGTACGAGCCGATTTGAGGTCATTACCAGTCACAGCATTATTTATAACAGTAATTGTTATAGACCCGATAAGCTGCACACCGCTTTGTAGCTAGAAGTGAAAATATGCAAACTTGTACATCTTATAAAACTGTGCTCAGTTTTCTGAAAAAATATTGATATATCAATTGTCTACGGATGTCCCGAAAGGACAACAAATCTGCCGAACCTTGCGGTCGTGGGGTTTGCCCCCTACCGGCACCATTGGCAGTCCTCTTGTTGACCCAATCAGCGATCGACTCGCGTTGTGATCCGACCGTCCTCATTACCCAGGACTCATTGTCTCTAGGTCCGTCCAGTTCGGCTGTTTGGGCATTCCGACTGCGGGAAGATAGCGACGGACCTGCCGGGCATCCTCCAGAACATCGCGTGCAATGTTCGTCATCTGCATCGCGATCCCGAGGTTCACCCCTTTGTCGAAGGCGTCTGTTGAGCAGCCAAGCGCTGCCATGCGAGCGTCTCAACCCGGCACACTGCCACCTCCTGAGGAATGGTGCGCAAGTGCGCCAGCTCGAGGGGGTCGGTCATCACTCGGCGGATATTTCCGGTGCGAAGTGTGTCGAGGGCGGCCTTGAGCTCAGCGACGTTGGATGCCGCAACGCTGTCATCGGCGAGATCGTCCATCGCGCGGTAGCGCTGGGAAAGTCGCGCGGCGTCTCAGGCGATGGCGGCCGGCAGAAGGGGGCTGGCAAGCCAAAAGCTCTCGCCCCCGCGCCGCAGACTTCTAAAAGCTTTGATATCTCGCGGAGCCATCAGGCGACGACCTGAGCGGATGTGGTCGAGCACGCGGCACTGCTCAACACACCGGGAGTTCGGCTCCCGGGTGGGTGCTCGCTCTGACGAGATATAGATCCCGAATGGCTGCTTCCACTTCGGCAGCGACCTTGACCAAGAGACGTACCTGCCAGCTGCTTGGCTCCTAACCCACTTCACCGTACAAGGCGGACGCTATCCTTCGGCGCTACAGGTCGCAGGCAGCCACAGCCTCTGCTTCCGTATCGAATACCGCGAACAGGTTGTAGATATGCACCATCTTGAAGGTCATGATCGCCTGAGAGGATGGGTTGACCAGCTTCGCGTCGCCGCCCAGCTTCTTGGCCTGAGTGAGAGCGTTGACCACTGCGCCGACGCCAGAAGAGTCGATATATGGCATCGCTTCCAGATTAAGGATGAGGCAGGGATGGTCGCTGGCCAACGCTTCCCGTACCGCATCGTTGAACTGATCGACGGCCTCACCCAGGTTCAGGCGTCCCTTCACCCGCAGGGTGCAGGTCTTGCCACTGTGAAGCACGTCCAAGTCCACTGGTTGACGACCTTTCTGTTGTGAGAGTGCCCCCATATTCTGTTTCTTCGCCAGAGTTTTGTCTACCCACGCAGGCTCACCACGGCTTAGTCTTGTTCAACTCATGTCTGAATTTGCCGGAGTTATCCAGGAGAACGCACAGGAAATGCTCCGTCTGGGTACACAGATGCTCGCGGCAGAGGGCGGATCTGCGCGTGCGCGGCTACTCGCGCAGGCAATCGCCGGCCGCGTGTCGGATACGGCCTGCGTCGTATACCGCGTTGCGGCAGAGGACTTGACCGCGTGGAAGGCTCTGGGCAAGGCGGGGCCAGTTGCCATGGTGACTGGGGCCTCCGTTGCTACTTCGCGCATCGCCCGCACGGTGGTCGAAGGCGCAACCGGCTCCATGCTCTACCTGGCCACAGATCTGGCCCACGGCGATCTCTCTCACGTGCAGACCAGCCGGCCTGTCACCTCGGTTGCGTATCTGCTTTTGCTGGATGCCGACTCCGGAGAGCTCGCCGGTGTTGCGGAAGTGCTCACCTTTTCCGAACCACTTACCGGAGCCGAGCTCGATGCGTTTGAACCGCTGCAGGTGCTGGGCGCCTCCGCCCTGCTGAGCGCAGAGAAGTCAGAGCAGCAGCGCGGCTATCTCATGGACTCAGTCCATCGCATGACGCAGCTCTACGATCTGGAGAAGTCGCTGAACGCAACCCTGGATCTAGATCCGCTGATGGCGCTGATACCCCGCAAAGTGCTGCCCATGATCGACTGTGCGGCCGTGCACCTTTGGCTGTTCACGGGCGACGTACTGACCTTGATGGCGAGCGACGGAGTCGATGCCACGGTGTGGGTGCGCATGACCCAGCAGCCCGGCGAGGGGTACGTGGCCGATATGGCAGAGGAGGGTGACCCTCTGCTGATCACGGAGGCTGAGGACGAACGGCTGCTGCTGCGCAATGGCGATGTAGAGGAGGGAGTGCGCACCGCGCTCGTCGTGCCGCTGATGCAGGACGAGGCGGAGATCGGCGTCATTGAGGCGGTAAACAAGAGTGAGGGCCGCGCATTTGACGAGCAGGACCAATTCTTCCTCACGTCGATCGCGGAGACGGTCAGCAGCGCTCTGAAGAATGCGAGCCTGCTGCATGCGGAGCGCAAGCTGGCGATCCTCGAAGCTTTGGTCCATGTAAGCTCGCAGATCACCTCGACGCTACGGCTCGATCGTCTGCTGCAGATCATCGTCAACAGTCCGCAGAACGTGCTGCCCTATGAGCGCTGCACGGCGGTGATGGATAACCGCGGGCGCATGCAGGTACGGGCCATCTCCGGCATGGCTGCCATTTCCATCGGGGATGCGCAGGTGGATGCGTTGAAGGAGCTGGTGCGCAGTGTGCCGTGGGGCCGCGAGCCCGTGTATCTGCGGCAGCACGATGACGAGGAAGCGGAGCAGTTACCAAACGAGGTGCGGAAGCATTTCGAAGAGACCGGCTACCGCGGTCTTTACATGATGCCGCTCAGCGATGACCAGGGACCGCTGGGCATATTGCTGTATGAGAGCAGCCAGCCGGACTTTCTGGAGACGCCGCACACGGAGATGATCAAGATCCTTGCCGGCCAGGCGAGTGTTGCGATTCGCAATGCCCTGCTCTACCGCGAGGTTCCACTGATCAGCATGCTGGAGCCCCTGATGCAGCGGAAGCAGGTGCTGCTGCGCACTAGTCGCGGACGCCGGTGGGGGCTGGGCATCGGGGCGGCGGTGCTGACGCTCTTCTTCCTGTTCTGCCCTTTGCCGATGCGAGTTGCGGGCGACGCCGCGGTTGCACCGCAACGCCTGGTGACCATCGCCGCGCCCGTCGACGGCACGGTAGCGGAGGTACGCGCGCGTGAAGGGCAGCGCGTCCAAGCCGGCGACGTGCTAGGGACGCTGAACGACTGGCAATGGCACACGGAGCTGAGCGCCGCAGAAGCACGCTACCGTACGGCGCTGCTGACCATGCAGGCGGATCTGACGCGCGGATCGGCACAGGCCGGGGCAGACCGGGCCCAGGCGGAGTATCTCGACGCCGAGCGGCAGCGCGCGCAAAACCGCTTTCGCGATGCGCAGTTGCGTACGCCCATCACGGGCGTGGTGGTGACGCGATCGCTTGAGGACACCGCCGGCAAGCACCTGGATGCGGGCGCGCCGTTCGCGCAGGTGCTCGACCTCTCCTCTGCCGTGATCGACATCAACATCTCGCAGCGCGACGCGGAGCTGCTGGCTCCGGGCGAGTCAGCGGTGGTGAAGCTCGACAGCTTCCCGCAGCGGTCCTGGCGCGGCCAGGTAAAAGTGGTGAGTCCGCAGGCTGTCGCGGTGAACAACGCGCGCAGCTTTGTGGCGCGGGTGCCGGTTGCAAATGACGATGCACTGCTGCGCGCCGGGATGACCGGGCGTGCAAAGATCCTGATCGGGTATAAACCGGCCGGGTATGTACTGCTGCGTAAGCCGGCGCTTTGGCTGTGGCAGGCGTTGTGGTCATGGTGGGGATGGTGATGAGACATCTTGGCGCGCTGGCGCCCGCCGTATTGCTGTTGTTCAGTTCCGGCCTGGCCGGATGCGATTCGCGACGGGTTGAGGCTGCACCTCCGTTGACGCCACCGACGGCTGCCGTGGCGGACAAAGTGGATAACCAGGACGCGAGCGCGCCGAAGCCGACCGAGTCTGGCCCCTACATCACCAGTGGGCCGCTGGTTGCGGAGCAGCAGGCGGACGTCGCGGCGGAGCGCTATGGACGCGTGGACAAGGTCCTGGTCGACATCGGAGATCATGTGCATGCGGGCCAAGTGCTGGCCACATTGGACGATCGCAGCCTGCGCGCTGCGCTGGAATCGCAGACGGCGAAGGTTGCGTCTCTGCGGGCACAGGTGCGGGAGTGGGAGGCGGAGCAGAAGATGGATGAGGCCGACCTGCGCCGCGCCGATCAACTGCTGGAGGCGCACGTCCTAGCGAAGGACGGCTGGGAGCACACCAAGTACAAGCTCGATGAGGTGCTGGCCGAGGTGGCTCGCTACCAGGCAGATACTGTCGCGGCAGAGGCTGAGCTGACAGCAGCCAAGGTGGCGCTGGAACAGTCGCAGCTGCGGGCTCCGTTCGCCGGTGTGGTGGGCCGCCGGTCAGTGCGGCCGACGCAGGAGATCAAGAAGGGCGATCTTGCCTTTTGGATCACCGCGCAGGCGCCGCTGCGAATCCTGTTCACTGTGCCCGAGTCAGCGATGTCCATGTACCCAGCGGGTGCAGCGCTTGACCTCACGACGCCGGTGTACCCGGAGCTGCACCAGGCCGCACGGGTGTTCCGTGTGAGCCCGGTAGTCGACCCCGCAAGCGATAGCGTGCAGGTCATCGGCGCAGTCGCGCACCCCTCGCCGCTGCTGAAACCCGGCATGTCGATGATGGTGAGCGCCCGGGACGCCGCGACGGTGTCCACTAGGCACGAGCCGCCGCACGGAGCCAGGGCGAAGCGATGAACCTGAGCGAGGCGCTGGACGCAGCGCTTCCGGAGATTCCGCGTGCACGCCTGACGCGGGTGCGCCCGCCACAGCTCGATCCCGATTTGATCATCCGCGAAGACCTGCTCGACGGTGAGCCGATCATCGGCGCATTTCGCCGCAGTAACGGCAACTTCTACCGCTTCAATCCGATCCAGTGGCAGCTTTGTACGCTCTTTGACGGTGAACGTAGCTATGAGGAGATCGCGGCGCTGTTTCAGGAGCAGGCGCAGGCGGCGCTCGAGCCGGAGCAGGTGCGCGCCTTCGCCCAGAACATGGATGAGGGCGACTTCTGGTACCAGTCACCGCAGGAGCGAAACATAGCTCTCCACGAGAAGCTGTCGGCGCAACGCTCACGCCGGGCCAAGCGGCGGTCGAAACTCAACGTAGCCCACATCAGCTTCTCCGCCTGGGATCCGGATCGCTATCTTACCTGGCTCGATCAATGCGTTGGCCGCTTCGTCTATAGCCGCTGGTCGGTGATCGCTGCGGTGGTGCTCTTCTTAATTGAGGCCGTTCTGTTCACCACCAAGTGGCGTGTGATCGGTCCGGACATCCCGGTCTTCTACAGCTTTACGCAAAAGAGCTTTGGTGATCTGGTGCAGTTCTGGCTGCTCTTCCTCATCCTCGGCTTCTTCCACGAGACCGCCCACGGTCTGACCTGCAAGCACTACGGCGGGGAGGTACACCGCATGGGCATGATGCTGATCTATCTAACGCCTGCCTTTTACGTGGACATCACCGAAACCTGGATCTCTGCGACGCGACTGCAGCGGCTGGCCACCATCATCGCGGGCATCTGGGTGGAGATGATCTTCTGCGGCTTCGCCCTGATTGCGTGGACCAATACGCAGCCGGGCCAGTGGGCCCATGAGTTCAGCTACCAGATCATCCTGCTAACCGGGCTCGCTGTGATCGTCATTAACCTAAACCCGCTGATCAAGCTGGATGGCTACTACTTCCTGACTGAAGCAATTGGCATTCCCGATCTGAAGGAACGCTCCACTGCATTTCTGTCCGGCTGGGTGCAGAGCCGGATCTTGCGTCTGCCGGTCGAGATTCCCCCCGTGGCACGCAGACGCGTGGCGCTGTTCGTGCTCTACGCCATGGCATCCGGAGCCTACAGCTATCTGCTGCTGTTCACGGTGATTCGCTTCACCTACAACATCGGCTACAACTGGCTCGCTGAGTTCGCATTGATTCCCGCCGGCGCCCTGGCCTTCGCCGTCTTCCGCTCACGACTGCATTCCTTAGGTGGCGTCGCGCAGCGGCTGTGGTGCCGGTTCCGGGAACGGCGAATGAGCGCACGCCCGAGGCTGCTGGCCGGAATCGCGGCGGCGTTGCTGTTGCTCTTTCTGCCAATCTCCCGTGATCACGAGAGTGCTCTTTACCTGATTGAGCCGGAGGAGTCGGCAGTCGTCTATGCGGCGACACCCGGCCGGGTGCAGACGGTGTTCGTGCAGGCAGGACAGAGCGTCCGGGCGGGCGAACCGCTGCTGGAGTTGAAGAGTGTTTCCGCCGAAGCCATGCGGTCCTCCGCTACTGCGGCCGAAGACGCGGCACGCTACCAGACCTTCGAGGCGGAGTTGACGGGAGGCGCGCTGGGTGAGGCGGTAGCCGCACGGGAGGCGTCCGCACGGTCGGCAGAGCTCGCGTCTCAGGCACAGCGTCTGCTGGTAGTGCGGGCGCCAATCACCGGAACGGTGCTCGACATGGCCCCCCAGAACCTGCTGAACCAGGATGTTGGGACGGGGCAGCCGCTGCTCGCTTTGGCCTCGGACGGACCCCGGGTGGCACGAGTCTTTGTGCCTGCGTCGGCACTGGATCGGATACCACCCTCAGCCGAGGTCTCGCTCGCGCCGCCGGGGCGTTTTGCCGTGGTCCGGCGGACCCTGCCTCCGCTTCAAGGGGCTGCCATCCCGCTTCCACCCGGTCTGGCGCCATCACAAGAGTTGAAGGGCGTGGAGCCCGCCGCTTTTTATACGACACGGCTTCCGCTCGACGCTTCGGCGGAAGATCTGCGCCTCGGGATGTCGGGGCCGGCCCGCATCTCCGGTGTGCGCCGTAGCTTGTTTGAGCGCGCGTTCACAGCCTTGCTGGATCTGCTGCGCGCTCACCTCTGGTAATCACTGCTGGAACACGAAAGCGGCAAGCTGCACAGCAGGTTGCCGCTCCCGAAGTCGAGAACACAAGGCAGAAGGGGAACAAGGACTACAAGCCAGTTTTCCTGAGGTACCACTTATGACCGATCGGCTCAGGCCGTTTCCTGCGAGTGCCGAAGGGCGGAGTCGGCCTTTACGCCAGCCTCTCTTCCAGAACCTTCGGTGGCAGCAGGTAGACAGACTTAGCTGATCGACTTACCAGCAATCGCCTTTGCCGCGATCGCCTTCCCTGCAACCGCCTTCGCGGCCACAGCTTTACCGGCAATCGCCTTCGCGGCAATCGCCTTCCCTGCGACGGCCTTCGCGGCGATCGCCTTTCCTGCAACAGCCTTGGCCGCAACAGCCTTGCCGGCAACGGCACGCGCTGCAATCGCCTTACCCGCGACGATCTTGCCTGCGCCCAGTTGATCGGAAGTGGTGACGAATGCCTTGGGGGACCCTGTGGACGCGAAGCTCGGCGCTGCGGGATTGATGATCGACTTCTTCGTGACGGCCATGGTGAACTCCCTTAAGGATCTTCAGATTGCCTACGCATTCACCAGTTGCAAGCAAGTGGCCAAACCCCGGAACGCTGCCCAGACCGGGCTATGTTGTTGAATCTGCTTCCAGGGAGCAGCTATGCAGAGAAGACGCCTGCCGACCGAAGAGCATAGCCATGGGTGAAAAATAATCCCCTCATGGTTTAAGAATTCAACTGTTGAGGCGGAGTCCTAGAGACCGTGCTTTCGGCACAGGTACTTGATGCGCTGCCCATCCAGCCGGAGAAGGCGCGCGGCCGCAGCCTTGCTGCCTCCGCAGCGGTTCAGTGCCGCAGTCAGCAGGGCGACTTCATAGCGTTGCAGCTCCTCGTCCATGTCGGTGCCCTCTTCAGGCAGCAGGATCTTCTCCTGTGCGGAGGTGCTTTGCGCGAGCAGACCGGCGGGCAGATGATTCGCCCCGATCTCAACGTCGCGCACCACGAAGACCAATCTCTGGACCAGGTTCTCCAGCTCGCGGACGTTGCCCGGCCAGGTGTGCTCTTCGAGGATCTGCAGAGCGTCGGAGGTGAATCGCTTCACGGGCAGGCCGTTGGCGCCGCAATGGATGGCCAGGAAGTATTCGCAGAGTAACGGAACGTCACCGGTGCGCTCGCGCAAGGGCGGCAAGTGAATCGGCACCACGTGGATACGATAGTAGAGGTCTTCGCGGAACCGGCCGGTGCGCGCCATTTCCTCGAGCGGCTCGTTGGTGGCACAGATGAGGCGAAAGTCGATCTTGCGTGGAGAGCGGCCGCCCAGCCGCTGCACCTGGCGATCCTCAAGAACGCGGAGCAGTTTGGTTTGAAGTGGCAGCGTGAGCGTCGCAATCTCGTCGAGGAACAACGTGCCCTGGTGGGCGAGTTCGATCTGCCCGGGGCGCGACTCGGCGGCGCCGGTGAAGGCTCCCTTCTCGCTGCCGAAGAGCTCGGACTCGATCAGATTCTCCGGCAGGGCGGCGCAGTTCAGGCGGATATAGGGCTTCGCGGCCCGGCTGCTGAGCGCAACCAGTGCGCGTGCGACCAGCTCCTTACCAGTGCCGCTCTCACCCCGGATCAGCACATTTACATTGCTGTCCGCGACCTGCTGAATTGCGTCGTACACTTTGCGCATGGGCTCGCTCGAACCGACGAAGTCCTGAAAGCGGCTGGTCTCGATCGCCTGCCGTCGCAGTGCCTGGCGCTCCTCAGCCTCCTGCCGTCCACGGAGCGTCTCCACGAGCTTGAGGCGAAGCTCCAGCAGGTTCACCGGCGTGCGGAAGTGCGCATCGCAACCAGCCGCGAGGGCCTGCTTCTGAAGCGGCCGTGCCGGCCCGCTTCCGAGTGAGATCAGGACAAAGTGCGGGTTTAACGTTCGAAGCTCGGCGACTGCCGCCAGGCCCGCGGCTTCGCTTGCAGCGGCCGTGTCCAGATCGAGCAGCACTGCGACCACCTGGCTCTCTCGCGTCCAGCGCGCCAGATCCTTCATGGAGCCGCGCACAACTATTTGGAACCAGGGCAGCAACTGGGTGGCGATGTCGTGGTGCAGTTCGTCGTCCGAGGTAACGAGGCAGACGCCTGGGAGCGCGTGGTGCGGCGGCGTGAAGGCGCGGCTCTGCCCGGGCGTTGTCTGCGTGGTTGGATCGGGCGAAGGCGATGGCCCAGGCATAGGCGCTTTCAATTTAGCTAGATTATGCACTCGGCCCGGCGCAGTCGCGCACTGGTCGCCTACTGGGCCGCCGGAGCGATTCCCTTCAGCGCCGAGGCTAGTTCGTCCGGATGGAAGCCGAACGGGCCGGCCTTGCTCTTGTAAGCGATGCGGCCGCCGCGATCGATGAGGTACAGCCGATCCGGCCATCCCGTGTATGCAGCCTCCACCTGATCGTGAAAGCCATCTACCAGCGCCGGAAACTTAAAGTTAAGCCGCCGGACGCAGGTGCCGGCGACCGACAGACGCTCCGCCATGTCGCGTGGACTGCGGAACAGGACCTGGTCGTGCACGTTGCTCTGCATCTGCCAGACGTCGGTGGGATGCGCCTCCAGGATATAGACGGCGTAGAAGTCCACCGCGCCTTTGTACTGCCCGGCCAGCTTGTTCAGGGCGGGAGCCTCCCGCCGGAAGGGCGGTCAGGTATAGCTCCCAAAGATCAGGACAACCGGGCGCGTGGTCCACAACTCGGAAAGTTCCCGTGGCTGCTGAGTATCGAGCGCCTGGACGGTGAAGTTAGGGGCGTGGTCACCCACCTGCAGGGTTCCCTTGCGTGCACGCGTCCACATCGTCTCAAACGGAAAGAGCATGTAGGCTGGGGGCGGCATCCGCGACATGACGCGGGCGAAGACCTCCGGCGGCTGCTGCATCGCCCAGTCGATGTAGCCGACGAAGCATAGCCAGAGGATGAAGAGGGCCAGTCCTCCGCCTACTGCAGCGCGTTTCACCTCTGCCCTCATCGCGTCACCGCATTCATCACCAGATAGCCTTGAGGCGCAATGCCGAACGCGTCGGCAACCCGGTTGAAAAAGGCGAACATGGCCGTGATGTACACCGCCTCTGCGATCTGCGGCTCGGTCCAACCCAGGCTGCGCAGCGTGTCAACATCCTGGTGCGTCGTCTTGTACGCGGCCTGTGTCACTTTCTCAACGTACTCTAGCAGTGCGCGCTCCGGCGCGCTGAGGTTTGCTTCGTCCAGCCTGCCCGCGGCAAGCGCCTGCACCGTCGTCTCGTCAGCTCCCTGAACACGCAGGAAGTATGCATGCGAATCCAGTCAATAGGGGCAGCGGTTCAGCCAGGAGACCCAGCTGGCGATGGCTTCCTTGGTCCGGCGATCGAGGTGCCCGGCCGAAAAATGAACAGTATCGCTGAATGCCATCACCTGGCGGAGAAAGTCCGGCCGGTGACTGAAGCACTTCAGGATGCCAGGCATCTGCTGGCGGCCAGACTTGGCTCGCCACTCTGCGTACACCTGCGCCAACTCGCCAGTTGCGTCCGCGTCCTCTGTCACGTTGATCTTGTTGTTATGCTCTGTCATCCGTCTCCGACTCTGCCCCTTGCCGCAGCAAGGTAGCACATCAGAAGCGTAAAGCTACTCAGCCGAAAGGTGGAGAGCCTGCGATGCCTAAACGACGAGCCGCTGCTCGCCCACTCTCCGCGTCACCCGCTCGCCATCCAGGTACTCGAGCAGCGGAATGGCATGCTTGCGCGAGAGGCCGGTCAACTCCTTGAACCTGGCAACATCCAGCGACTGGCCACGCAGCTTCTGCAGTTCGCCGCGCAGCCGCTCCACCGCCGCGTGGTGGATATAAAGAGTGTCGCTACCCATCCTTATCAGCCGCTTCTGCCGCTGCAGCAGTGTGATCAGGGAACGCATCTGCGCCATGGAGAGCGAGAGACGGGCGGCCACTTCACTTGAGAGCGGCGAGGCGAGCCCCGCAGCTTCGTAAATGGCACACACCTTCGAGATACGTTCCTCATCCTGTGCAGCCAGATGCGCGTCCGGGGTGTACGGCAGGACAAGCTCCGCGCTGAGCCGGATTCGCTTCTCCTCACAGAGGGTCGTGAGGACAGAGTCGAAGACCTCTGCGCGCAGGCCCGTCCGGCTCCTCAACTCAGAGCGTTTCCAGCTCGAATGCTGCGTACCCGCCGTTCTGAGGAGCGACTCTACCCGGACACGCGCGCTCTTCATTGCGGTTAAGGTAAGTAAGAGGCCTGACGCCAGGCGCGCCACTCGACACTCAACAGTGGGGGCGCCAAGCAACCGGCCGATCGATTCGTCGGTCAAGCCCGTTTCCCGACTGAGCTGGGGCACGGTGGCTCCGTGTGTATGGCACCGCTCGATCCGTGCACACAGTTGCTCTTCGGGAGAGGCGTCGCTGTATGCAGTCAGCCAGCGCAGCGCGTCTGCCTTCCGCAGTCTTGGCAGAGGGTGCGCATCCAGTACGCTTCCGCCGCCGATGGTTTGGCCGGGCCGCCGCAGCACAAACCGATCTCCGGGTACGAGAACCAGCGGTCTGTCCAGCCGGACACGTGCCATGCGCGTACTTGCTGGCTCCGCCCTTTCATATCCGTAGAGATAGATGGTGCCGGGGATGTCTGCAGCAAACGCGTGCACCTGGACACGCGCGCGATGACGCAACGGCGGCGGGTCAGGAAGCAACGTGATCTCCGCGTCGAATGCGGGTATTGCCTCCATCGTGCTTGGGACCACGATGGTGCTGCCGCGATGCAGCTGTTCCGCGTCAATGCCGGCAAGGTTCAGCGCCACCCGGCTTCCCGCATATGCACGCTGCACGCGGCGGTTGTGGGTCTGCACCTCACGCACGCGGACCGAGTGCCCGCCGGGCTGCACTTCGAGGATCTCGCCGACGCTGATCTCGCCCGCGGCCAGGGTTCCCGTCACCACTGTACCGACGCCCTTCATCACGAAGGCCCGGTCCGGTGAATAGCGCATGAGGCGGCCATCCGGCAGGGGTGGAAGTTGATCGGCAACTTCAAGCAGGGCGTTGCGCAGCTCCGCGATGCCGGTGCCCGCGTGCGCGCTGGCCAGCACCAGCGGGGCCGTCTCCAGGAAGCTGCCGTTGAGGAAGGAGCGGACCTCGCGGCAGACTGTTTCTATCTGCGCAGCATCGACCTTGTCCGTTTTGGTCAGGACTGTGAGGCCGTGCCGTATGCCCAGCAACCGGCAGATTTCGAGATGCTCCCGCGTCTGCGGCTTCAGGCCTTCATCCGCTGCGACGACCAGCATCACGGCGTCGATACCACCTGTACCGGCGAGCATGTTGCGGATAAAGAGAGCGTGCCCGGGCACGTCCACAAAGCTGAAGGTCAGCGGGCGGCCGGTACTGTGCTTCGCCTCGAGCGACGCGAAGCCTAGGTCGATAGTGATGCCGCGGCGCTTCTCCTCCGGCAGGCGATCTGTGTCTGTGCCAGTCAGCGCGCGAATCAGGGCCGTCTTGCCATGGTCGATGTGGCCCGCACTGCCAATCACTAGAGAGTCACGATTTGGGCCCGCTTTCAGCATCAGCCTCGCTCGCCTCCTGCGACTGCTTCATCCAGTTCGAGAAGCAGGGCCGCGAGTCGGTCGTCGAACGACGGTTCCACGGTGCGCAGATCGAGCCAGATTCGCTCACCGCTGATGCGGCCGATCACGGGCGTGGGCAGTTGGCGCATGGCACGCAGCAGTGTCGCGCAGCTCACGCTGGCATGGCTGAGAGCGACGGCATAGCCCTCCAAGGTGGCTCGCGGCGCAGTGCCTCCGCCAATGATGCTCTCCGCGGCGACCACCTCCGCAGCGAGCGTGGGCGAAGCGATACGTGCGGCCAGGCGAAGGCTCCGCTCCTGAAGAAGGGCGGCCGGCATGTGCAACATGCGGAAGAGTGGAAGCGATGACTCCCGCCCGCCGATATAGTCGATCAGCGTCGCTTCCAGCGCAGCGTAGATGAGCTTGTCTACCCGCAGAGCGCGCAGCAGCGGATTGCTGCGGATGCGCTCGATCAAATCTCGCCGGCCAATCAGCAGCCCGCATTGCGGACCGCCCAGCAGCTTGTCGCCGCTGGCAGCGATCAGATCCGTGCCCAGCCGGAAGCTGCCTACCAGGCTCTCTTCACCTTGAGCGCTTTGTTCTGGAAGCGCCCCGATCAGCCCCGTTCCCTGGTCTTCAAAGACAGCCACGCCGGTCCGCCGCCCCAGCGCCAGCAGCGGCTCCAGCGCGGGGCGTTCCGTAAAGCCCTCGATAGAGAAGTTCGACTGATGCACGCGCAAGATGAGGCCCGTAGCCGGATTAATGGCAGCCGAGTAGTCTGCGACTCGCGTGCGATTGGTGGTGCCGACCTCACGCAGCCTCGCCCCGGACCGAGCCAGGATTTCAGGTATGCGGAAGCCGCCGCCGATCTCCACCAGCTCTCCGCGAGAGACGACCACCTCTCGATCGCGCGCCAGTGCGTCCAGTGCCAACAGGGTCGCGGCGGCGCAGTTGTTTACAACTACCACGGCCTGCTCGCTACCCTGCCCTGCGCCGACGCCAGCACGCATGCGCAGAGCAGCCAGAAGCAGAGACTCTGCATGGACGTCGCGACGGCTACGATCGCCCGTGGCCAGATCCATCTCAAGATTGCAGTAGCCGGACGCAACATCCACCAGGTGATCGAGCGCAGACTGGCTCAGCGGTGCGCGACCCAGGTTGGTATGTAACAACACGCCGGTCGCATTGATAACCGGGCGCAGTGAGTAGGCGCTGCGCTGCTCCAGGCTGACTGCGACCGCTGCTGCCACTCCGTCCAGCGCTGCTGCCAGTGTGCCTTCTGCGAGCTGGCCGGCGCCAACGCGCTGACGGATAGCTGCCAGTTGCTGGCGAGTGGCCTCGACCACTGCTTGGCGGGGATGAGAGAGGAGGATCTGCCCGAACTCCGGTCCGAGCAGGAGGTCATGCACCGAAGGAACTCGCCTGTACAGGCTCTCCGCCCGCGAACCGTTTTTCGTGTCCACGCTGGTCTGCACCCGGCTCCCCTCACTCCTAGCCTAGAACAAGCCGCCGCCTCTTCGCAGCAGCGAGGCCGTCCTGATCAAGAGAGAGCTGCGGCAAGTTGTCACCGACCGGCAGACCAACGCACTCTCCCGGCAGCCGAGGCGGCAATTTGTTGGCCTCGACGACGCGGCTGCATACTGAAGGTGGAAGTGCTTAGGCTCCGGTGGTCCTCCCGGTCTTCAAAACCGGCGGTCGCTCTTCACGGGTGACGGTGTGTTCGACTCACACGCACTTCCGCCAATTCGCTCTCGCTCCGAGTGGACCAAAGTACTTCGACCGGGTCCACCATCCTGCTAGCCACTGCAGCGGTACCTGCTCGCCGGCCATGCCGGTCTGGTCCGCGGATTTCCGGGCCGCCACCGGTTACCGCAATGAACCCTCCTTGGGTCTCAGGCTGCCGATCCGTCCCGGATCGGTCTGGATGAGCAGCAGCTGCCGACGCCAGTGAATCTGCCGTTTGGCGATCCAGGGTGGCCGTCGGCTGGCAGCACAACTGCTCGCTACCCCGCGGGAGCTTTCAACCGAAGCATGGAGCGCGAAGTGCAGCGTTCCGGCTGAAGTGCTGGCCGCGCTTGGGCCGAAAATCATCAGGGCTGAGTGCCGGTCACAAAGTTCAATGCAGAGAGTGTCAGCCTGTACTGGTAATGTGCGTTCGTGTCTGCGATCTCCGCCTGCGTCTGCTGCAGCTCTGCCTGGCTCAGTTCCACGATGGAGGAGAGGCCAAGCCGGTACCGGGTCTGCGCCAGGGCAAGGCTGCGGTTCGCCTGATCCAGCAACTGCGCCGTGACACCGATGCGCCGGAAGGATTGATTTGCGTCCAGCCACGCGACCTGCACATCGTGCACGATCCGGTCCTTCAATTGACGGGTCTGCTGGGATGCGGCCTGGGCGCGAAATCGGGCCTCCTTCGCCTCGGCAGAGTAGAGGAATCCGGTAAAGAGCGGAACACTGAGGTTCGCACCAATGGCTCCGTCCCAGCTTGAAACGTAGTACTGGTCAGGCCGTATCGGCGAGCCTCCGACTGTGCCGATTGCGCTGAGCGTCGGCCGCTGCTGGTCTGCCTGGGCGCGGCTGAACCTCTCCTGCGACTGACGATTCAGATCAAGCGCCTGCAGGTCGGGCCGTTGCTTCAGGGCGGCGTCCAGCAGCGTCGCCTCATCCGGAGGGGGTGGCGGGTCGGCGTTCCTGCGGTCGACGAGGGTGTAGGTCATCGGATGATTCAGACCCAGCACTTCATTCAGAGCAGCCATGCTGGCGTCCGCATTGTTCTGCGCGTCCAGTTGCAGCAACTGTGCTTCTGACAGATTGACGCTGGCAAAAGACAGATCCAATGTGGAGCGAAGGTTGTTGCGCGTCAGCTCATTCACCTGGCCCTGCGTGATCTGACGCAGAGTTACTGTCTTCTCCGCTACACGAAGAAGCGCTTGTGCCTGTAACGCTCCATAGAACAGCTGGTCTGTCAGCAGGACCACATCTTCCCGCGTGGCGAGCTCGTTTGCCTCTTGCGCTCGATCGCGCAGCCGCGATGAGGCAACCAGGTTGGTCGTGCGACCGAAGTCGGTAATGAGCTGCGAGAAGCTGACCCCGCCGCCAACGCGGCGACGCAGAGAGCGAGCCGGACGCGACCCGACTGGCCTCGTTTGCGTCTTGCGCGGTGATGGATCCGCTAAGCTGGGGCAGCTCTGCGGAACGAGCTTCCCGCACCGCCTGGTGCTGCGCCAGCGAGAGCAGGTGGCTGATGCTTACACGCGGATTGTTGGCGAGCGCCAGGCGCTCTGCATCTTCGCGAGTCAGCGGCGGCCCAGCCGGCTGCGTGCCCGCTGCGTCAGCAGGTGGTGCCGGACTTGCCGGCGAGGCGATTGGCCCGGATTGAGACTGGCCACGCGTTACTGTCAGCAGCGGCGCCATACACACCAGCACGCACAGCATCTTCCGCATGATTCAGACCTCCCCTGCCTGAGTGGCGGTGTGCTGGCCACGTCGCCTGCCGTGCACCAGCAGGTACACAGCAGGGACAAGGAACATGGTGACCACGACCGACACCGCAAGTCCGCCGATCAGGGCACGCGCGAGCGGCGCGTACTGCTCACTGCCTGCCTCCAGACCTAATGCCATCGGGATCATGCCGAGTAGTGTGGCCAGCGACGTCATCAGGATGGGTCGCATGCGGATCTTGCAGGATTGCACGACCGCGTCCAGCAGTGGCTTGCCCTGAGAGTGCAGCAGTCCGGCGAACTCCACGATCAGGATCGAGTTTGAGACAACAATGCCGGTCATCATGATCACACCCATCAGCGACATAATGTTGAGAGTCGAGCCGGTCAACAGCAGGATCAGCACGACACCAGCGAGGCCAGGCGGGATCGCCATGAGGATGATGAGCGGGTCGAGAAAGGACGCGAACTGCGCCATGAGCACCAGATAGATGAGGGCGATGGCGAGCACCAGACCGATGCCGAAGCGTGAAAATGAATCGGTCATGCTTTGCACGGCGCCGTTGATGCTGATGCGCATGCCTCTAGGCCGCTCGACCCCGGCAAGGATTTTATGCACCTGGCTGCTGACCGAATTGAGCGCTTCTGAGCGCGGCTGGACATAGATATCGATCACGCGGCGCAGTGCGTAGTGATCGACCTCGGTCGGGGTGTCAACCTGCTTTGTAAAGACTACGGACCGGAGCGGCGTGTACTGCTTGGACTTATCACCGCGGAGCGGGATGCTCTGGAACTCCTCCATATTCATATGCCCGATCTGCCGGGTGGAGTACTGCACGGTCAGCATGTAGTTGTTGCCGGTATTTGGATCGATCCAGTAGCTGGGCGCGATCACCCCATTCGAGGTCAGCGCCGTGATCACGTTGTCGACAACTTCCTTGGGCGACAGGCCCAACAAGCTGGCCCGCTCGCGATCGATGTTCAACCGCAGTCCGGGATACTTCAGATCCTGCGGGATATAGACGTCGCCAACGCTCGGCAATCCGCGGAGTTGCTGAGCGAGGGCCTGAGCTTTGGCGAAGGCTGCCGGCTGGTCGTTGGAGCTGATCTGAATATCGAACGGAGCGGGAGGGCCCTGGTTGATGACCGAATCGACAAGACCGCCAGCCTGGAAGTAGGTCTGGAGCTCAGGAATATGGAAGGCGAGCTGACGCCGCACGCGCTCGATGTACTGATAGCTTCCGGTGGAGTGATCGTCAGCCAGGTTAACCTGCACGAAGGCTGTGTCCATGGATGCGTTCGGCGTGTAGATCGCCGAGAGGTCGGGAGTGATGCCGATGTTGGAGACGATCATGCCGAGATCATGGGCCGGCACCACCTTGCGTATCTCGTCCTCGACTCGTGCGATGTAGGCATCGCTCACCTCAATACGCGTCCCGCTGGGCATCTTCACGTTAATGACAAACTGTCCAGGATCTGTTCGCGGGAAGTAGGCGCGTCCCAGCACCGGTGTAAGCACGACCAACACCAGCGCTGTTCCGCCCAGCAGCACCGCCGCTGTCAGACCGGGCCGCTTCATCGAGCGGTATACCAGCACCTCATAGCTATCGAGCAGGCGCTGGAACTGGACGTTGAAACCGTCGACGATCCGCCGGAAAAGTCCGCGTTTCCGCTCTGAGCCATGCTCTTCATGCAGGTTGATGAATTTGGCGCAGAACAGCGGCACCAACGTCATCGAGAAGAAGTACGAAGCGAAGATGCAGATGACCACACCCAGGGCAAGGTCGGTGAAGAGGTAGCGACTCACGCCGTTCAGAAGGAACACGGGGAAGAACACGATGGAGGTGGCCACGGTTGCGGCGAGCACAGCCAGCGATACCTCCGTACCACCGGCCTCTGCCGCTCTCTCCGGCGTTGAACCCTCTTCCATAAAGCGAATGATGTTCTCGAGCACGACGACGGAGTTGTCAATAAGCCGGGAGAGGACCAACGCGATTCCGCCCAGCAACATGGTGTTGATGGTTCCACCGAAGGCACTCATCACCATCAGGCAGAGCAGAATGGACATGGGGATCGAAAGAAGCGACGCTCCCGCAGCACGCGGGCAGCCCAGGAACAGCAGAATCATCAGCCCTGTGAGCGCCAGGCCGATCAATGCTTCTTTCAACAGATTCTGGATCGCACCCTTGACGAAGACCGACTGGTCAAAGACCACCGCCGTCCGCAAGACCGCCGGTATGTCGACCAGTCGCTTGATAGCAGCGCGCATCCCGTTCACGATCTCGATCGTGTTGCTCTTGCCTGCCTGCTTCAGAATGGGCACGTATACGGACCGCTGCCCATCGATGCGCACGACATTGGTCTGGATAGCGCCAGAGTCCTCTGCATGGCCGACATCTGCGACCAGGACGGACGCGTTGCCGACCGACCGAAGCGGCAGCGAGTTGATCTCCTGCGCGCTGGGAACTTGACTGTTTGCGTAAAGGTTGTAGTCCTTCGTGCCGATGCGCACGTCGCCCGCGGGCAGGATCAGGTTGGATTCGTTGACGCTCCGCACCACATCCATGAGGCTCATATCGTGGGCCTCCAGCTTCAGCGGGTCGACGTAGATCTGGATCTGTCGGTAGCGTCCTCCGAATGGCTGAGGAACGGAAGCTCCAGGAACATTCGCAATCTGATTGCGCACCTGGAACTGTGCCAGATCCTTCAGTTGCGTCTCGTTGAGCCCTTCGCCTTTCAGGGTGACCAGGCAGATAGGCTGACTGGATGCCGTCATCCCCAGCACCACTGGAGGCAGAGTTCCGGCCGGCAGTCGCCGCAGATCCGCCATGGCGAGGTTGGAGATGTTGCTCAGCGCGGAGTTCGCATCCGTGCCGGGCCTGAAGAAGATCTTGATCAGACTGACGCCGGACAACGACCTGGACTCAATGTGATCGATATTCGCGCCGAGCGTGAAGAATCGCTCGAAGGTGTCAGTGATGTCGGCCTCAATCTGCTGCGGCGGCATGCCGGAGTAAAACGTGGCCACGACCACAACCGGGATGTCGATCGAGGGAAACAGGTCAACTGCACGTCCACCATCTGGTACGGCTGAAACTGCCCAGCCAGGCTGAGCACGTGCGAGATATCCCCCAGTTGGACGATGCACACAGCGGCTGTTTCGGGGTGAGCAGCGGCATCCGCAGATGCCTCCCTGCTCTTACAGGCGGAGAGCATTAAGAGGAGAACGGCGGCAGCGAGCATATAACTCACTCGACAGAAGACTGGCACGCGCATGCACGTCTACCTATTCAGCCTGATCGGCGGAGACTCTCGCTCGCACTGCACCCTCGCTGAGCGGTTCGCGCGCAGAGAGCCGGTCCGCTCACCTCCAGGTTCCTTGCCGAATGGGAGGTGCGGCGGATGCGTCTCAGGCTTGCTGTACTGGATAGCGGTTCGCTCTGGGCAACGCTCTCATGCGAGAGACGGGCTCCAGCGCCGGCGGCTAGCCGAGGAGGGGCGGAGGACGGAGTAGCGACGCACCCCGGAGCACACTTGGCCTCTGCAGCGGCGGCGATTGCTCCCGATGCCAGCGACGCGAAGCTGTAAATCGCGGAAGAAGGATGACGTGTGCGGCTAGCAGCGAGGTCTGCAGATCGGTCGGTTGGACGGCAACCTCTGCGGACGCCTTAGCCGCACGCTCCCGCTGCGAGAGCAACTTGGCCACCGGTGCCGAGGTGCGGCTCTGCCGGTCTACGTGGTAGAGAGAAAGCTTCGAGTGAGTTCCCCACCCGAAGATCGCGAATGCCAACAGAAAGACGAAGAGACTCGCCGGAAGAACGATCAAGTGCTTCTTACGGGATGTGTTCGTCTCGCGTTTCATGGGCAGACTCGTTTGAAAAACGAGTCCAAATATAAGGTAGCACGCTGAATCGTTCAGAAGCGGGGAGGCTTGCGCTCACTCGGACATCAGTCCGCAGATGCAACAAGCCAGCCGCCTCCGCGTTCTAGAACTTCACAAGAAAGGCAAGCGTCACTCGATTTTCGCTGTTGCGAAGATCAGGGCTCCAGCCTGGCACCACTGAGCCGGGTGCGCCTGATGTGTTGCCGCCCGGAGGTGTCACGCCGCCTGGTCCAGTGAAGTAGGGCACATTCGCCGCGCGGTGGTTGTACTCAAGCCGGTACGTGAAGTACTGACTGGGAAGGTAGTCCGCGGTGAGAGAGGTATCCCAGGCCTTGTACGGGTCGCCTGGGTTTTCCGTGAAGTAGGGCGTGCCCGAGAAGGCAGTCGCGCCGTTAATGGGTGGCAGCAGCACCAGGTATCGGCCCGGATTGTTGATGCGGCCGCCGCCGATAGTCATCGCGTACTTGTCGTGGTCAAACCAGAGCCGGTTGTAGAACATGAATCCGACAAAGCTCTGCTTCGGACCGCTCTTGCCGTTACCGAAGCAGCTTACGCCGCCTCCGGTTTCGCAGCCCAGGTCGCCGGTAAGCGTGAGGGCGGCCTTGCTTACCATAGCCGAAGGACGATCAAGATACTTGTACTGCAGGCTGTCATCCGTGTGATAGCGGGTTCGACGAGGGACGCCCAATACATCTCTCCCAAAGGCATACTGGTTGCCGAGAATCTCGAACTTCCCATTGGGGCGCCAGAGAATCTGGCCACCATAGCCCGGCCGTCCATTGAACCGCCCATAGGATTGCCAGCCGTTGATAAACCATGGCTCGATCTTGAGCTTCTGCGTCGGGAACCACTGCACGCGGACACCGTTGAAGAACCACGGCGTATTTGAAGAGACGTAAGACGGCTGATACGCCCAGTTGTCGAACTGATAAAAGGAGAAGAGTCCGACGTAGGACAGGAACAGGCCTGCGTCCACATTGATGCCGTGCTGCACATTGAAGTGATACCCGCCGTAGGCCTCGCCAAGATAGCGATATGCGTTGTCGAGATTCCACTGCCCTCGGGCAGGGCTCGCGTCATTCCGCGGCTGCGTCTCTGAGTAGAGTCCGAACTGCGAGAGCACGCGCGCACGCACGTTGTTGACGTGGAAGTCTCCTCCGACTCCCAGGGTGGTCAGCGTGACTTCACTTGAGCGGAATACTTCGCTCGACCCACTGATGGTGTCGTCCTGCGGATGGCGGAAGTCGTAAGTGTAGCTGACATCGGTGCGTATCTCCGGAGTGAAGTACCGGCTGGCGTAGGGCGTGTCTTTGGTGCGAGCATTGCCATTCAGCCAGGTGAAATCCGCGAAGGCGAATGGCTCCGAGTGAGGACCGCTGGTAACGACGGGAGCCAGTTCATTGGTGCTCGTGCTTGGCAGCAGGGCGGAAGAACTGGCTGTAGTGGACCTGGCGGGCTCCGGCTCACCCGATCTGGAGTTTGTGGCTGCGGCGACGGGTTGCGACGGTGCTGTCTTACTGGCTTCGTTCGCCGCCCTCAGCGATAGCAGCTGCTGCTGGATCTGCTGCAGCTGCTCCTGGAGCTTCTCTATCGCCTGCGCCTGCGCGGCCTGTGGGGTCGTGCTCGCGTCATCCGTCTGCGGCGACTGGGCGTGCATATCGAGTGCACACAAGCCCAGTCCTACGGCCAGTCCATGCCTGAGCACCGCGTGCGCAGCTCTGCTCACCCTCTTCTTTACTTTCATCGTAAGCGCTCCTAAGGCCTCCAGCGGAGCAATTGCAACGCTATGGCCCAGCAAGGATGCTAGCGAGCCGCTCATAAGAAAGTCGTAACGACAGGGACGATCTCCGCCTAGGCAAAGTAGCGCCGCATCGATTCGATGTCCGTCAGGGTAAATCTTCCTTCGAGTCCTCAGGGCTTCTTAGGAACTGCGTTGAACAGGTAGACCAGCCCTTCTGTAAGGGTCGGATGCGTCACGATAAGGTCACGTACGGCCATGTATGGCAGACCCGCACTCATGGCCAGCTGAACCGGCGCCAACATCTCGCCAGCGCCAGAGCCAAGCGCGGTAAAGCCAAGGATGCGGTCATCGCCATCGATCAACGCCTTCAGGAAGCCGTCGGTCTCCCCGAGCGTGCGGGTACGCAAAACAGCCGCCATCGGCAGACGGGCGAGTCGATAGGAGATTCCTTGGCTCTCTGCCTCCTGCTCATGCAGGCCCACATGCGCCAGCTCCGGGTCTGTGAAAAGCACGTAGGGCACTTGGCGTCCGGTGGTTACGCGGTGGCCGCCGTGGAGCGCCTGATAGACGATACGATAATCGTCGAAGGCGGTGTGTGTGAACTGCGGACTTCCCGCGCAGTCACCGACCGCGTAGACTCCAGCAGCCGAGGTCTCAAGAGTGGGACCGACCTGAACAAACCCGTCTGTGGTCAATGCCACACCGGCCTTCTCCAGAGAGATGTCTTCCGTGTTTGGTACACGGCCAGCAGCGGCGAGGATATGCGACGCCTGCAACACCTCTTCCCCGGATCCGCTGTGAACCCGCACTTCGACGCTCTCTCCGGAGCGTCCCTGGACAGACTCGACCTTCGCTCCAAGCAGAAACCGGATTCCTTCTGCGGTGAGCATCGCTTGAAGCGCTGCCGTGACATCCTCGTCCTCAGCAGGCAGCAGCCGCTTGTTTCGATCGATAACGGTGACCTTGGAGCCGAAGCGCGCCATCGCCTGTGCAAATTCCAGCCCAGCGTATCCACCGCCCAATACCAGCAGGTGATCTGGCAGCCGGTCGAGCTCTAATTCTTCGATATGCGTCATCGGCTGCGCTTCACGCAATCCGGGAACGTCCGGGATAACAGCGCGTGAGCCTGTGCTGATGATCACGTTATCGGCAGTCAGCAGGCTCTCGGTTCCTGCCTCATCCAGAACGGAGAGCGTCCGGGTGTCGACGAAACGTCCCCGGCCACAGATGAACTCGACATGGCTGGCGGCGAACCGTTTCCGGTGCAGGTCGACGAGTCCGTCCTCCATCGCCCGCTTGCGGTCGCGAACGACGCGCATGTCGATGCCGGGCCCCGGCATCTTCAAACCGAAGCTCGGCAGCCTGTTTGCGTACCACGCGACCTTGGCTGAGTGGATGATGTTCTTGCTGGGCAGGCAGGCAATGTTCGGACAAGAGCCGCCAACGTACTTTTTCTCAACCAGCGCGACGCGTCGCCCCTCTGCCCCCAAGGTCCAGCTCAGGTATTTGCCGGCCTCTCCGCTGCCGAGTATGAGGATGTCGTACCCCTCTGCCTGTGACTGCTTGCCTGGCTCCATGGTTCCCTCGCAGGGTGCTGGTCTAAGTATCGTGACGATAGCTTAAGAGGTCTTCGCGTCGTTCCTGTGAATTGCCATGACCAAGCAATACGGGGTCGACAAGATCCATGCTGCCGCTGGCACCACGGTAGTCAGTCCTCGCCGGATATCCTTGGCCTCAGGCGAAGGCATAGACGTCACCCCCGCAAACCTGCACCGCACGGGCGGCAACCACTGCGTCGAGCGGATGGGTGTGGACTGGCTGACCTGGCAAAGCCTGCCCGAAGCAGGTCTTGGGACTAGAATCGCTGCACTTCGGCATTCGGCTTCCCATAAACCCAGGGGGCTAGGCGTAACTCAGCGAGTCTCGTGATACCCTCGCCGGGCCCCGGGATGAACGGAGACGAGATGAGAACGAACTGGATCGTTGACAGCTTCAAGTACATGTTTGGTGGCCACAGCTGGACCACCATTCTGTTCGACCTGCTGCTGCTAGCGGGGATCGCCATCGGCGTGTATGTCTACCGGCGCTTTCCGGAGCAGCGTACTGTTCGCCACGTATGGACCTGGGTGGCTCGGCTGGTCGTTGGAGCCATGTGGTGGCAGCAGGTGATCTGGAAGGTGCCGCCGGACTTTAACGGACTCCGCTTCTGGACCAACGAAATGGTTAAGTACGCCTCTACGGACCTGCAGAGGGCCTTTGTGTCAAAGGTGATCCTGGGACACTTCGCGTTCTTTGCACCGCAGGTCTTCCTGGTGGAGTGCATCATCAGCATCACCCTTCTGCTCGGACTGTGGTCGCGTTTCGGCTCGGTTTTGGGCGCAGCCATGGCTCTGAACCTGTCGCAGGGGCTCTACCGCTCGCCCGGAGAATGGCCCTGGACCTACATATTTCTCATTCTGCTGATGGTGCAGTTTTCCATCCTCCCCCCAGGTCGCAGCCTTGGTGTTGATGTGCTGCTGGCAGGGCGCAATACCGGGCGGCGAGGACTGGACCGCCTGCTAGGATGGGTCCGTTAAGTGGGCCGGGCACTGTTTTCAGGAGCGTACATGTCGCGTTTTTTGAAGTTGCGGTCGCTTCACTCGTTCTCAGTCCTGCTCAGCGCTCTGCTGCTGACCTGTTCGCTGCTTACCGGCTGCACGGCGAAGCCATCGAACGAAGCGCGACTGCGCATCAGCATGATACCGACAACTGATCCGGGCAAAGCGCTCCGCCAGAACCAGCCGTTGCTTGCCTACTGGCAGAAGCAGACCGGTGCCACCCCGGAACTGACGATCCCTACAAACTACGCCGCGGTAGTGGAAGCGTTAGCGAACAATAAGGTCGATATCGCCTACCTGGGTGGCTTTACCTACGTTCAGGCGTCGGCACGGGCCGGCGTGCGGCCACTAGTGCAGCGTTCGATCGACCAGCAATTCCATTCCGTCTTCATCACGCCGGCGAAATCGAAGATCCACACACTCGCCGACCTGCATGGTCACTTTGTCTTCGGCGACGTGAACTCAACGTCCGGGCACCTGATGCCGCTCTACTACATGCAGCAGGAGAAGGTCGATCCAGACGTGATCAAAGATGCGAGCTACAGCGGTGCGCACGATGCAACGGCGCTTGCGGTGGCGAACGGCAAAGCAGAAGCCGGCTCGATTGACGAGCAGGTTTACGCCAAGATGTTAGCCAATGGCCAGTTGAAGCCGGATACGCTGCGGGTGTTCTACACGACTCCGCCGTTCTTTGATTACGTGTGGGTGGCCAACAAGAATCTGGATGCAAAGACAGCCGACGCATTCGCGGCTTCGTTGAAGAACCTGAATCCCGCCAACCCTGACGAGAAGGCGCTGCTGGATCTACTGAACGCCAAGCAATACGTGACAGCAAACGACGCGGACTACAACAAGCTGCGCGACGCAGCGAAAAGTGCGGGACTGCTGCATTGATCTACAATCTCACCGGCGTGGAACGAAGCTTTGCGGAGGGCGCGAGACGGTCCGTCGCCCTGCGAAACGTCTCGCTTCATGTTCCCCCGGGAGACCAGGTTGCCCTTCTCGGTCCTTCCGGCTCAGGGAAGACCACGCTCTTCCGCCTGTTGAACGCCACCATCTTTCCCTCAGCCGGGAAGCTGCTATACCGGTCGTCTGATGTCTCCGCCATGAGCCATGCGCGCTTACGGGAGATGCGCCGGCGGGTCGGCTGCATCTATCAGCAGCACCACCTTGTACCGGGCATGTCGGCTCTGATGAACACGTTGAGTGGTGCGCTGGGACGCTGGGGCATCTCCGGCACGCTCGGCAACCTGATCAGCCCGCGCGCGGTCGAGGTGGAACGAGCCGAGCACTGTCTGGAGACAGTCGGGCTCAAGGACAAGCGCCACGCCCGCTGCGATCAACTCTCCGGCGGGCAGCAACAGCGGGTCGCTATCGCGCGAACACTGATGCAGCAGCCCGACGTCATCCTGGCCGATGAACCGGTGTCCTCGCTCGACCCGGTCCTATCTGACGAGATACTGGAGCTGCTCTTTCAACTCGCCGAGCAAGCGAACCTGACGCTGCTTATCTCTCTGCATCAGGTCGAACTGGCGCGCCGGCATGCGAAACGGGTTGTCGGGTTACGCGAGGGGGAGATAGTCTTCGACCTGCCGAAGGAGAAGCTGAACGATCCGGACCTGGAACAGCTCTATCAGCGAGCGCGCGCGGACCGCGCCCAGGGCGCGCCCGTTCCGTTCGCTGATCGGGCGGAGAACTCCCTTGGAACCGATGCTGGCCAGAAGCGGGCCAGCCGTCGCTGAGCCGCTCAGCGCGCAGATGACGCGATCGCGCGGGCGGTTCGCGCTCGTGCTCCTGGTCATCTGGGCTGGCTGGCTCTGCCAGGCAGACCCGCGCGTGCTGTTTTCCCGCGCTACCGGGCATTCAGTCGGCGACCTGGTTGCGCGGCTCTTCCCTCCTGATCTTTCGCCTGAGTTCCTGAAGGTGGCGCTGCATGCGTCACTGACCACGGCAGCTACTGCACTGGTCGCGACCGCACTGTCCATCGTGTTCGCCCTCCCACTCGGCGTTCTGGCCAGTGGGAGGCTGTGGCGGATCGGAATCATCGCCGATGGCAACACGCCCGCACCCGCCTGGGTACAGGCGCTCAGCTGGGGGGCCCTGCATGGCATGGGCGCAGTCCGCTCCGTACCGGACCTGGTCTGGGCGTTGCTCTTCGTCGCGGGGCTTGGGCTGGGACCGCTGCCGGGAACGCTCGCGCTGGCCATCTCCTACACCGCGCTGCTGGGCCGTGTCTATGCCGACATTTTCGACGAGGCCGATGTGCGGCCGCTCGAAGCACTGCACAGCCTGGGCGCGTCCCGATTGCAGGTGCTGCTCTTCGGAATCCTGCCGCAGAGCCGGTCGCTGCTTGCGTCCTATACCCTCTACTCCTTCGAGTGCTGCATCCGGTCGGCTGCCGTGCTCGGCTTCGTCGGGGCCGGGGGACTTGGATACGAGATCAGCCTGTCTACGCGGCTCTTCGAGTTCTCGCAGGTGCTTACCTTGATGGGCTGCTTTGTCCTGCTGCTTGTCTCGGTCGACCTGCTGAGCCGTTCTATTCGCACCCGGTTCAGCTCTGAGAGCGCCGCCGTCCTGGTGCCCACTCACAGCAGGCGCTTGCTGCGGCGTGCACTCTTCGCATCCATGGCGGCACTGCTCGTCTTGGCGGCGCTTCCGGTTGCGGGCATTCGCGGCATCTCTGCCTTTGAGAGCGACACCGCCTCCAACCTATTTCGCTTTGCAACATCCCTGCTCCGTCCTGAGTGGTCCTATGGATTCTTGCGCGAGGTAGGCGTGCTTGCTCTTCAGACCATCGGTATCTCCGTGCTCGGAACCGCGATCGGCGCGGCGTTCGGAATGCTGCTCGCATTTCCTGCCACCAGGCTGCGCGCGCAACGTCATGAGTCGCTGGAGCGGGGCCGGTGGCGGCGAGTGCAGCGCGAAGCAGTCTTCTGGGCCGCGCGGATGACGGCGAATCTGCTGAGAGCCACACCGGAGCTGGTCTGGGTTCTGTTCTGCGTGGTCGCGGTTGGCTTCGGTCCGTTTGCGGGTTCGCTCGCACTTGGGCTTCACACCGGCGGTGTGCTCGGCAAGCTATTCGCCGAGACGATGGAAGAGAGCCCGCAGGAGCAGGTAGAAGCATTGATGGCTCTTGGAGCAACACCGCTGCAGTCCATGTTCTGGGCGCTGCTTCCGCAGGCCTGGCCCATGATGCGACGGTACATCCTGCTGCGCTGGGACATGAACCTGCGAGCCGCCACCATACTCGGTCTGGTCGGGGGCGGCGGCCTCGGCCAGGCGCTCTACAATAACGTTCAGCTGGGTGATTACGCGAAGGTGTCCACGCTCATCCTTGCTGTCATGGCACTTGTGATCACGTCCGACTGGCTCAGTCAGCCTCGCGCGCCTGCTGTCATTCAGATGGTGATGCCGCGGGTCCCACGCGTCAGCGAAGTCTTGGGATGAGGGAGACAGAGGAGAAGATGGCGGCAGACTCGGTAGCGGTACAGCAGCGCTTCGCGCTCGGCCTCGGGCTGACGAATGAGTGCAATCTCGCCTGCTCATTCTGCTACCGCGATCCTGCGCGCCTGGATCGTATCTCGCTCGAGCAGGTTCAGGAGATCCTGGCCGCGCTTCCTGTCCGCTCCGTCAACTTGGGGACAGGTGAAAACGGCATGCATCCAGACTTCCACCGGATCATTCAGTGGCTCAAGGACCAGCCGCTACGCATGACCATGACATCGAACGGTCACAGTGTTGAGCTGCTGACTGATGAAGAGCTGAGCTTCTTCAGCGACATCGAGTTTTCCCTCGACTACGACAATCGCGCGCAGCAGGATGGCCAGCGAGGTGTCGGCAACTGGGATCTGATCCATCGCCAGGCGGCACGCTGCCGCGCGGCGGGTGTCCCAGTGACCATCATCGCCGTGATGATGAAGTCGAACTACCGGAACCTGGCGAATGTGGCGCGCGTGGCAAAGCGCTACGAAGCGCCGTTGCGTATCAACGTGTATCAATCGGTGCGGACCGACATATACGCGCTCACCTACAACGAGTACTGGGAAGGGTTTCGCCTGCTGCTGGAGCAGACAGACCTGATCAGCACCGGCGAGCCGCTGGTGCGCGCGATGGCGGGGCTGCCTGCACGCCAGGGTGGATGCGGTTGCGGGACAGTACGGGTCACGCCGCGCGGCACCGTACAACCATGCGTGTACTGGCCCGGCGAAGGGGACGCGCTGCGCGTGCTTCTCGATCGAGGATCAGCCGTGGTTGAAACACAGCCCTTTCAGGATGCGCGTTCCCTGCCGGCTGCCTGCCAGGGCTGCGCACACGTTGCGCCTTGCTACGGGGGATGTGCGGGCCGCAGACGCTTGCACCACGAACTCGCGAAGCCGGATTACTACTGCCCCATCGTACGTGGCGAGTCGAAGCCACTAGCTGTAACCATGGCGCCCCACCGCGATCTTCCTAAAAGCGAGAGCGCATGCACCACCATCGTGATTGCGCGTGAAGCCGCGACAGGAGAGATGAACCAATGAGCAACGCTATGAGCGAGACTGTCACTGAAACGACTCCGGTGAAGTTGACCGCACAGGTAAAGGCTGGCGGCTGCGCCAGCAAGATCAGCCCAGCCATTCTCGATCGCGTGCTCTCGCAGCTCCCCAAACAGACCAACCCCAGTGTGCTGGTCGGCTTCGAGACCGCCGATGATGCAGGCATCTACAAGCTGACACCGGACCTTGCGCTGGTGCAGACAGTTGACTTCTTCACCCCCATGGTGGATGACCCATACACCTACGGGCAGATTGCGGCTACCAATGCGCTAAGCGATGTGTATGCGATGGGGGGCATCCCGATCAGCGCGCTGGCCGTGCTCGCCTATCCTGAGAATGGCGACCTCGACACTCTGGCCGCCATCATGCGCGGCGGTCTTTCGAAGATGCAGGAGGCAGGCTGCGCCGTCATCGGTGGACACAGCGTCAAAGATGCGGAGATGAAGTTTGGCTACGCGGTCACCGGCACCATCCATCCAGACCGCGTGCTGAAGAATAAGGGCGCGCAAGTTGGCGATATCGTGTTTCTGACGAAGCCGATTGGCACCGGCGTGATCACGACTGCCATCAAGCGCGGTGTCGCGCAGCAGGAATGGATTCATGCTGCCGTGAAAAGCATGACCACGCTCAATAAGAATGCCGCCCTCGCGATCACGGAGGCCGCGCTTCGCGTGCATGCCATGACGGACGTGACAGGTTTCGGGTTGGCGGGACACGCCAGAGAGATGGCGTTGGCCAGCGGCGTCTCCATTGAGTTCACTATGCGCGACGTACCTATCCTGAATGGCGCTCTCGAGTGTGTGCGCGCGAAGACCATTCCCGGCGGCCTGCTAGCCAATCGTGAGTTTGCGGAATGCGTGGTTGAGCCGCAGCCCGACATCGCTTCTGATCTGCTGACTCTGTTCTTCGATCCACAGACTGCGGGTGGCCTACTCATCTCGATCGATCGTCAAGACGCCGCCAGGCTCGAGAGCATCACGCGAGAGGCCGGCACCCCGGCGATACGCGTCGGGCGAGTTATCGAGCGCGGCGAGGGCAAGCCAATTCGACTGGTCTGATTGATATGTCTACCGCCGCGAAACACTACGATGATCTGTTGGCTGAGCACTACCTTTGGATGTTTGGCGTACCCTTCGCAGCGAAAGTGGCAGAACAGAAGGTTTTGATTGAACGTGCGGCTGCAGTGCTTGGGCGCGATCTTGGCCGTGGTGCGGCGTTCGATCTGGGCAGCGGGCCCGGCTTTCAGAGTCTGGCCCTGGCCGAGCTAGGGTTTTCTCCGGTGACTGCCATCGATTCCAGCCAGCGGCTGCTGGATGAGTTGGTCGCACGGCGTACATCTCAAGCCATCCAAGTGCAGCATGCGGATCTGACGGCGCTCCGCTCCCTCGATCTTGTGACAGGCGCGAGTATCGCGGTCTGCATGGGCGACACGCTCACACACCTGCCATCGAAGTCAGCAGTGGAGACACTGTTTTCCGACGTGTATCGCCTGCTTAGCCCCGGCGCGCTGTTGGTCCTGACCTATCGCGACCTCACAGCCGAGTTGAAAGGGATCGACCGATTTCTGCCGGTCCGAGCGGATGCTGAGAAGATCATGACCTGCTTCCTCGAATACACCAGTGACGATCAGGTCATGATTCACGACCTTATCCATGTGCGCAACGGAGATGAGTGGGGGCTGAGGAAGAGCAGCTATCCCAAGCTGCGGCTTGCACCGGAGTGGGTTGCCACCGCACTCCGAGCGGCTGGGTTCGCGCGCGTCGAGCATGAGCTCGCAGGGCGGTTGCTTCTCTGCTGCGCCGCCAGGTAGCGGACGAAGCAGGACTGCCACGGCTTTATTTACTGCGAACTTTACTTGCGGATCTCCTCAGCCCCAGCGGGATACCGGCTGAGACGACTGGATCAGCCAGCCCGAACTGCCGGTAGAGTTCAAGCGTTCGAACAGGGACGGCGACTGGAGATTGTTCTCCCGGGCCATGTGCCACGATCCGAACTGCGGATGCAGCCGCAAGAGTCGTAGGCTGACGTATAGCGAGACATTTCCGGAGCAGCACCCTCACCTCCTCCGAGGAGAACCGCAGGCTCGCTTCACGGCTGCTAAAGATGCTTGAGCAGCGTTGATTCACCCATCCACGCAGTAAACCCTACAGGACAATCGTCTGTCGTCAGTCATTCCTGTGCCGGCATAATTTACAACCACCTGCACACAACATATGCAACTGCAACGAGAACACTTGACAAACTAGGTTCCTCCCTATGTAAGCTCGCAGCATTTCCCAGCGCCTTCCACACGGCGCAGCAAAGAAGTGAGCACCCGATAGGAGCTGCCCTCCCCCATGTCTCTACCGAATCATCTCCGGCCATCCCGCTTTGTCGCCCACATCGCGCTCACCCTTTGTGCGATCCTTCCATCGCTCGCACAGACAGTCCCTGTAGGAGCTGGCTCTTACACTACGGCACTACCCTCCGGCCAGACAGCACCACAATCCACCATTTACAAGACCACCAGCGGTCCCGTGCCAACGCACAAGTTCTGGACTTCCAAGTACTGGAATCCCCTTGGCACGCTGTCGAACGGCGGCCCCGTGTACATGATCCCGCAGCCGCTCGCCATGCAGAGCAACGCGAACGGATTAGAGTTGGGCTACTACAACGGTGTCATCAACGGTGGCAGCTACTTCTACCAGCCGTTCCAGAACGACCTTACGGTGGGCGTCGTGGGGCTGAATGCCTCTGCCGTCAATGTGAGCGCCACGCACGACTGGTCGGTCGACTTCTCCTGGGGGACGGCGATGACAGCCACTGCAGGCCGCGGCTTCCCCTTCGTTTATATCCGGACGAATGGCTCCGCCCCGGTCGTCACCTTCTCCGGGCAGCCAACAATTTTCAGCCAGAACGGCGCCACACTGGGTGTCAGCATCGGCGGCAACAACTACGGACTCTTTTGCCCCACTGGTGGGACTTGGTCTGGAATTGGGGGAACCACACTCACCTGCAATCTGCCATCCGGCCATAACTACTTCTCCCTGGCGCTGCTGCCCAACCAGGCTGCGCTGAGCACTTTCGCCGGCTATGCCTTCTCCTTCCCGACCAACACTCAGGTCAGCTTTAGCTATAACTCAGCCACAAGCGCCGTGACTACAAATTACGTCGTATCCACGCAGGCGATGGAGGGGTCGCAGACCGGCTTTCTGATGGCGCTCTACCCGCACCAGTATTCCTCTTTGAGCGGTGGCGTTAACACTGCATATACCTACGCCAGTACCCGCGGCATGCTCAAAGTGCACAATGCCACCAGCTTCACCACCACCGATACCTATCACGGCGTATTGCCCTTCTTGCCGCCCACCACCGGATTCAACAGGGCGACGCTTACCGGCCTGCTGGACAGCGTTGCTGCGGAATCCAGTCACTTCGGCGCGGACGACACCTACGCGCTTGGCAAACAATTTGGCCGCATAGGCCAGTTGCTGCCACTGGCAGTGACGGTTGGCGACACCAACGCGTTGAACAACTTCCGCAGCACCCTCGAAGCGAAGATGCAGTCCTGGTTCCAGGCACCCGCGGGCAAGGCTTCGGACCTCTTTTACTACGACAACAACTGGGGCACGCTGATCGGCTACCCCGCCAGCTACGGCTCAAATGACGCCCTGAACGATCATCACTTCCACTATGGCTACTGGATTCATGCCGCTGCCATCACCGGACTAACTGACCCTAACTGGATCGCCAGCAGCAATTGGGGTGGTATGGTGGACCAGTTGCGGCAGGATATCGCGAACACCGATCGCAGTAACAGCAAGTACCCGTATCTGTGCTACTTCGACGTGTACGGCGGCCATGCATGGGCTTCTGGGCAGGCGCCTTTTGGCGATGGCGTGAACGAGGAATCAAGCTCTGAAGCGGTGAATGCCTGGGTGGGGCTGATTCTTTACGGTGCAGCCACCGGCAACACGCAAGTGCGGGACACGGGCATCTGGCTTTACACGCTCGAGACCAACTCCGTGCAGGACTACTGGTTCAACGATGGCCCCGTGCCTAGCTTCCCTGCCGGATTCAACCACACCACAATCGCCAACGTGTTCGACGGGAAAGGCGACACGGGCACCTTCTTTGGTGCTCAGCCCGACTTCGAGCATGGTATTGAATTTCTACCTTTTACCGGCGGCTCCATGTACCTAGGCCGCGACCCCGCCTACGTGCAGCGCAACTATAACGAGCTCTACGCAGCGAATGGCAACAGTGTCGGCCCGGACTGGCCAGACCTGATGGAGGAGTACGAGGCTTTCGTCAATCCTGCGGACGCTCTGAACCAGTGGAACAATACTACCTTCACCTTCGATGGCGAGACGCGGGCGCATGAGTACTACTGGCTTAATGAACTGCTGAGTCTGGGTCAGGTTAACTACAGCGTCACGGCCAACACCCCACTCTTCTCCGTCTTCAAAAACCCAACCACAGGTGCGGTGACGCACAGCGCCTACAACCCGGGCACCAGCTCTATCTCTGTCTTATTTAGTGATGGATACACTCTCCCCGTGCCTGCCGGCAGCATCAGCAGCGAGTACGGTAGTGTCAGCCTCAGCGGCGGCACCAGCACCATCAATCCTCCGCCTGCCGCGCCTGCGGCGCCCTCGAATCTGGCTGCCTCTGCATCCTCTGCCAGTCAGATCAACCTGAGCTGGAACGCCAGCAGCACCTCCGGCGTGACTTACAATATCTATGACTCCACGACCAGCGGATTCACGCCCTCCTCCTCCAATCGACTTTTTAATAACGTCACTGCCACGAACGTCAGCGTGACGGGGCTTGCCGCATCCACCACGTATTATTACTTCGTCGTGCGCGCGGTCAACTCTGCGGGTGAATCGGCTTCATCTAACCAAGCTTTCGCTACCACACAGTCGACCGGCGGCAGCACCAGCACACCCATCTACATCAATGCCGGAGGCAGCGCGGCTGGCAGCTGGATTGCCGATGCCGACTTCAACGGTGGCACAGTCGCCACTCCAGTCAGCACAAACATCGATACCTCACTCATTCCGTCGCCGGTGCCGCCCCAGGCTGTCTACCAAACAGAACGCTACGGCCCCATGACCTACGCAATCGGGGGACTGGCGCCGGGCCATACCTACACTGTGCAACTGCATTTCGCGGAGACGTACTGGCCGTCCGCAGGCCAACGCAAGTTCAACGTGCTGATCAACGGAGCTCAGAAGCTCACCGACTTCGACATCCTCGCGAATGCCGGCGCGGCCAATAAGGCGATTGAGCAGAACTTCTCTGCAACACCGGACGGCACCAACACCATCACTATTCAGTTCACGACTGGTTCTGCAGATCTGCCGAAGATCGACGGTATCGCAATCTTCTAAACAGGAGCTCGAATCAGACAACAGAACGCCCATCCGCGCGCACCGGATGGGCGTTTCTACTTGCCAGACGTCAAGGTGTGCTCCATGAGAATGGTTTGCACTATCTCAGCGGAGCAGACTTTCTCAAACCGCATTTCATGGCGAGGAGCCATCCGAAGGATGGCTGGGTAACGATTGCCACAAAGCTCTAAGTGAGCTGTCCCACAGCGTGCGCAGGACAGCTCAGACGGTCTTGAATGCACTGCATAACGACATCCCTACTCTAGCCATTCACGCGCCAGGCGAGGATTGTACCCTTCACTGCGCTTCCATTCATGTTATGGGTGCCCAGAACCAACTCGAAGCTGGGCACGTGACCGTTGGAGAGGGTGATTTGGCGCAAGAACGGTAGCAGTTGGGTATCGTCAGAAACAAAGTCCCATGCACATTCGGTTCCGGCCATCGAAGTACCTTCCAGGATGAGCACGTTGCCGTTTCCTCCCAGGTTGGGTCGCAGCGCGACCACGCAATACACCCAATGCTCCTTGTCATTGTAGAGAGAAGAGGTCCACTGGGACGGCTCGGCTCCGCGTGGTTTTCGGTTGATGACGCTGTACAACTCTTTGCTGCTGTCGTCGGAAAAGACGAAGTTCATGTCGTTTTCAAAGAGATGAACCCAAGGATTCGTCTCGTTCGAGCCAATCAGAACAGCGTTGCCTTGCTTCAGGTCATTGGGGCGCAGGTCGCGCGCAAAGCGGATGAGCATGTCGGCGTGGCCGCTGAGCGCGATCCGGCTCAGCTGACTGGCCACCTCGAGGTCAACAACCGAGGTGTAGCGTCCCTGACCGAAGTGCTGGCCGTGAGGTTCCGCAAAGTCTTGTTCGCGAAAGCCTCCTTTCAGGTAATCGGCCAAGCCAACACTTTGGCCGGTCACACGCTGCCAAAAAACCATGGTGCTGTCAGCGGGCACCAGCAGAGTTGAGAGCCCAGGCGAGAAGATCTCACTCCACAACGGGTGGCGCCGGTAGCGGTCTGCTAACGAGAAGGACGGCCGGGCGAGCATTCCCACCACGCATGCGAGCAACACTGCGACAGATGCCCAGGCAACAGTTGCGCTCCGTATAAGGCGCATGGGCGGAGTCTGTGCTTTCGCCGGCGGTACGGGCTCGGCGGCGGGTGTGGAAGTCGTGGGCACATCGCGTATCGGGGTACTCTGGCGCTCGTCATGGTGCGGCACAAAAAAGGGCACATAGCCGCCCCGAGGAATGATGATGCGTAGCGGCTCTGCTGTGCCTTCACCCTCGAAGTAGAGGTCCAGCTTACTCCGGAGCCGACTGACTTGTGTGCGCACGATCCCGTCGTTGGCTGAATCATAATTTTCCGACCGCTCAAATACAGCCCTGCCAATCGTCTGCTCGCTGATCTGTTCTTGCCTTCCTTCGAGGGATAAATCGCAGATAAACGAGAGCAGATTGGACATACGCTGGCTCTTGCGAAAAGTCGTGCTACCCACAATGCGATCCACAAGTTCTCGACGTCCGTCGGAGGCGCTTGCGGTGACTGGAACGCGTTTTTCTGAGACGCTCATTGACCCGCTCCCAGCGTACACGCTCGAGATCAAAATGCGGTGAACGAGAGCATCGCACTGTATCGCGGTCGCCCGTCATCATGTATCTGCTGAAATGGAAGAGCTTAGGACTTGTATCGGCGCTGTATCAGTGAATTGGCTTTCAGCCGTAAACATCTTCAGCTATTCCCTGGGGGGCAGGAGACGCTGCAAGGAGCAACACAACAATCAGCAGGGACTATGGAAAGGAACGATCAGCGATGTACCACTCAGTAAATCAACAGCGGCAACTTCCCAAACGGATGGCTGACGAAATCTTCGTTATGGCTGTTGAACGATGCGAGGACTTTTCGTTACGCAAGCCGTGTGTACTGCTATTGCTGTTGGCTTTTATCCTAGCTCCGTCAGCCTTGTATGCCCAGGCCAATGCTGTAGACGCAGCGGTCAACGGTTACGTTTACGATCCGGCGAAAGGTGCCGTCGCCCACGCTCACTCGACCCTGACCAACGTGAGCACTGGCGTCACCCAGCAGTCAGAATCTGACAGCAACGGATATTATCGTTTTCCACTCGTGCCGGTCGGCGTTTACCGCCTCTCCGTCACTGCACCTGGATTCAATACCTTCGTCCAGGACAAAGTTGTCCTGAATGTCGGACAGGAGGCGCGCCTTGACGTGACTCTGCCCGTCGGCAACGCTTCAGAGACGGTCAATGTGGAAGCAAGCGCAAGCATTGTTGATACAGGCACTTCCACCGTGGGAGCTGTCCTCGATCAGAGCCAGATCGAGAATCTCCCCCTGGCCTCGCGACAGGTTTACAACTATTTGCTTCTGGCTCCGGGGGTCATCGGCGTGCCGACGAGCACGTTTTCAACCACTCTGTTCGCTTTCGGTGGCTTTGAGCGGTCTCAGTGGAATGTTGACGGATTGGACGACACGCAGCACGGAAGCAACCGACAGATCCGCCTGGTCATTGTTACGCCCGACGCAATCGCGGAAACCCAGACACTTTCCTCCGGGTACTCAGCGGAGTTTGGGCGGGCCGCAGGCGGTCAGATCAACGTAGTCCTGAAGTCCGGCACCAACCAGTTCCACGGCTCCGCTCTGGGGCAATGGCGGCCCACCTCGCTGCAGGCCATTCCAACGCTGCTGAAGCAGCAGCCAGATCGGACTTGGAACGACCAGTCGTATTCGCTCGGCGGACCCATTCTTCACAACCGTCTGTTTTTCTTTGGTCAATTTGAGAACAACCCGTATACGCTTCCTGCCGCCATTACCATCACGCAGGCGAATGCTGCGGCACTCGGCCTTGCGGGCAGTCAAATCGGGTCAGCCCCGTTCGGTGAGACGTATCGATCTCTTGTGGGCAAAGCTGACTTTCAGCTAAATGCTAAAAACAGTGGGTTTGTTCAGTACATCCGCTTCACCAATCATCAACCGAACACGGCCAGCGGCCTAAGTATCATCGATCGTGGTTCACGCACCATTGACCACCAGAATGGCGCTGGTGCACAGCTTGCCACTGTGATTTCACCGCACATGCTGAACGAACTGCGGTTTGGTGCAATTCAGCGCGATACCGGAAGTTTCCCTGAGACGGGTTGTAAGACCGACAGCAACGCACTCATCAACATCACGAGTACGGCAAACATTGGATGCAGCACGCTGACCACCACCACCACCACAGAACGCAGCAGCACAGTGCTTGACAATGTCACGCTGACACGGGGGATTCACACGATCAAGTTCGGCGGTGAGTTTGACCATGAGCTCTTTGCGAACCTGTCTTCCACCGCACCCACCTTTACCTTCGATGGCATCGCAGCATCCCGAACAACTCCTGCCGTCTCCGCACTGCAGGTCTACCTCAACACTCTTGCGGGTACGATCAATCCGCTTACAAACAAGCTCTACACCTATACTGCGCTGACTGCATTCGGGGGCGATCCCGCCATTCGCATCGCCTTTAATTTCATCGATGGTTTCGTACAGGATGAGGTGCGCTTTAACGAGCATGTAACCCTGAATGCGGGTGCGCGGTATGAAGTCATCCTGTTTCCGACCTTCGATGCGCAGGCTCCCTACGCGTTGTCGCGCAGCGTTCCTAACGACTATAGCAACATCGCTCCTCGTTTCGGGCTGAGTTGGTCGCCAGGAGACGGACACACCGTGGTGCACGCTGCCTTCGGTATGTACTACGACACGCCAGGTCTCTCGACCTTTTATTCCGCCGGCCAGATTAACGGTCATCGCCTGCTGCAGTACACCGTGCAAGGGACCGCAGCGGGTGCACCAACATTTCCGACAGTGCCACAGTTTGCGGGCTCCGCAAATCTGGTTGCCCCCAGTATCACGGCTTTCGACCAGAGTTTTCACAACGCATATCAGCTGCAGGCAGACTTGCAGGTAGAGCACCAGCTGAGTTCGCATACGACCGTCATCGCGGGTTACCAATTCGCCGGCCTGCGCCATGGGCTGTATGCCGCCGACACAAACCTGACCCCGGCAGGAACCTTCCTGCCCGACGGCCGGCCGATCTATCAGGGTACGGGAAAGCGACCGAACAAGAGCTTCGGCGCGATCAACGTAATCCATTCCGGTGTCAGCGGCAGCTTCAACGGCGGGTTTGTGTCGCTGCAGCAGAAGCTACAGAAAGGCCTGGAATTGACCGCAAATTACGAATATTCCCATGCTCTGAGTGACAACATAGGTGAGGGCGGCATCATCAGCGACCCGTCGAATCTGCAGCGCGATTACGGCAACGCGGAGAGCGATGTGCGCCATAACTTTACGTTCCAGGGAATCTACACAACACAGTTCCAGCAAAGGCGGCTTCGTTGGCTCAGCAACTTTGAACTAAGCGCCCTCACCTTCCTGAACTCAGGCTTTCCAGTCAACCCCCTTGCCGGTGTCGACCTGAACAATAATGGCGTTAGCAACGACCGCCCTCTTTTTGTCTCTCGCAACAGCCTGCACGTCCGTGGCCTGCACGAGTTGGAGATGCAGGCGAAGCGTTCTTTCAACATCGGCGAGCGCTTCCGCCTTGCGGTCTTTGTGGTCTCCGAAAATCTGACCAACAGCAATAACCTGAACTGCAACACCACGAGCGGTTGCTCCAGCGCTGTCATCAACACCGTAAATTCCTCAGCATTCCTTGCAGAGCAATCCGCACGGACCTCACGCAACGTGCAGGTTGGCGGCAGTATTCACTTCTAACCGTGCGCACTCCGGAGTCGCCAACTTCACCTTGTCGTAACGCGCTGTGAAGCCTACACGAAACTCCGCGACCGCCAACAGGCAGCCAAGCAAGCAGAGATCCAAGAGGAAGGGAAAAATCTATGAATCGAAACCTGCAAGTCCTCACGCGGTTGAGTCTCCGAGTCCTCACCGCGGCTGCCGTCCTCTTGGGTCTCTATCAAGCAGCGCGAGCGCAATGCCCTCAGGTCCTGAGCGACATCCAGTGGGCAACGCCGGATCCGGCGAATCCCCTGACGGTTTCCAAGCTGCTGAATGCGGGAACGTTGGACTGCAAGACTCCCATCTATTTTGGCCTCCATCGTGGTGGCTACACACGCGCGATGGACCTGGACCCGAACAATCAGCCGATACTCCCGAACCTGGCGGCGGGCCAGGCCTCTGGGCAGGGTCTGGCAGGTACGACTGTTGCCATCGGAGCGGGCGGAAAACTTCTTCCGGTCTTTCCGCAGAGCCTTGCATCCGTGGCGATTCCCGCGTATCAGAGCTACCTGGCGAGCAACGGCTTTCTCCCCCCCAACATCGATCCGAATCACACACTGCAGTTTCGGAACGCCCACTACAGTGCTTGGCCGGCGATCGTTGAACTCGACCCTCGGCAGGACGCGACCGGGACCTGGTATTTATTCCACGGTTTATATACGAACTCTGATGCATTGACGCCCGGGGTCGACCCCAACGATCCAAATCAGGCATCTGTACCGACAGCGCAAGCCACTCTCGCCAACGACCAAGCGCTTTATCGCGCCGCACCTCTGCGCGGAGGTACTGTGGGTTCATCCTCGGCGCCGGTGATTAATCAAATCGCAACCGCGCAAAACATCCTCGATAGCATCATGACAGATTCCTCTGTCAACATGCTTCTCCAGCTTCACACGCGGTCTTACACAGACACTCTAAATTTCTATGATTGGCTGATCCGCTCGTGGGCACCAGGACATACAGATCAGCAAATCATAAATGTAGCCACCAGAATCTTCTTCGTGGTTGACCTCAATAAATTGACGCCACCTGGACAGGGCTCAAGCAGCAACGACTATAACAACTTGAATTACCTCGCCTCCTGGTCAGATAGTGTTTATCAGATTTTGCGAAATGCTCAAGTCGATGGGCCGCCCCTGCCGTTTAGCGCTTTTGCTCCGCTCCCCATCCTGGTAAATTTCTACGACGACACGAATCTAAACACCCAAGCGGATGTCGACAATGCGTTCGCCATCCTTGAATCGACCCGCAGTATCCCCTACGTCAAGTATCTGGGACTGGAGATCACTGACGAAAACAGCCAGATCAACCCGCAACTTGAGCGTCTCGGGCAAATGGCAAAGTCTCAGCTTGGCATGCAAATCGGCAAGTCCGTCCTGACCGGCGATCACTTTCTATCAGTGACGGATTCGAACGGAAATGCCGCCATCCGATATGGCTCGATCAGTGCCGGCTCCCCAACCACACTAGTTACCGGGAATAACTCGATTGTCAATGGGACGACATTCCAGCAGTTGTGGGCAAATAATCAGGCCAATCTTGTCGATCTTAACTATAGCCTTTCTTTTCAGCTTGGCGTGCAGGATGTGACTCCTGGCAGTCCGATGAACGTATACGACCCGGCTGACAATGCGGGTGCCCTCACACAGGTTCAACCGACCATCGTGTTGACGGACCTGCCGTTGATTCACGGCGCGAAGCAGAATGGAGAGGTACGCACTGTCTTCCAGGGATCCTACGTAACTCCTAAATGTGCTGCTGGGTATCCCGGCTGCAACGACGCGAATACTCCAAACCAGACGGTCTATACCTTCTGTGCATCCGAAGGGGGCATCTGCGGTAATCTGACGGGGGACCGAAACCTCGCGTACGGCGCAAACGGTAAGTACCTGTTCACGACGGTCACGAACGGACCGCTCGTCTGCACTCTCAGCAACTTCGGCACGACGGATCCAGCGCCCGGAGTTGCGAAGGCTTGCTACTACAGTCCACCGATCGGATACTATTCCGCCAATTTACTTCCACCGGGGGTGATTTACTGCGCTGATGAAGGTCAATACTGCGATTTTACCGGCACCGGAACGGGAGTTATTGCGGTTCACGGGCAATACATCGTCTCGCCGTTCTATGGACACTTTTCAAACGGCTTTCAGTGCGATCAGAGCACTTTCGGCGGGGGTAACTTTTTTCCCGGGAGTGCTAAGGCTTGCTTCTATAACGTGCAACCGGGCTACCTTAATCCACCACGATTCCCGCCTGGCTATCAGTTTTGCTCAGGAGAGAATGGGGCCGAAGGCGGGTGCCACTTCAAAGGCCCGGGTAGAGTGGCATACGGCTCCTATGATGGAAACGGGCAGTTCACTTATAGGGTCTTCAATGGAGGAGTAGTCCCTTGCAACAATGACGTCTTTGGAGATCCCAATCCATCCACAACCAAGAATTGCTTTTATCAGGTGACTAACGCTGTCAGCGGTGCAACTGGCACATCCGCGGGCGGTGGCGGCACAGGGACCGCTTTAACGTGCGATCTCTATGCTACCGGCGGCACGCCATGCGTCGCCGCGCACAGCACGGTTCGGGCCTTATTTGGCGGTTACAGCGGAAGGCTCTACCAGGTCAAGCGTGCGTCGGACGGCGCTACGACCGACATTGGCACCTTAGCCACAGGCGGTTACGCCAACGCTGCGGCACAGGATTCTTTCTGCGCGGGGACGGCCTGCACCATCACGATCATCTACGATCAATCGTCCCGCCATAACGATCTGCCCATCGAAGGGGACGGCGATTTCGGCGCCTCGGCAAACGCGCTGCCCATCAGCGTCAACGGACATGGGGTCTACGGCATAAAAATCACCCCTGGCGCCGGCTACCGTAATAACTCCACCTCAGGCGTTGCCAAGGGCGCGTCGCCGGAGGGCATCTATATGGTGACCAGCGGCACCTACGTAAACAGCGGGTGCTGCTTCGACTATGGGAACGTCGAAGCCACGATCGCCGACACTGGAAACGGTCACATGGATGCGCTGAACTTCGGGACCGCATGCGTCTTCGGGCCATGCACCGGATCCGGTCCGTGGGTCGAGGCCGATCTTGAAAATGGCCAATTTATGGGCAATGGTTCTAACCCTAAGAACCAGCCGCTCACCAGCAACTTTGTCACAGCGATGTCTAAGAATAATGGGACAACCACCTTTGCATTGAAGGGCGGTAATGCTCAGTCAGGTGGATTGACTACGGAGTACTCCGGGACGCTGCCAACCTTCAAGCCGGGGTATACCCCGATGATGAGCATGGAAGGGAGCATTGTTCTTGGTACCGGGGGAGATAACAGCAAGTGGAGTCTGGGCGCCTTCTTCGAGGGCGCCATGACGTCAGGCTACCCAACAGATGCGACAGAAGACGCGGTCCAGGCGAACATTGTGGCTGCCGGCTATAGCGGTGACAGCAGCGGCGGCACGACGAACGGGGGTATAGACGCCAACGAGCCCCCGGGCCCATACACGGGTCCGAACGACCCGGACGGCCCGGGCGCGCAGGATGGTATTGGACAGCCCGCAGCCGAGCAGCCCAACGACCAGATGTCGACAAAGCCGGCACTTGCCTCTTTCAATGGAAGCCTCTATGTGGCATTTCAGGGGGTAAATGCAGCGAACGACTTCTACGTCACGTCGTCGTCAAGTGGGAACAACTTTCCGGCTGCAACCAGATACACGAATCTCCAGATGAGTAGCGCACCCGCGCTAGCGGCGTTCAATGGCAAGTTGTACGCGGCATTCCGGGGATTGAACGCGGCGAACGACTTTTACGTGACCTCATCTTCTGACGGGGCCAACTTCCCAACTGCAACCAGATATACGAATATTCAGATGGGCGGCGCGCCCGCGCTGGCGGTGTTCAACAGTCAGCTTTGTGCCGCCTTCCAGGCAGTCGACCCCGGCCACACCCTGCATGTGACCTGTTCCTCGGATGGAGTGACCTGGCCGACTGCGTGGCAGGTAGGCAACGTCGCGATCGGAAGCGATCCTGCGATGACGGTCTTCAACGGCAAGCTCTATGTGGCCTTCAGGGGAGATGACCCAGGCAATGCTGTATGGCTTGCCTCTTCCTCCGACGGTCACACGTTCAGCTCGCAGTCGCTACCCGATCAACATATGGGTGGCAGCAGTTCACCCGCACTGGTGGCTTCCAACGGTGTTCTCTACTACATCTACGGGGCGAATGACAGTGACAACGAAATGCTAGTGTCGTCATCAACGGACGGATTTATCTGGCATGGCCCTGCAGCGTACCTCAATAACAAGATGAGTCCTTTAGGGCCCGGAGCAGCGGCATTTGGCGACGGGATCTCCATCGGCTTTCAGTCGAACGACTCCAGAAACGTCTTATTTGTGACCGGCAAGCAAACGCAGGCCACCTCTTACTCTGGGCCAAACGATCCTGGTGGCGCAGGACCGCAAGACGGGTTTGGAGAGCCGGCGGCCGAGCAGCCGAACGACCAGATGGCAACCAAACCGGCGCTTGCCGCATTCAACGGAAGCCTTTATGTGGCATTCCAAGGGTTAAATGCCGGGAACGACCTCTACATTACGTCTTCATCGAGTGGGAACAACTTCCCAGCCGCTACCAGATACACAAATATCTACATGGGTAGCGCTCCCGCGATGGCGGCCTTCAACAATCAACTCTATGTAGCCTTCCAGGCGGACGATCCCAATCACGAGTTCTTTGTCACTTCTTCGTCGACTGGGTCAAACTTTCCTGCCGCAACCATTCACTCGAACATCCAAATGGGCGGAGCTCCCGCACTGGCCGTGTTCAACAACCAACTTTGTGCGGCCTTCCAGGCAAACGACCCGGGCCATACCTTGCATTTGACCTGTTCCTCGGATGGAGTGACGTGGCCGAGCGCATGGCAGGTAGCTAACGTCGCGATCGGCAGCGACCCAGCGATGGCAGTCTTCAATGGGAAGCTCTATGTGGCCTTCCGGGGAGATGACTCAGGCAATGCTGTGTGGCTTGCCTCTTCCTCCGACGGTCACACCTTCAGCTCGCAGTCCTTGCCCGGTCAACACATGGGCGGGAGCAGTTCACCTGCTCTGGTGGCTTCGAATGGGGCTCTTTACTACATCTACGGAGCGAATGACGGCAACAACGAAATGTTGGTGTCGGCGTCAACAGATGGAACGAATTGGCAGGGCCCTGCAGCCTATCTTGGTCTTCAGATGGGTGCTACGGGCCCGGGAGCAGCGAAGTTCGGAAACCAAGTTGTCGTGGGCTTCCAATCGAATGACTCCAGACACGTCCTGTTCGTGACGAGCAAGGGGATCGCAAACCCCTCCATTCCGGGATACACCGGCATCATCAACGCCGACCCAAGCGTTATTCGCGTGGGCAGCACCTACATTTCAGTGGAGACGTGGAACAACGAGACGGCGATTGCGATGCGTCAGGCCTCAAGCCCCGCCGGACTGGGCTCAGCGACTCCTAAGGTGATTGTGCAGTTCCAAGGCGTCAAGTCCCTGTGGGCGCCGGAGATCCAATACATCAATGGCACATTTTGTATTTATTACAGTGCAGACTTCGGTTTGGGTCGAAAGATGTACTTCATCATATTCGACCCAAACTTCAATGAGATTTCCGCTAACGTGCTGAATCTGCCGAACCAGAACCAGGCGCTCGACGGCAACTTCTTCCTCTATAAGGGGCAAGGATACTTCGTGTGGTCGGACGTTGAATCCGACGACCCCAACGAGCAAAACCTCTATCTCATAAAAATGAGCGATCCTGTGACGGCGACAGGGCCAAGCTACCGCATCTCGCAGCCACACGAGACATGGGAGAGAGTGACGGGAGGCCCTCCTAACAACTGGATCAACGAGGCTCCCGCACCCATCATCGATCCGGCCGGGCAGTTGCATATCTTCTACTCAGCAAATGGCTCTTGGACTGACCAATACTGTATTGCCGATCTGCGCCTGGTCTCAGGGGGCGATCCAACCAATGTATGGGACTGGCACAAGTCCAACGGTTGCGAGTTCGGCTCTCATGCTGAAACGATGATGCGCGGCTGGGACCCAACCCTCTACGTGGACGGCCCGGGCAGCCATAGCTTCGTACTTGAGAACGGTGACATCAACACCAGCCCACCCGCTGGCACGGTCTTCCCCTTGTACTACCACGCTGTTCCCAAGGGAACGCCATATTCGTGGGCGAATCGTGAGTGGTTCAACGGCGGCTTTCAATGGTATGCCGGCGCCGTTTACACCCGCTGCTGCGTACCGGGCACGACCAGCGATTCGGGTTGGGGCCTGAAGTTCTACGAGGATCCGAACTTCTAGCTCTCTGGTTCGGAGTCAGGCTGCACGGTCGTCTCAATCTTTAGGATGGCCGTGCAGCGCTAATCAACAACCCCCCAGCCTCGGATAACTCACAACCCGGTTGGCAACCTTGTCATAAGCGCGAAGGCGGTCCGAGGCTAAGCACGATGTGAAAAGTCAGTTGCCCCTGATGCTTACAATGCGGTCAGGAGCTTCCGCTATGGGCAAAAACCCCTACCTCTCACTTCAGACTTCGGTCTCGCTCCCTCGTCAACTCTTCGCCCGGATTTGTGCGACTGTCCTGCTCTCATTGCCGCTGATTGTCCGGGGCGGGCTTTGTCACGCTCAAACGTCGCCACCCATCCAAAATCGTACAGGCGTCCGTATGACCATGGATACGGTAGACCACGATCCGGCTATCCGCCTGCAAATACCGGGAACACCTGAGGTAGATTGTACCTTCACAATTCTTTTCCCCGAACACGTGACCGTTCGCGCTCTCGGGAGCGCAGAGGCGACTCACCTCTACATCTATCGACCCGGGCAGACCACGAACGCTCCACAGTGGAAGACCGGGCCGGATTCGCTCTCCTACGAGGCCGATCTCGGCAACGTCCGCCTTGGTGCTCGAGCAACGCTCGAAGGCGACGGCATTCGCTTCCGCTACGATTTTCAGAACAAGTCTGATATCGCCTATGACATGGCTTCGGCTGTCACAGACCCCAGATTTCGTATTCTCTTCTACGATCCTCGGCTCGAAAGAACGTATGTTCATCAGAGAGATGGGTTCACACTGTTGGCTTCCGAGACGCCCGGCAGGCTGCAATTGCCGCTCTCAAGATGGCTACCTGCGCATTACCACGCCCAATACACCGCTCCAATACCAGCAGAGAAAGTGCAACATCGCGCAGATGGCATCACGTACTACTACAGGCGAGAGTCCGTTGACGTCCCACTCATCGCCACACTTTCCGTTGATAGAAGATGGGTGGCGGCGACCTTCGCTAGCGACCCGGGCAACGTGTGGAGCAATCCTGAATTAACGTGCCAACACGCTGATCCGCAGGTGTCGTTACCACCACACGGCCACGCCTATTACGAGTTGTAAATTCTAATCTTTAAAGGTTCGCTCGATCAGGCTTATCGGAAAGTTTTAGCACAGCGTCCCAAATTGCAAGAGTCGAAAACCACGAGTAGATGACCTGGAATGCTGGTATCCCGAGCTGCCGTAGCTTGGAATCCGCACTCTTTTTCACTACTCTTCACCGTCCTGCATCGAATCAGCGTTGCAGCGCAGCCGACGCGCGGCCGAGCTGTCCAGCTCGCTTCCCTGTTCACCAGATCGGGTCAGCCCGCCAGCCGGTTCAGCACCTCTGTGCGAAAGCCCGCCAGCCTTCCGCCATCGACGATGATGGTCTGGCCGGTGATATACCGGCTCTGATCACTCGCAAGGAAGTGGTACACCCCCACCAGATCGTCCACTTCCGCAATTCGGCCCAGCGCGGACAGGTTCTTTGCCAGCGCGTTCAGCACGTGGGTGGGGGGCAGCATCGGCGTCCGCACCGGTCCCGGCGCGATGGCGTTGCACCGGATACCCCGCATGCCCAACTCCACCGCGGCAGTCTTCGTCATGCTGATGGTGGCGGCCTTGGTGGCACTGTAATCAAAGAAGCCCTCGTTCTGCTGCAGCCCCGCAACCGATGCTGTCGTGATGATGGAGCCCCCGTCGCGCATGTGCTCCGGCCCGTACTTCAGCACGTAGTAGGTGCCGTAGACATTCAGCCTGACCACACCGTCCAGCACCTCTTCCTCCGAGTCGACCAGATGCTTGCCCTTGCCAGGCCTGCCCGCGTTATGGATGATCACGTCGAGCTTGCCAGCCATTGCCTCGGCCTCCGCGAATGCGGTCTTCACCTTCGCTCCGTCTGTCACGTCGACATCAAGGTAGACGGCGCCCGCATCCAGCAACTGCTGCGGCGGCCCCTGGATGTCCGCAACCAGAACTCGCGCGCCTTCTTCGAGACATCGCCGACAGGTCCCTAACCCAATGCCGGAGGCGCCGCCAGTGACGAAGATTGACTTGCCCTGCAAGCTGAAGGGGGATGAGAGTTTCACGCATCATCTCCTGTTCCTAGATTTCTCAACGGTTCCACTCACAGCGATACATCAGTAGGTAGGCAGGCCGACGAAAGCGGAGACCGGGGGCATAGCGTTGGGATCCGCCAGCACGTCCAGGAGTACGGTCGTCTCCGCACAGAGCGCTTGCGCGATAGCTGGCGCGATCTCCTGCGCGCGCGCCACCCGAATACCCTTCACTCCGCAAGCTTCGGCAATGGCCGCGTGGTCCACGGGGCAGAAGTCGCACACATTGGTGTGACGTCCCAGGCCTGCATCTTCCGCGTGCTTCTGATAGCCAAGTACCGCGTTGTTCATGACTGCGACAACAACCTTGATACCGTGCCGCCGCGCTGTCTCGAGTTCTGACCAGACGTGCCCGAAGCCTCCATCGCCAACCACGCAGAACACCGGCCGCTCCGGCCTGCCGAGGCGGGCGCCGAGAGCCAGCGGGAATCCCCACCCCAAGCCTGCCTGTCCGCGCGGTGTGATGAAGCGCAGATCGAAGCGTGCTGTGAGGTAGTTGGCCACCCATATGGATGAGAAGCTGGCGTCAGCCACCACGATATGATCTGGCTTCAGTTGCTTTTCTAATTCCGCCATGAAGCGCTCTGGACGAAGAGGAGCCGCATCGGACTGAGTGACTTCGGCGATCTCTTCGCGATGTGCCTGCTTCGCCTGCGCGATAGCAGCACGCACCCGGCCGGCGGCGTACTCGCGTTTGCCCAGGTCTTGCGCTAAGAGGGCAGCGTTCAGTGCCTGCAGCGTCTGCCTCGCATCCCCGTTCAGTCGCACCGCTTCGTAATTGCGCCCGATCTCCACCGGATCGATATCAATGTGAATGTAGGTTGCCGCATTCGGCAGCAGCTTCCACGAATCTGTTCCGTTCTGATTTGTACGATTTCCAACCAGCAGCACGACATCTGCATCCGTCACCAGCGGGCGCATAAACTTGGCCATGCCGCGCTTCGCCATGAAGTAGCCAAACACGCCCAGCGAGAGCGGAAGCGTCTCATCCACGCTGCCTTTGCCCATGCTACTCGTAGCTATTGGAACATGCGCCAGATCCTGCAATTTGCGCAGCTCCTGCTGGGCTCCGGAGCTGATCACGCCACCGCCGGCGTACACGATAGGGCAATCCGCACCGGCCAGTAACTGGGCTGCGAGCGCAATTTGCGACGGCTCCGGCTGGGTCCGGTCCAGGGGATAGATTCCCAACTCCGCCTTCCGGCTCGAGGCGGGACGCTCCTCACGCTCGCCCAGCAGGTCCATGGAGATCAGCAGCACTGCTGGCCCAGGGCGCCCACTGGCAGCCGTCGTGAACGCCATGTCCAAGTAGTCTTCGATGCGGTCTGCGCTGGTGATGCGCCGGACCCACTTCGTAACACCCTTGAAAAGCTCAAGCTGGTCAAGTTCCTGGAAAGCATTGCGATCGCGCGTGCTCGGCCCTACATCCTGCACCAGGGCGACCACCGGGATCGAAGCAGAGAGGCACTCCGCCAACCCGGCTACCAGCAGCGCGGCTGCGGGACCGTTCTGCGCAGTCACTACCGGCACTTTGCCGGTCACACGGGCGTAGCCGTCGGCCATATATGTTCCGGAGTTCTCCTGGCGGTAGCCAATCTGCCGGATGCCCACATCTTCCGCCGCAAGTGTGAGCGTGGGAGGGTTGCTCTGGCCGAAAAGATACTCCACCCCATGGCGCTTCAGCGCGGCAGCAAAGCGTTGCGATGGCCTCTGCAGCAATGGCTGTTCACTCATATCTGCCAGCACCTCCTGCGCTGTATCAGTCTCCCGCTCAGGGCGTTATCAACACCTTGCAATGATCGTTTGGGCGACGCAGCGTCTCGAAGGTTGCGGCCCCCTCTTCCAGACTCACGGTAGCCGTCACCAACCCATCCACATCGATGCGCCGCGCGCTCATCATCCGCTCCACAAATTCGAAATGCGCCGGCAGATATGCGAAGGGGAAGCTCATACGCAGCCGCTTCATGGCCGCCGAGAGTACGGTGAAGTTTTCAGGCTGCATGCCCGTTCCCAATAGAACCAGATGAGTATGTGGCGCCGCCATCTCGATCAGTTTGGCTACGATGGGGCGGCCTACACATTCAAAGATCACAGACGGCTTACGTCCTGTCTTCCGTTCGAATTCTGCTACCGGGTTTACGTATTGGGAAGCATCGATAACCAGTTCCGTACCCAGCAGCTCCCGCGCGCGCGCGATACGGGCCGGCACCATCTCGCTGATACCGATGTCGCCTGCACCAAAGAACCTGGCCCACTTCGCGACCATCATGCCGATCACACCCGCGCCTACAATCAGGACGCTCGCGCCGGGCTCTACTGCAGCGGTCTTCCATGCATTCAGGCCAACGGCCATGGGTTCGATCATGGCCGCGTCCTGATCTCTGATGGAGTCCGAGAGCTTTACTGCAAGGCCGGCCATGCATCCTGCATATTCGGCATACGCGCCGGGCATCCTGAGATCGAAGCCCTGCGCGATAAACTGGGCGCACTGCGCATAGCGTCCTGCCTGGCACTCCGCACACGCGCCGCAGGGCCGCGCGGGCAGCGCGACCATGCGATCACCGACAGCCCATCCTTGGCTTCCCGGGCCCACTTCCACCACCTCGCCTGAGTATTCATGTCCCAGCACGTTCTTCGGCTGGAGGAGTCCCGGAACCTCGACCGCATGCAGGTCTGATCCGCAGATACCGCATGCCTTCACCTTGAAAACGAGCCCACCGGGCTGGGCGACTGGCATGGGTACATCGGCCAACTGCAACGGCATACCTAACTCTACAAACTGCAGCGCCTTCATCGTGATCTGCCCCCATAGCGTTGATGTGGATGTCGAAGCATCATCGACAATCCAGTCCGTGAAAGCCAAAGCGCTCGATCGCATCCATCAGCCGCTCAAGCGTCAGATTTTGAATAGAAGGGACCCACTTGCCCAGCCAGATCAGCATGCCCAGCAGCAACTGAACCACCAGTTCCGGCTCGCACTGCACAACGGAACCATCCTTCATGCCATCGCTGAGGAAATGCACGAGGACGCTCGTCAGGCGATCCGTCCATTGCCGCACTGCCTTACGCTGCGCCGCTTCCAGGTAGGAGTAGTCGCCCAGGTACAACAGTGGGCCATTCTCCTTCGAATCCACCAGCATGTTCCAGATGAAGCGACGCAGCTTCTCGGCGCCCGTGCCGCCTTTCTGATCGGCCCTCTCCAATAACGTCTGCGCACGCTCAAGGGAGGAGCGATGGCAGGCGTAGGCAAGCGTCCGCTTGTCATGGAAGTAGTGATAGAGCGTCGCATCGCGGAGTTCCAGCTCGGCCGCGATATCGATCATAGTGGCTTCGGCGTAGCTCTTCGCATTGATGATCTCAATGGCAGCGCGGATGATCTCGCCTCGCCGCTTGTCGGACTTGGGGCTGCTCGAAACCGACTTCCGGTTCTTCGGTCTGGTTTTAGGCATGGGATACGTAGGGCGGCGCGACCCTCGGGTTTACTGCGCAAGCAGCATTCTGCCATACCTAGCGTGCATTAGAAAAACTAATCTTGACTAGATTACTAAGTTTGGACTAGATTGCTCGCCGCAGTGAGTTGCCGGGTTTTCCGGTTCCAATGCTTCCCCCGAAACGCGAGCACCATTCGCTTGGTATGCGGATTGTGCCGCGGCGGAGGCGAGCTGGAGATCAAGATGCGTAGCTATCATCAGTTTTATATCGACGGGCAATGGGTCAGTCCAGTCCAAGGCGGCACGCCGGTCGAAGTCATCAATCCGGCGACAGAAGAGATTGCTGGCACCATCCGGCTTGCCGATGCAGACGACGTCGAGCGCGCCGTCTCCGCAGCTCACCGCGCCTTCGCTACGTATTCCTGCACCACACTCGAGCAGCGCATCGAGCTGATTTCTTCGATCGCGCAGGTGTACGAGCAGCGGTTGGACGACCTGGCCATGGCCATAAGCGAGGAGATGGGAGCGCCCCTGCACACTGTCGCCCGACCCATGCAGGCACCGCTGGGATTATGGCACCTGCGCACCGCGTTGGCACTTGCCCGAGACTATCCGTTCAAGAAGCAGCAGGGCAACACGCTGATCGTGAAGGAGCCGGTAGGCGTGTGTGCGCTGATCACGCCATGGAACTGGCCCATGAATCAGATCATGTGCAAGGTAGCGCCGGCGCTGCTGGCCGGCTGCACCATGGTTCTGAAACCGAGTGAGCTCGCACCCTTTTCGCCCCAGATACTGTGCGAGATTCTGGAGGCGGCTGGAGTTCCTGCCGGCGTCTTTAACATGATCCACGGCGACGGTGCCCTGATCGGCCCCATGCTATCGTCGCATCCGCTCATCGATATGGTGTCGCTCACCGGCTCTACGCGCGCCGGAGTCTCCGTCGCCAAGCAGGCGGCAGACACCGTCAAGGTGGTCTCGCTCGAACTCGGCGGAAAGTCCGCCAACATCATCCTCGATGATGCGCCACTGGCGCAGGCAGTGACCGACGGCGTCCTGGGCATGATGCGCAATACAGGCCAGAGTTGCAACGCGCCCTCCCGCATGCTGGTGCCTGCGGCAAAACTTGCCGCGGCAGAGCAGATCGCGGCTGCTGCGGTACTGAAGCTGGTAGTGGGCGACCCGCAATCCCCCTCCACCACCACCGGCCCGGTCTCAAACGCGCGCCAGTACGAGCGTGTGCAGACCATGATCCAGGCTGGCATTGACGAAGGCGCACGCGTGGTCGTCGGCGGCTGCGGCCGTCCTGATGGGTTGACGCGCGGCTACTTCGCGCGCCCGACGGTATTCAGTGGAGCGAAGAACACCATGCGCATTGCTCAGGAAGAGATCTTCGGCCCGGTACTGACGATGATTCCCTACGCCAGCGAAGAGGAAGCTATCGCCATTGCCAACGACACGGTCTACGGACTCTCCGGATTCGTATACGGCGGAACGATTGAGCACGCGCGCGCCGTAGCAGAGCGTCTGCGCACTGGCATGGTGCACCTGAATGGCGCCAGCGTTGATCCAGGCGCGCCGTTTGGCGGCTACAAGCAGTCCGGGGTCGGGCGTGGGGTGCCGCTGGCATCGATGAGTTCGTCGAGACCAAGGCCATTATGGGCAGTCCGTCATGAGCTGCGCACGCCAGGTTGCGCAGCGCTGATGGGAACGAGCGAGCATGGAAACACGCAGAACCACAGGAGGTATGGAGTGAATGACTACGCAAGCAGCACGGACACAATGGCGCGCCGGGTCCGCTGCATAATAGTCTGCGGGCTATGGCTGGTCTTCCTCACGGCCATCTGCACTGGGCCTCGCCTTCTGGCGCAGGCAGGCTCTGCTACCGGCACCATCCGAGGAACGGTGTTCGACCCGCAGGGCGCTGCAGTTGGACACGCCACAGTGACGGTGACGAGTCCTTCGACCGGCGGAGTGCGCACTGTCGAGACCTCGCCTGACGGCGCCTACCAGGTACAGTCGCTGAACCCCGGTACCTACACTATCCAGGTCGATGCGCCCGGGTTTGAGAAGCTCATCGCACGACAGCTAGAGGTGAGCGTAGGACAGTTTGTCGTGTATGACGCGCACCTGCGGGTCGGCGCGTCCACCTCCGTAGTGGAAGTGCTGGGCAGCTCTGCTCCATTGATCGATGTCGACCAGACCCAACAGGCGAATACGATAAATGAGCGCCAGCAGGAGAACCTGCCAAACATCTCGCGCAACTTCGCAGCACAGGTCTTCACCCTGCCGGGCGTAGTGGACTCAAATGCGCCCTCGGTGCAGGATCCTGCCATCGGCACTGGCTATCAATCGTCCGGCTTCTCCTTCGGTGGCGGCAATGGCCGCTCCAATCTGTTCACGATCGATGGCGGCCAGAACGATGCCGGGTCGGGCGCGCCGCGCGTGCCCCACGTTCCGCAAGACTCTGTGCAGGAGTTTCAGGTCAACCGGAATGCCTTCGGTCCGGAGTTCGGATATACCACCGGCTCTGCCATCAACGTAATCACGAAGAGCGGCACCAACAGCTACCACGGAAAGGCCTTCGAGTACTTCCACGATCAGCGCACCGACTCCGCAAATTACTTCAACAGCTTTGGGCCAACTGCGGGAAGCAAGCCTTTCGAGCAGAGCGAAATCTTCGGCGGCTCGCTGGGTGGCCCGATCAAGAGCAACAAGCTCTTCTTCTTCACCTCCTATGAACGCCAGAAGCTGGATAGCAGCGTAGTCGTGAATCTGCTGCAGACCCAGGCCGCGCAAGGGCTCGCGGGACAGAGCAACGGCTATAACGGGTCGTCCTGCCCGGCACCAGTGACCCAGCTCTGCTACTTCACCCAGCTTGCAAATAGCGGCGACCCTACACTGATGGCCGTTGGTGCCGGCTCGCTGGCATCTCCTGTCTTCAGCCCGCTCGAGGACCCTATCTACCGGGCGCTCATCTCGCCGAACAGCGGCACCTTCGATGGCAATGCGGCCGGCGGCGCCGTGCAAGCGGCGCCTAACCAGAACGGCCGCTATAACAACTGGGTCACCCGGGCGGATTATCAGCCGAATTCCACCAACAACTTTTCGCTGCGCTTCTCATTATCGCGCGAGAGTAACCAAGTTCTTGGTGCTGGCGGCGTCCCGCGTTTCACCTCGGTGCTGCAGCAGAATCGCGACTACACCATCACGGGAGACTGGAATCATACCTTCAACGCAAACCTGGTCAACACAGTCCGGGTGCAGGTTGTTCCGTTCAGTTCCTCGGACAACCGGACTCCCCATGGAGGCGCAGAGTTTGACCTCGGCAGTCTTGGCGTGCAAGGAACGCCTTTCGACTTCCCCTACAACCAGAGCCAGAACCAATACCAGTTCGACGACGATCTCTCGCTTACCAAGGGCAGGCACAACCTGAAGTTCGGTGAGTCCTACCGTCCGGTCCAGTACGACATCTTCCAGGCATTTCTGTTCGGCGGCGAATACCAGTACTTTGATGGAGCCGTATCGTTCATCGTACTGCAGGCGCCCACGATTCAGCGCAGGCTGGCGGCCTTCAATCTGACCCACGGCTATTCGCTGACCGGGCCGGCGACCACCAATCTCAGCGCCTCACAGTTGTATGTTGCAGGCTTGCCGCTGGTGCTGCTCCAAGGCTCGGGGCAGGGTCAGTACAACGCAACCACGCAGCCGGTTGGGTTCTACGGTCAGGACTCCTGGAAGGTGACGCACACCTTAACCCTAGATTACGGAGCACGCTTCGACATATATCACGAACCAGCCAGCTACCCGACGACCTACTTCGGCTCGCCACGCTTTGGGGCTGCGTGGGACCCACGCGGCAACGGGCGCACGGTGCTGCGGGCGGGCGGGGGCTTGTTCGTGGCGCCCCTGCCGTTCATCATCCCCTTCACCTCCACCGTGCTAGGCGGTGCTGGTGATCACATCTTCGCCTCTGCCGTCACAGCTCCGGGATCCACTCGTCAGCTGATCGGCGCGGGACGCACCGAGCGTAGCATCGCAACCCCCGCGAATCCCAATCCTGCGCTGACGCTCGAACAGCTCTCCGCTGTCGGCATCGATGTCGTGCGCCCAGGTCCAGATCAGCACAACGGTGCTTTCTTCTCAGTCTCGCCACGCTTCAAATCCCCGTACTCTGTACAGGCCAGCGCCAGCGTTGCGCAGCAGCTGGCGCAGAATCTCTCCCTGGAACTGGGCTACATTTTCTATCATGGCGTGCATATCCAACAGATCCAGGAAGGCAACTTCGTCCGCGATACGGACCTTCCGGTCGATCCCTTCGTGGGACCTTACTATGTGCCGCGGCCCGGTTCTACCTTCGGCACTCCGAACAGTCAAATTATCCAAAATGATGAGACCACCTCGGACGGCAGCTCCAGCTACAACGGGCTGACTGCCTCGCTTACCAAACGCTATGGACATGGCCTGCAGTTCCAGGCGAACTACACCTTCAGCAAGGCGATCGACAACACGAGCGATTTCAGCTCCCAGAGCACGCCCTTCCGTCCGGACCTGCTGCGACTGGACCGCGGTCTCTCGGACTTTGACATCCGCCACAGCTTTGTGGCCAATGCTGTGTACACGAGTCCACGCTATCATGCAGGCGGCGGGCTAGCGTCGCTTCTCTACTCTGACTTCGTAATCGCGCCCATCGTTTCGGTGCGCACCGGCGTTCCGTTTACGCTTCTGGTCCCAGGCATTGCGTCGAATGGCATCACGGCCCATCCGAACGAGGCGCGACCGTTCCGTGAGGCGCGGAATCTGGGTTCGGGGCCCGGGTTCAGCACCTGGGACATGCGAATCTCGCGCGGCATTCCGCTCAAGCGTGAGTCCCCGCTGCGTCTAGACTTGATCGCTCAATCCACCAACATCCTGAACCATACCAACTTCACCAGCGTGCAGAACATCTTCCCCAACACTGCGGTCACCGATGCTACGGGCCTTACCACCTCTGCACTGGTGCAGACGCGCGAGGGTACAGTGGACCTCCTGAATGGCCCCTATGGCTACAAGGGATTCCGCCCCCACGGGCCCTCTGAGTTGACGTCCCCGCTTGCCTTCAAGACAGCCTCGACACCCCGGCAGATCAGCTTCGGCGTAGAGTTCGCATTCTGATCTCGTTATTGAGAAACACAGCGCACGGACGCCGTTTCCAACCGATGTGCCGGGAGGGGTGAACAGATGGAACGCGCGCTAAGTGAGTGGAAGGAGCCTGTGCCGTCAACGGTAGCGAAATACCTTGCGGTTGAGACCGCGATGAGTGCCCTATGCAACGGCATTCTCAATTTTGGCGCTGCCTACGCCATCTTCCATGCGCACAGCGCCATTCCTACCACCGCGGGGCCGCACAGCCTGCTGCGAGACTCAATCGGTGAGGCATTTATCGCAAGCTTTCTCAGTGTCCTGGTGCCTTCGCTGCTTGCCCGCAAGCGCATGCGGGAGGGCACGCTGCCGGTGCGGCAGCGAGCAACGCGTGTTCCTGCTCGCAATCCCTATGTCAGGAGCCTGCTGATCGCGCTGTTGTTCACTGCCTTTTTCGTACCGGTAAACGCGCTTCTGCTACCGCGGCTGTATCCGGAGAGCGTAAGCCTACGCGATATCGTGCTCTTCAAGACCGTGTTCGGCACCCTGCTTGGCGGGCTCGCGACTCTGCTGGCTCTGCATAAGGTAGTAGGTGAGTACTGATATGCGTCAGCGTTCAGAGAGAATTCCGCTCTCCCTCGTTTCAACGGCGAGAAAGGGCGTGCGATGAATCTGCCACTCACGCCTGTACGTTTCCTGCGCTACGCCGAACGCCAGTTCCCGCATAAGACGGCGGTCGTCTGCGGCGAACAGCGCTTCAGCTACATGCAGTTCGCCGACCGTGCCGCGCGGCTGGCGGGTGCATTGCGGGGCATGGGCCTGAAAGCAGGCGACCGTGTCGCCTTCCTGGCACTGAACTGCCATCGCCTTCTGGAAGCCTACTACGGCGTGCTTGAGGCGGGCTGCATCCTTCTGCCGCTCAATATCCGGCTGGGCGCGGCGGAGCTGACCTACATCCTGAATGAAGCCGGGGCGACCGTGCTCTTCCTGGAGGAGGAGTTCGTTGATCTGGTGGATTCCTTTCGGAAAGACCTGCACACTGTTCGCTCCTTTCACCAACTGCACGGGACAACGGGCCCGGCGTGGCTGGCAGAGCGCACCTATGAGCAGATGCTAGTCGCGGCCGCCCCCCATCGGGACGATGTCATGGTCTTCGACGAGGATGCGGTTGCGGAGATCTTTTATACCAGCGGCACCAGCGCTAACCCGAAAGGGGTCATGCTCACGCACAGGAATGTCTACCTGCACGCTATGAACGTGGCGCTTTGCCACCACACGCGTTATGAAGATGTGCAGATACACACGATTCCACTGTTCCATGCGAATGGCTGGGGAGCTGCACACACGGTCACCTTCGTGGGCGGCACGCATATCATGTTGCCACGCTTCCACCCAGACGATGTGTTCCGACTGATCGAGCAGGAACGTGTAAGCTCCCTCAATTTGGTGCCTATCATGGCCTCCACGCTGGTGCACTCCCCTGCTGCGGGACGGCATGATCTCAGCACGCTACAGTGGGCAGTGATTGGCGGAGCGGCGTCTTCGCCCTCGCTGATACGCGATACGGAGAGGGTGCTGGGCTGTACTTGCTATTCAGGCTATGGCCTGACAGAGTGTGCTCCGGTCTTGGCACGCGCAGAGCTGAAGCCCGGTGTGGAGTGCTCTGCGGAGGAGCGGCACCGGCTGCAATCCATGACAGGCTACGCCTATCCGGGTTGCGAAGTGCGCGTCGTCGACGAGCACGATCAGGATGTGCCGGGAGATGGCACGACCATGGGCGAGATCATTGCACGAAGCGATGGTGTGATGGCCGGCTACTGGCAGCAGCCACAGGCCTCCGCCCAAGCACTGCGCGAGGGATGGTTCCGCACCGGCGATGTCGCAGTCGACCATGGGAACGGCTACATCGCGATCGTTGACCGCAAGAAGGACATCATCGTGAGCGGCGGTGAGAATGTCTCCTCCATCGAGGTAGAGAAGATCCTGGCGGCGCATCCTGCTGTCTATGAAGCTGCCGTAATTCCGATCTCTGACGAAAAGTGGGGCGAGGTGCCGATGGCACTGGTCGCAGCCAAACCTGGCGCCATTGTCACCGAGTCTGAGCTTATCGCGTTCAGCCGTGCGCGGCTGGCGCATTACAAGTGCCCGCGCGTGGTCACCTTTCTGGAAAGCTTGCCCAAGACCGCAACCGGCAAGGTGCTGAAACGAGAGTTGCGCGCGCGATACCAGGCCGCACCTTTGGCGCCTGCGGAGAACCCGGCGACATGATGGCTGCAGGCGAAACGATGAAGGCGTTGGTGCGCACCTCGGTGGAGAGCGGTGTGGCCGTAATCACGATTGACAATCCGCCGGTCAACGCACTGAGTCCGGGCATTCCGGAGCAGTTGTGGGCGGCTGTCGACCGGGTCAATGAGGAGAGCGGCATTGTCGCCGCCGTCCTCATCGGTGCAGGTTCAACGTTTGTTGCCGGCGCAGATATCAAGGAGTTCGTCAAGGTGGTCGCCGGCACATCGCCTCGGCAGCCGCTGCTTCCACTGCTGCTGCACATCGAAGACAGTCGCAAGCCGATCGTTGTCGCCATCCATGGGAGTGCGCTGGGCGGCGGCCTGGAACTGGCGATGTCGGGGCATTTCCGGGTTGCCAGCGCAAATGCGATGCTCGGCCAGCCGGAGGTGAAGCTCGGCCTGATCCCGGGCGCGGGGGGGACACAGCGCCTGCCGCGACTGACCGGAGTCGCCAAAGCAGTAGAGATGTGTATGCTCGGCCAGTCCATCTCAGCTCCAGAGGCACTGGACTTGGGAATCCTTGATCGTGTGATCGAGGGTGATCTACTCTCTGCCGCGCTCGCCTTTGCCCGAGAAGCTGCATCCGGCCCCATCGCTAAGACACGCGACCGTGTAGACAAGCTCGGCATAGCAGAGGATCATGCTGCTCTCTTCTCGACTGCGCGTGCGGCCGCTTCCCGGAAGCAGCGCGGCCTTCACGCTCCACTCGCGGCTATCGAGGCAATCGAAGCCGCAACGACGCTGCCCTTTCGAGAGGGCTGTGAGGTTGAGGCGAGACTGTTTGACGCATGCCTACAGTCTCCGCAGTCGAAGGCGCTGATTCACGCATTTCTTGGCGAGCGCGAGGTTGCGAAGATTCCTGACGTTCCGCGCGACACGCCCGTTCTTCCCATTCGTCACGTCGCCGTTGTCGGCTCCGGGACCATGGGCGGCGGCATTGCCATGGTGTTTGCAAATGCCGGCATCCCGGTGCTGCTGAAGGACGTGGAGGAGCAGGCGCTTGCTGCCGGCATGGAGAAGATACGCAGCAATTACCGCGTATCGGTCGCGCGCGGTCGCCTCACCCAGGCTTTTGTTGACGCATGTCTCGCGCTTATCACGCCAGTGCTGAGCTACGACGAGTTCTCGCGGGTTGACATGGTGGTCGAGGCCGTGTTTGAAAACATGGCGCTGAAGAAGCGGGTCTTCGCGGACCTCGATCGCTACTGCCGCCCTGGAGCGATCCTGGCCAGCAACACCTCGAGTCTCAGCATCGATGAGATTGCGCAGAGCACGTCGCGGCCGGCATGGGTGATTGGCACGCACTTCTTCAGTCCGGCCAACGTGATGCGATTGCTGGAGGTTGTCCGTGGCAAGCAGTCCAGCAATCAGGTCATCGCGACCTCGATGCAACTCGCGCGCAAGCTGGGCAAGGTTGGCGTGCTGGTGGGCAATTGCCGCGGATTCGTGGGCAACCGCATGTTCGGACCGTACCGGCGCGAGGCGCAGTTCCTGGTGGAAGAGGGCGCATCGGTTGATGCGGTGGATGCAGCTCTGGTGTCCTTCGGGAACGCGATGGGCCCTCTTGCAACAGGCGATCTGGCAGGTCTGGATGTGGGCTGGCGCATCCGGCAGGAGCACCGCGACCAGAATGCGCCCGGGAGTCGTCTGCCCTTCGCAGAAGATCGCTTGTGTGAGTTGGGCCGTTATGGCCAGAAAACAGGCAAGGGTTGGTACCGCTATGACGAGACGCGGCGACCCAGCGTGGACCCGGAGGTGACTGAGCTGCTGCGCCAGTGGAGGGCGGAGTCCGGTATCCCGCAGCGAAACATCTCCGCAGAGGAGATTATCGAGCGTTGCGTCTACACGCTGGTGAACGAGGGCGCACGCATCCTGGAAGAAGGCTATGCGCTTCGTTCCGTCGACATCGACATTATCTATCTGAATGGCTACGGCTTCCCTTCCCACCGGGGCGGCCCTATGTGGTATGCGGACACGTTGGGACTGCGCAGAGTGTATGAGCGCATCTGTGAGTTGGAGCGCCAACACGGCGAGTGGTGGAGACCTGCGCCGCTGCTAAGACGGCTGGCGGAGTCCGACGGAACCTTCTCGAGCTTCGATCAGCAGCGCGTCGCATCCACATCAGCCGATATCCGGCAGCCATACCCGTCGTTGAGTACGGCCGGGAGTGTCCGCGCATGATGGAGAGCCTTGGCACAGCGGTGATCTCATGAGAGATGCCGTTATCGTCTGCAGTTCACGGACAGCCTTGACAAAAGCCTTCCGGGGCGCCTTCCACCAGACGCGCCCAGACGAGCTCGCCGCCCATTGCATCCGCAATGTGCTGTGGAAGACGCCAGAGTTAGACGCGCGCGAGATTGAAGACGTCATTCTGGGCTGCGGCTACCCGCATGGCCCCCAGGGGCACAATATCGCTCGCATCTCTGCACTGCTGGCTGGCCTGCCCACAACGATCGCGGGCATGACGATCAACCGCTTCTGCTCTTCCGGGCTGCAATCCATTGCAATGGCTGCGTACCAGATCGCGCAAGGCGGCTGCGAAGCCCTGATAGCGGGTGGCGTGGAGAGCATTAGTATGACGCCCCGCAGCAGCGATCCCAACCCCACGCTCCTGCAGCAAATGCCCGGCGTGTACATGACCATGGGCGAGACCGCCGAAGTCGTCGCCAGGCGTTACAACGTAAGCCGCGTAGCTCAGGACGAATACGCATTGCTGAGCCAGCAGAGGACGGCCCGCGCGCAACGGCAGGGCATTCTTCAGCAGGAGATCGGTCCGCTTACTGTGCACCGAGCGCGCCTCGACACACAGAATGGCCAGGGGTCAGCAGATGAAGAGGTGGTGGTGGACAAAGATGAATGCAACCGGCCTGACACCACGCTTGAGGGATTGTCAAAGTTGAAGCCTCACTTCGATCCGGACAGTGGACATGGCAGCATTACCGCGGGGAACGCGTCGCAGCTCTCCGATGGAGCATCGGCCACGTTGGTGATGTCGCGCGAGCGTGCAGAACAGCTCAACATCCCATACAAGCTGGTCTTTCGCGGGTTCCAGGTGGCTGGCTGCGACCCAGACGAGATGGGCGTCGGACCCGTATTCGCCGTATCCAGGCTGCTGGCACGAACAGGCGTGAAGCAGCAGGAGGTCGACCTCTGGGAATTGAACGAGGCCTTTGCTGTGCAGGTGGTGTACTGCCGCGATCGACTCTCGATCGATCCTGAGACGCTGAATGTGAATGGCGGATCCATCGCCATCGGCCACCCGTTTGGCATGACTGGATCGCGCATGGTGGGAGCCCTTGCAAACGAGATGACCAGACGCAAAGCGCGCCTAGGCATCGTCACGATGTGTGTGGGCGGCGGACAGGGCGCAGCCGCCCTGTTTGAGCGGGCTGGATGAGAACGCACCGAATCACCGTGCTTACGCATTGCACTCCGGGACTGGAAAGAGAGGTGTCGCGATGACAGAAACAGTCGCAGTCGCACGCAGGACCGCGCGGGGATCAGCATTTCTGCTGGAGGATGCGTCGCCCGGAGATGTATTCACGCCCGAAGATTTGAGTGAGGAGCACCACGCAGTCGCTCGCATGGTAGACGAGTTCTGGGCAAGTGAGGTGGAACCAAACCTGCCCGCGATCCGGGCCAAGCAGCCCGGGGCAGCGCTTGCCGTGCTGCGCAAGTCCGCGGAACTGGGCCTGACTGGCATTGCCATTCCAGAGGCGTACGGCGGAATGAACATGGACCTGCCCTGCCTGATGATCATCGCGGAACGCATGGGCCGCGATGCCTCCTACGCGGGCTGGCACTCTGCACATACTGGGATCGGCACGCTGCCCCTGGTGTACTTCGGAACAGATCAGCAGAAGCAAAAGTATCTGCCGAAGCTCGCGACATTGGAGATGCTGGCGGCCTATGCGCTAACAGAGCCATTGGCGGGCTCTGATGCGCTGGCTGCGCGCACGCGGGCCGATCTCTCCGCAGACGGTACGCACTACCTCCTGAATGGCCAGAAGATGTGGATAACCAATGGCGGCGCAGCGGACCTGTTCACTGTCTTCGCAAAGGTGGGCGGAGAGAAGTTCACTGCCTTCCTGGTTGAGCGAAAGTTCTCCGGCGTGACCAGTGGCGCCGAAGAGCACAAGATGGGCATCAGCGGCACTTCAACCACCGCGGTTTACTTGGACAACGTCGCGGTGCCGGTCGACAACGTGTTAGGCGAGGTGGGTCGCGGCCACATCGTAGCCTTCAACATCCTGAACATCGGCAGGCTGAAACTTGGGCCATCGCTGGTGGGCGCAGCCAAGAACGTGCTCACCATCAGCATCAAGTATGCGAAGCAGCGTCAGGCCTTTGGTGCCACCATCGCAGACTTCGGTGCTATCCAGCACAAGCTCGCGGAGATGATGATCCGCATCTTTGTCGCCGAGTCCATGGCTTGGCGCACTGTAGGGCAGATTGAGCAGGCAATGCACATTGCTCCCGAAACGAGCGACGCAAGCACAAGCCATGAGCTAAAGGCCATCGAAGAATTCGCAGCCGAGTGCTCCATGACGAAGGTGACTGCAGCCGAGATGTTGGGCTACGTGGCCGATGAGGGTGTCCAAATTAACGGCGGTTATGGATACCACCAGGATTACGCCGTCGAGCGTGTCTATCGAGATGCACGCATCAATCGCCTGTTCGAGGGCACCAGCGAGATCAACCGCCTGGTGATCACCGGCATGGCGCTGAAGCGGTCCGCAAGCGGACGGCTGCCGCTGCTTGAGACTGCGCGCGCACTGCTACGATCATCCGACGCGAAGCGAGAGACGCGCAACGATACAGAGCAGCACCTGGTGCAGAGCGCGAAGCGCATTGCACTGTTGGCGATTGCAGTGGCCGATGAACGGTTTGGCGCGCAGCTGGATAAACAGCAGGAAGTCCTGATGAACCTGTCCGACATCATCATGGATGTGTTTGCGATGGAATCCTCGTGGCTACGGAGTTGCAAGCTCGCCTCGCGTGCCAGCAACGCTGCCGATGCCTGTTCGGTTTTCTTGCGCGATGCTATCTGCAGGGCAGAGCTCGCAGCAGTCACTGTGCTGAGCACGTGCCTGTCAGGCGACCCGCTTCGCCAGCAGCTGTCGCGTTTACGTCAGTTTGCAGAGCACATCCCGGTCGACGCCATCGCACTGCGCCGGCAGATTGCTGCTCGTCTGCTTGCGAGCGAACGCTACACAATATGACCGCCCCGCGCGAGAGTGAGGATAGCGATGGGCCACTTCGGTGACTATCAAAATGAGATTTACCTGAAGGGTCTCAGGGGCATTCTGCCTCGTCTTCCGGTTGATTTCTGCCTGCTCGAGCAGAAAGCGCATGCAGCCATGCCAGCCTCCGTCTTGTCCTACGTGGATGGGGGCTGCGGGGATGAGTCGACACAGCGCCGCAACGTGGATGCGTTCGGGCACTGGGGAGTGACGCCGCGCATGATGGTGGACTGCTCCACGCGCGATCTGTCCATCGAACTGTTCGGCCACAAACTGACCACGCCCATTTTTCTGAGCCCGATAGGTGTACTCGGTATTTGCACCGGAGACGGTCACGGCGATCTTCACGTGGCGCGCGCCTCTGCGACCACGGGCGTTCCCATGGTCGCGTCTACGCTCTCCAACGATCCCCTGGAGGCAGTTGCCGATGCTTGCCGTCCGACTCCTGCATTTTTCCAGCTCTATACGCCGAGGAGCCCAGCTATAGCGGAGAGCCTGGTCCGCCGGGCTGAGGCCGCTGGATTCGCGGGCATCGTCGTCACCCTCGATACCTGGCTGACGGGATGGCGTCCGCGTGATCTGAACCAGGCCAACTTCCCCCAGTTGCGCGGGCATGTGCTGCAGAATTACTTCACAGACCCAAGCTTCTGCGCGCTGCTGGAAAAGCCCCCCGACGCTGATCTCCCAGGAGCAGTCGCTCTTTGGGCGCAGTTGTTTGGGAAGACACTTACGTGGAGCGACCTCCCCTGGCTGCGCTCACTCACCAGGCTGCCGCTGATATTGAAAGGCATCTGCCATCCGGATGACGCCAGGCGCGCCATCGACGGCGGCATCGATGGGATCTACTGCTCCAACCACGGTGGACGCCAGGCTAACGGCGGCATTGCAGCCATCGACATGCTCCCCTCTGTGGTCGAGGCCTGCGGCAGCACACCGGTGCTGTTTGATTCCGGTGTCCGGTCGGGCACAGACATCGCAAAAGCTCTCGCGATGGGCGCTGCAGCGGTTGGCATTGGACGTCCCTATGTCTATGGGCTGGCGCTGGATGGCACTGACGGGGTCGTCCACGTCCTGAGAAGCCTCCTGGCGGAGGCCGATCTTCTGATGGCAGTCGACGGCTTCCCCACCCTGGCGGAACTCCGGCAAGCTGGCGTGGTGCGCTGCTGAGCAGAGTCCTAGGCAACCGGAGTTGCCACATACAATGAGGTCACATGGCTGAACATGTAGATGTACTGATTGTTGGCGCGGGGCTGTCGGGCATCGGCGCAGCGCGGCACTTACAGATGCACTGCCCGAAGAAGAGCTTTCTCATTGTCGAAGGCCGTGCCTCGCTGGGTGGTACATGGGACCTTTTCCGGTATCCCGGCATTCGCTCTGACTCTGACATGCATACCATGGGCTTCTCCTTCCGCCCCTGGACTGGCGAGAAGGCGATCGCCGACGGCTCATCCATCCTGCAATATCTGCGCGACACGGCAGAGGAGTATGGTATCGACCGGCACATCCGCTACAGCCATCGCGTGGTGGAGGTGCGCTGGTCCTCTGAAGCGGCGCTCTGGACTGTCCTCATGGAGTCTGGTCCTGCACGCGAACCCAACACCATCACCTGCGCATTCCTGTTCATGTGTACGGGCTACTACAACTACGCGGAGGGCTACACGCCCGAGCTTAATGGAGCTAACCGCTTCGGCGGCCGCATTATCCATCCGCAACATTGGCCGGAGGACCTGGACTACGCAGGCAAGCGCGTGGTGATCGTCGGCAGCGGCGCAACGGCCATCACCCTGGTGCCCGCCATGGCCAAGGCCGCGGCTCATGTCACAATGTTGCAGCGCTCTCCTTCGTACATCTTTGCCCGGCCGGGCGCGGATGCTCTGGCGAACCGCCTGCGACGCTACCTTCCTGGCCGGCTCGCCTACCGCCTGACGCGGTGGAAGAACATCCTGCTGGGCATGCACTTCTACAAGCTGGCGCGCACCAAGCCAGACAAGTTCAGCGCCGCCCTTATCGCTGGTGCCCAGGCACGTCTGGGCGCGGACTACGATGTTGCCACACACTTCACGCCGCGCTACAAGCCTTGGGATCAGCGCCTCTGCCTGGCTCCAGACGGCGACTTCTTCGAGGTGATACGCCAAGGCCGCGCCGATGTCGTAACTGACACCATTGCATGCTTGACTGAACAAGGGATCCAGCTTGCCTCGGGCTCCGTCGTGCCCGCAGATATCATCATCACGGCTACCGGACTAAAGCTACAGCTTGTCAGCGGAGTCAGCATCTTCGTCGATGAACAGCGCATTGATCTCTCGAAGACACTCAATTACAAGGGGACCATGCTAAGTGGTGTGCCCAACTTTGCGATCACCATCGGCTACACCAATGCTTCCTGGACATTGAAGGCAGAGCTGACGAGCCTGTACTTCTGCCGATTGATCAACTATATGGATCGGCACCGATGGCGCGCTGCCGTGCCGCGGCCAGATGCAGAGATCGGCGAGCAGCCGATGATCGGTTTGACCTCCGGATATGTGCAGCGCGCCGCGCACGAATTGCCAAGGCAGGGAGCAAAGAGGCCTTGGAGCATGAAGCAGCACTACCCCAGCGATAGCATCGCACTGCGGTTTGCCAAGGTAAACGATGGAGCTCTGCAGTTCTCGCGCTGAGTCTGATTCGTTCTGTCGATCTTGCCTGGCCTTGGTTCTGCGCATGATTTGAGCAGATGCCCGGCATCATCTTTGTGTCGATCCCAACAGCCAATCTATTGGTTGCGCTCAGTGATGTTGGCCAGCCACGGCGATCCGGCAAACGTTAGGCATGCACATTCCTGGGTGATGCCTGGCAATTGGTGTAACTCTGTCGATCATTCGAATGGAACTTACTAACGAGAAGGGCGCAGCAGTTGACCGCGCCCTCGGTGCTGTCACTGATGACCGATGCTATTGGATGGAGATGGACAAGCTGTTCGAGGCGGAGGAGCCCGGGTTCCGGACGGTGAGCGCGACGGTGGCAGCCTTCACCAGGTCGGCTGCAGGGACCGCAACGATCACGTGGGCGCTGTCTACATAGGTTGTGGTGCGGATGGCGCCGTTCCAAAGCGCACTGGCACCGGGCAGGAAGTCCGCGCCCGAGATGGTGACGCGCGTGTTCAAGGAGCCAACGCCGATAGTGTTATGGTCCGTGCTGGAGATGGACGGCGCCGCATTTGCGATCGCCTCTGAAGGCACCACGAAGGGCCCCTGGATGAGCATGAGTTGGCTGGGCTGTACCCCGACCGGGCCGGACGTCGCCGTCGGGATCACGTAGGCAAGTCCATCCTGCCCCCAGCGAACACCGGAGAGACCACCGATCGTGCTGTTCGGCACTTCGATCTGGTCTTCCATGGTGAAGTGGCTTGTGTCGAAACGCTCGATGAAGTCCAGGGCGGTCCCCGCCCCGTTGACGACGATAGTGAAGCTTTTCGCCTCTGCCGCGTATGGAACGACGCCTCCGCCAAACAATCCGGTGCCGTACGGCCCTGAACCAAGAGGCAACACACCGACCTGAGTTGGAGGAGTAGTGGCAGGATTCACGATCCCGCCGGACGCGCCATACACCAAGCCGCTGTCGACGGCGAGCGAACCGCTGAAGCCTCCAAAGCCTACGAGGGTAGTGCCGTCTACTTCGTGCACACCTGAGCTGTCGACGCTGTAACGGTAGAATTCCGCACCGCTCGTCGCAGAATCATAGGCGTAGAAGTGTGTCGCATTACCGAACACGGGCGTGACTCCGGCGTAAATGCCCGAGAACTGACTGCGCCACGTACCGGTGAGGCCCGCAACATCGAGTATGCCGATCGCGCCATCATAGGAGAGCCCAACGGCAAGGCTGTTATCCGAGCCAGGCAGAACCGCCATGCCGCTGATTCCATTTGAGGGTGCGTAGAACTGTGGAGGCGTGGGCAGGGGGATGTTCCCGTCGAGCTTACCTGTAAGCAGATCGAAGCGAGCGAGTGAGTTGGCGCCGTTGAGCCCGACATATAGAAAGGTGCCGTCATCGGTCTCACTCAGAACATTCGGCTCGCTGCCGACCAGCACCGGCGTACCAACGGTACCGGTAAAAGGGTCGATCGCAACCACGCTGTTGCCGGTGTAATCGGTCGAGGTGCTTGGGAGCGATGCGTACAGTTTGCGGCTGAAGGAGTCATAAATCACGGAGTTCGCCGACACACTCACGAGTTGATAGATCGTGAACGGCAGTGCTGCTGATTGACCGCCGCCCGGCGCGCTCGTGGACACGGAGACCAGCGCCCAGCCCAAGTGCTGCGTCAGAGACGTGTCCAGCGTGGCAGTCAGTTGACTGCTGCTGACCAGCGTTGTTGGAAGTGATCTCCCGTTCCAAAGCACAGTGGAGGCGCTGCTGAAACCGCTGCCGTTGACAGTGAAGGTTTGTGTTCCGCTGCCCGCCTGCATGGACGACGGAACCAGCTGTGCAACTGCGGGTGGCGCGCTGAAGAGCGCACCGGTCACGCTGGTAGAGGCAGTGGCTTGGTTGTTGGAGGCGACTGGGTCGTCGCTGTTGGTGCTGCTGTAAGCTGCCCAATGCAGCGTGTCCGCTGTGGTCGGGGTCACCGGGATCGATACGGTGACGAAGCCGCCTATCGGGATGGTGCCCAGATCGCAGTACAACTCGAGGGTACCAGCACAGCTGCCCTGCGAAACTTGAATTTGGCCGGGGAAGACGCTCGCCGGGAGTGCGGTAGTCGCGGAGACGCCCTGGGCTGCGTTCGGCCCTTGGTTCTGTACTTTGAGCTGATACGTAAGCTGGCTGCCCGTTGTGCCCGCCGGGGGAGCAGCTATGGTGATCGACACGTCTGCCGGGGTACCCGAGTCGTCCTTCACGATCGAACCCTTAAGGACGTAGAGCTGGTTTGAAGTGTGGAAGGCCAATCCATTCTGACCCCAGCGGATCAGATCGCTCGCGTGGGTGAAGTTATTTGGTCCGTACTGGCTGACCCCAGTGATCGCCGTGCTGCTGATCGGGTTGAAGGTGGTGGCGTCATAGACGATGAGCTGGTTCGGCTGACCATAGTTGCTCGGCAGGATCCAGACGCGCTCGAGCGAAGAATCTGAGACGATCGGGCCGACCGCCGGGCTTGCCTGGCCGCCGATACTGCTGCCAAGCGAGAATTGCCCCGCCTTGTTTCCCGTCTCCGCATCGAAGACGATTGCGTTGTCGAAATAGAGTCGGCCATTGTCGTACTGCATCCCCTGGCCGACCTGGCCGGTGCCGATCGGGTGAGCCGAAGTTATTCCCGTGGCGTCCACATCGAGCTTGTACAAGGCCTGAGAGACCGCCGTCGACGTAACGAACAGCTCTGACGCTGATTTGCCGAATGCGAGTGCGCCCACGTTCTGAACGAAGTAGGTCGACAAGCCGAGCTTCGAGCTGTCATTCGCACGCACGACGCCATCGTCAAAAATACGGACCACGCCATCGGTAGCGTAGACCGCGACGGACTTCGCCTGTCCCGGCACCGCTGCAAGGCTTACCGCCGTATAGGGCGGATTGTAGATGCCAGGACCACCCCCTAAGGAGACCTGCGGACCGGCGGTAGCGGTCGTCAGGTCAACCTCTCGAACAGCAGCCGCTCCGTTCAGCCCAACAAACAGCTCCGTGCCGTCCGTTGAGATGGCCATGCGTGTTGGCTCGCTGCCGACAAAGATGGTCTTCACGATGACGCCCGTCGTCGCATCGATGGCAGCGATCGTATTACCAAGATTTTGGCCGGCCGATCCAGGGATCGATGCGTAAATGTAGCCGTCGGAGCGGCGGTACACGATGTCGTTAACAGGCAGTGCGAGGAAAGTGCTGAAGGGCTGCGACGCCGGCTGTACGGACTGCTCCGGTGTCTTTACCGAGATGCTTGCCTGGGAGAAACCGGAGAGCAACGCCGCCGGAATGACCGCAGTTACGGACGTGGCGTCCACAAAGGAGGTCTTGAGTGTGTTGCTGTTCCACGACACTACGGAATCCGGGTAGAAGCCCTTGCCCCGCAGCGTGATGGTCGTGTCAGGGCTGCCTGACGGTGCGAAGTTGGGAGAGACAGTGAAGGCGGCGTTGCTGGGCGATGTGACCTGGAGATCGCTCTCGTTCGAGGTTACAGCCGGCGGTCCGGGGTTCGTCACCAGCAGAGCGATCGTGCCCGGAGAGGTAAAGTCAGCAGCGGGCAGGGTAATACTGATGGAAGTCGCGGATTGTGCTAGGATCGTCGCCGGCGCGCCGTTTGCTAGTACCGTGGCATTCCCCGCAAAGCCGCTGCCATTGATCTCCACCTGCTGCGGGAGCGCCGTCCCGGTGATCGCGTTGAGCGTCCCAGGGGATACGTTGAGGATCACAGGCGTGCTTGAGAGAATCTGCAGGTCGACGGGCGTGGTGGGTGTACTGTTCGGGTTAGTGACGCCGATCTGCCCGACGCCGAAGCTCAGAACATCAGCAGCCGTGAGTGCTACCTGCAGGTTTGTGGCGCTGATGTAAGAGGTTGGCCGCGCATCTCCATTCCACGTGACGATGGAGTTCGCTTCGAAGCCGCCGCCGTTCACCGTGATCGTCGCGGGCATACCCTGCGGCACGGACTGCGGCGAGATCGATGCAACAGCAGCCGTCGGAACTGCGATGCTGTAGCTCCGTGACGTGGTCGTACCACCCCCCGGGGGCGGGTTTGTCACTGTGATCGCGACCGTCCCGTCTGCGGCGATACTCTGATCCGGCACCGCTGCGGTCACTGAGCTTGCCGAGACATAGGTCGTCTTCAGCGGAGTCCCATTCAGATTCACAACGCTCGAAGTGACAAAGCCGGTGCCCGCGACCGTGACGGTCTGCCCCGTGGAGCCAGCCACGAGGTTAGCTGGCGCGATGGAAGTGATCCCCGGAGTGGGGTTGGTGGAGCTGGCAGGCGGCGTAGTTGATCCTGTGGGCGAGGAGCCGGCAGTGCCACTTCCCCCGCAACCCGAGATTAACCAGAGAAGACACACTCCAAGAACAAGCAAGCCGCGAGCAGACGAACGCACTAATGCCCCCTGGATGAAGCGCTCTTAAGAAGTACGCGCAGCTCATTCCACATCCGCGCGGCGCGATTCGGGGGCAATCGTTGGTAAAGCCTCATGAGTATATGTCAACTGTACGCACCGCGGTAACACACCTCGTACATCGAGGAATTGCGACGGACCAAAACGGGACGCCGAACCCCGGAAATTGCATCCTGCTCGCCCGAGACACTCGATCCTCCCTGTGGAGGGCTTGATCGCAGAGCAAGCGAAGCACTCCAGCCATAAGGTAGGCAGCAGGCTGCGCACCTCCAGATCGGCGACTGGTCGGTCGCCCTCTCCCAACAATGATGCTGAGCCTGCGGATCGTTGAAAGCCCCCTCCTCAGCCGTCATTCAGCGCGTCCTCCCTGCCCCGCGGAAAATTTGACCTTGGAGGAGTTTGTCGCCCAGGATTTAGAGAAATGCATTTGGGCGTTCTGCGCGGTGACCACAAAGTTCTCCTCGATATCCGAGGGTGTGGTGACTGTCGCGTGACTCCGAACCAGAGGCCCTGATGTTGATCAGTCTTCCACAGGATTCGACCGGAAGGCTGCACATCGAAGCCGCTGAAGCTGTTGTGCTGCGACTTCGCCCCGACCGTTAGGTTCACTCGCTCGTTCAACCCGCTCTCGTCGGTCTATTGTGTCGGTCTATTGTGCCGGACCAAGAACGATCCGATCTATGTGAAGGATGCCCTCATCTACGTTGTTGAGTGCTTTCTACGCCCAAGCCGCTCCGATACGGGCAAGCAACTTTGGACTCCGCATCGTCACATTCATCTCAAAGCCTCGCGCAGCGTAGCTTCGACTCCGGAGCTTTGAAGCTGCTGGAGCTTTGCTTCCACTTCGGCGACGAAGCGCTTGTTGGCTGAGAGTCTCTCTCCGAAGATCGAGCGCTCTGCCAGCAGCGGGGTGGGGTCGTTGCCGGCGGCCTTGGCCATGGGCCGGAGATGGGCTGCACGTGCGTCGATGATCTCGAGCGGCCTGCCCTGCTCGTCCGTGTCCTGGCCTAGGTAGTAAAACCAACCTGCAAGCACCAGGCTGAGCAGCCCGGTCTTGCCGCCCTGATCGAGCAGCTCCTGCATGGAGGGGAGCAGCCACTTCGGAATCTTCGCCGATCCCTCGGAGCAGATGCGCGTGACCTGGTCGTTGATGGTGGGGTTTGAGAAGCGCTCCAACAGTTCGCGCTTGTACTCGGCCACGGACGTGCCCGGGATACTGGGCACGACCGGCGTCACCTCTTCCATGAAGCTCTCGATGAATCGGAAGAAGAGCGGGTCTGCCAGAATCTCGTGCACGTAGCGGATGCCGTGCAGCGCGGCGAGATAAGCCATCGCCAGGTGACTGCCATTCAGCAGTCGCATCTTCATGATCTCGTAGGAGGCTACGTCCGCGCTCATCAGCGCGCCCCCCTCCTCCCACCGGGGCCGGCCGTTGCAGAAGCTGTCTTCCATCACCCACTGGCGAAAAGGTTCTGTGACCACCGGCCATGCATCGTCGATGCCCAAGCTCTCGCGCAGCGAGGCGCGGTCCGCAGCCGTCGTTGCCGGAGTGATCCGGTCTACCATACTGTTGGGAAAGGCGACGTTCTCTGCGATCCAGCGCTCGAGCGCCGGATTGCTGCACGCCGTGTAGGCCAGCAGCACCTTCCGCGCGATATGCCCGTTGCCCTGCAGATTGTCGCAGGACATGATGGTGAAGGGCGGCAGTCCCCGCCCGCGGCGCCGGTCCAGCGCCTCGGCCACCATGCCGATCCACGTCTCTGCCTGCGCCGGGTTTAGCAGGTCGCGCTTGATCGCCGGATGATGCTGGACAAATTCGCCTGTCGCTTCGTCGATGAAGTAGCCGCCTTCTGTAACAGTCAGGGACACAATGCGGGTCTGCAGATGTGCGAGTTTTTCAATGGCGGCATCGCGCGCATCCGGCGCGTAGATGAACTCTGTCATGGATCCAATGACGCGTGCGGCCTGTCCGCTGGCACTCCGCTCCACGACTGTGTAAAGGCAGTCCTGCGGGGTGAGTGCGTCGCGCATGGCGGCGTCGCTGGTCAGCACGCCCATGCCGCATTCGCCCCAGCGCTCCATGTGTGGCAACGCCAGCAGGTCGTCCAGGTACACGGCCTGGTGGGCGCGGTGGAAGCCACCCACACCGATGTGCACGGTGTGCGGCGGCAACTGCCGACGATCGTAGGCGGGGATATTAATGTCGCTCCGCAGGTCGTGCAGTGTCCCCTGGCTCAGCTTCAGATTAATCTCATGCGTGGGCATCGTGTGTTCTCCTGCTTCTGGCATCAGGGAAGCGCGCCCTGCGCCGCTGCTTCCGTCATAGAGCGGACCGCCTCCCCATGCTGATTGAAGACGTGCAGCAGGTTGCGCTTGAGACTCACCCGCACCGGGTTCTCCGGCGCAAGCTCGGTGTAGCCATCCACCCGCACGGTGAGCGGCTCCCCTGAGCGCATCCGCACATAGACGTAGCTCTCCCCGCCCAGATGCTCGACGGCCTGCACGACGCCGCTCAATCCGCCCACGGCGGTAAGCGTCACGTGTTCAGGCCGAGTGCCGATGGTCACCGGCTCGCCGGCACTGAGAGCTGGCATGGCGGGCAGCTCAAGGCTCACTGCCTCACCGGCAGTGTCTTCATCCAGCAGCAGGACAGTTCTCTGCTCGCCGGCACGCGCGACCTTACCGGCAACGAAGTTCATCCTGGGCGAACCGATGAATCCCGCGACGAACAGGTTTCGGGGGGAGCGATACAGTTCCATCGGCGAGCCGACCTGCTCGACGATGCCGCTCCGCATCACCACAATGCGGTCCGCCATGGTCATCGCCTCTACCTGATCGTGCGTCACGTAAATCATGGTGGCGTGCAGTTGACGATGCAGCTTGGCCAGCTCCAGTCGCATGCGCACGCGCAGTGCGGCGTCCAGGTTCGAAAGCGGCTCGTCAAACAGAAACACCTGCGGATTGCGCACGATGGCCCGGCCGATGGCAACCCGCTGCCGCTGACCGCCGGAGAGTTCCTTCGCCTTACGATCGAGTAAGTTCTCCAGGTTCAGGATGCGCGCCGCCTCCAGTACTTTCTCCTCGCGCTCCGCCTTGGGAACCCCGGCCAGCCGCATGCTGAACGACATGTTCTCCGCCACATTCATGTGCGGATAGAGTGCATAGCTTTGAAAGACCAGCGCGAGTCCACGCTTGGCAGGAGGAACATCGTTCACGCGCCGTCCATCGATCAGCAGATCGCCGGATGTGATGTCCTCAAGGCCGGCAATCACCCGGAGCAGCGTGGATTTTCCGCAACCCGACGGACCTACAAAGACCGTGAGCTGCTGGTCATAGATGGTAAGGTCCACGCCCTTGATGATCTCTGTCGCACCATAGCTCTTGCGGACCTGATTGAGCTGTACTGTCGCCAAACTGGCTCCTCTCTCCTACTTCACCGCGCCGAAGGTGAGTCCGCGGACCAGTTGACGCTGACTCATCCGGCCGAGAATGACGATGGGCGCAATGGCCATGGTGGATGCCGATGAGAGCTTTGCGTAGAAGAGGCCCTCCGGGCTGGAGAACGACGCGATGAATGCTGTAAGCGGCGCGGCCTTTGCCGCGGTCAGGGTCAGACTCCAGAAGGATTCATTCCAGGTAAGAATGATAGCGAGCAGGCTGGTGGAAACGATGCCTGGCATCGAGAGCGGCAGCAACAGCTCATATACTTCGCGAAATGGCCCGGCGCCATCCATCCGCGCCGCCTCCAGCACCTCGCGCGGGACCTCTTTGAAGAAGGTGTAGAGCATCCACACCACGATTGGAAGATTGGCCAGGCAGTCGACGGCAAGCAGCCCGGTCCTGGTGTCCAGAAGTCCCAGATCACGGAAGATCAGGTACACCGGGACCAGTACTCCGACCGACGGCATCATCTTGGTGGAGAGCATCCACAGCAGCGTATCCTTGGTTCGCCGCGTGGGCAGGAAGACCATGGCATAGGCGCAGGGGACGGCCAGCAGCAGCGAGACCAGCGTAGAACCGAGCGAGATGACCACACTGTTCCAGGCGAAGTGAAGATAGCTGGCCCGCTCCTGCACCGCGCGGTAATTTTCGAGCGTCGGTGGAAACAAGAAATGCGCGGTGCGCGAGATGGCTTCCGTCTCTGTCTTGAAGCTGGTCAGCATCATCCATAACACCGGAAAGAAGAGCAGCAGCGCGACCGCCCAGCCAAGGACAGTCAACACAAGCTTCTGTTGCAGCCGGTGTTCGCTCACTTCGTTCCTCTTTCACCGGCCCGTGTCATGCGTCGAAGTTGCGCGCAACGGAGCGCATCAGCACGATGGCGAGCACATTGGCCACCACCACGGCCAGCAGGCCGGCCACTGCAGCACCGCCGATGTCGTACTCCAGCAGCGCGTAGCGGTAGATGAGGAAAGGAAGGTTGGTGGAGGCAAAGCCGGGCCCACCCGAGGTAGTGACGTAGATCTCCGCAAAGATGCCGAGCAGAAAGATGGTCTCAATCAGCGTGGTGGCGGATACGGCTCGCCCTAGGTGCGGCCAGATAATGTAACGAAAGATAGCGACCGGGCCGGCGCCGTCCATGCGCGCGGCCTCCTTCTGTTCCGCATCGAGCGACTGCACTGCTGTCAGCAGCGTGAGGAAGGCGAACGGCAGCCACTGCCAGGAGACAATGATGATGATTGCGACGAGCGGTGCGCGGGCAAACCAGTCGATCGGCTTCATCCCCACGGAGCGCATCAGGTAGGCCAGGAAGCCGTAGTCCGGATGCATCATCATGTTCTTCCACACCAGCGCGCTCACTGTTGGCATCACGAAGAATGGCCCGAGCACCAGAACCCGGGCAACACCGCGGCCGAAGAACTCCTGATCGAAGAGCACGGCCAGCAGCGTGCCCAGCCCTATTGTGATCACCAGCACCGAGCCAACCAGCAGCATGGTATTCCAGATCGCCAGCGCCAAGCTGGGATCACTCAGCAGATAGCGGTAATTGCCCAGCCCATCAAAGCCGCGCCGTGCCGGCTCGATCAGGTTGTAGCGGCGCACTGAGAACCACAGCGTCATGAGCAGGGGGATGACGGACCAGATAAAGAGCGCGACGATGGCGGGCATCTTCAGCAGGACGCGCGGCGAGTCCACCCGGCGAGCGACGCGCGCCTGCAGCGTCCAATTTCTTTTGGTGCTGCTGAACAGGTCTGCCGGCATCAGCGCACTCCTGCACTCGGCTGCGGCCTGCCGGTGCGGTCCAGCACGCGCACCGCGACGGCTTGCGCATCCTGCAGCGCGGTGTCGACCGACAGATTCCCCACCATGGCGGCGGCGAGCAGCTGCCCCACCTGGTTGCCGATGGTAGGAAAGGACGGGATCACCACGCACTGAATGCCGGTGTACGGCACCGGCTTCTCTGTAGGACGAAGCGGATCCGCCGCCATGATCGACTTGTACGTCAGCGCAGCAAATGGAGCGGCGGCCAGATACTGTGCGTCCTTGTAAGTCGACTGCCGCGTGCCAGGTGGTGCAGCGGCCCAGCCATTGCTCTTTGCCACCAGGCGAACGTACTCCTTCGATGTAGCCCACTCAATGAAGCGGAGCGCCGCCTCCGCATGGCGGCTGGAGGCGGGTACGGCCAACCCCCAGAACCACAGCCACTGCGCACCGCGCGGAGTGACGGCGATGGGCGCGGGCGCGAAGCCCACGCTGCCGGCGACCTTGGACTGGCTCCTGTCATAGAGCGTGCCCGCCGCCACGGTCGCATCGATCCACATGCCGCAGCGGCCGTTTTCAAATAGCGTCAGCGACTCGTTGAAGCCGTTGGAACTGCTGCCGGGTGGTCCATACTTGTCGAGCAGATTGACATAGAAGTCCACGGCCTGGTGCCACTCCGGGGAGTCCAGTTGCGGCCTCCAGGACTCATCAAACCACCGGCCGCCGAAGGTATTCACGACCGTGGAGATGTAGGCCATGTTCTCTCCCCACCCCGGCTTGCCCCGCAGACAGATGCCATAGACATCCTTCGCCGGATTGTTCAGCACCTTGGCGAAGTGCAGGATGTCCTGATAAGTCGGCTGCGCCGGCATCACAAGGCCGGCCTCCTGGAACAGGTCTTTGCGGTAGTAGGTCAGCGAGCTCTCTGCATAGAACGGCAGAGCATAGAGCCTGCCTGCGTAGGAGGCAGCGTCGCGGATGGGCTTCAGCAGATCGGCTGCGTCATAGTCCGGCGGGAGCTTGTCATCGAGCGGCAACAACCAGCCGCGCTGGCCCCAGATGGGCGCTTCGAGAGGACCGATGGTCACTACGTCAAACTCTCCGCCGTGCGCCGCCACATCGGTGGTCGTCTTCTCGCGCAGGATCTTTTCTTCAAGCACTACCCAGTCCAGGCGTATCTCCGGGTGCTCGCGCTCGAAGATCTTTGCCAACCGCTGCATCACGATCATGTCGCCGTTATTTACCGTGGCGATGGTCAGCGTGGTCTGCCCAGTCAGGATCCCAGGCAGCAGCAGGAACAGCAGCGTGCACAGGCTGACGCGTGCGCGCTTCATCGGCTGCTGTCCGGGACGTTCATAGTCGCCTCGCATCCGCACAGGATCGCATGCCCCGCACTTCGTACTGTAAGCGCTTCCATCAGGCAGACGTTTTACCTCCGCCCCTTCGACTCTGTCAACTGGCAAGTGAGACTCGAGCTACAGCGGCAGGCCGACACACCCGTCGTCGCCGCCGCGGGCGACCAGGCAGCGAAGCGCGCTGCGGCATGGGGATCGTGCGGCCTGAGACGTAAGGGGCCACCCATGGCACACACGTCGCTGGTCTTCGCCGCAACCGACCGGGCGTTCCTCGACCCCCACGGCATGGGGAGGGACAGGGCAGGAGGGTTCCATCTCATGTGAAGGTCCGGGCCGCTGTGCGCTACTCCTCAGACGCGGGAGCCCGCTTCATGGCCAAGCTCGCAGCCGCGGAGTCCTGTTGGAAGTTGAACTCGCGCACCACCTTCATCACAATACGGCGCGTCTCCTCCGTATGCATGCCCTTGTTGTTCAGCACGCGCGAGACCGTGGCCATGGAGACGCCCGCCTGTCGCGCAATGTCTGCCATGGTGGCCTTGCGAGTCTGCGACCTTGCTGCCCTGGAGGCGCTTTGCGCCCTATCCAAAGAGCTCACCATCGCATTGATCTCTTCCCATACACTCGCCAGGCTGGATCCCAGCCTGCGCGCCACCTGGTGATCCGTCATCCCTTCCGAGATGTACTCCAGAATCTGACGCTGGCGTGAGGTCAGATCCTCCCGCAACACTCGATGCGCAAAGCGCATGGCGATGTGTTGCGGCAGATAGTGATATCCGGCGTGCACGGCATGGATCGCGCCGATCATCTCTTCTTCCGAACACGCCTTCAGCAGATATCCGTAGGTGCCCGCGCGCACTGCCTGATAGATATCTTCGTCGCTCTCGTAGCTGGTAAGCACAATCGACGGCGGCGGAGCGTCCAGCGCTCGCAGCGCCTGAAGAGTCTCGATACCATCCATGCCGGGCATGCGCAGGTCCAGCAGGATCACATCTACTGGCTGATCCTTCAGCACGGCCAGAGCCTGAGTGCCGTCAGAGACGCCGGCCGTCACCTCAAAATCCGGATAGGTCCGGAGCATGCTGCTCAACCCGGCGCGCACGACTGGATGATCGTCCACCAGCAGGATGCGAATCACATCCTTCGCGTCCCCGGGCTTTCCTTCTGCAGCCTTCGATTCCGTATACGCCTCACGAGACATGAAGGTGATATCGCTCCTCATGCTGAACCTCCTGCGGCTTGCGCCATCGGGGAAACCGCGTGGGCCGCATCGGCACTGTCACCAGGATGCGCGTTCCTCTTCCCGGAGCTGTGTCGATGGCCAGCGTACCCCGGATACTCTCCGCTCTCCGGCGTATCCCGGTGAGCCCGAATCCTTCCATGTCCGGCCGAATGACAAAGCCTTCCCCGTCATCTTCGATCAGCAGCGAGATCGCGCTGCGGGAGTAGGTCGCCGCAATGTGCAGGCGGCGGAGATGACTATGCTGCACAGCGTTCGCAATCGACTCCTGCCCGATGCGGAAAAGGCTGTCCAGCACGCTCAGCGGAACCGGGCGGATTTCACCCTGCAGCGATGTCTCAATCTTTACCGGGGCACGTCCTACCATCTGCCGCGCGGCCTGCTCCAGGGCATCGACCAGGCCACGAGCTTCAGTCGCGTCCGGCCGCAGCGTGACCAGACTACGCCGCGCCTCGTCATGACTTTGCTTTACTAGCTCGCAGGTGCGATTCAGTTCCTCAAGCACCACGGCATTGTCCAGCTCCGACCTGCTCTTTGCCAGCTTGTTGCGGATGGCCCGTAACTGGAAGCCGATACCAGCGAAGCTCTGCGCCAAGGTGTCGTGTATTTCGTGCGCAAGCCGCTCCCGTTCATCGATCACCGCGCGCAGCCGCCACTCCTCCGCCCGGCTGAAGACCAGATGGGCAGCAAAGCCAAGCCCGAGCATGCACAACGCCAGCTCTACCAAATGGCCGGTGCTCCACCACGGAGGGCCAGCCAGCACCTTGATGTTGTCAGCCGAACCGATCAACAGAACGAAGGGAACCGTGTCTTGCGTGGACTTCGAATCGATCAGGCATATTGCGCGCAGCCGCAGTCTACTGCCCGTCTTCAGGCTGCGGAACATTCTGCTGGCAGCCACCGAATCGGCGACCGCCCGAAAGGTCTGCTGGCCGTCGTGCATCTCCAACGCTGTGGAGGCGGATACCACCGTCGACTTACCTCCCAGCGTGCCCTGCACTTCAATCAGCATAGCGTGATAAAGACCCGTCGCGGCCTGGTCTGCAGTCAATGAAAGCGGAGGACTGGTGCGCAGACTACCGCCCATCGAGAGAATCGATGCAGCGCGGATATCGGCGGTCAGGCCGGTGGGGTAGACGTCGCCCTCCACCTCAACCTCCTCTCCCTCGCGCAACTGTGCGCTGTGAGCCGGCACCACCATCGCCCCGCCGCTAGAGTCTTCTATGTACAGGGGTTCGGTGTGTACGACCGAGCCCCGCACCACCGCGCGTGAAGGGCGCGTTGCCGAGAGCAGACGTAGCGTCTGGATAGCTTGAACCGGCCTGTTTGAGGGGAGTGCCGTACTTGCGCCCGCGGCGATTGCCAATGGAGGCGCAATTGGTATGCCCTGCGTCGTCGCCTGCGCTCGAACGCGCGCCGAGAGTGGGGGCAAACCGGCCGCGTCGTCCTTCGTGATCTGCCTGGCCTGGATGTTTCGCCAGACCCCACCAGAGAGCAGGGACCGCAATCCGAAGCGTCCTCGGCGAAAGCACTGCGGGTCGTACGCGGCCACCGTCTGCGTATTGTCGTTGCCCAGCTCGGTCGCGGTCGCGCTAATTCGGCAGCCGTACCCGCTCAATCGCAGGTGGAACCATTTGCCCGGCGAGACTCCTCGAGGCATCCTGGCTGAGGGAAATTCGGACCACCCATACTCTGCCTTGCCCAGGACCAGCTTCTGGTCCCGTGTGCGCAGCCCGGCGTAGTAGCCGTTGTAGGCATCCGCCCCCTGGTCCGCCTGACTCACCCGCATCGCAAGACCGGCATCACCCTCCCCGAGAAGCTGCACGTCGGCTTCCACTGAGTAGTTGCCAACGTAGGGCGTTCCCGTGATGAACTTGGCGCCGGGTTCCGTCGAGTCATTGCGGATTGCGCCATCCATTATCCGCCAGTTCCCGGCAAAGGCGGTCCACTCGTCCGCCCTTCCCAGGGCTGCCGCGTCATGGTATGGAAAGGAGCGACGCGGGCTGGTGACATACACGGCGACGGCGCAGACCAGCACCAGGAGCGCCGGAATCAGGAAGAGCCCGGCAAGGGAGCGCTTTCTGTCAGCCCAGACCTTCACGGCCGCACTCCCCACTCCAGCCGGACCAGACGCCACATTTCGGGTTTGTCGATGTTTTCCCGCGTCAGCAGAGTCGGCTGCAGCCGTACGTCTTGCGCCGGCATCGGCTTCTCTGGATGATCGGACAACAACTGCATGGCACGATACCCCATCTCGTACCTATCCTCTGCTACCACTGAGTCAATCAGCCCGGTGCGGATCTGCTCGGCCACCTCTGGACTCTGCTCAGAACCCACCAGCCGCACCTGCTCACTCAGCCCACCCGCCTGCAACGCAGCAATCGCGCCGAACGTCGTCACAGAGGAAAGGGTAAACAGCGCATTCAGATCGGGGTGAGTCCGCACCACGTCCTTGGCAATCTCCTGTGCCTCCCACTGAACGTGGGTGCCGGTACGACGATCCACGATCGAGATCTCCGGATATTCGCGCTCCAGGGTAGCCTCGAAGGAGTGCAGCACCGTCAGCTGACTGAGCGACTCAGGATTTACCCCGAGCACCGCCAGCTTGCCGTTGCCATGCAGGATCTCTCCCATACGGCGTGCCGCAATTCGCCCATCCGCGACGTCGTCATTCAACACATACGCTAGGTTAGGCCGCGGAGACAACGTCAGCGGCGACGCGATCACCACCGTCCGCATGCCCGTCTGCACTGCTCGCTGAATGGCCGCAGTAAGCGCAAGGGGCTGATCCGGGGCGACAATCAGGGAACCATAGCGACCCTCCACCACGCGATCGATCAGTGCTGCCTGCTGGCGCACGTCATCCTCACTGGTCGGAGCATTCCAGTACATCTGCACTCCCCGACCGCCGCTCGCATCCTGCGCGCCGGAGTGTACCGCCTCCCAGTTGGCCGACGCGGTAGTGCGCGGAATCAGCGCGACGCGTAAAGGATCCCGGGCGCAGCCCGTTATCAAGGTCGCCGTTTCCCCCAGCAAGCAAGCCAGGAAGAACGGCCGAAACCAGCAAATTCCTTCCATAGGCTCCCTTCCAGACTCTTTACACTGTTCCGCAGGCAGCAACTCGCATCGCAGACGCGACAAGTCTAGTCCCGGTGCGCAGGACGCGATAGATCCTTTTCTTCGTAAATCGATTGACAAGCAGGACCTGCTCCATTATGAATGAACAGCATTGGAAGCGCTTCCATGTTATCGACGCTGGTGGGTGCGCAACAGGACCGCACTTCTCCGAAGAAGTGCAGAGGAGTGCGCAGATGCAGCCTGAATCCGCGCAGCACGTGAGTCTCACCATTACCAATCAAGCAGGAAGATCTTACGTCTGCAAACGCGTGCTTCGTACATCGGGTTCAGCCCTGCTTCTGGCCCTCATCTTCGTTACGTGGGGCGCGGCCTTTGCCCAGCGATGGTCGGAGGATCGCGCCGCCGCGTGGTACCGGCAGCAGAGCTGGCCGGTGGGCGCAAACTACATCCCTGACGACGCAATCAACGAACTGGAGATGTGGCAGGAGGCTAGCTTCGACCCCGCACAGATCGACCGCGAGCTGGGATGGGCCCAGGGCATCGGCATGAATACCATGCGGGTGTTCCTGCATAACCTGCTGTGGGAGCAGGACCCGCAGGGATTCGAGCGGCGTCTGGACCAGTTTCTCGCCATAGCGCAGAAGCATCACATCCGACCCATCTTCGTTCTCTTCGACTCCTGCTGGGATCCGAATCCCCGCCTCGGCCCACAACATCCGCCCATCCCTGGCGTGCATAACTCGGGGTGGGTGCAGGCTCCCGGTCGTCAGATCTTGGCGCATCCCGATCAGTTTGCCCGTCTGCGGACCTACGTGGAAGGGGTGGTCGGCGCGTTTGCGAAGGATCCCCGCATCCTGGCGTGGGATGTGTGGAACGAGCCAGACAATGACAATGAAAATAGCTACGCAGCTTCTGAGTTGAAAGACAAGAACGGCATTGTGGTTACCCTGCTTCCGCAGGTCTTTGCATGGGCACGGAGCCGGCACCCCATGCAGCCGCTCACCAGCGGCGTCTGGGGAGAGTGGGCGCCTGCAGGGAAGCTGACCAAGGTAGCCAGCATTCAGCTTGAGGAGTCGGACATCATCTCCTTCCACAGCTACGGCTGGCCAGAACAGTTTGAAGCCAGCATTCGCGAGCTGCAGCAGTACCATCGTCCTCTTATCTGCACGGAGTACATGGCGCGCGGCGCCGGAAGCACCTTCGACACCGTGCTCCCCATCGCAAAGCAGTATGGCGTCGGCGCCATCAACTGGGGTTTGGTTGCGGGAAAGACACAGACGTTCTTGCCATGGGACTCCTGGCAGCGGCCCTATGTGGTCGAATCACCCACTGTGTGGTTCCATGACGTGTTCCACCAGGACGGCACACTCTACCGTGAACGCGAAGGCAAACTGATCCGCGACCTGGTCGAGGAGTCGGCTTCGAAGGCAGTTCTAAGCTCCGACACCGCACATTGACAGCTATATTCCATGGGTGTGAGCACGACTCGCGGAACGCATTTCAGCGACTCTAACCCCATCTCTCCAAGATCCTCCCTGCCAGCATGAACACTTGGGAAGGGCTGCTGAATTGGCACCCTTCCCGCTTTTCGATCAGAGCTACATCAGCCGGTCTTACTCTTTGGAATCAGCGCGTGCGCTTCCTAACGGCGCATTCTTCGGCGCCGGCAGAGTGGGATCGCCCGCCGCTGGCGGGATTGACGGACGTCCGCGGTTCGCTGCCTTTACTTCAAGATACTGCTGCAGCATGGCATCGCTCGCCTGCTTCTGGCCGAGTCGGTAGTACACGCGGGTGAGCAGGAAGTAGGACGACTCCAGCGTTGGTCCGTACTGAATCGCCTTCTTCAACGGTTCCACTGCATCGGCGAACTTGCCCTGCCGGAACAGTAGCGTTCCGATTTCGTCGTAAGCGGGCGCATACCGTTCATCCTCCTGCAGTGCTGCGGCAAGGGATTGTTGGGCGTCCTCAATCTTGTTTTGCGCTACCTGTGCCAGAGCAAGCTGGTAGTAAGTTCGCGGCTGTGAGGGCGCCAGTGCTATGGACTTCCGGTACTCGGAGATCGCTTCATCGGTCAGGCTCTGCTTCGCAAACGTATTCCCCAGGAGATAGTGGGCCTGATAAGACGCCGGATCGAGCTGTATGGCTCTTATCAAATCCGCGTGGGCCTTCGCATACACGCCCGTATCGTACTCACTCTCGGCAATCGTGATAAGAAAAGCGACAGATCCGGCACTCCGTTCCCGATTGCCTTCGAGCAGCCTAAGCGCATCCTGGGCGCGTCCTTGTAGCTGCAGTATATTCGCCAGCAGAAGCAGAGTCGCCTCTTCAGGAGCTCGGTGGTATGCCATTACGGCAGCACTCTGAGCGCGCGCTAACTGATGCACCGCAAGGTAGACCTGAGCCATCAGTTCCAGCTCCTGGATCGGCGCGCCGGCATTCGTCGAAACCAGGCGGAGTGCCTCTGCCGCGTGTGTCGCATCTCCTGCCAGCCAGTAGCTTCGCGCAAGCGAGGCCGCCAGTCCACGGTCTGCAGGCCACCGGGCATTCGCCTGAATCAGGATTCGCTGTGCCTGTGCGCTCTCACCAGAGCCCTCCCGGGCCGCTGCAGCAAGCAGGGCTACTCGCGGATCGCAGTCCAGAAATGTCGTTCCCAGCGCATCGGCAGCCGCCCGATACTGCTCCTGGCCCATCAGCTGACTGGCGGTGGAGAGCAAACCATTGATGCTGGCGCGGGTGGGACAGGATGTTGCGGTCTGCTTCCGGGGAATCCTCTGGACGGGTACTGCTCCGGGACAAGCGAAAGCCGCCACCGAGCCTTGCAGGCAAACGATGGCGGCAATCGCAGACAGCAGGATGACCGGCTGTAACTGAGAGGCGCTTCGCCGAACCCGTTTCCGACTAGAAGGCCAGCCGAAGACTGAATTGAATCTCCCTGCCAGCCAGTGCACTGCTGACATCCCCGAAATTGGCTGCATTAACGTTGGTGACGAGCCCGGTGAAGTTGGCGTGGTTGAATGCATTGAAGAAATCCGTTCTGAAAGTCAGGCCGAAACGATCGCGGAACTTGAAGCTCTTGAAAAGCGCAAGATCCCAGTTCTGTGCACCCGGAGCCCGAATGTTCCCCACTCCTGCATTCCCCTGCACGCCCAGCGTGGTTACCGGCTGCACGTTTTGAACGGCGAAGTACGGGCCTACTCTGCCGTGTTTACCTAATCCGCTTCTCAACGAAGAGTTATTCACCGGCCCCGTGACGTTGGGCAGTGCGTTGATAAAGTTACCTAGGTTCTGGTTGCTGCTGAGGGTGAACCACGGACCAGTATAAAAGCTGGCGATCGCACTTGCCTGCCAGCCGCCCACCACTTGGTTCAGGACGTCATTGTCATTTAGGAAATGCTTCCCTCTGCCGAAGGGAAGTTCGTAGATAGAATTCACGCTCAGCCGATGATTAAGATCGTCGGCGCAGTGTCCCCGATCCAGCCTCAAATCCAGGGGATGCCAGCTGAACTGGTCCTGCCAGGGCTCGGAGAGACACTTCGAGAAGGTGTATGCGCCCAGCAGCGAGAATCCAGAGGAGTACCGCTTCTCCACTCTCGCCGTCACACCGTTATAGATGGAGTTGCCAGAGTTAATGTTCTCCTGCGCGCCGCCAGGGTAAAGGGGAAACCTCGTCGTGTCGTCTGGCTGCAACGGGTTGGAGATGATTCGTTCTTCGAAGTGGTGCGCTGCGGATCCTAAGTAGGTAAGCTCCAGCAGCCAGTTCCTGAGGAAAGTCTGCTGAACTGCCAACGACCACTCATATGTATACGGCGTCGCATTGTTGGGATTCTCGAACGAGACCGACTGTCCGGAGCCCGGACGCGTGCCCGCCAGCGCTGGGTCGAAGAGTTGATCCGCCGTAAATGCCAGTGACTGGCCAACTGGCGAGTTGTTGTAGAAACTGACGGAGTAGTACTTCGGAGTATCCACCTCGACTTCAAACTGATTAAGATTCGCCTGGAGGAAGTAGATGCCAAAACCTCCCTTGACGACTGTGTTGCCGCTGGCAAGGGGAAGCCAGTTGAACCCCAGCCGGGGCGAGAAGTTTGTATACCGAGGACGAACCATCTGACGGCCCAGGCCGATCAGCTTGGTATCCGGATACGTAAGCTCTGTGCCTGTGGCGAAGTCAAAGCTGCCGACGTGATTCCGGGTGTCCACGGGTGGTTGCGCATACTCATACCGAAGACCGCCGTTCACGTTCAGCCGGTGGCTCACCTGGAAGCTATCCTCCACGTAATAAGCCTGGTACCACCGGCGGAGGTTCAACGTTGGATCGCCGTCTGCACTGCCACCAGCAGACGGAACTCCGACCAGAAGATCGGCGATGGAGTTTCCAGTGTAGTTGCCGTTGAATGATAAGTTTGTGCCCTGCCAATCCTCGTAAAGATAAGTCGGGTCATACCGCACGTCCACCCCGGCCGTGATGTTGTGTCTACCCTTCTGCAGCGAGACTCCGTCCGTCCACATAAACAGCCCTTCGCGGATGACCTCAGTGCCGTTGGCACCGCCGGGATTGGCATACCCGGAGATGGAAAGCCGCGGCACACCGTACGATCCCGGCTGCAGGCCGACATTCCTCAGCCCTACAGGATTCGCGTAGGCGGAATTCAAGCCGAAGGCCCGCGTCTCGCCTGTCTCAGTGTGCGTGTATCCGAAGCGGAAATTATTCAGGAGAGACGGATTGAAAGTATGATTCCAGCCAATCGCAAGGCTCTTTGGATTGGTCGGGAACGTTTGTGAATTATAGATGGTAATACCGCCGAGGACCGTTGTCTGCACCTGTTGTGTATAACGGCCGAACACGGTGTCCTTATTAGAAATAGAGTAATCGATACGGCCGCTTGCCTGGTCCCAGTTGTCGGTGGTGTTAGTGACAGCGAGGAAGTTCTCTCCACCGGGATAGTCTCCATTCGGCGCGGGGTAGTACGCCGCAAGCCGCGTGCCGACAGGCGAGAAATCAGATTTAGGAATGATGTTTCCCGGGTAAGGGGCGCCGGTGAATGGGTTGATGAGTTGCTTGGAGAGCATGCTGAAATCGCCGTTCAGCTCGGCGGGGGTAGGCACTGTATTCAAGCTATCGGTCGGCTGCGTCTGGCGAAAACCCTCGTAGTTCAGAAAAAAGAACATCTTATTCTTTTTGATAGGACCGCCCAGGCTGGCGCCGAACTGGTTTTGATGGAAGGGAGGGGGCGGCCCTACGTCGAAATAGTTCCTGCTATCCAGCTTGTTATTGCGCAGGAATTCATAGACGGACCCATGCAGCTCGTTCGACCCCGAACGCGTGACTACATTGATGAATGCTCCCGCATTGCCGTACGCGGAAGAGGAGCCGGTCTGCTCTACTTTGAACTCCTGGATGTTGTCGATGGAGGGCAGCAGGCCCGCTGCGCCATACCAGCCGTTGCGTGTCTCGATGCCGTCGTACAAGTAGCTGACGTCATCCTCCCGCAATCCGGCAATCGAGAGACTGACCACCTGAGTGCCGGTCCAGGTCGAGGCGGGGGAGCTGACACCCGGAGCGATCGGCGACACGCCGGCAGACAGCGTCGCCAGTTGCAAGTAATTCCTGCCATTCAGCGGCAGGTCCTGGATCTGCTTCGTCTCGATTACCTGACCAACGTTCGAAGTCACAGTATCGAGCAGCTGCGCCGTGCCGGAGACATTCACCGTCTCCGCACTCTGGCCCACCCCGAGCGTCACATCCTGCCTTGCCTGCTGGTCCACCTGCAAGGTCAGCGATGGTATGTCGTACGTCTTGAAACCCGCCGCAGTAATATGGACCGAATAGTTGCCCGGTGGCAACTGAGAGACGCGGTAGAGACCCTCAGAATCTACCGGAGCCGTGTAGCTGATCCCGGTCGAGTTGCTGGTGACTGTCACCGTTGCCCCCACCACAACAGCACCGCTGCTATCGGTGACACTGCCTGTCAGGGCGCCGGTTGTGCTCTGACCCCACATCGTGTAGGACACCAGAACAACAATGGCCAAAGCGAAAAGTCTGTACCCGCCGCGCATAGCCGCCTCCGAACGTATTCATAAACAACCAATAGTCCTCACCAATGGAAGATGACGATGGATGCGCTTCCATTAAGGCGATTATTTCTATCCAGAGTGAACTCTGCCTGTCAAGAATTACTTTTACGGGTTGAAGTGGGAGGATTTCGACCTGGAGGCGTTCAAGTTGGTGCATAGGTAACGTGGTCAAGCACCAGATTGAGCGCTGCAGGGGAGCGTGAGTAAGCCCATTCCGATCGGAGCAGAGGTGGCGGGGACTGTTCTCCTGGAGGTCGAGTTAGGCTACACCCAACCGGAAGACCGGTTCCTTACCAGTCCCGCGAAGCGGGGCAGACAGCCGTACTGGCCCAGTTCCATCTGGCGAGGGGATAGATTGATGCGTCACTCAGAACGCCACTTTTATTATTGAACCTTTTTGAACCCACGTTTTCGGGCTCCGTCGCGTGAGTGTTTTGTTTTGTTGGCGTCCCCGACGGGATTCGAACCCGTGTTACCGCCGTGAAAGGGCGGTGTCCTAGGCCACTGGACGACGGGGACGCGCTGGTTGCGGTAAGGGGGCGGCGCACCCGGGGCGCGACGCAGGCAACTCGTCTGAGGCTACCAAGGGGCAGGTGCAGTGTCAAAACTCTGGCGCCGCCCGGCCCGCACCTGTGTTGACCCGATGCTATAACCCAGACACATGCGTAGATTCCGCTACCTCGACACGCTAACCATTGTCTTCGTTGTCGTACTGCTCGTGTCCAACCTGGTGGGGCCCAAGATGTGCCAGGTCGGCCCGTTCAAATTGAGTGGGGCGCAGTTGCTCTTCCCCATCACCTATATCTTCGGAGATATCTTCACCGAGGTGTACGGATACTCCGCCTCGCGTCGCGCCATCTGGATGGGCTTTCTTGCCATGGGACTGCTCTCCTTGTTTGGCGCAATCGCGGTTGCCCTGCCACCGGCGCCGGAGTGGCACAACCAGCAGGCCTTCGCCACAGTCTTCGGGCTGGTCCCGCGCTTCGCCATCGCCAGCCTGGTGGCCTATTGGGCCGGGGAGTTCACCAACTCCTACACCATGGCCAAGATGAAGTTGCTGACCAAGGGCTCGAAGCTTTGGACGCGCACGGTCGGTTCCACCGTGACAGGGCAGGCCGTCGATACCACGCTCGTCATCCTCATCGCCTTCTACGACGCACCCTGGAGCACCAAGGGCAAGATCATCGTCTCCTCGTACTTGGCCAAGGTCGTCTACGAAGTGCTGGCCACGCCGCTCACCTACGCTGTGGTCTTCGGCCTGAAACGCGCAGAAAACGTCGACACCTTCGATGAGCACACCTCCTTCAATCCCTTCCGCTTTAGCCCAGACGCATCTGCTGAGGAGAACACGCTCGCGCACCCGCGATAGAGTAGGTGCATGACGGAGAGCATGCGGGCCATCGTCGTGGCGCAACCGGGGGACGCAGACGTTTTGCGTGTTGCCCAGGTACCGCGCCCCATGCCGGCGGCCGGTGAGGTTCTCATCCGCATCACTGCCGCCGGGCTGAACCGCGCGGATATCGCCCAGCGTCAGGGTCACTACCCTCCTCCACCGGGTGTCTCCGAGCTGCTCGGGATGGAGGTCAGCGGACACGTCACCGCAGTCGGCACAGATGTCGCACGCTGGAAGCCAGGGGACGCCGTGTGCGCGCTGCTGGGCGGTGGCGGATACGCAGAGTACTGCGTCGTTCCACAGGGCCAGGTGCTGCCCGCGCCGGAACACCTGTCGTTGATCGAAGCCGCTGCGCTGCCGGAGGCGGCGTTCACAGTCTGGGCAAACCTGTTCGATACGCAGATGCTGGGCGCGAAGGAGAGCCTGCTCGTGCAGGGCGGCTCGAGCGGCATTGGCACGTTCGCGATTCAGGCCGCGAAGGCGCTGGGCGCACGTGTGGTCACCACCGCGGGTAGCGCGACCAAATGCGACTACTGCCGTCAGCTCGGCGCAGAGGCCGCCTGGAACTACAAGGAAGAGAACTGGGTCGCGGAGGCGTGGGCCTGGTCCGGCGGCAAAGGTATCCAGGTCATTCTCGACATGGTAGGCGGCGACTACTTCGGCAAACACGTTGAGCTGCTCGCGCCGCGCGGACGCCTGATCAACATTGCCACTACCCGGGGCGCACAGGTGCATCTCGATCTGCGTGAGGTGATGCGCAAACGCTTGATCATTACGGGATCAACCCTGCGCTCCCGCCGGCCGGAGGAGAAGAGCGTGCTGCGGGAACGCGTCGAAGCAACTCTGTGGCCGCTGGTGGCGAGCGGAGCGATTCGTCCCGTAGTGCAGAACACCTTCCCGTTGGAGCAGGCAGCCGCGGCCCATCGGCTGATGGAATCGAGCTCGCACATCGGCAAGATCGTGCTGACGCTGTGACCTCCTCTGCCCGAAGCGCAGGCTTCGAACAGACGAGCGTTCGGCCGCCGGGACGTCGCTGGCGCATCGCGTGGCTGCTCGGCCTGGGCGTGTTGATCAACTACTTCGATCGCGTCAACCTGTCGGTCTCGCATGAGGCCCTCTTCGTCTCGTTTGGCATCTCGGACGTGACCTTCGGCTACCTGCTGGCGGCATACAACTGGACGTACGCGTTGTGCCAGTTGCCCGTGGGGGTGCTGCTGGATCGCTTCGGTGTACGCCGCGTCGGCCGCGCCGGCGCACTGGTGTGGAGCCTCGCATCGTTCGCTGCCGCGCTTACGCCGGGGCTGTCCGGCTTCTTTGGCGCTAGGCTACTGCTTGGGGTGGGCGAAGCTCCGACTTTTCCGGCAAACGCCAAAGCGATCGGCGCCTGGTTCCCACCGCGGGAGCGCAGTTTCGCAACCGCCATCTTCGACGCAGCGGCAAAGTTCGCCTCTGCCATCGGGGTACCGTTGCTTGGGATCCTGCTACTGCGGGTAGGCTGGCGCTGGAGTTTTGCTGCTACGGGGGCGATTAGCTTCGCCTACTTTCTACTCTTCTGGCGCGTGTATCGCGAACCGCAGGAAGATACCAGGCTGACCGCGGCAGAGCGCGAGTGGATCACCCGGGGAGACACGGAAGCCGACATCCGATCTGCCGCGACAGACTTGCCGCGCCAGCCCGGCTTGCCCCTCGCCGCCTTACTGCGTCAGCGCAAGGTGATTGGGCTATCGCTCGGGTTCGGCTCGTACAACTACGTCTTCTACCTGCTGCTGACCTGGCTGCCAACCTATCTCTCCCGCTCGCTGCATATCGATCTGCTGCATTCGTTCCTCTACACGGGCGCGCCCTGGCTGGTTGCGACGGTGACGGATCTGCTGCTGGGCGGCTGGATCATCGATGCGCTCATCGCCCGCGGCTGGGCCGCTTCTCGCGTCCGGCGAACAGTGCTGATCACAGGTACTGCTTGCGGACTTGGCATCCTCGGCGCGGCCCAGGCACATACCGCGGAGCGGGCCTTGCTCTGGATCAGCCTGTCGATCGGCGGGCTGGCCGCGGCAGCCCCGGTCGCCTGGTCGTTGCCGTCGTTGATTGCGCCGCTCAACAGCGTCGGAAGGGTGGGCGGCATCATCAACCTGGCCAGCCAGTTCTCGGCCATCGCTGCGCCGATCGCGACCGGCTACCTGGTCAACGCCACCCAATCTTTCGCCTGGGCCTTCGCCGTCGCCGCTGGGTACCTGATTCTGGGCCTATTTGGATATGGGATCTTGCTCGGCCGTATCGAGCCCATGCACCTCTCCCCGCAGACGGCTTGAGCGTGACCGCGGCTGCCGCATAAGCAGACAGCAAAAAGCCTCCGGAGTAATCCGGAGACTTTTCGAGATATCGAGGAGCCTCTACGCGCTGAAGGAGGAGCCGCAGCCGCAGGTGCTCTTCACGTTCGGGTTCTCAAACTTGAAGCCTGCCGCTTCCAGGGTCTCGACGTAGTCGACTACGCAGCCGTTCAGGTACATCAGCGAAGTGGCGTCTACAAACACCTTCAGGTCGTCGAAGCGGAACACCTTGTCCATCATGCCGGCCTGATTCTCAAACGACATCGAATACTGGAAGCCGGAGCAGCCGCCGCCGACAACGCCGATGCGCAGGCCCGCGGGCAGCGGATCCTGGGTCGCCATGATCTCCCGAACCTTGCCGATCGCGCCGTCCGTCAGCGTCAAAGGCGCCTGCTTCGGAGCGGCGGTCTGGTTGTTCTGGTCTGTCAAAGGCTGTGCAATGGTCGCCATGGTTTCGTGATCTCCCCGGAGATTCTGTGTTCTAAGTGTATGCTGTACGGGCAATCCCGACAACTTCCATCCGGGTTCACCTGTCACTAGAGATGCACGGTACCCGTCCGAGGTCGCACCCTATCCTGTGCTGCCGGCTTTACTTGGCAGAGATCTTCCCAGCGATGCGGTCATACTGGCTCTGACTCAGCAAGCCGCGGGTCACCAGCGCGTGCGCATTGTCATACGGACGGCCTTGAACGATCGTATGCGCTTTGCTCAGACTGATTCCAGGCAGGGTGGCCAGCTTCGCCGTCGAGGCGCTGTTGATGTCTACCAGGTCGGCGGGATCGTCTGGGCCTTTGCGCGCCCCCTCCCTCACGCCGGCTGCCATTGCGTCCACACCGCGAACGGCATTGGCCGCGGCCACCTTGGTCTCCCCGGCCAGCTCCTTGGCTCCCTTCTTCACTTCGCGGGTGGCCTCGGCAGTCTGCTGCCTGATCTGCTCATTCTGCTGCGGCGTGGTCTCGTTATTACACGCGGTTATAGCCAGGGTACCGAACAGCAGCAGGGCGAAGGCAGAAATGGACCGTGGAGCGACGATCTTCATGGTGGACCTTCTTCTTGTCTCGCCCTGACTCGCGGCGAAGTCACTGCTTGGGATGAGCGATGCCCTCGTCTGGTTGGGCTGGAGGTCCAAGTTCCTGAGCTGCACTCGGTGAAGCAGATTCGGAGCCCTTCGAAGTTGTTCAGCACCGGGTCTCTTTACCGGTTTGTCAAGCGCAGAAATGGCGAAGAAACAACTTGCCAAGACCGGTTTCGGAGGACTAATGTTCCGCGGTGAACGGCCCCTCTACCTCCAAGAGACCGGCTGGACACGCTGCACGGCCGCATCTGGCGACGGCACTGGGACCGCTCGTTGGAAACTAGCGGAGGTGCTGTATGCACTACATCACGATCCTGTTCATCGGGTGGGCTCTGGCAGCGACGATTCTGCTGGCTCTGCTTGCCTACCGCTCCACACTGACCCGGTATGAGGAAGACTGTCTGTTCCTGGGCGACTGCAACGGTCACCAGGCAAAGGAGCAGGCGACGATTTTGGCACGCGTACGCAAGGTGACTCCGGCTGTGCGGGCCATGACAGTGGCCACCTGCATCATGTCAGCCATGCTGATCGGCTCGTACGTCTACTCGCTGATCCATGCGCTGAATAACCCCGGAGGCTAAACCATTCAGCAGGAGAAGCCCCTAGTGAGGCTTCTCCTCATCGCTGTCCTCGGACTGGGGAACATTCGTGGTCGCCACGGAACGAATGGTCCCCTTTGCCGACACGTCCACATGCGCCTGCTTGCTCAGGTGCAGGAATGTGCCTCGCGCCTCCTTCATCCCCCATTGCACATAGGCCACGGTAAAGCCGGTGGTTGCGGTGAAACTGTCACCCTGCCGGACTACGTGAACGTGCAGCGTCATGGGATGGTCGGCACCGTGAATGTTCATCATGCCTTCCACGATCACATTCGACTCGCCATCTGTCTTGGGTAGCTGCCCGCGCAGGTGTTCCGCGTGGAAGAAGATGGACGGGTAACGCCCGCTCTCGAGGATGTCGTCCTGCATCTGCTTATCCATCGCGCTGTTGCCGGTGCGGCCGGTGGTTGCATCCACCAGCAACTGCCCCTGCGCCAGCGTCGAGTCGGGATCCACGGCCAACTCCCCTGTCTTCAGCTGGAAGGTGCCGCGCACATCGCGCAGCATGCTGCCAACACGGAACTTGATCTGCGTTCCGGCAGGATCGAAGTGAAGCAGAATATTACGCGCCGGAATCGCCGCCGATGGCTTGGCCAGTGGAGCCGGCGACTGCGCCAGTGCGAACGAAGCGGCAAGCAGCACAAAGCCGGGCAGGCCGCGGAACCATCGCATAAGCAGGCTTCCTTTCTGGTCGAAGATCAGCACAGCAGCCAAACCGCCGCTGGACGACGGTGTACCAGTGAGGTGGAGATGCGGGCTGGGGGGAGGAGGTTGGTGCAAAGGTCGCAGCGCTGTCGCGAGCCCCGGCTAATCTGCCATAGCGAGCTGATGCCGCACGTCGGCACCGCGCACCCAGAAGATCACGTCAGTCGCGATGTTGGTCGCATGATCTGCAATCCGCTCCAGATTGCGCGCGATGATCACCGCATTCAGCGCCTGCAGGCTGGTCTCCGGGGACTCCTGCATAACGCGAATCAGATCCAGATGGGCGGCGCGATTCATCAGGTCGATCTCGTCGTCCATCTCGCGCACGCTCTCCGCCAGCTTGGCATCGGCCTCGATCAGCGACTGCACCGCACGCTGCATCATGTCGCTCGCGTGGCTGCGCATCGCGCCGATATCGACCGGAAGCTCGACCGTGGGGCGCCGCAGCATCTCCTCTGTCCGACGGGCGATGCTCATCGACTGATCGCCAATCCGCTCCAGATCCGCGTTGATCTTGATTACGGAGAGGATGAAGCGCAGATCGACCGCCATGGGCTGTTCCTGCGCCAGCAGCTCGTATGCCATCTCATCCACATCGCGTTGCGCCATGTTGATGGCTGCTTCGTTGTCGCGCACAAAAGCGCACAGCCGCTCGTCGCGGTCCAGGTACGCGTCTACTGCGTACTCCACCGCCTGCTGCGAGAGTGCAGCCATGGCCAGCAGCTTGTCCTTCAGTTGCGCGAGTTGCTGATGAAAGTGAATGCGAGGCAAGTCGGAGACTCCTAAGCTCGATTGTGCACCAGCAACCGGCAAATGCCAGTGAAATTCCGTACACCTTTGGTGCAGGTATACGCAGCGTTCACCGGCACTGACAGCCCCGTGCGCGACAGTAGCGCCGACCCTCAGCCCAGGCGGGACTGCGCCTGGCGCGTGGCATCGTAGATCTGATCGAACGATTCGACCGCATACAGCACCGGCTGCATCACCGAGATGTCGAAGTCCCGGCCCATCACTTCGTCCAGGTCGAAGTCACGAATCTCCGGCCCGCCGGAGAGGACATAGTTCGACTCGCCTTGGGAGGAGATCAGTCCGGAGCCGTAGAGCTTGATCCTGCCCTGCTGCCGGATGACCCCGAATTCCACCGTAAACCAGAACAGCCGTCCCATCCGCTCCAGATCTTCCTGCCGCGTCAGCCCGGCGCACACCAGGCCATAGCTCTGCAGGAAGTCTGCAAACACCGGGTGTGCGTGCATCGGCACATGGCCGAAGACGTCATGAAAGATATCCGGCTCGGGGGTGTACTCGATCGACTCACGGGTACGAAGCGTAGTTGTGGTCGGAAACCGCCGGGAGGCGATCATCTCGAAGAATGCCGCGGCCGGCAGATATCCGGAGACGGGTGTCGCGTTCCAGCCGGTCCGTGGAGCCAGCAGCATGTTGACCTGGGCCAGATCGGGGATGACATCCTGCCGCAGGCCGATGTTGTGGAAGCCATCCAGATACTCCTGGCAGGCATGCTCCTCTAACTGCGGCATGCGCCGGCCCACCAGCTCTGCCCAGACACTGTGCTGCTCCGCGGAGTACTGGCTCCAGTCCTGCTGGATTAAATAGGACGAGGCAAGCGGAAGGCTGGCAGTCGCGGCCATGGCGGGGGTCTCCTTGTAGAACTTGGACGGGCGAATCGCCCTTACGGCTACAACCACCGTGAGGCGAAACAATTGAGCATCGCAGCCGAGCTCAGACGTGTCAATGTTACAGACGATCCGATGACGTCCATCGGCCAGGAAACAGGGTGGCCGGCAGCTCCGGCCGCCAGGAAGAGGTGCGCCTTGGGACACCAGTACGCGAAAACGATGTTCACAGAGGCAGTTCGCCGACTGCAGCAGGAGCGCGGCTCGCGCCGGCAGTATGAGCGCATGGCCAGCTCCGGCGCCAGCCATGACGAGTTCCGGCCGCCGGAGCAGGAGTTCATCCGCAGCCGCGACAGCTTCTACATGGCGTCAGTCAATGCAGACGGCTGGCCCTACATTCAGCATCGCGGCGGCCCGGTCGGCTTCCTCAAAGTCCTGGACGGCCGCACCCTGGCCTTCGCAGATTACGGCGGCAATCTGCAGTACATCTCAGTGGGCAACTTCGCGACCAACGATCGCGTCTCGCTCTTCCTGATGAGCTATCCGGACCAGGCGCGGCTGAAGATCCTGGGCCATGCGGAGGTAGTGCCGCCGGGACAGGACGCGGCGCTTGAGGCTGCCGTCCGCGACCGCGGGTATCGCGCCGAGGTGGAGCGCATCATCAGGATCCGCCTGGTGGCCTTCGACTGGAACTGCAGCCAGCACATCACCCCCCGCTACACCCTCGCGGAGATCGAGCAAGCAGCGTCGGAAGAGCGGCATCAGCCGACTTCCTGACTGCCACCTCGCCAGCCCGCAAGGACCGGGTATATCGTGGAGAGTTGCGAGCTGGCATGCTGCTTGAAACCTTAAACGTCGGCGCGCGGAGGACAATCAATGGCGACGATGGTGCACCCCGAGACCCAGATCCAGCAGGACTTCCTACCGCTGAATGGCACGGACTACGTCGAGTTTTACGTAGGCAACGCCCGTCAGGCAGCCTACTACTACCGGCTCGCCTTTGGACACAAGCTGGTGGCCTATGCCGGGCCTGAAACCGGGATGCGCGACCGCGCCTCCTACGTGCTGCAGCAGGGCAAGATCCGCCTGGTGCTGACTACGCCACTGCGGCCGGAAGGGCCCGTGGCCCAGCACATCTATCAACATGGGGACGGCGTGAAGGACGTGGCACTGTGGGTGGATAACGCGCGCCAGGCGTGGGTTGAGACCACCAAACGCGGCGCCAAGAGCATCCGCGAGCCGCTGGAGATGACGGACGAACACGGCACGGTCGTGCTCTCCAGCATCGCCACGTACGGCGACACGATCCACACCTTCGTCGAGCGCCGCAACTACAACGGCCCCTTCCTGCCCGGCTTCCGGGCGACGCCGGAGGACACCCAGGCGCGGCCGGTCGGCCAGCTGCACATCGACCACATGGTCGGCAACGTGGGCTGGAACGAGATGAACGCCTTTGTCGACTTCTACCGCGATGTGATGGGCTTCGGCCTCTACCAGCACTTCGACGATGCAGATATCTCGACCGAGTACTCCGCACTGATGTCGAAGGTAATGGCCAATGGTAACGGGCGGGTGAAGTTCCCCATCAACGAGCCGGCTGAGGGTCGGCGCAAGTCGCAGATCGAGGAGTACCTGGACTTCTACGGTGGCCCCGGCGTGCAGCACCTGGCGCTCGCCACCGATGACATTCTCGCGACGGTCGCGCAGTTGCAGCAGCAGGGTGTGGAGTTCCTGAAGGTGCCGCACAGCTACTACTCCACACTGCAGGAGCGCATCGGCAAGATCGATGAGCCGGTGGATGAGCTCGAGAAGCTGGGAGTGCTGGTCGATCGCGATGACGAAGGCTACATGCTGCAGATCTTCACCAAGCCGGTCGAGGACCGCCCGACCTTGTTCTACGAGATCATTCAGCGTAAGGGCAGCCGTTCCTTCGGCAAGGGCAACTTCAAGGCGCTGTTCGAAGCCATCGAGCGTGAGCAGGCCGAACGAGGAAATCTGTAACCAGCAACAGCCCGTTCATGACAGCCGGTCTGCTGGCACCACGCGGCGGCCGGCTGATCGAGCCGAGCACCTCTTCCCTGCTCGTTTCGACTGACAGCACGACTCTTCTCCGGCCGCCTTTCAGCAAGCTATGAAAACATTCGACCCCGCAAACGAGTCCACGCAGAACGTCTACAAGCTGATGATCGGAGCAATCGTGCCGCGGCCCATCGCCTTTGTCTCCAGCATGGATCTGCATGGTGTGCTGAACCTTGCTCCGTTCAGCTACTTCACCGCGGTCAGTGCCGATCCGCCGGTGATCCTGTTCTGTCCTGCGGCGCGCGCAGCGAATCAGGCCAATGGGCTGGCCGCGCACAAGGACACGCTACGCAATGTCATCAACACACGCGAGTTCGTCGTCAACATCGTCTGCGAAGCCATCGCCGAGAAGATGAACCAGACCTCAGCGCAGGTGCCGCCGGAGGTGGACGAGTTCGCCATGGTCGGGTTGACACCACTGGCCAGCGAACGCGTCAAGCCGCCTCGTGTGGCGGAAAGCCCCGTCCAGATGGAGTGCCGTCTGCGTCAGATCATCGAGGTCAGCGACCAGCCGGGCGGAGGCAGCATCGTGCTGGGGGAAGTACTGCTGTTCCACCTGCGCGACGATCTCGTCGATGACTATCGCGTGGACGCTGACAAGCTGGCGGCGATCGGCCGCATGGGAGGCCCCACCTATGTCCGCACCCAGGATCGCTTCGACCTGAAGCGACCGGACTGATCTTCAGTTCTCAAGAACGCGAAAGGCGGACACACAAGGTGGCCGCCTTTGCTGCTTCCGCCGGTTAGCGCCGGGTAGCCGCAGCTGCCAGGTCAATCACATCCGCAACGATGCGGGTGGTCGGGTTATAGGCCACAGCATAGCCGTCGCTATATCCGAAGACGTAGCCGGGCGGTGGCGGCGGCAACTCGCGATAGTACTCCTGCGGGACTGGGCGTATGCGCGTCTGCCAGTCGCCTTCCAGCCGCTGCCCCTCGTAGTACTCATGGCGGTCACGGCGATCGCGCCACTGGGCAGAGTCGTTGTAACGGCTGGCAAGCCGCTCGCCGTCCTCCGTACGGAAGTGGTATTGCGGGTGGTCGTAGTGCTGACGGCTCTGCGCGCCGCGGTGGTCATCGTCCCGGTCGCGGCGGTGATCATCACGATCCTGGGCGAAGGCCGAGCCGGCAAGAAGCGCTAAAGAGAGCGTGGACCCGGCAGCATAGCAAAGGCTTCGACGCAGTGTTGTTTTCAGCATGTATGTCTCCCATGAGGAAGGGCGGGCTCTTCCGCAACCAGCGGCGCCTGCCATTCATGGCTATCTCTGATGCACGGTAGCGGACAGAGCAGGTAAGGAGAGATACACGTAGGGCGAAGATTGGGGTGCGAAGGGGCGAGGCGGTGACTCGATAACCGACATCGAAGTCACCGCCGGCGATCGGCGCGAAGCGTCTGGACCTGAATGGCTTATTAGTGGTGGGAGACGGCTCCAGCGAGGTCGATAACGTCGGCAATGATGCGGCTGGTCGGATTGTAGGCAACCGCGTAACCGTCGCTATAACCGAAGACGTATCCGGGCGGCGGCGGCGGCAGTTGCTGGATCACGACTACCGGAATTGGCCGGAAGTGGGCACGCCAGTCACCCTCCAGCCGCTCCCCCTCGAAATAGCGCTGGCGGTCGCGCAGGTAGCGATACCTCTCCGCATCGGCGAAGTAGGGACGGAAGTGCTCACGGTCTTCCTCACGGAAGCGGTACTCCTCGTGCTTGTAGTGGCCGTAGGCGTGGCCGCGTCCATGTTCCCCCGGCCCGTCGTGATCGTCCCAGTGGTGGTGGTCGTCGCCGTGCCAGTCACCGTCGTCATCGTGTCCGTGGCCGTGTCCGTGATCGGGCGCTGCCGCGGCAGCCGGCCGGGCACCTGCATAGAACGCGAACCCGCAGAGCAGAAGGCTGCCCAGCAGCACCCGCGAACGTTTTCGGTCGCGCCGAGCAGTGCAGGGCTGAAGGTAGTTCGTGCTGCGTGTGGCTGGCATGTTTCCTGCTTTCGAACCTACGCACAGAGTCTTTCCCGGACCGAGGAGCGATCGCCATCCCACTTCCGGCCCATAGTCGGCATGGCTACATGTGGAATTGGCTACGTCACGTCAAAGCTTTCAGTGAGTTACCCTCGACCTATGCGCTTGCTCGAGTATCTTGTCGAGATGTTTATTCAGGGATTCGGCATCACTCGTCCAAGCGAGTCACAGCGCCGTCGCGTCACGCTGCTGCTAGGCGGTGTGCTGCTCAGCTTTGCTGCTCTGGTTCTACTGGCTGGGGTAGGCATGATTGTGTATCTCCATACCAATCACTAGGTCTGAGGCAACCTACGCTCCTTAGTCGGCCTCCAGACATACGCAGGCGAAAAGGGGAGTAGGCATGCGGATGCGAGTTTTCTTCTTTGCACTTCTGGGGCTGATACTGCTGGGCGCATCGACGCGGCCGGCACGCGCACAACGGCAGCAGGATCAGATCGTCACCTGCTCGTCAGATGACGGCAGGCGCCATTACTGCTCCGTCGACACACGGGGCGGCGTCTCCATGGGACGGCAGCGCAGCGACTCGGCCTGCGTGCAGGGCCGCAGCTGGGGCTATGACCGCCGTGGCATCTGGGTCGACCGCGGCTGCCGCGCCGACTTCGTCCTGAACCCCAGCGGCAGCGGATCGGGGTGGCAGAGCCACCTGCCCTTCAACGACAACGGCTATAACAACAACGACGGCTATAACGGCAACGGCTACAACAACCAGGGGCAGACCGTCACCTGCTCCTCCGACGATGGTGGACGCCACTATTGCTCGGCCAACATCCGCCGCGGCGTGCAGCTGGCCAATCAGCGCAGCGGCTCACCGTGCGTGCAGGGCCGGACCTGGGGTTACGACCAGCGTGGTATCTGGGTCGACCGCGGCTGCCGCGCCGACTTCGTTGTCCGCTAAGACCGCCCTCCCCCGGTAGCTGAAGCACTGCGACCCTCCTCGCTTGGAGGGTCGCAGTGCTTGTGGCCACGCAGCTTGCTAGCCGCTCAGCCAAAGACCAGCGTCGCGGCCCCTCCGGCAATCAGCAGCCCTCCGATCAGCTTGGGAGCACTTAGGCCCTCGCCAAGGAAGATCCACGCGAACAGAATGACCAGTACCACGCTGAGCTTGTCGACGGGGGCCACCTGCGACGCCGGTCCGAGTTGCAGCGCACGGAAGTAGCACAGCCAGGAGAGGCCGGTGGCGATTCCGGAGAGCACCAGGAAGATCCAGGAACGGCTGCCAATTTCGGCGATCGCGTTGTGCTTGCCAAGCGCGATCGCAATGGCCCAGGTGAATACCAGGATCACGCTGGTGCGAATCGCCGTCGCCAGATTCGAATCAATTCCGGCGATACCGATCTTCGCCAGGATGGCAGTAGCCGCTGCGAACAGCGCGGAGAGGAGTGCCCACAGAAGCCAGGTCATGCACAGAGCATAAAGCGGACAGCCGCGTTCGACTGAAGCTTGGTTGGGAACCAGCACCTCAGCCGAGCAATTGGCTCAGTCTCTCTTCAAGCGCGGTCACCCGCGCACGCAACTCCGCCACCTCCGCGGCTACCTGGGCCACGCGCTCATCTTCCATGACCTGCGGCGCTGCGCGCACCGTGTTTCGGCCAGTGCTTCGCTCCTCGCCTGCGCCACTTGCCACGTTGACGGCCGAGAGTAGATGCACATGCCGCACCTCGCGCGCTCCCGGCTCTCTGGGCAGGACGCGGGCTAGCGGCGGCTCGCGCTGCGCCAGTTGCTGCAGTGCAGACTCCACATCGTCGATGGCGGCAAAGCTGTGCAGGCGCTCTGTGCGGCCGCGCAGCTCACCCGGCGTCTGCGGGCCGCGCAACAGCAGCACGCACAAAACCGCCAGTTCGCCTCGCCGCAGGTTGAAGACCTCGCCGATATGGTGCGCGTACTTGGCGACACGGCTCTCCGTCCCCCGCACCGGCGCGGCCAACCCGGCGTCTTCCAATTGGTGCAGCGCCATCCGGACCTCATCCTCGGTCAGGTCCATCACCGGGTTGCGGCTGGAGCGCTGGTTGCAGGCATTGATGAGCGCCAGCAGGGAGAGCGGGTAGTACTCCGGCGTGGTCGTCTCCTTCTCGAGCAACGAGCCGAGCACGCGCGCGGCAGCCGGGCTCAGGTCCAGCAGGGTCTCAGGCATGCAGTCTCCTCACCTTGCCAGTGTGCAGGTGAAGACGTTCGGCAGCAAATGCTCAGCAACCGGCAGGGATCAGACCTCCCAAAGATTGGGTATCGGAGACTCGACGCGATACTCTGACGGGTATGGGAACGCAGGTAGTGGCGCATGTCTCCAAAGCACGGGCGGCGCAGCGCGCAACCATGGCCTGCTTCTTCGTGAACGGTGTAGGCGTGGGCGCCTGGGTGCCGCATCTGCCGGACCGGGCTCGTGCGCTCGACCTGGACGCTGGAGCGCTGGGCTTGGTGCTGTTGGCCAGCGGTTTGGGTGCCGTGCTGGCCATGCCGCTGACCGGCAGGCTGGTGCCGCAGCTGGGCAGCCGCCGCGTGTGCCGCATCTCCGCCGTGTTATTCCCTCTCGTTCTGACCGCGATGGTGCTGGCGCCGACGCGCCTGCTGCTGACGGCAGCCCTGCTGCTGATGGGCATCACCGGTTCGACCATGGACGTCTCCATGAACGCCCAGGGCATCGCCATCGAAGAGCAGCTGGGCGAGCGCACCATCTCCCGCTTTCACGGAATGTGGAGCATCGGCGCCTTTGCCGGCGCCGCCGTGACCAGCTTTTTGCTGGAGCTGCATATCTCGCCACCACTGATTGCGGCGTGCATCAGCGGTGGTCTACTGGCCGCCATCCTCGTCTCCACCCCGGCGCTGCTGACGCGCGCCGAAGAGGGGCTGCACCCGGAGCCGCATGCGGTGCGCCCGCATGGGCGGCTGCTGCTGCTGGGCATGTTGGTCTTTGCTGCGATGGTTGCGGAGGGCTCAATCGCCGACTGGAGCGGACTCTACCTGCGTGTCATCCGCGGCGCCGGCCAGGGCGTCTCAGGCTATGGCTACGCGGCCTTTGCAGCGCTGATGGTCACCGGGCGACTCTGTGGTGACCGGATCGCCGCACGGCTGGGCGAGCAGCGCGTGCTGCTGGCGGGTGCACTGCTGGCCGCCGCGGGATTGGCAGTAGTGGTGGGCTCTGGCATGTACGGACTGCATGGAGCAGGCTGGTGGCTGATCGGCTTCGCTGTGGTCGGGGCCGGGCTTTCGAACTCCTCACCGGTGCTCTACCGAACCGCGGGCCGGGTGCCGGGTGTGCCTTCGGGCGCCGGCATCGCCACTGCGGTGGGCATCGGGTACGCCGGGCTGCTGAGCGGGCCTCCCGCGCTTGGGTTTGTCGGCAAACAGGCCGGACTGACTGCGATCCTGGTCGCCGTTGCCGGTATGTGCGGGTTGTTGGCCCTTGCGTCCCCGCTGGTCCGTGGCGCCATTGACCCATCCGAGCTGACAGCCGCCGAACAAGGCTGACCGTCCGCAGCTCGGTTGTGCCTCAGGCGTCAGTCGTGATCGCGGCGCCGCGAGACTCTTTTGCGAACGACATAACGGCGGCCAGGAACAAGGCAACAGCCACGATCGTGATCGCGATCACACGCCCGTAGCTGCCGGAGTGCTCCGCAGCCTTCGCCTGAACATTGCTGATCCGCGAGGCAAAGAGATTGCCAAGTTGATACGCCACACCGGGAAACGTGGCCCGCACCGGTCCCGGCGAAATCTCACTGAGGTACACCGGCACCACACCCCAGGCGCCTTGCACCATAAACTGCAGCAGGAACGCGCCCGCGGCCAGCCCTGCCCGGCTATTCGAGAGCGCGTAAAGCGGCACCACAGGGATCGCAAGCAACGCAGCCGTGATGATGGCGCGCTTGCGCCCCCAGCGCTCCGAGAGTGTGCCAAACACCACCCCCCCGGAAAGCGCGCCCAGGCTGAGGATGATGCCGATCACACTCACCGTGTGTGGATCGAAGTGATGATCGCTCTGCAGGAAGGTCGGGTGGAGGTCCTGGCTGCCATGGCTGAACGCGTTGAAGCCGGTCATCAGCAGGATGAGGAACAGAAACAACGGAAGATGGGTCCGCACGCCCTTCCATAGGCCGTCGAAGGCTCCGCCTGGCTTGCGCGTCATGCGCCCCTGTTGCCAGGCCGGCGACTCCTCTACCTTCCAGCCGATGTAGCCGGCTACCAGCGCCGGGGCAGCACCGATCACAAAAAGGCCGCGCCAGCCCACCGCATGGAAAAACAAGCCGAAGACTGCAGCCGCCGCCAGGTAGCCGATTGAGTAGCCCTCCTGCAGCAGGCCTGAGAAGAATCCACGGTGCTCCTTCGGCAGTGTCTCGAAGGCGAGTGCGGCGCCGACACCCCACTCCCCACCCATAGCAATGCCGAAGAGGGCGCGCAGGATCAGCAGCACGTGCAGCGACGGAGTGAAGGCGCAGGCCAGTTCTAACGTCGAGTAGCAGAGGATGTTGATGATCAGGGTAGGTCGACGGCCGATGCGCTCCGCCATCCAGCCAAATATCAGGGCTCCCAGCGGACGGAAGGCCAGCGTGAGGAACAGCGCCTCCGTCACGGCACTGCGCGCTACACGGAAGTCTGTCGCAATGGCCGAAACACAGAAGACCAGGATGAAGTAGTCGAACGCGTCCAGCGACCAGCCTAGGAAACAGGCCGCGAATGCGTGCCGCTGTTTCGCGGTGAGGGTGCGGAATGGGCCGAGTATGTTCACGAAAGAACAGCCAGCATAGAGCATTTCCGCACTACCCGCTCTCCCTGTGTCGAAGGGTGAGCCGCCACAGATCCTCTTTCCACAGACGGTTGGAGTTTCTTGCTTGTCCGGTGGATCAAGGTGATGAGTTGAAGAACTCTACGGGAGCAAAACGGACATTAGGGCGACACCAACCTGATTAGGGGTGAGGGTCCGAGGGCGATGCCGGGACGGAGTTCTTCGCAGAGGTGATGAGGATCCTGCCCAGCTCCGCCGCCAAGAACGACTACGACGCGATAGCATCCGCGCCCTGAAGCGTGCAGCTGCTTTGGATGAAAAGAGAAAAGGCCTCCGCGCAAGCAGAAGCCTTCTAATCTCCACGCAATTTGAGTTAAAGCCGTTACTTCTCTGCCCGGGCCGGCTGCTGCTGTGGCACAACCGTCAGCACTGCATCGCCGCCCTCGGCATTTACCGCACCATCCGCAAACTTCTTATGCAGCTGATGGTGCAGGCAATAAAGTGCCAGCTCCAGCCGGTCAGAGACGCCCAGCTTGTCGTAGATCTTCCGCAGGTAGTTCTTGATTACCTGCTCGGTTGTTCCTAGCTGGTAGGCGATCTCCTTGTTGCGCTTGCCCTGCGTGATGCAGGTGATGATCGCCATCTCCTTGGGCGAGAGGCGGGGCTGGCTCTTGGGACTGGTCAGCGCCGTGGCCTGCGAGCGATATGCCTCGATCACCCAATTCACTGACTGGTTATCGATCCAGGTCTCACCCTGGGCGATCTTCCGCACACACTTGACCAGCAGATCGGGCGAGATGGAGCGGGGGATAATACCCCGTACACCCCGCCGGTAGAGCTCTACCGTATTCTGCTCGTCGGTCGAGACGGCCTGGATAATGATCTTGACGTGCGGGTTCCGGCGAACGATGGCCGGGATGGCGTCAGTAGTCCCGGAGATCAGACCGCCCTCCAGAATCACCAGGTCGGTTGGAAAACGCTGAATGGCCGCTTCTAGATTGGCTAGGTTGTCTACTTGAGCAACAACACGAATGTCATCCTCAAGCGCAAAAATCTTGCGCATGCCGACGCGGTAGATGGCCTGCGAATCCGCCAAAATGATGCGGACGATGTTCGGCTCGGCAGGTGCTGCTGCCTCCACCGGCTCTTCGGGGGTAGATTCGTCAAGCATGTCGGGCTTGGCTGCGCTCATAGAGATTCTACTGACTGAAGTAATATTCGTCGATGACCGCCGCAGCACGCCATCCAGCCTCGCTGGTGTTGCAGCGTACCACACGCCCCGTGCAGTGAACCACCACATCCGTGGGGGTACCCATAGCGTCAGAGGGCATCTTCATTGTGAATCGGACCTGCGTTTGCACGTCCAGGGACCGGGAGAGTGTGAAAGCCACCCCAGTGGCGGAGATGTTTTCTGTCGTGGCGGCAATCTCCCCGGCGGCGGTAAAGAGACGCAAGGGAATCTGTAGCGGGAATCGTACAGCATTTCTCAGCTCCACGGGTGCGTCCGCCTTTACTTGGGCCGAGAGTGCGGAAGTCATAGCGTCACTTTAAGGAAGTCTTGCATCCGCTGCCATCCCACGAACCACGTAGCTTCTTCCCTACTCAATAAAGTGATCCGCACGATCCGGGTGACTGTTCTACCCCGATGCGTTGCCGAATCATGACGAATTTTCGCATTTACATGAATCACATTTGGTACATTAGTAATGTTACCCGGCGCCTTATCAGTAAATTCCTCATAAGTTGTAGAAACTCGTCGAAAGGTTGTCTAACGTTCGAGTTGTGAGGGCGATACGCCAGCACACAAATATCTCGGGAGGCCCCTGCAATGAAACTTCTTTCGCTCGCTGCTCTGTCTGTTGTGCTTCTGGTACCGTTCACCGCGTACGCTGCAAGCCCCAATGTCCCCTGCCCTAAAGGCGGCTTCCTGAGCCCCAATGTACCCTGTCCCAAGGGGGGCTTCCTGAGCCCCAATGTCCCCTGCCCTAAGGGCGGGTTCTAAGCTTCTACAGAGCAACGCGCAATGCGAGCAGCGGAGGCGATGACCGCAGTGCAAGCCGGTACACTGCGGAAGTGTTAGCTTCTATTGCATATGAGTAGCCCCTGTTTGGGATATGCTCTCCTTGGCAGCACTTCGAGGAGCGATGCACTTCCTGAACGTTGAGGAGATCAGCCTTGTGGCGGGCCTGCTCTTGCAGGCCGGCTTGTCTCTTCTCCTCATCCGCAAAAGGTTTGTCCGGGTATACCCCATCTTCGTCATCTACCTGCTTCTGAATATGGTAGAAGATCCGCTATCATGGCTGCTGGGGCACTCCGTTGGAGAAAGTTCCCCGGCATATTTCCGCTTTTACATCGCCGTTACCATGCTGGACTACGTCCTTCAGCTCCTGATCGTTCTAGAGATCGGACTGAATGTAGTACGACCCTCGAAACGATCTCTGCCCTTTCCTGTATGGCCCCTCGCCCTGGTCGGGGTCCTGGTGTGCACCATCGTCGCGACCGCATTCTCACCGCAGGTGCAACTTTCCAGCCTTTCGCATGCGGGACAGCTCTTTCTGCGCGTGACCCTCGGCCTGGCTGTGCTGAAACTGCTGCTCTTCGCCGCTCTGGCTGCTTTTGCACAGTTCCTCGGGATCGGATGGAAGAACCACGTTCTGCAGCTGGCCTCTGGGCTGGCATTCTACGGCGCTGCCTCGCTCTTCGTTCAGATGCGCCTCAGCCACCTGCAAAACATCGATCGCGCGCTGTACTTTACTCAATATGTGCGCCTTAACCAGTTTCAGTCGGCGGCCTACAATGCCACACTGATCTTCTGGCTATGGGCCTTTTCCCGAAATGAAGCGCCGCGTAAAGATTTCACTCCTCAAATGCAGCAAGTTCTGGTAACAATAGCTGCAACCGCCAGACGTACCCGATGGTCGGTTACTCGGAGTGGTGATCAGAGATGACGCTCTCAATATTCCAAATACTGCTCGCAGTCTCCCTGCTGCTGTTCGTGGGTATGTGGCGCCGTCAGCAGGCACGACGGAAGTCTCGTACCTGGGACGAACTAGTCTCCGCGCTGCGCGCGAATGACTGGGGGATCGACGAGATATCCGAACGCTACCTCTATCGCGGCGGCATCAAGGCAACACCGGCCAACATTTGGCCGAGTATTGACGGCGCACGCGGATTGTGGGCGATGTACTGCAACACACCGCTGCTAGTCCAGCTGGCGGATTATGCGGCAGAGTACGGGACCGATCTGGACGAGACACTGCTGGAGGGACTGCGCAGCGATGCCTTTCAGATTCGCCTCTGCGTGCTGATGGCACTCGGCAAGTATGCCCTCTCCCACTCCACGGTCGGGGCGTCAGTCAATGCGTATCGCGCAACCGCACTGTACAGCGAGATGCTGGCCAATCTCACAACCTTGTTCCAGCAGAGTGCGGGACAGCTCTTCCCCAAGTACCTGGAAGCGATGTAAACAGCTTCGAAGACGACAAGCAGAGAGCCTGCCGTACGGCAGGCTCTTCTGCGTGTATGCGCCAGTTCCCGGCGATAACAGGTTGCGAAAGGCGTAGTCGCGCAGGTACTCGTACTCCGTGTCGCTCAGCCGGAACAACGCCGCCGGAATCGTACCATCCACCTGGCTCGGACGGCGTGCCCCCACAATCGCCGCGGTCACTGCGGGATGGTGCAGGGTATACGCGATCGCGACCACTCCGGGCTCCACCCCATGCCGCTGGCCGATCTTCCTCAGTTCCTCAACCAGGGCCAGGTTCTTCTCAAGCTTGGGCGTCTTGAACTGTGGTGTCCTGCGACGCCAGTCATCCTCGGGAAGCCCGGCAATCCGCTCGGCCGTCATTTTGCCGGTCAGCAGCCCTGACGCCATAGGAGAGTAGTTGATGACCCCGACGCCGTGAGCCTGGCACCAGGGCAGGATCTCTGCCTCGATCTTGCGGTTTAGCAGTGAGTAGGGCGGCTGCAACGAGGTGATCGGGGCGATTCTGGCTGCCCGCTCCATCTGCGCCACGTTGAAGTTCGATACCCCGATATAGCGGACCTTGCCCTCCTGCTGCAGCTTGGCCATCGCCTCCCAGCCTTCCTCAATCTCCTGCTCGGGGTCAGGCCAGTGCACCTGGTAGAGATCGATGCTCTCGATCTGCAGCCGGCGCAGAGACGCCTCCACCTCCTCGCGTACCGACTCGGCCTTGAGGCTGCGGTAGATGGTGCGGTCCGCATTCCAACGCATCGAGCTCTTGGTAAAGATGTAGGGCTTGTGCGGCGACTGCTTCAGCGCCCGCGCGACCACCTCTTCGGAGTGCCCGAGGCCGTAGATGGCCGCTGTATCGATCCAGTTGATCCCCAGGTCCAGCGCGCGCTCGATGGTCGCGACTGATTCGTCATCTTCCTGGTGTCCCCAGGCAAACTGCCAATTGCCGCCGCCGATGGCCCAGGCGCCAAAGCCGATGCGGGTGATGTTCATATCAGAGTTGCCAAGCTGACGGGTGGGCAGCTGTGTGGTCGCGCTCGAAGCAGTAGCCATGTGTCCTTCGATGCCGCGACCGCGGCAGAAGAACCATGCTGGACGATGGCCTTCCAGCATGGCGCAATCTGGCCGGAGATCACCCGGGCGAGCCGACCGATGAATCAGTCGTTGCACTCCGGCTTGGCCGTAGACGCGGGGTGGCCGAAGCCTGCGGTGTGGCGACGGCTGATCTCCTTCGCATCGAGAATGAACGCGACCTTCTCCATCTCGTAGACGGTCTGCACATTCTTGCTGGTGTAGTCGGTGCAGCTACGGACGGCGAAGTGAACCAAACGTACCTGCTCGTAGAAGTAGCCGCAGCGCACCTGCTCCTCGCTGTCGGCGTACCCCTGCTGGATATGCGCGTGACGGCACGTATGGCAGAGAGATGCATTGCCGGTCGGCGTGCCGTTGCGCACGTGAATTGCGGTGCTCATACGTTCCTTCCCACAAAGTGGCGGTAGAAATAGTTGCAAGGCCACTGGCATGCCCGCGGATAGAGCAGCGGGCGCTCATCTTGGGAGAGGAGCTTAGGCGCTCCTGCGCAAAGCACTACGGCAGGCGCGAGCCGCGAGTTTGGTGGCTTAAGCTTGTGTGATGGGATCGCAGTGCGTCAGGAACAGGAGAACGAAAGCCGCGAGTTCGCGCTGGCGCTTTGCTGCGTCCTGAAACAGCCGAATTCGCAATTTTGAAGCTGCATAGGGCTTTCCTTCCTACTTGACCGCTCCGGTACAGTGCCACAGTGTCGCTCGCATTGCAAGCACTGCGTGCGAGTTTCGCCCGTGAAATCTTGCGTAAACGCTCCGGCTCAGCCATACTTGACGGGTTGGGAGTGGTGTGGACGCACGTCTCAATCTATGCCGCCGCCGCTGGGATTGTGCCGGCTGGCCACTGCATCACTCTGAGACGACTTCTAAAGAGATTGCACGAAAGGAACAAATCTGTGCTGATGATTCGTTTGGCGCGCTTCGGAGCGCGTAAGCAGCCGTACTACCGGGTTGTTGTGATTGAGAAGGATCGAGCCCGCAATGGCCGCTCGATCGAGGTAGTGGGCACCTACAACCCGCGCACCAACCCCGCAAGCGTTCTGCTGAAGAAGGATCGGATTGAGCACTGGACCGGCCATGGAGCACAACTCTCTGATCGCGTTGCGAAGCTGCTCAAGAGCTATCAGGAAGCGCCGGCCGCTGCCCCGGCAGCGTAGTCGCTTCTGCTCCCGTCGTCCTGCTGCTGACTGTTGGTGTTCGTGAGACGCGAAGATGACACACGATGAAAAGCTGGACGCGGCGGAAGATCTGATGACCCAGATCGCGCGCGCTTTGGTCGATCACCCGGACGAGGTCTCTGTTGAGGCAGTCGAGCCGGAAGCGGGCGACGACGAGGACTCCACAATCCTCGAGATGCGCGTAGCGCCGGACGATGTCGGCAAGATCATCGGCAAGCAGGGCCGCACGGTGCGGTCCATGCGCACCATCCTGGCAGCGGTGGGCGCCGGGCATCATTTGCGCTACTCTCTCGACGTAGTTGAGGACGATGACAAGGATGACGACGACGAGGGCAGCGAAGCCGAAGCGCAGCCCCACGGCGATACCGCGCAGGCAGACTAGTGCTGCATGGCTGACGCAGCTCCCTCCCGCGACTTCGTTCTGCTGGCCAGACTGATTCGAACGCAGGGCCGCCACGGTGAGCTGCTGGCGGAGATCCTGACCGACTTCCCTGAGCGCTTCAAAGACCGCCCAGACGTGTGGCTGCTGCCGCCGCACCAGGGCTCGCCGGCCCGTGAAGTTAAGGTGGAGCGCAGCTGGCTGCACAAGGGTCGCATCGTGCTGAAGCTGTCTGGCGTCGAGTCGATGAACGATGCCGAAGCTCTCCGCGCATGGGAAGTGGCTGTGCCGCGGGAGCAACGAATGCCGCTTGAAGCAGACGCGGTGTACATCGGAGACCTGATCGGCTGCCGCGTGATCGATGAGGCTGCTGGCTGTGCGGACCTGGGACCGGTGCTGGACGTGGCGCGCGGCGAGAACGGCAGCGCCGACCTGCTGGTGCTGGAGCAGAGCG